>SEEM01000255.1 GCA_004144595.1 Hyphomicrobiales bacterium
CGAGATCTCGGCCGACCCGGTGCATGCGCCTTTGGCCGAGCGCATTCCTGCGGTGATGGCGGCCGTGCGTCGGCATCAGGACCGGACCGGCAAGCATGTTATGGTCGCCTTCAACATCACCGACGAGACCGACGCGATGCGCCGCCATGCCGATCTCGTCCAGCGCGAGGGCGGCTCCTGCGTGATGGCGAGCCTGAACTGGTGCGGCTTCTCCGCGATCGAGACCCTGCGCCGCTCGACCGATCTCGCCCTGCACGGCCATCGCAACGGCTATGGCGCCTTCTCGCGCCATCCGTTGCTCGGCATCGGCTTCCAGGCCTATCAGGTGCTGTGGCGGCTGGCCGGCGTCGACCACATGCATGTCCATGGCCTGCAGGGGAAATTCGCGCAGGAGGACGAGGAGGTCGTGACCTCCGCTGCGGATTGCGTCACGCCGCTCACCGACGGCGCCGACGACCGGGTAATGCCGGCCTTCTCGTCCGGGCAATGGGCCGGCACGGCCCAGGCGACCTGGGACGCAATCGGCCATGACGATCTGCTGTTCATGGCCGGCGGCGGCATCCTTGCCCATCCCGGCGGACCGAAGGCCGGCGTCGCCAGCATCCGGCAGGCCTGGGCCGCCGTGGCCGACGGCACGCCGATCACGAAAGCGGCGCGCGCGCATCCCGAGTTGCAGCAGGCGCTCGACACCTTCGGCGGCAAGGCGGGCTAGCGCGCCGTGTCCGCGAAGCGCACGCCCCTCTACGGCTGGTACGGCGACGACTTCACCGGCTCGACCGATACGCTGGCGACGCTGGCAGAGCGCGGCTTTCGCGCCCTGCTCTTCCTGCGGCAACCCACCGAAGCGCAGCTCGCGGCTGCCGGCCCGCTCGACGCGATCGGCATCGCCGGGGCGAGCCGGGCCATGGCGCCGGAGCCCATCGCGGCGGAGCTGGCGGAGATCGGGCGCTTCTTCGCCACGCGAGGCGTAGGGCTGATGCATTACAAATGCTGCTCGACCTTCGACAGCGCACCCGACATCGGCAGCATCGGCGCGGCTGTCGCGGCGCTGAAGCCCTTCTTCCCCAACCCGCTCGTGACGATCCTCGGCGGCCAGCCCAATCTCGGGCGCTTCTGCCTGTTCGGAAACCTGTTCGCGGCGGGCGGCGACGGCACGGTCCATCGCATCGACCGCCACCCGACGATGAGCCGCCATCCGGTGACGCCGATGGCGGAGGCGGATCTGCGCCGGCATCTCGCAGCGCAGGGGCTCGATGATGTCGGGCTGGTCGATTATCGCGCCTATGCCGATGGCTCAGTCGTGCTGGCGCAGCCACCGGGCAGCCCGGCCGTCCTCTTCGATGTCGCGACCGAGGCCGACCTCACGGCGATCGGCGGGGCGCTCGCCGCCTCGCTGGAAAACGGGCCGATGCTTTCAGTAGGCGCGAGCTCTGTCGCGCGTGCCTTCGCGGCCGGACATGGCAAGGCGGCCGTCGTGCCGCCCGCTCCAGAAGCAAGGCATCGCAGCAGCGGATCGGTCCTCGCTCTCGTCGGCAGCCTGTCCCCGGTGACGCGCGCGCAGGTCGAAGCGGCGCGGGGCTACGCCATGCTCCCCGTCGATGCCGGACGGCTTCTCGCGGATCAAGGCTATGCGGCGGCGCTCGGTTCAGCCGCCCTTTCCAAGCTGGCTCAAGGCGATGTGATGCTAGTGACGGAACAGCCCGCCGGTGGCCCGGCCGCAGCCGGTGCGGTCGCCGAAGCGAGCGGAGCCTTGCTTGCGGCAATCATCGCGGAGGCACGTATCGGCCGGCTCGTCGTCGCGGGCGGCGATACCTCGACCATGGCGATCCGGGCGCTGCCGCTCTGGGGGCTGTCCTATCGCGGGCCTTGCGTGCCCGGCGCGCCGCTCTGCCGCGCTCATTCCGACGATGCGCGCCTCGACGGGCTCGATATCGTGCTGAAGGGTGGGCAGATGGGGCCACCCGGCTTCTTCAACCATGAGGCACGCACTTAGGCCGGCAGGCAGCCATCCGTGCCGGCGCCGCAGACCAGCGCGCAGACTTTTTCGCCACCGGCCAATGACATCCGGCCGGACTGGAGCGCGGCCAGCGCGGCCGCGCCCGACAGGTCGGCGGCGATGCCGAACTCGAACCAGAGCGACTTCGCCGCCTGCTCCATCTCGGCATCGGTGATCAGCACGATCTCGTCGACATTGCGGGCCGCCGCCTCGTAGATCGCCTGATCGGTCTGGCGGCAGGACATGGTGGCGACACGGGTCTCCAGCGTGTCGAGCGCGACGAGACGTCCGGCGGCGAGACAGGCATGCAAGGTCGGTGATCCCACCGGCTCGATGCCGATGATGCGCGTCTGCGGTCGCAGGGCTTTCACTGCCGTCGAGAGGCCGGTGATCAGGCCGCCACCCCCGATGGCGACGAGGATGACGTCGACATCGGGCATGTCGTCGAGGATATCGAGGCCGAGCGTCCCCTGCCCTGCGACCACGACCGGATCGCTGAAGGGATGGGCATAGGTTGCGCCAGT
>SEEM01000256.1 GCA_004144595.1 Hyphomicrobiales bacterium
CGATCGATCAGATCTTCGCGCGCGGATCGTGCTTCGCGATGCGGGCCAGCAGGTAATCGACCTCGGCCTTGGCAGTGGCGCTGAGCGTCGCACCCGGCTTGCGCTGGGCGTCGTGGCTGCGGATGCCGCGCTTCATCATCGTGTACTTGCGCACGGCGAGACCCACGCCCTGCTGCTGCTCGTAGCGCATCAACGGCAGATGCGCGTCGAAGATGTCATGGGCTTCGTCACGCTTTCCGGCCTTCTGCAGGCGGACCACATCGATCAGCAGCTCGGGGAAGGCGTAGCCGGTATTGGCCCCGTCGGCCCCGCGCTCCATCTCGAAATCGAGGAAGAGGCCGCCGTTGCCGGTGACGATCGAGATCGGCCGCAGCGAGCCTTCCTTCTGGAACTTGCGCAGCGTCGAGATCTTCTCCAGTCCCGGCCAGTCCTCGTGCTTCAGCATCACGCAGGACGGGTTGTCCATGACGATCTTGCGGATCACCGCCGGCGTCATCACCACCGAGAGCGTCAGCGGATAGTCCTGGATGACGAAGGGGATGTCGCTGCCGATCGCCTCGACCGCCTGCGCGTAATAGCCGGTGATCTGGTCGTCGGTGCGCAGCGAGGACGGCGGGGCGATCATCACGCCGCCGGCGCCGAGATCCATCGCCTGACGGGCGAGCGAGCGCATCGCCGCGAAGCCGGGCGCCGAGACGCCGACGATGATCGGCTTAGCCCCCATCCGCGCGACGCAGCGCTTGACCAGTTCGACCGATTCCTCGGGCTCGAGCTTGGGCGCCTCGCCCATGATGCCGAGCACGGTGACGCCGTCCGAGCCGATGTCGTGATAGAACTGGAACAGCCGGTCGGCCGAGGCCCAGTCGATGCTGCCGTCGGGATTGAACGGGGTCGGCGCGATCGGGAAGACGCCGGAGGCGTCGGGGGTGAGGCGCATGTTGCGGTCCTTCGCGATGGCTGTCTGATCAGGCGATGCGGGTGCGCACGGTGCCGACACCGGCGATCTCGCCTTCGAGCACGTCGCCCTTGTTTACGGCCGCGACGCCTTCCGGCGTGCCCGTGAAGATCAGGTCGCCCGGCTTCAGTTCGACGAGGCCGGAGAGATAGGCGATCGTCTCCTCGACATTCCAGATCTGCTTGGCGAGGTCGGAGGTCTGGCGCACGACGCCGTTGACGGTGAGTTCGATCTTGCCGGCGCTGGGATGGCCGGCATGGCTCGCCGGCACGATCTCGCCGATCGGCCCGGACAGGTCGAAGCCCTTGGCCATATCCCAGGGGCGCCCGGCCTTCTTGGCGGCGGCCTGCAGGTCGCGCCGGGTCATGTCGAGACCGGCCGCATAGCCGTAGACATGGGCGAGCGCCTCGGATTCCGGAATGTCCTTGCCACCAGAGCCGATCGCGACGACGAGCTCCATCTCGTGGTGGAGGTCGCTGGTCTTGGTCGGATAGGGCATGTCGGCGCCGTTGATCAGCAGCGCGTCGGCCGGCTTGGTAAAGAAGAACGGGTCCTCGCGGTCGGGATCATGGCCCATCTCGCGGGCGTGTTCGGCATAGTTGCGCCCCACGCAGAAGATGCGCCTGACCGGAAAGGAGCCGCCGCCCGCGACCGGAACGGCCGTCACGGCCGGCGGGTCGATCACATAATTGCTCATTCTGCTGCTCCCTTTATCTCGCTTGCGCCGTTCATGGGCGAGCAACGCCCGGACCGCAAGCGGCTTGCGTCGGCGGCTGGCCTGCATGGGAGGCATTGCGGCGGCCTCTTCGCAGGCGCGGCACGGGTTGTGCGGCGCGTCGTTGCATGCGGGACGATTTGCTCCCTAAACTGCACAGCCGGGGGGACCGGCGAGCCTATGGAAGGAACGGCATGTGAGTACGGGAACCGTGAAATGGTTCAACGAGACCAAGGGTTACGGGTTCATCACCCCGGATGGCGGCGGCAACGATGTCTTCGTCCATGTCAGCGCGGTGACGCGCGCGGGCCTGCGCAGTCTGAACGAAGGGCAGAAGGTCAGCTATGATCTCGAGCCGGACCGCAAGACCGGCAAGAACTCGGCCGTGAACCTGCAGACGACCTGAGCGCTTTTTGCGTTCTGCGGGAAGGCGGTGGCGGCGTCTTTCCCGAGCCTAGGGCGGACCGCTTTCGGCCCATGTCGGACCGAAGCGGATTCCAGGCATTCCCGTCGCCGCAGGCGGCGGTCTGAAAGGTGAAAGCATCGGGCCGAAACGTGGATGCCACTTTTCGGAAAAGCCCGATGCGACGACAGATCACAATCTAAGGGCCTCTTTAGCTCCGGCCCGATGCCGGATGGAACAGCCGGCCCTTCTCCACGATCAGCACGACGACCAGCGCCGCGATGCCGCAGAGCGCGAAGCCCAGCGTCAGCGGCACGACCGTGCCGTTGAAATGTTGCCCGATATAGAAGCCGAGCAGCGCGCCGATCACCGTGGTGACGAAGCCCTGCACCGAGGAGGCCGTGCCGGCGACATGGCCGAGCGGCTCCATCGCCATCGCTCC
>SEEM01000257.1 GCA_004144595.1 Hyphomicrobiales bacterium
GACGCGCTGTTCGAGAGCTACCAGCAGGGTACCGATTTCATCCAGCGCTACATCTTCCCTGGAGGCAGCCTGCCGTCCGTCCCGGTGCTGAAGAGAAGCGCCGAGGCTGCCGCTCTCACCACAGTGGAACAACTCGACTTCGGCGACAGCTACGCCCTGACCCTGAAGGAGTGGCGCCGGCGCTTTCTGGAAAGCTGGGCCGAAATCGCTCCCTTGGGGTTCGACGAACCGTTTCGCCGGCTGTGGGAATTCTATCTCTGCTACTGCGAAGCCGGCTTCCGTGCCCGGACGATCGACGTCAATCTGCTCGCCTTGCGCGGCCGTTGAGCCGCCGGTATTCGATTTCGCAGGTGTTGGAGAGCCAGTCGCCAGCGTCGGGCATCGGGCCGTTGGCGATGATCAAATTGAGGCATGGCACTATGGCGCGGCGCTGGAGATCATCCACGTCCGCCCGTCGCGCTCGCCGAGACAGAGGTTTTCCGGCCGGATGACGAGGTCAGCGTTTTTGCTGTGGCAATTTGCGCTGCGGGGAGGGCGAAGCGGCCATCGCGCGCACATTGTTCTGTCCGCTCTTAATTGGCTATCGGCTGGCCTGCTGGCTGGCGCGCCCCTCTCGATCTGCGCTCAGCCCTGATGGCGCAGCCGTAACTCATCTCAGGCAGAATCTCTCGTCATTCGCAAGGCGCCGACTCGGCAGCAGACGATGTGCGTGGTCGGCATCGGGCGCGCAGGCGAAAGCGCCGCTACGCCCGTAAATCTCACTTTCACGCGGATGTCGCTCGCGTTGGAGGCCGGACCGCCTGCGTGCGGGCGGCGTTCGCGGTTGCTCGATTGACAAGGCAAACCAAGATATTTCAAATTTAAAATATCTTGATCGCTGAGGGGCGACGTCATGCGGGTCATCATTGTCGGGGGCGGTATAGGCGGGTTGACGCTGGCCTTGATGCTCCACGCCCGTGGGCTCGGTGCCACCGTCTACGAGCAGGCCAGCGAAATCCGTGAGGTCGGCGTCGGCATCAACACCTTGCCGCATGCCATTCGCGAACTGGCCGATCTCGGCCTGCTGCCAGCACTCGACGAAGTCGGCATCCGCACGCGCGAACTCCATTACATGAACCGCTTCGGGCAGACGGTCTGGAGCGAGCCGCGCGGCCTGCATGCCGGCGCGCCGGTGCCGCAATTCTCGATCCATCGCGGCCGGCTCCAATGCGTCATCCGCGATGCGGTGGTCGAACGGTTGGGCAAGGATGCAATCCGCACCGGGCGCCGCCTGCAAGGCTTCATCCAGGACGAGGGCGGCGTCACCGCGCATTTCGGCGATGCCCGCTTCGGCGAGGCCGGCGAGACCGCGCGCGGCGATATCCTGGTCGGTGCCGACGGCATCCATTCGGCCGTTCGCGCTCACTATTTCCCGAACCAGGGGGCACCGCGTTGGCAGGGCGTGCAGATGTGGCGGGGCGCCTGCGACTGGCCGACCTTCCTCGATGGCGAGAGCATGATCATCGCCGGCGGCATGGCTGGCAAGCTCGTGCTCTATCCGATCGGCGAGGGCGCGACGCCGCAGACGCGCCTCACCAATTGGGTGGTCAATATCCGCACGGGCGATCCTGAAAGGCCGCCGCCGAAGGAGGCCTGGTCGAAAGCCGGCCGGCTCGAGGACGTGCTGCCCTTCGCGCGGCGCTTCAGCGTGCCGGAGGTCGACATCCTGGCGCTGATCCGGGCGACCTCAGCCTTCTGGGAATATCCGATGTGCGACCGCGATCCGCTGCCGCGTTGGACCCATGGCCGCGTCACGCTGCTCGGCGATGCCGCCCATCCGATGTACCCTGTCGGCTCGAACGGCGCGTCGCAGGCGATCCTCGACGCGCGTTGCCTTGCCGACTGGCTGTCGAAGGCCGAGCATCCGCGCCAGGCTCTCGCTGCCTATGAGGCGCAGCGGCTGCCGGCGACGGCGGAGGTCGTGGCGATGAACCGTGTCGGCGGTCCGGAACGGGTCATCGACGCGGTCGAGGCCCTGGCGCCGCAAGGCTTTACGGATATCGATCAGGTTCTCGACCACGCTGCGCGCGAGCGGATCGTCAAGGGCTATGCCGGCAAGGCCGGTTTCTCGGCGGAGCAGTTGGCGGAGCGGAAGAGCTGAAGTCGTCATGTTCGGCCTTGTGCCGACCATCCATGCCTTCCTTCATGCGGTGCGGTGTTCAAGCCGTGGATGCTCGCCACAAGGGCGAGCATGACGACGTGACTCGGTTACGGGCTTTGTAGCGGCCTGTCCTCAGCCCGCATCCGGCGGAGGCGGCAGGAAGTCGACCTCGTGCTTGGCTGCGAGCGCGACGACATCCGCCGGCTTCTGTTCCGCCATCGCGTGGAGACCCCAGAACAGGTCGTAGAGCCGGACGGTCGGCGAGACCCAGAACAGGCATTTCACCGTCGCGTCGCTCTTGTTGAACAGGCCGTGCGGGATGTTGCGTGGCAGGCGGATCAGGTCGCCGGCGGTGGCGAAGCTCTCCTTGCCG
>SEEM01000025.1 GCA_004144595.1 Hyphomicrobiales bacterium
GTATCGATCGGCTTGCCCGGGCCGATCATCGCCGTCCACCAGCCGCCCTTGCCGGTGATCGGGTTGCGGCTCGCGACGTACTGGTCGCCGGTCAGGGCGTGGCAGACCAGGATGGCGTTGGACCGAGACGCGTTCAGCTCGCCATAAGTCTGGTAGGCGATCTGCCAGTGGTCGAGTACGACCCCGCAATCCATCAGCAGTGGCGTATCGGAGCCGAAGCGCGCGACCGAACTGGAGGGCTCGTTCGCCTCCTTTTGCGGGTCCGCGAGGCTGGGGGAGGGATCGCTCATTTCGTCCGCTTTGACAGTGTGATTTGTCCTGCCGGTCCAGGCGTTCGGAAAATCGAACTCTAGCGATGCCGTGCGGAAGCGTCCCTGTCAACGCGGGACTGCGCAGCCGGCTTTGCCAAGGCGCGGCGGGAGCGCTAAGGAGCGTGGCCTTGCCGGAAAGCGCGTTGCCCATGACCGAAGCCGCCCCGACCTCCCTCGCCGATCTGCGTGGTGAAATCGACCGCATCGACAGCGCGATGCACGCGCTGCTGATGGAGCGTTCGCAGGTCATCGAGACGCTGATCTCGATCAAGAAGACGCAGGCCTCCGGCTCCGCCTTCCGTCCCGGCCGCGAGGCCGACATCATGAAGCGCCTCGCCCTGAGCCATAAGGGTCTGCTGCCGCTCGATACCGTCGAGAGCGTCTGGCGCATCATCATCGCGACCTTCACCTATGTGCAGGCGAATTATTCCGTGCATGCCGACACGTCCGGCGGCGATCCGGCGATGCGCGATTCCGCCCGCTTCCATTTCGGCTTCACGGTGCCCTTCGTCACGCATGAGGACGCCCGCGCGGTCATTCGCGCTGTCGCCGAATCGGCCGGCGATCTCGGCATCTTCCGCATGGACCAGGGCGCCAGCGCCGGCATCTGGTGGCGCGACCTGATCGGGGCCGACACGCCCAAGATCATCGCGCGGCTGCCCTTCGTCGAGCGGCCGAACCATCCCGCTGGCACGCCGGTCTATTGCATCGCCAAGCCGCTGGCCGATGCCGCGGTGCGCGAGATCGTGCTTTATGCCGCCCGGGTCGAGCGCTGGTCCGAGAGCCTGCGCCACGGCCTGGCCGAGCATCTGGCCGAGGTCTCGGCCTCGGCCGCCGACGGCTCGCATCTCTCGCTCCTGGTCGCGGCTTCCGGTGAGGTCGATCAGGCCGCGATCCGCCAGGCTCTCATGCCGGCGGGCTTAAGCGATTTCTCCGAAATCGGCAGCCACGCCGCCCGCTTCTCCGTCAAATCCGCCCGCTGAGCGGGCTCGCATCGCTTCCTGCAAGGTCAATCGTCATGGCGACCCGTCCCGTCCCGCGTCCCGGCGTCCTCGATATCGAGGCCTATGTTCCCGGCAAATCTGCCGCGCCCGCCGGCGTGAAACTGCACAAGCTCTCCTCCAACGAAACCCCGCTCGGCCCGAGCCCCAGGGCGATCGCGGCCTTCGAGGGCCTCGCCGCCAAGCTGGAGCTTTATCCCGACGGCACCTCGACCAAGCTCAAGCAGGCGATCGCCGGCCGCTATGGCCTCGATCCCGCGCGCATCATCTGCGGCAACGGCTCGGATGAACTGCTGGAGCTCGTCACCAAGGCCTATCTCGGCGCGGGCGACGAGGGCATCTACAGCCAGTACGGCTTCCTCGTGTACCGCATCGCCATTCTCGCGATGGGCGGCAAGCCGGTCATCGTGCCCGAAAAGAACTACACGGCCGATGTCGACGGCATCCTGGCGGCGGTGACGCCGAAGACGAAGATCGTCTTCCTCGCCAACCCCAACAATCCGACCGGCACCTATCTGCCCTTCGACGAGGTCAAGCGCCTGCAGGCCGGCCTGCCGTCGCATGTCCTGCTGGTGCTCGATGCGGCCTATGCCGAATATGTCCGCCGCAACGACTACGCCTCCGGCATCGAGCTCGTCGCCGAGAGCGAGAATGTCGTGATGACCCGCACCTTCTCGAAGATCTATGGCCTTGCCAATCTGCGCATCGGCTGGATGTACGCCCCGGCCCATATCATCGATGCTCTCGAGCGCATCCGCGGCCCCTTCAACGTCAACGGCGCCGCGATCGAGGCCGGCGCCGCTGCCGTTGCCGACGAGGCGCACGTCGCCGCCGCGCTTGAGCACAACGAAAAGTGGCTGGCCTGGACGACGGCAGAGTTGGAGAAGCTCGGCCTGACGGTCACCCCGTCGGTCGGCAACTTCGTGCTGATCCATTTCTCCATGACGCCTGGCAAGACCGCCAGGGATGCCGACGCCTTCCTGACCCAGCGCGGCCTTATCCTGCGCGCGGTCGGCGGCTATGGCCTGCCGGATGCGTTGCGCATGACCATCGGCACCGAGGAGGCGAACCGCCTCGTCGTCGCTGCGCTCGCCGATTTCCTCAAGGCGTGACCGAGATGGCGGAAAGCTTCGCGCCGCGCCGGCCCACACCGGTTTTCGCCCGCCTCGCCATCATCGGCATCGGGCTGATCGGCTCCTCGATTGCGCGCGCGGCGAAGGAGCTGAACCTCGCCGGCACGATCGTGCTGGCCGATCGCGACGAGGCCGTCCGCAAGCGGGCGCGCGAACTCGGTCTCGGCCATGTCGTTGCAGAGACGGCGGCTGAGGCGGCCCGCGACGCCGATCACATCATCTTCTGCGTACCTGTTGGCGCCTGCGGCGAGGTTGCGGCCGAGATCGCCTCAGCGCTGAAGCCCGGCGCGATCGTCTCCGATGTCGGCTCGGTCAAGGGATCGGTGGTCGACGCCGTCCTGCCGCATCTGCCGGAGGGCGTCGCCTTCGTGCCGGCCCATCCCGTGGCAGGCACCGAGAATTCCGGACCCGATGCCGGCTTCCCCAGCCTGTTCCTCAACCGCTGGTGCATCCTGACGCCGCCCGAGGGCACGGATACGGCTGCCGTCGCAAAAACCCGCCAGTTCTGGGAGGGCATGGGCGCGCTGGTCGAGGTGATGAGCGCGCATCACCATGACCTCGTGCTCGCCGTCACAAGCCACCTGCCGCATCTCATCGCCTACACTATCGTCGGCACGGCCGAGGACCTGGAAGCGGTGACGCAGTCCGAAGTGATCAAGTTCTCGGCCGGCGGCTTCCGCGACTTCACCCGCATCGCGGCCTCCGATCCGACGATGTGGCGCGACGTCTTCCTGCACAACAAGGAAGCGGTGCTGGAGATGCTCGGCCGCTTCAACGAGGATCTCGCTCTGCTGACCCGCGCCATCCGCTATGGCGACGGCGAGACCCTGCATAAGCACTTCACCCGCACCCGCGCCATCCGCCGCGGCATCGTCGCGCTCGGCCAGGAGAAGCCGGAGACGGAGAAGCTGCGCAAGGACTGAGGGGAGCTGTGCAAAGCCCGGCCGGGGCGGTACGCATGACACGAGTTTGGCTTGCCAAGCCAACCGCCTGCTGGTACAGCGCCACCCGTTGCCGCTTTAGCTCAGCTGGTAGAGCACCTCATTCGTAATGAGGGGGTCGGGGGTTCGAATCCCTCAAGCGGCACCACTTCCCCTCCCGCCATTTCCCGTCGATTTGCTCGCGATCTCGTCGCGGCCGGCCCGCGCTTTCTAAAGGCGCCGCGCGGTCAGGCCTTTGGCGACGATGGGCCCCGTGGGACGTCCCGTCGGAGAGCCCGATGCCGGTTCCACCGTGATCTCGAAGAGCTGGTCGGCGCCCAGCGGCAGGTTATCCAGCCGCAGCGGAACGGCGCGCGCGCGATCGATCAGCCCGACCGAGCGCGGGCCGGCAGCCCGGTCCCATAAAGTCCAGATTTGGAGGGCGCGGCCCTGCGGCACCGCGATGTCCTGAAGCGGCAGCAACTCGACATGCCCGTCGGCAAAGGTATTCACCACCGCGGCGGCGATATTGGTATCCGTCAGCAGGACGGCGACCATCAGGGGCTGGCGGCGCGCACGATCGAGGGCGCCGACCAGTCCGACCGCGAGCAGGATTGCCGCGGCTGCACCTGCAAGGGCGGCACCGCGCCAGAGCGGGAGATTGTTCCACCATTGCGCCAGCCGGCTTTGAAGTCCCGGCCGGCGGACCGCGCTTCGGCGCGGAGAGGTTGCTTCAGCGAGCCCGCTCTCGATGCGCTGCCAGAGTCCCGGCGATGGTTCGGCCGGCTGCGCGGTGGCGTCGATGGGTGCCAGCCTCGTCTGCCAGCGTGCGACCGCGCCATGCAGCGCGGCGTCATCCGTCATTTGCCGCTCGAACGACGCCTTCTCGGCCCCGTCCAGCAGGCCCAGAACATATTCTCCGGCAAGGATCTCGCGGTCAGGTTCCAGCGTCATCCCAGGCACTCCTTGAGCGCGATCAGAGATCGGCGGATCCACGACTTCACCGTGCCGAGCGGCATGCCGAGCCGGCCGGCGATTTCGCCATGGCTCAGTCCCTGCGCGAATGCGAGCAGCACCATGTTCCGACGCGGCACAGGCAGGGTTTCCAGGCAGCCGCGCAGCGCCTTGGCGTCTGATAGCTTCGCCATCACCGTCTCGGGGTCGTCCTCTTCGCTGGCCGCTTCGACGGCGATCGGGTTTTCGTCAGTCTCGACGCGCCGCTCGTCGCGCAGGATCGAGAGCGAGCGGTTGCGCAGGATGGCGTAGATCCAGGTCAGGCCCGAGCCGCGCTGCGGGTCGAAACGGGCCGCATGTCGCCAGATCAGGATGAAACTGTCCTGCACCGCTTCCTCCGACAGGGCGCGACGCCGCAGAATGCGCTGCGCCACACCGATCATACGCGGGCACTCCTGGTCGTAGATGCGCCGGAGTGCGTTTTTATCGCCGCCGGCGCAGGCTGCCAGCGCCTGCTCGATATCTGCCCCTTGCGATTGCGCGGCTTTGGCGGCCATGCGGTATCCCTAGTTCGGCCGGCCCGGTTGGACCGCAGGACGGAAGAATACGTGGTCTTGGCTCGGTTGGATGCACCCTGCCGGCTTTATTTTTTCGAGCGCATCCAATGCCTTGTCTGGTGGCTATCCGGCATGAGCGTCGCCAGTGGAGATCCATGCGGCGGCGCCAGACAAAACCGGAGGACAAGATGACCAAGACGATCCGTTTCGCCCTCGTCGTTTCCACTTTTCTCGGCAGCGGTTTCGCCGCGCAGGCTGCCATGCTCGCCGCGCTGACCGGCGATGACACGCTCACCATGGTCGACACCGCGACCCTCAAGGCCGGCAAGCAGATGAAGGTCACCGGCATTGCCGGCAAGATTGCCGGCATCGATGTCAGGCCGGCCGACGGCATGCTGTACGCACTCGGCGTCGACGGCACGATCTATACCGTCGACAAGGCTGGCAAGGCGACGATGAAATCCAAGATGGACACCGTGCTGTCGGCCGGTGCGATGGCCACCGTCGATTTCAACCCGGCTGCCGACCGGCTCCGCGTGATCGGCTCGGACGGCACCAACCTGCGGGTCAATGTCGATGACGGCAAGACAACGGTCGACGGCAAGCTGAAATTCGCCGAGACGGACATGCACAAGGGCGAAGCGCCGATGATCGTGGCCGGCGCCTATACCAACTCCGTCAAGGGCACCAAGGAGACGGCGCTCTACGATATCGACGGCAAGATCGGCGGCCTGATCAAGCAGGCGCCGCCCAATGACGGCGTCCTCGGCGCTGTCGGCAAGCTCGGGGTCATGCCTAAGGCCATCGCTTTCGATATCGAGACTGGCGCCGACGGTTCCAACACCGGATGGCTGCTCGCCGACGGCGCGCTTCACAAGGTCGATCTCGCGACCGGCAAGGCCACGTCTATGGGCAAGGTCGCGGGGCTTGGTGCCGCGGCGAGGGATATTGCCGTCCTGCCTGCGATGTAGGTTCGTCCCGAGGACCGAGACGCCGGCTTTCGACGGGCGTCTCGGTTGCTGCACGCCACCCATGCCGGGTGCTCACGCCCTTCTCGCGTCACATGCCAAGCCGCCCCGCAAGGGCGGCTTTTTTGTTCGCCGCCTCCCGCCGGAGCGCTCCTGACGTTTCGGCCTGCCTATCTGGCTGACCCAAAGTCTTAACCTATTCGCCTAATATCGCGCCAAATGTTTTTCACGGGCTCATTTTGTCTAATAAATGAGCGAAATCGCGTCGTGGTGCTGGGCCTGTGCAGTGATCGAGCGCCGGATGACGTAGCGCAACCCTGGAAAACCGCCATCCGGCCGCGAGAACCGACACCGCCGATGTGTTGGCACATCGCTTGCGAAGCTCGGGGTCATGGGCCCCGCGGCCCGTCGGTGCCGAGGGGCGCCGTCAGCAACATTCCTTCGGGGAGATGGCCGTGAACAGCAACCGTCGCGAATTTCTCGGCACCGCTCTGGCCGGTGCCGCTTTCCTCGGATCGTCCCAACTGCCGGCGGTAGCGCAGCAGGAGACCATCAAGGTCGGCATCCTTCACTCACTCTCGGGCACGATGGCGATCTCCGAGACGACGCTGAAGGACGTCATGCTGATGCTCATCGAGGAGCAGAACAAGAAGGGCGGTCTTCTCGGCAAGAAGCTCGAGGCCGTCGTCGTCGACCCCGCGTCGAACTGGCCGCTCTTCGCCGAGAAGGCGCGCGAGCTGATCACCAAGGACAAGGTCGCGGCCACCTTCGGCTGCTGGACCTCGGTCTCGCGCAAATCGGTGCTGCCGGTCTTCAAGGAGCTCAACAACATCCTGTTCTACCCCGTCCAGTACGAGGGTGAGGAAAGCGAGCGCAACGTCTTCTACACCGGCGCCGCCCCGAACCAGCAGGCGATCCCCGCGGTCGATTATCTCGCCAAGGACGAAAAGGTCGAGCGCTGGGTGCTGGCCGGCACCGACTATGTCTATCCGCGCACGACCAACAAGATTCTCGAGGCCTATCTGAAGTCCAAGGGCGTGAAGCCGGAGGACATCATGATCAATTACACGCCCTTCGGCCATTCCGACTGGCAGACCATCGTATCGGACATCAAGAAATTCGGCTCTGCCGGCAAGAAGACGGCGGTGGTCTCGACCATCAACGGCGACGCCAACGTGCCGTTCTACAAGGAACTCGGAAACCAGGGCATCAAGGCGACCGATATTCCGGTCGTGGCCTTCTCGGTCGGTGAGGAAGAACTCGCCGGCATCGACACCAAGCCGCTCGTCGGCCATATCGCTGCCTGGAACTACTTCGAGTCGATCAAGACGCCGGAGAACGAGGCCTTCATCAAGCAGTGGCAGGCCTACAAGAAGAACCCCAAGGCCGTCACCAACGACCCGATGGAAGCCCATGTCATCGGTTTTGCCATGTGGGTGAAGGCGGTCGAGAAAGTGAAGTCGACCGATCCGGACAAGGTCATCGACGCGCTGCCGGGCATCGAGGCGCCCAACCTGACCGGCGGCATCTCGAAAATGCTTCCGAACCACCACATCACCAAGCCGGTCTTCATCGGCGAGATCAAGGAAAACGGCCAGTTCGACGTGGTCTGGAAGACCGCCGGCCTCGTCCCGGGCGACGCCTGGTCGAAGGAACTCGACGGCTCCAAGGACCTGATCGGCGACTGGGTCGAGAAGAAATGCGGCAATTTCAACGTCAAGACCGGCAAGTGCGGCGCCGTCTGAGATCGTGAGGGGGGACGGGCGGCACGGGAAACATCCCGGCCGCCCTCCATTCGCCGCCTCGTGACCCGGCTTTCCAGGCAATCACCAATCGAAATGTGAACCGGATCGATGCCGATCTTCCACCGCCTGAAGCATGCGCTCGTCATCTTCGTCGCGCTGGTCGCGGCCTCGATCGCGTCGATCGCGCAGACGGCCGACGAGGCCTTCACGCGGTTGGCGGCGGACAGCTATTCCGACACGTCCCGCGCCGTCGAAATTCTCGTGTTGACGGCTCATCCGAATGCCACGCTGATCATCGAGGCGTTGAATGACGGCCGGCTGCTGGCGGGCCCGGGCGGTATCGCCGTGAAGACGGCCGCCGGCGGTTTCATCGATGCGCGCACGGGGCAGGCACTGCCCGCAGCCCCGGCAGACGTCAAGCCGGTTCGCCTCAACAACGCCGTCCGTCGTGCGGTCCAGGCCGCGCTCGGCGGCCTCGGCCTGCTCAATCCGGAGCCAACGAAACGGACGGCCGCGGCCGAGGCGGTGTTCAAGTCCCGCGATGCCGGTCTGCTGCCGGTCGTCGAGGCCGCGATCGGCAAGGAAGCCAATCCCCGCGCGCTCGCCGCCTTGCGCCAGGCCCAGGCCGCGATCCTGATCGCCAAGCCGGATGCCCAGCCGCTCGATCGGCTCGCTGCCATCGAAGTGCTGCACGAGCGCGGGGATCAGGATGCGCTCGCCACGCTGCGCGCCTTGCCGGGTGACGCGACGCCGGCGCTCAAGGAAGCGCAGGCCAAGGCGATCACAGCGATCGAGGGCCGGCTCAAGCTCTGGGCCGTCGCGCAGAACCTCTGGTACGGGCTTTCGCTCGGCTCAGTCCTGCTGCTCGCCGCCATCGGCCTCGCCATCACCTTCGGCGTGATGGGCGTCATCAACATGGCCCATGGCGAGATGGTCATGCTTGGCGCCTACACCACCTTCGTGGTGCAGGAGCTGATCCGCTCCAACGCGCCCTGGCTGTTCGACTGGTCGCTGGCGATAGCATTGCCGGCCGCCTTCATCGTCGCCGGAGCGGTCGGTATCGCCATCGAGCGCGGCGTCATCCGCTTTCTTTATGGCCGCCCGCTGGAGACGCTGCTTGCGACCTGGGGCATAAGCCTGATCCTGCAGCAGGCGGTCCGTACCGCCTTCGGCCCGACCAATCGCGAGGTCGGCGCGCCCTCCTTCATGTCAGGCGCCTTCGAGCTCGGCGGCCTTGCGATCACCTATAACCGGCTCTGGATCATCGTCTTCGCGGCACTGGTCTTTGCCGCGCTGCTCGCCATCCTGAAGTTGACGCCGATGGGCCTGCAGATGCGCGCCGTCACCCAGAACCGACGCATGGCCTCGGCCATGGGCATCCGCACCGGCCGCATCGATGCGCTGACCTTCGGGCTGGGCTCGGGCGTCGCGGGGCTGGCCGGTGTCGCGCTCTCGCAGATCGACAATGTCAGCCCCAATCTCGGCCAGAGCTACATCATCGATAGCTTCATGGTCGTGGTCTTCGGCGGCGTCGGCAATCTCTGGGGCACGCTGGTCGGCGCCATGACGCTCGGTGTCGCCAACAAGCTGCTCGAACCCTATGCCGGCGCCGTGCTCGGCAAGATAGCACTGCTAGTCTGCATCATCCTCTTCATCCAGAAGCGCCCCCGCGGTTTGTTCGCGCTCAAGGGCCGGGCGGTGGAAGCATGATCACCCGCTTTCTCCTCCAGAACATGGACAGGCGCGGCGGCATTTTCCTCGCGATCCTGCTCGGCCTGGCCGTTCTGGTGCCGCTCTCCAATCTGCTGCTGCCGGTGGGCTCGGCCCTGCATGTCCCGACCTCGACCATGTCGCTCTGGGGCAAATATCTCTGCTACGCGCTGCTGGCGGTCTCGCTCGATCTCGTCTGGGGCTATTGCGGCATCCTGAGCCTTGGGCACGGCGCCTTTTTCGCGCTCGGCGGCTACGCCATGGGCCTCTACCTGATGCGCCAGATCGGCTCGCGCGGCGTCTACGGCAATCCGATCCTGCCCGATTTCATGGTCTTCCTGAACTGGCAGGAACTGCCCTGGTACTGGTGGGGCTTTTCCTCCTTTCCCTTCGCCATGCTGATGGTCCTGGCCGTGCCCGGCCTGCTCGCCTTCGTCTTCGGATGGTTTGCCTTTCGCTCGCGCGTCACCGGCGTCTATCTCTCGATCATCACGCAGGCGCTGACCTATGCGCTGCTGCTGGCCTTCTTCCGCAACGACATGGGCTTCGGCGGTAACAATGGCCTGACCGATTTCAAGGATATTCTCGGCTTCAACGTCCAGGCGCAGACGACGCGTGCCGCTCTGTTTTCCATGACCTGCGTGATGCTGGCGGTAGGCTTCCTGATCGCGCGCGGCATCGTCGTCTCGAAGCTCGGCAAGGTCGTGATCGCGATCCGCGACGCGGAGTCCCGCACGCGCTTCCTCGGCTACCGGGTCGACCGCTTCAAGCTCTTCGTCTTCACTGTCTCGGCCTGCATGGCGGGCGTCGCCGGCGCGCTCTACGTCCCGCAGGTCGGCATCATCAACCCCAGCGAATTCGCCCCGGCCAACTCGATCGAGACGGTGATCTGGGTCGCGGTCGGCGGGCGTGGCTCGCTGGTCGGCGCGGCGCTCGGCGCAGTCGTGGTCAACTGGGCCAAGACGATGTTCACGTCCGGTTTCATGGCGCCGTACTGGCTCTTCGCGCTCGGCGGTCTCTTCGTCGTGGTCACGCTCTTCCTGCCCAAGGGCATTTTGGGCACGGCCGAAGCACTCTGGGCGCGCCGCCGCAGGGCCGAACCGACGCCGGCCGCCGAGCCGGCCCCGGCGGAGTGAAGCGATGAACGCTCCCGTGCCTGGCGCTCTCACGTCCTCGCTGCTCTATCTCGATGGCGTCAGCGTTTCCTTCGACGGCTTCAAGGCGATCCGCGGTCTGTCTCTGGCGATCGAGCCCGGCGAGATGCGCGCCATCATCGGCCCCAACGGCGCCGGCAAGACCACGATGATGGACATCATCACCGGCAAGACGAAACCCGATGTCGGCACGGTGATGTTCGGCGGCTCGGTCGATCTGACGAAGCTCGACGAGGCCGCGATCGCGAATCTCGGTATCGGGCGCAAGTTCCAGAAGCCGACGGTGTTCGACTTCCACACCATCGAGGACAACATCCTGCTGGCGCTGAAATCGAAGCGCACGGTTGGCAGGACGCTGTTCTGGAAGACGGAAGCCGCCCAGCAAAAGCGCATCGACGAGATCCTCGGCATCGTGAAGCTCGCCGACCGCCGCAACCTGCTGGCAGGCTCCCTTTCTCACGGCCAGAAGCAGTGGCTGGAGATCGGCATGCTGCTGGCACAGGACCCCAAGCTCCTGCTCGTCGACGAACCGGCCGCCGGCATGACCGACGGCGAGACGGCCCAGACGGCTGTGCTCCTGAAGGAGATCGCCAAGGACCATTCCGTCATCGTCGTCGAACACGACATGGGCTTCATCCGCGAGCTCGGCGTGAAGGTGACGGTGCTGCACGAGGGCGCTGTGCTGGCGGAAGGCCCGCTCGACCATGTCAGCGCCAACGAGCGCGTCGTCGAAGTCTATCTGGGGCGGTGACCAAATGCTCAATGTCGACGCCATCGACCTGCATTACGGCGCGGCCCAGGCGCTGCGCCGCGTCTCCGTCACGGCCGAGACCGGCAAGGTCACGTGCGTGATGGGCCGCAACGGCGTTGGCAAGACCTCGCTGATGCGCGCCATCGTCGGCCATCAATCGATCTCCGCCGGGCATATCCGCTTCGACGGGGAGGACATCTCGGCCCTGCGCAGCGAGGATCGCGCCCGGGCCGGCATCGCCTATGTGCCGCAGGGGCGGGAGATCTTCCCGCTGCTGACGGTGAAGGAGAATCTGGAGACCGGCTTCGCGCCGCTGAAGCGCCGCGAGCGCTTCGTCCCGGATGAACTCTTCGACCTGTTCCCTGTGCTGAAGTCCATGCTGGGCCGGCGCGGTGGAGACCTCTCGGGTGGCCAGCAGCAGCAACTCGCGATCGCGCGGGCGCTGGTCACCCGGCCCAGGCTGCTCGTGCTGGACGAGCCGACCGAGGGCATCCAGCCCTCGATCATCAAGGATATCGGCCGCGCCATCGACTATCTCCGCCAGAAGGGCGGCATGGCGATTGTGCTGGTCGAGCAGTATTTCGACTTCGCCCGCGATCTAGCCGACACGATGTTCGTGATGGATCGCGGCGAGGTCGTGCTGTCAGGTCCGATGAACGAGCTTGACGGCGCGCAGGTTCAGAGACTGATTCAGGTCTAGATGAACCTTGCCTCGAGTACCGCGCCTGACGGAAAGCAGCCTTGGCGATGCTGGCCATAACCGATCTCCAGACTCGCGCGCTGGTGCGGATGCAGCGCGCGCAGGGGCAGGCGAGCGTCTCCTTTCGCTCTCGCGATGGCGGGACCTGCCTCGATAGACTCTTCCAGGAGGGTTGCGCGAAGCTGCGTTTCCCGCGCCCGCTCGGCAACGACGATCCCCAGGCGATCATCATCAACACCGCGGGCGGCCTGACCGGAGGCGATCGGTTCGGCACCGAAGTCTCCCTCGCTGTCGGCGCCGCTGCGAGCGTCACCACCCAGGCTTGCGAGCGCATCTATCGGTCCACCGGCGCCGATGCCGTGGTGAACAACCGTCTGCATCTCTCGGCGGGCGCCCGGCTCGCCTGGCTGCCGCAGGAGACGATCCTGTTCGACGGCGGACGCCTGTCCCGGACGCTCGATGTCGATCTTGCCGATGATGCCGAGCTGGTCGCGGTCGAGGCCGTGCTGTTCGGCAGGCAGGCGATGGGCGAGAAATTGCGCAGCGGCCATCTGCATGACCGCTGGCGAATCCGGCGCGATGGCCGTCTGGTCTTCGCGGATGATCTCCGTGTCGAGGGCGATATCGCCGCCCGGCTCGCGCCGCAGCCCGCCATGGCTGGCGGCCGCGCGATGGCGACCGTGCTGTTCTGCGGCGTGGCACCAGAGCGCTTTCTGGATCGGGCCCGCGCGATCATAGGGCCGGGCGGCGGCGCCAGTGCCTGGAACGGCAAGTTTCTGGCGCGGCTGGTCGAGGAGACCGGGCTTGCGCTCCGGCGGCGACTGGAGCCGCTGCTCATCCTTCTCCTGGGCGGCCGGTCGCTGCCCAAGGTCTGGCAATTCTAGAGGCTTTCATGAACCTGACACTGCGCGAGAAGGACAAGCTGCTGATCTCGATGGCTGCCATGGTCGCCCGGCGCCGGCTCGAACGCGGCGTCAAGCTCAACCATCCCGAAGCCATCGCGCTGATCAGCGATTTCGTCGTCGAGGGCGCGCGTGACGGCCGCAGCGTCGCCGAACTGATGGAGGCGGGCGCTCATGTCGTTACCCGTGCGCAGGTCATGGAAGGCGTCGCCGAAATGATCCACGATGTGCAGGTCGAAGCCACGTTCCCGGACGGCACCAAGCTCGTCACCGTCCATCAACCCATCCGTTGAATCTGCCGATCCGCTGAAGCCGGAGACTGTCATGAAGAGATTGTCGATCGCCCTGATCCTGAGCGTTGGTGCCGCGAGCCCGGCCTTCGCCCATCTCAACCCGGCCGAACACGGCTCTCTTGCCGCCGGCTTTTCACACCCGCTCTTCGGCGCGGACCATATCCTGGCGATGCTCGGCGTCGGCCTTTGGGCCTTCCTCGTCGGCGGCCGCGCCATCTGGGCCATTCCCACTGCCTTCGTGGTCACGATGATGCTCGGCTTTGCGGCGGCACTCGCCGGCATCGGCCTGCCTTTCGTCGAGCCGACGATTGCGGCCTCGGTCGTGGTGCTGGGCCTGCTCGCTCTGGTCGCCTTGCAGGTTCCGGTCGCGGCCGGCATGGCCGTCGTCGGCTTCTTCGCGCTGTTCCACGGTTATGCCCATGGCGCCGAACTCGGCGAGGCGACGAGCCTGTCCTTCATGATCGGCTTTGCGCTGGCGACCGCGCTCTTGCATGCAGCCGGCCTCTGTATCGGCCTTGCCGGCAATGCGCTGTCGCATCGTGGCCGGATCGCGGCGCGCATCGCCGGCGGCCTGACGGCGCTCGGCGGGCTCTGGCTGGTCGCGGGAGCGTGATCGCATGGTCCCCGGAGAGGTCTTTCCCGCCGCGGGCGACATCGTCCTCAATGCGGGCGCGCAGCAAGTCACGCTGCTCGTCGCCAATACCGGCGACCGGCCGATCCAGGTCGGCTCGCACTACCACTTCTTCGAGACCAATGACGCGCTCGCTTTCGACCGCGCCGCCGCACGCGGCATGCGGCTCGATATCGCCGCCGGCACCGCGGTGCGCTTCGAGCCCGGCCAGCAGCGCGAGATCCGCCTCGTCCCGCTCGGCGGGGCACGCGCCGTCTACGGCTTTCAGCAAAAGGTGATGGGAACACTCTGATGCCGGCCAAGCTCTCCCACGCGGCTTATGCGCAGATGTACGGACCGACGGTCGGCGACCGTGTCCGTCTCGCCGATACCGACCTGATCATCGAGGTCGAGAAGGACTGCACCGTCTATGGCGAGGAGGTGAAGTTCGGTGGCGGCAAGGTCATCCGCGACGGCATGGGCCAGAGCCAGGCAAGCCGCGCCGAGGGTGCGGTCGATACCGTCATCACCAACGCCCTGATCGTCGACCACTGGGGCATCGTCAAGGCGGATGTCGGGCTGAAGGACGGGCGCATCGTCGCCATCGGCAAGGCCGGCAACCCGGATACCCAGCCCGGTGTCACCATCGTCATCGGCCCCGGAACGGAAGCCATCGCCGGCGAGGGCAAGATCCTCACCGCCGGCGGCGTCGATGCCCATATCCACTTCATCTGCCCGCAGCAGATCGACGAGGCGCTGATGTCCGGCGTCACCACCATGCTCGGCGGCGGCACCGGCCCGGCCCATGGCACGCTGGCCACGACCTGCACGCCCGGCCCTTGGCATCTCGGCCGGATGATCCAGTCCTTCGATGCGGTGCCGATCAATCTCGGCCTCTCCGGCAAGGGCAATGCCTCGAAGCCGGCGGCGCTGATCGAGATGATCGAGGGCGGCGCCTGCGCGCTGAAGCTGCATGAGGACTGGGGCACGACCCCGGCCGCGATCGACAACTGCCTCAGCGTCGCCGACGATCACGACGTCCAGGTGATGATCCACACGGACACGTTGAACGAAAGCGGCTTCGTCGAGGACACGGTCGCGGCTTTCAGGAACCGTACGATCCATGCCTTCCACACGGAAGGTGCTGGCGGAGGGCATGCGCCCGATATCATCAAGATCTGCGGGTTGCCGAACGTCATCCCGTCCTCGACCAACCCGACGCGGCCTTACACGAAGAACACCATCGCCGAGCATCTGGACATGCTCATGGTCTGCCATCACCTGTCGCCCTCGATCCCGGAGGACATCGCCTTCGCCGAGAGCCGTATCCGCAAGGAGACGATCGCGGCCGAGGACATCCTGCACGATATCGGCGCCTTCTCGATCATCTCCTCCGACAGCCAGGCGATGGGGCGGGTCGGTGAGGTGCTGATCCGGACCTGGCAGACCGCGCATAAGATGAAGGTCCAGCGCGGGCGCCTGCCCGGGGAGAGCGGCGAGAACGACAATTTGCGCGTGCGCCGCTACATTGCCAAATACACGATCAACCCGGCGATCGCGCAGGGACTGTCGAAGCATGTCGGCTCGGTCGAGGTCGGCAAGCGCGCCGATCTCGTGCTCTGGAACCCGGCCTTTTTCGGCGTTAAGCCGGAGATGGTGCTGGTCGGCGGCATGATCGCGGCAGCGCCGATGGGCGACCCCAACGCCTCGATCCCGACGCCGCAGCCGATGCATTACCGGCCGATGTTCGGCACCATGGGCCGCGCGCCGGCGATGTCCTCCGTCACCTTCGTCAGCAGGGCTGCGATCGAGGGCGGCCTGCAGGAGCGGCTCGGCGTCGCCAAGGGCATGGTCGCGGTCGAGAACACGCGCGGCGGCATCTCCAAGGCCTCGATGGTCCTGAACGACGCCACCCCGCATATGGAGGTCGATCCCGAGACCTACGAGGTCCGCGCCGATGGCGAACTCCTGACCTGCGAACCCGCGACCGTTCTGCCGATGGCGCAGCGCTATTTCCTGTTCTGATCCGAGGCCCGCGATGCTCCGCGCCATTTCCCATAGCCACGGCGGTGGCGAGCCCGCCGGCACGATCCGGCTCGATCATGCCGCTCGCCACCTGCGCCGCAAGCTCGTCACCACGGATCAGGGCGAGGAGATCATGGTCGACCTGCCCGAGCCGGTGCTCTTCGCCGACGGCGACCGGCTCGTGCTGGACGACGGCCGCAATGTCGCGATCGTGGCGGCGGAGGAGGAACTCTATGAGGTCCTTCCAGGCACATGTCCGTTGCGCCATCTCGCATGGCATCTCGGCAACCGTCACCTGCCGGCGCAGATCGACGAAACCCGCATCCTGATCCGGCGCGATCACGTCATCCGGGCGATGCTCGAAGGGCTCGGCGCGTCTGTTCGTGAGGTTGTGGCACGCTTTCAGCCGGTCCACGGCGCCTATCACGCGCCGGCGCATGATCACAGCCACGCCCATCATCACGACCATGGCCATGGGCACGGCCATCATCACCATCATGACTGACGCGGCCACGCTCGCCCGCCTGATGACATGGCTCTCTCCGGCCTTCCCGGTCGGGTCCTTCGCCTATAGCCACGGGCTGGAGCGGGCGATCCATGACGGGTTGATCCGTGACCGCAAGAGCCTGCGCGAATGGCTGGAGACGCTGCTGGAGCGCGGCTCCGCCTGGAACGATGCCGTCCTGCTGGCAGAGGCTTGGCGCAACATTGCCGCCGGCTCAGGCATCGACGAAGTCGCCGAACTCGCCGCAGCGATGGCGGGCTCGCGCGAGCGCCACATGGAGACGACCCTGCAAGGCGGGGCCTTCGTCGATGCGATCACCGCCTGGAGCGGCGAGATCGCCGGGGAAGAGGGCGCGATCGCCTACCCCGTGGCCGTCGGCGCGGCCGCGGCCCGCCACCGCGTTGCGCTGGAGGATACGCTCATCGCCTATCTCCACGCCTTCGCCTCGAACCTCGTCCAGGCCTGCGTGCGGCTGGTGCCGCTCGGCCAGCGCGATGGGGTGGCGACGCTTGCCGCGCTGGAGCCGATCGTCCTGCGCACAGCCCAACGTGCCGCCGGCTCCACGCTGGACGATCTCGGCGCCTGCACGATCCGCGCCGACATCCTCTCGATGAACCACGAAACGCAGTATTCAAGGGTCTTTCGCTCGTGAAATCCACCAATGGCCCGCTCCGGGTCGGCATCGGCGGCCCGGTCGGCGTCGGCAAGACCACGCTCACCGAGAAGCTCTGCAAGGCGATGCGGGACCGCTACTCCGTCGCCGTCGTCACCAACGACATCTTCACCAAGGAGGACGAACTGATCCTCAACCGGCTGCAGGCGCTGCCGGAGGAGCGTATCATCGGCGTCGAGACCGGCGGCTGCCCGCATACCGCGATCCGCGAGGATGCCTCGATCAATCTCGCAGCCATCGCGGAAATGCGCCGCCGCTTCCCTGATCTCGACATGGTCTTCATCGAATCGGGCGGGGACAATCTCGCCGCGACCTTCTCGCCCGATCTCGCCGACATCACGCTCTATGTGATCGACGTCGCCGGCGGCGAGAAGATCCCGCGCAAGGGCGGGCCGGGGATCACGCGCTCGGACCTGCTGATCATCAACAAGATCGACCTCGCGCCCTATGTCGGGGCCAATCTCGACGTGATGCGTTCTGATACGGAAAAGCAGCGCGCCGGCCGGCCCTTCGTCTTCACCGATCTGAACCGGCTCACGGGAGTGGAAGAGATCGTCGCCTTCATCGAGAAGAACGGCGGCCTTGCCGCCGCGTAGGGCGGTCTCGGCTTATTTGAGCTGGCTGTCCTTGCTGCCACGCCGGTTGTAGCCGGATTGCGCCGCCGAGCGATCATGGCCGGACTGGCAGGCGATACAGAGACGGGCGCCGGGCATAGCGAGCCGTCGCGCCTCCGGAATTTCCTCGCCGCATTCCTGGCAGTGAATTTCGCCGGGGCCGGCTGGCAGCCGCGATCGCGCGAGCCGGACCGCGTCCGAGATCGAGCCGTCGATCTGATCCTGAACCGCTCCGTCCGGAGCCCATCCGCTCGCCATGAGGCAACCTCCGTTCCCCAGAAGATGGCCTTGGGTTGAACGGATTCCAAGGGCCTCCGTCAGGCGAAGCGTTTCGCTCCGGCGACGCAGAGCACGACCACTGCGGTCGCGGCGATCATCGTCCAGGCGACCGGTTCGCCGAGCAGACAGCCTGCCAGGGTCAGCCCGAAGAACGGCTGCAGGAGCTGGAGTTGGCCGACGCTGGCGATGCCGCCGAGCGCCAGACCGCGATACCAGAACACGAAGCCGACCAGCATGCTGAAGACGGAGACATAAGCGAGGCCGATCCAGGCCGGCGTCCCGATGCCTTGCAAGGTCGGCGGCCAGAACAGCAAGGCGATCACGGCCATCGCCGGCAGCGACAGCAGGAGTGCCCAGGAGATCACCTGCCAGCCGCCGAGCCGGCGCGACAGCGTCGCGCCTTCGGCATAGCCGAGCCCGCAGAGCAGGACGGCAGCGACCATCAGCAGGTCTCCTGTCAGCGAGCCGCTGTCGCTGTTGGCAAGCGCGAAGCCCGCGACGGTGGCGCTGCCGATCCCGGAGAACAGCCAGAACACCGGCTTCGGCCGCTCGCCGCCGCGCAGCACCCCGAACAGTGCCGTCGCAAGCGGCAGCAGGCCGATGAAGACGATCGAGCGGGCCGAGGGGATATGCTGCAAGGCGAGCGCCGTCAGCAGCGGGAAGCCGAGCACGACGCCGAGCGCGACGATCGCGAGCGGGCGGATATCCGCGCGGCTCGGCCATTGCTGGCGCAGCAGCATGAGACAGGCGGCACCCAGCAGTGCCGCGATGGCAGCGCGGGCGCCGGTCAGGAACAGCGGTGAGAAACCGGCCACTGCGACGCGCGTCGCCGGCAGCGAGCCGCTGAAGATCAGCACGCCGATGAGCCCGCTGCCCCAGCCCTTGCCGCCCCAATCCCTTATCATGCGCGTCCGTCCTGAAGCTTCATCGGAAGCCGTGCTCTAGGCATCTACGCGAGACGGGACCAGCGACAGACCGATACATTCATGGCAAACTGTATGGCTATGAATGACAATACAATCAGCAGGGCCGAGACCATCCCGAGCCGGACGGAGGCCGTAATGGCGGCGATCCGCGGGCGCCTCGCGGCGCGGACGCTGGCGCCGGGCGACCGCTTGCCCTCGATCCGCGGCTTTGCCGCGACGATGAAGGTCTCGCCCTCCACCATCGTCGAGGCCTATGACCGTCTCGCGGCCGAGGGCCTGATCCGCGCCCGCCAGGGTTCCGGTTTCTACGTGACCGGTGGTGGGTTGCCGCCCTTGGCGCTCACGCAGGCCGCTTCTCCGCAGGAACTCGTGGTCGATCCGTTCTGGGTCTCGCGCCAGTCGCTCGATGCCGAGCCCGGTGCGCTGAAGCCCGGCTGCGGCTGGCTACCGCCCGACTGGATGCCGGACGAGGCCTTGCGCCGCGGCTTCCGGGCGCTGGCCCGCGCCGATGGCGCGATCCTCACCGATTACGGCGGCACGCGCGGCGCCGCCGTGCTGCGCCGGCTCCTGCTCGGGCGCTTCGCCGAGGCCGGGCTCGCGGTTGCGCCCGAGCAGCTCATGCTGACCAGCTCGGGCACGCAGGCGCTCGACCTGATCTGCCGCTTCCTGCTCCGGCCGGGCGATGCCGTCCTCGTCGACGATCCCTGTTATTTCAATTTCCAGGCGCTGCTGCGGGCGCATCAGGTGCGCGTCCTGAGCGTGCCCTATACGCCGTCCGGCCCGGATATCGCGGCCTTCGAGGCGGTCGTGGCGACCGGGCGCCCGCGCCTCTACCTGACCAATTCCGGCCTGCACAACCCGACCGGCGCCGGCCTCTCGCCGCAGGCCGCCTATCGCGTGCTGAGTACGGCTGCCGCACATGACATGATCATCGTCGAGGACGACATCTTCGCCGATTTCGAGCCCGAGCGCTCGGCGCGACTGGCGGCGCTCGACGGGCTGGAGCGCGTGATCCGGATCGGCAGTTTCTCCAAGACGCTCTCCGCCGCCGTCCGTTGCGGCTATATCGCGGTGCGGGCCGATTGGGTCGAAGGGCTCGTCGACCTGCAGGTCGCGACCAGTTTCGGCGGCCCGGGTCCGGTTTCGACGGAATTGCTGGCCGGCGTGCTCGCCGGCGGCAGTTACCGCAAGCATATGGAAGATCTGCACCGCCGCTTGGCCCAGGCTCGGCGCGAGGTCGCCGCAAGGCTGGAGGCGCTCGGAATTCGTCCCTGGCTGATGCCGCGTGGCGGCTTCTACCTCTGGTGTCGCTTGCCGGAAGGCGTCGATTCTGCGGAGCTCGCCAGACTGGCGGTAATACAAGGCGTGGTGCTGGCGCCGGGCAACGTCTTCAGCGTCGCCCAGACGGCTGGCGATTTCATGCGCTTCAATGTCGCCCAGTCGCGCGATCCGCGTGTGTTCGAAGTGCTCGGGCAGGCGATGACGACCATGCGGCTGCAGGTAGGCCCGGCCGCCCGCGATTGATCCAGCGCAGTATGGGCATGTGCCGCACTCGTCAGCCCGCTGCCCCCCTGTTATAGACCGCCGCAATAACCGGCCCGGCCGGACAGGACCGAAAGCTTTGAGATCATGCATCTGAGGATCGGCACGCGCCGCAGCCCGCTGGCGATGGCCCAGACCAACCACGTCATGGGCCTCATCCGGGCGAAGTTTCCGCAGGCGGAATTCACCCTGTGCCAGATCGCGACCATTGCCGATCGCGACCGCGTCTCCGAGTTTCACGAGTTCGGCATGGTCGGTGTCTTCGCCATCGAGCACGAGCAGCAACTGGTGAAGCGCGAGGTGGATTTCGTCGTCCATTCGCTGAAGGATCTGCCGACCACCCTGCATGAAGGGCTCGTCCTCGCTTCGGTGCCCCCGCGCGAGGACCCGCGAGATGCGCTCTGCGGCGCGACCATGGCCGCCCTGCGCCAGGGCGCGCGCGTCGGCACCGGTTCGCTACGCCGCCGCGCCCAGATCCTCAACCTGCGGCCGGACGTGACGGTCGTTCCGATCCGCGGCAACGTCGGACCGCGCCTCGCCAAGATCGGCGGCGAGGACGCGCTCGACGCGGTGATCCTCGCTCATGCCGGCCTGAAACGCCTCGGCATGGACGAGGCCTCGTCGGACGTGCTCGCGCCGTCGCTGTTCCCCTACGCGGTCGGACAGGGCGCGCTTGGGCTCGAGGCCCGCGCCGAGGATGCGGCGGTGATCGAGGTGCTGAAGGCGATCGAATGCCCCAGGGCCCGTGCCGAGGTCGAGGCCGAACGCGAGATGATGCATGCTCTGGGAGCGGGGTGCAGCCTGCCTGTCGGGGCCTGCGCCACATGGCAGGATGACCGGCTGACGCTGCATGCGCAGGTGACATCGATCGAGGGCACGGAACGCGTCATTGCCGATCAGAGCGCACCGCCGGAAGAGGCCCGGGAGCTTGGTCTGGCCGTCGCGCAGATCCTGAAGGACAGAGGCGGCGTCGCGATCCTCGAGAAGAGCTACCGCAGCCACTACCCGAGCTTCAAGTCGATTTAGTTCACCGCCTCGCCTCTGCTGTCGCACTCAGGGCGGATCGCGGGGATCGTCGATACTGGGCTTGCCCAGCATCACGTCGCCAGGGCCGCGTGAGCGCGCCCAGAAGGTCGCGAGAAGAATCCCGATCGGCACGGCGACCACGACAATCCAGAAGATAAAGCTCGAATCGCCGGTCACGGGTCGGTCCTCTAGCGCCGTTCAGACCTTGGGGGGCAACGAGCCGCGGTCAAAGACCGGAATCGTTTCGACCTTGCCGCGCAATGGCCTGCCGACAGGCACGTCCTCGGCCGCCTGACGCACGGCCTCTTCCGATTCCGTAAGCCCATCCGGCGTGTCGTTGGCATCGCTACCGGCATCGTGGACATTGGTTCGGTCGCTGACCCGGCTGCTCTCGGCCGGATCGGCCTCTACTGCCGTCTGATTGGCGTTCAAAGCCGGCCCGCGCTCATCGTCGAGCAGGGCAGGGTTTTCGCGTTTCCGGTCGGCCGTGGCCATGGCGGCTCTCCTTTAAAAAATGGGGCTTTCAGGACCAAGCTCCCAGTCGCGGCATTGTTCCGATTGGCGTCAGGCTGCCAGCAGGCCGAGCGCACGTTCGATCCGCGAACATCCCGGCTTGGCACGGGCCTTCGTATAGCTCTTCTGCAGGCGGCCGCTGGCATAGGCGTCGATGACGATCGCGTGGACATAGCTCTTGCGGACGACGGCCGGCGTGTTGACCAGCCTCTCCGAGATCGAGCGCATGATGTCGGCGAGCTGGCGCTTGCGGCCGGCCTCGCTCGCCACGATCTCACCCGCGAGCAGAAGCTCGGCTGCCGCGGCGTTGGCGGCAAGCATGCGCAGGTCCTTGCTGCTGATCGGCAAGCCGCAGGCACGCTTGAGATAGGCGTTGATCTCGGCTGCATGGATCGGCGCGACCGAACCGTTTTCGTTGCGGTGTTGCAGCAGGCGCCGACCTGGAAGGGTGTTGATCCGCGCGATGGCGCGGGCGAGCGTCGCGTCGTCGATGGCGCAGGAAATCTCCTTGCCGCTCTTGCCGCGGAAATGCAGTGCGACCCGCTTTCCCGTCAACGTGACATGGCGTTTCAGCAAGGTCGAGGTGCCGTGGCTGCCGTTCGCCTTGGCGTAGGTTTCGTTGCCCACGCGCAGATGGCAGCGGTCGATGATCGCAGCGGCGCAGGCCAATGCCTTGTCGCGCGACAGCGTCCGCGCCTTGACGTCGGTCGCGATGCGCGCCCGCAGCTTCGGCAGGGCCTCGATCAGCCGGGCGAGCCGCTTGAGCTTGCGCCGCTCGCGCACCTTCTCCCAATCGGGATGATAGCGGTGCTGGATGCGGCCGGCCTCGTCATGGCCGATGGCCTGAAGATGAGCGCGAGGATCGGCGGCGATGCGAACATCCGCATAGGCCGGTGGAATCGCCAGCGAGCGGATACGGGAGAGCGTGTCCTCATCGGTGATCTTGCCGCCATCCGCATCGCGGTAGCCGAAGGAGCGGCCATGGCGGATGCGGCGGATCGTGAGTTCGTCAGACGAAACGCGCCGTAGTCGCGTCGCGGCGGCAGGGCGATTAGCTTGCGGGGAAACCGGCATGGGCGGGGCTCGCAGAGGTCCGCTGCGAAAACGGCGCCATCACCCAGTTGGTTCCGCTTAGTCGAGCATATTCACCACATTTCGACAAGCGCGCAGGATTCTGGGGATACATGCGCGAAAATCAGTGGCCAGAGCGCAGGTTTCTCGCTCACACTGTCAAAAAAATTGAACGATATCTTTGGGAGACGACGGTGCCGCGCGTTTTGATCGCCGAGTTTATGCATGAGACGAACACCTTCAGTGTTCAGCTCACGGACGAGGCCACCTTCCGGGCGCATGGCGCCTTTCGCGACAACGAGATCCCGGGCGCCTTCCGCGGCACGCGCACCTCTATGGGGGCGGCCTTCGAGGCAGCCGCCAAGTTCGGCTGGAGCCTCGTCCACCCGCTGGTGACCGGCGCCAATCCTTCCGGCCGCGTCACCGATGCCGCCTTCGATACCTTCTCCGGCCAGATCTGCGATGCTGCACCGGGCGTCGACGGGGTGCTGCTGCATCTCCACGGCGCGATGTCGACCGAAAGCTCGGATGACGGCGAGGGCGAACTGCTCGCCCGGCTGCGCAAGCGCATGGGCCCCGATGTTCCCGTCGTCGCGGTGCTCGATCTGCACGCCACGGTCACGCAGCTCATGGCGGACAATGCCAACGCGCTGATCTCCTACCGCACCTATCCGCATATCGATCAGTACGAGCGGACCTGGCAGGCTGCCGAACTGCTGCAGCGTGCGATCAAGGGCGAGATCAAGCCGAAGGTCGCGCTCGCTCGCCGCCCGATCCTCTACGCGCTCGATGGCGGGCGCACGACCTCGCCGCCCTTCCTCGAACTGCTGCGCCGAGGCGATGCGCTGGAAGCCTCCGGCGACGCGCTCGTCGTCAGCGTCCAGGCCGGCTTCTCCTCCGCCGACGTCCACGATATCGGCCCCTCGATCGCGGTCACGGCCGATGATCGCGGCAAGGCTCAGACCATTGCCGAAGAGCTGATGGACTATGCCTGGGAGCAGCGCCGCTTCTCCTCGATCCATTTCACGCCGCTGGCCGAAGCCATGGCCCGCGCCAAGGCCGGCGAGGCCGACGCGGCCAAGTCCGGCTACAAGCCTGTGGTGATCTCGGATTACTCCGACAATCCCGGCTCCGGCGCCTATGGCGACGCCACTAACCTGCTGCGCGCCGTGCTCGATGCCGAGCTGAAGAATGTCGGCTTCCATGCGATCAACGACCCGGAGGCGGTGCTCGCGGCGCAGGCGATCGGGGTCGGCAAGCGCGGCCGGATCAAGCTCGGCGGCAAGGTCGATCCCACCATGGGCGGCGGCCCGCTCGATCTCGACGCCCATGTCGTCGCCATCACCGACGGCTACTTCCTCTGCCATGGCCCGATGGCCGGCGGTGTCTGGCGCAATTACGGCCTCTCGGCGCTGCTGCGCGTCGACGATGTCGAAATCGTCGTCATCACCCATAACGGCCAGGCGACCGATCTCGCGCAATTCACCTCGCTCGGCGTCGACCCGACCCGCAAGTCCACGGTGATCGTCAAGTCGATGCAGCATTTCCGCGCCGCCTTCGAGCCGATCGCGCGCGAGGTGCTGGAGGTCGATACCGGCGCCCTCTCCACCCGCAATTTCAAGGAGCGGCCCTACAAGAAGGTCCGCCGCCCGATCTTCCCGCTCGACGATATCTGACCGCCGCTCGCAGTAGCTGGCGATGACTGGACTTGAGGAGAATACCATGGCGATTCAGGCCGATATCGTGTTGCGCAACGGCCCAATCTGGTGCGGGCGCGAGGAAGGCGTCGTCGAGGCGCTGGCGATCTTCCGCGACAAGGTGCTGGCTGCCGGAAGCGATGCCGAGATCAAGCCGCTGATCGGGCCGAAGACCCGCGTCATCGACCTGAAGGGCCGGCTGGCGACGCCGGGCCTGAACGATTCGCACCTGCATCTGGTCTCGCTCGGCATGACGATGGGCTGGGTCGATTCCAAGCCGGAGCGCGCGCCGACGCTGGACGCCCTGCTCGGCGCCATCGCGGAGCGCGCCGCACAGGCGAAGCCCGGCGAATGGATCCTCTCGCGCGGCTACGACCAGACCAAGCTCGACACTGGCCGCCATCCCTATCGCGAGGAACTCGACCGCGCGGCGCCGAACAACCCGGTAATGCTGGTGCGCGCCTGCGGCCATATCGCGATCTGCAATTCTGAGGCGCTGCGCCTCGGCGGCATCGACGAGCAATCGCCGACGCCGCAGGGCGGCCTCATCGAGCAGCAGAACGGCCGTCTCACCGGCCTGCTCGCCGAGAACGCCCGCGCGCCGGTCCAGGCGGCGATTCCCGCCGCGACGGAAGAGGACATCATCGCCGGCATCGAGCGCGGCGGGCAGTACCTGCTCTCGCTCGGCATCACCAGTTGCATGGACGCGGCGGTCGGCCAGAAGGGCGGCTTCCGCGAGATCGCGGCCTATCACCGCGCCAAGCGCGACGGCCGCCTGCCGGTTCGCACCTGGCTCACCCTGCTCGGCGATGACGGCCGCTCCATCGTCCCGCAATGCTATGACGCCGGCCTGATCTCCGGCACCGGTGACGAGATGCTGATGATCGGCGCCGTGAAGCTCTTCCTCGACGGTTCGGCCGGCGGGCGCACCGCCTGGATGACCGAGCCCTATCTCGGCGAGGACAAGACCACTGGCGTCTGGATGTGGGAGGATGCCGAGCTTGAGCGCATGGTGCTCGACGCCCACAAAAAGGGCTATCAGCTTGCCTGCCACGCGATCGGCGATGCCGCGATCGAGCAGCTCATCACCGCCTATGAGAAGGCGCTCGCCGCCTATCCAGATCCGGACCGGCGCCACCGCATCGAGCATTGCGGCTTCTCGACCCCCGAGCAGCATGAGCGCATGGTCAAGGCCGGGATCTATCCCTGCCCGCAGCAGGTCTTCATCCACGATTTCGGCGATGCCTATGTGAAGGTGCTCGGTCCCGAGCGTGCGCTGCCGAGCTATCCCTTCCGCACCTGGTTCGACCTTGGCCTGAAGCCGGCGACGGGCAGCGATGCGCCGGTCTGCGACCCCAATCCCTTCCCGAATTTCCACACCATGCTGACGCGTGAAACCTGGAAGGGCACGGTGATGGATGCAGCCCAGCGCGTCTCGATCGAGGAAGCGCTGCAGGCCTATACCGAGTTCGGCGCTTTCTCGCAGAAGCAGGAGGCTGTGAAGGGTCGTCTCGCGCCGGGCCTCCTGGCCGACGTCGCGGTGTTCTCGCGCGACCTGCTGAGCGCCGAGCCGGTCGATATCCTCAAGGACACACGCTGCGATCTCACCATTCTCGGGGGCGAGGTCGTCTACGAGCGCGGCGTATGAGCCAAAGCATTTTCGAGCGAAGCAGGTCGATTCGCCTGAAGAAAATGCGAAAAACAAACCCGAGCAGGCCCATGGCTTCTAAATCGCGGAGTTGCCTGGGAATTTGAACGCGCGGGGGAAGACAAGCGCGGCAAAGCCGTTATGGTTCCACTTCAAAGCAAACAACTCCGGATCAGCCGGAGCAGATGGGAAACGGGAGGATTGAACGTGTTGTTGAAGAAACTTGCCTTCGCTACCGCGCTGACGCTGGTAGCCTTCACCATATCTGCACAGGCCCAGGAACCGCGCCGCGGCGGAACGATCCGCTTTACCGCGCCCTATGGCGCCTCCTTCGTCAGCAATGACAGCCACGTCTCGAACCAGATCCAGGACGAGATCTATGGCTATGCGCTGCACAGCATGCTGTTCCGTTGGGATTCGAAGGCCGGCAAACCGGAGCCTGAGCTCGTCAAGAGCGTGACCACCTCGGCGGATGGGCTGACGCATACGATGAAGCTGCGCGATGACGCCTTCTTCCACAACGGCCGCAAGATGACGGCCGACGACGTCATCTGGTCGTTCACGCGGATTGTCGATGGTTCCAAGAACTATCCGGGCGCGAGCCGCGTCGTGCGCATCAAGGGCGCTGAGGCCGTGCGCAAGGGCGAGGCCAAGGAAATCTCCGGCCTCAAGAAGATCGATGATTTCACCATCGAGATGACCCTGACCGATCCGGCCGATCCCAGCTTCCTGTTCTACGCCGCCACCACGGCGATCATGCCGGCGAAGGAAGCGCAGGCTCCGGACTTCTTCAACAAGCCGATCGGCCTCGGCCCGTTCAAGTTCGTCGAGCATGTGCCCGGCTCGCGGATGGTCTTCGAGCGCTGGGAGAAATACTACAAGCCCGGCAAGCCCTATGCCGACAAGCTGGTGATCTCGCCGATGGGCGAGGCGGCTGCGCGCGACGTCGCCTTCCGTAACAAGGAAATCGACGTCTCGATCCTCGGCTCGACCCAGTATGTTGCCTATCAGGCCGATCCGAACCTGAAAAAGGGCATTCTGGAGGTCGCGGAGGTCTTCACCCGCAACATGGGCATGAACCCGGAGTTCAAGCCCTTCTCCGACAAGCGCGTCCGCCAGGCGATCAACTACGCGATCGACAGCGAGCTGATCATCAAGCGCCTCGTCCGCGACAAGGCCTATCGCGCGGTGAGCTGGCTGCCGAGCTCCGTCCCGGCTTTCGACAAGGATGCCAAGCCTTATGCGTTCGACCCGGAAAAGGCCAAGAAGCTGCTGACCGAGGCCGGCTATCCCGATGGCTTCGAGTTCGAATGGACCGCGACGCCCAACGAAAGCTGGGGCATCCCGATCGTCGAGGCGACCATTCCCATGCTCGCCAAGGTCGGCATCAAGGTGAAGGTCAAGCCGGTCGAAACCTCGGCGCTCGGCGGCGTCGTCGCGAAGGGTGATTTCCAGGCCTATATCTGGTCGAACACCTCGGGTCCCGATCCGTTGACCGCGCTGAAGTGCTTCCACTCGGCGACGCCGCGCTCGTCCTGCAACTACACCACCTTCAAAAGCGCCGCTTTCGACAAGTTGTTCGACGAGGCCGCGGTCGAGAGGGATGCCGGCAAGAAGGTCGAGATCATGAAGAAGGCCAATGCCCTGCTGCAGGAAGAGGCGCCGGTCTGGTTCTTCAACTACAACAAGGCGGTGCTGGCCTATCAGCCCTGGCTGCACGGCCTCCAGGCGAACGCGACGGAGCTCGCGCTCCAGCGTTACGAGGATCTCTGGGTCGACGCGTCTTCGCCCGCGGCGAAGTAAGCGCGCCTCCGCGGAGGTTCCCGCCAGCTCGACGAAATCCACACCCCGGACCGGCGGCCATGCCGTCCGTCCGGGGTGACGGCGACTTTCGAGCCTTGCCCTGAGTCCGCCCTGCGGCGGCGATCAGGAGTTGACCATGCTGCCCTATGTCATCCGCCGCCTGCTGCAGGCGATTCCGATCCTGCTTGCGGTCGCCGCGCTGATCTTCGTGATGTTCAGCGTCATTCCCGGCGATTTCGCTTCGACCCAGATGGCCGACGGCCGATCGGTCGTCGATGCCGAGCAGGTCGCGCGCATGAACAAGCAATTCGGCCTCGACGATCCCGTCCATGTGCGCTTCGCGAACTATGCCGTGAAGCTCGCGACATTCGATCTCGGCACCTCGTTCCGCACTCGGCAGCCGGTGATCAATTCCCTGCTCGAGCGGATCTGGCCCAGTCTTCAGCTTGCCGTTGCCGCGATGGCGTTCGCCATCGTCCTTGGCGTTCCGCTCGGCTTCCTGGCGGCGCTGAAGCCGGGCGGCTGGCTCGACATGCAGTCGATGTTCGTCGCGGTGTCCGGCCTGTCCCTGCCGCAGTTCTGGCTCGGGCTGATGCTGATGTATGGCTTCGCGCTGGTTCTCGGGTGGTTCCCGAGCTTCGGCTATGGCGATGGCAATCCGCGCTACATCGTGCTGCCGGCGGTCGCGCTCGGCGTGGCGCCGCTCGCCCTTCTGGCCCGCACGACGCGCGCCGCCGTGCTCGAGGTGATGAACGCCGACTTCGTCCGCACCGCCCGCGCCAAGGGCAATAGCGAGGTCCGGGTCATGCGCTGGCATGTCGCGCGCAACGCGATGGTCATCGTGCTGACGACCTTGGGCCTGCAGTTCGGTTCGATCATGGGCGGCGCCGTGGTGATCGAGAAGCTTTTCGCCTGGCCGGGCATCGGCTCGCTGCTGGTCGACAGCGTGTCGCTGCGCGACATTCCCGTCGTCCAGGCCTGCATCCTGCTGCTCGTGCTGTTCTTTCTCGTCGTGAACATCATCGTGGACGTGCTCTGCGCTCTGATCGATCCGCGCATCAAATATAACTAGGGGCGGGGCAGGAGATGAAATTCCGGGCCAATCTGTGGATCGGCGGCGTGCTTTTCGTCGCCGTCGTGGTCGGCGGGACGCTGGCGCCCTGGCTGGCGCATACCGATCCCGTCATGGACGCCAACCTGATGAATGCCGAGGTTCCGCCCGGCACGGAGTTCTGGTTCGGCACGGATGCGCAGGGCCGCGACATCTACAGCCGCGTGCTCTACGGCGCGCGCATCTCGCTGACGGTCGGCATCGTCTCGCAATTGATCAACACGGTGATCGGCGTGGCGCTGGGCATGTCGGCCGGGTATTTCGGCGGCTGGTGGGACGATGTCGTCAACGGCCTGACCAATCTCATGCTGTCGATCCCATCGCTGGTCTTCGCGCTCGCCATCATGGCGATCCTCCAGCCGGGCCTGACCAGCCTGCTGATCGCGCTCGGCCTGACCAACTGGTCCTATACCTGCCGGCTGTCGCGGGCCGCGACGCTGTCGATCAAGCAGCAGGGCTATGTCGAGGCGGCGCGTTCCTTCGGTTCGAGCAACCTGCGCATCATGCTGCTGCAGATCCTGCCCAACATCGCCGGCCCGATCATTGTCATCGGCACGCTCGGCATGGGCGGCGCCGTGCTGGCGGAGGCGGCGCTGTCCTTCCTGGGACTCGGCATCCGCCCGCCCTTCCCGAGCTGGGGCTCGATGCTCTCCGATGCGCGCGACCAGATCACCACGGCGCCCTGGATCTCGATTTTCCCGGGCCTCGCCATCTTCATGACGGTGCTCGGGCTCAACCTGCTGGGCGACGGCCTGCGCGACATCCTCGACCCGCATTCGCAACTCCGCAAAGCCTGACAGTCGAGCCTATGACCACGCCAGACCCGATCGATCCGCCGCTCGAAACCATCCGCTTCCACGGTCTGAAGGCGGGGCCGAAGCTCCTCGTCTTCGGCGCGGTCCACGGCAACGAGACCTGCGGGCCGAATGCCATCGCCCGCGTGATCGACGATTGCCGTGCCGGCCGCGTCGTGGTCCAGCGCGGCGAGGTCACCTTTCTGCCCATCGCCAACCCCAAGGCCTTTCGGCAGAACACCCGCGAGGGCGACCGCAACCTCAACCGCGACCTGCGCGAGCGGCCGCAGCCTTTCGACAACGAGGACCGGATCGGCAATCGGCTCTCCGCGATCCTGCACCAGCACGACATGCTGCTCGACGTCCATTCCTTCACCGGGGAGGGTGTGCCTTTCGTCTTCTTCGGGCCGGACGATAATCGCGGCACGCTCGAGCCGTTCCGCCATGGCGCGGCGGAGGCCGCCTTCGCCGCCTGCCTGGGCGTCGACCTGATGATCCATGGCTGGCTCGACATCTATGTCCGGCTGATCGCGGCGCGCGAGCGGCTGAACCTGCCGCGCCTTGCCGTGACCGAGGGCTTCGGCACGACGGAGTTCATGCGCTTCGCCGGCGGCTATGGCGTGACTCTCGAATGCGGGCGCCACGATGACCCGGCTTCGGTCGATGTCGGCTACAAGGCGATCCGCAACGTGCTCGCCCATCTCGGCCTGACCGATGAGGCGCCGCCGGCTGCCGCTGCCCGGACCGTCGTCCACATGGGCGATCTCGTCATCTGCGAGGCCGAAGGCGACCGCGTTGAAGGCAACTGGAAGACCGGCGACCGCGTCGCCAAGGGCACGCCGATCGCCTGCCGCGCCGACGGCGCGATCGTGACCATGCCGCGCGATGGCTTCATCATCTTCCCCAATCCCAAGGCGAAGCCCGGCGAAGGCATCTGCTATCTCGGGACGGAAAGCACGCGCCGGTACTGAGGGCCGCTACGCTTATCCGCCGCTCTTGTCGGGCTTGCCGATGCGGCTGAGGTCGATCTGCTTCTGCAGGCCCAGCATGACGCTGAACGAGGTCACCGGCGTGAGCCCGGTCTCCTTGGTCTTGCGCCAGGCACCGGCGGCGATGGCGGTCAGGCCCTTGCCCAGCCCGCGCTGGTAGTCGATGCCGATGCTCTTCTGGTCTGAACGGGCATCGAGGCCGACATAATCGTCGGTCTTGCGCCGGGCGGAAAGGCTGATGGCATTGTCGTCGTCGATCCGCGCCGTCAGTTTCGCCTCATGCGCCGTCGTCAGGTTGATGACGGAGAAGGGCAGGGTTGTATCCTCCACCGTGCGGGTCGAGCCGAGATCGAGCGTCAGGCGCTCATAGGGCAGGCGCAGCTTCGCGGTATAAAGCAGGCTCTCGACCGCATCGAATTCCTTTTCCGGGAAATAGGCCCGGAACGGTGAGAGCGAACCCTCGATCGCGGCGTCGCCCAGCCTGGTCGAGAAGAACAGGTTGGGCTGCAGCCGGTTATGGTCGCGCCGGAAGCCGAGATAGTCGACGCCCTCGATATAATGGACGCGCGAGGCGCTGAAGGAGAGGCCCATTTCGGTCTCGCCTGTTCGCCAGGCCGCGCCGGTCGTCAGGCCGAGCGTTCCGAAATTTTCGTCCCGCGGCAGGAAGTCGCCGAGATTGAAGACATTGCGCTCGTTCAATGCCGCGATCCGCGCTTCGCCGCTTGCGAAGAGGCGGAGGGGGCCGATGCCATGGTCCAGGCGCTCCCGCCAGGACAGGCTGCTTTTCCGGCGCGACCATGTCTGCTCGTCGCTCGCTGTGAGAGACGATTGCAGTACGCTGGCTTCGCCCAAACTAAGGCCGTGCTTCAGCGTCAGAGAATGGGCGCGGGCGGAAGCGAGCGCACGCGGATCGTAATGCGTTTCGACCAGCGAGAGATTGAGCCCATAGCCGTCCTGCAGCGTGCCGTGCAGATAATCCCAGGTTGCATAGGTTGTGGCGACAGGCGTTCCTTTCGCCCCCTCGAACCCGGCCGGATTGCTGTCGAAACCGCCGCGAAGCCCGATCACGGCGATCGAACTTTCCCTTTCCTCGGCGGATTTCTCGGTCGCGACTGCAAACGAGGAGTGCATCGCCAAGGTCAAGAGGAGGATGGTGCGTGTCGGTATCGCCATGGTCTCACCGATTATTTCCAGATTATGGACGATATTGGTTAATTACCAGTTAATATCATTATATCGACTTGGTAATGTATTCGAATTGATCTGGATATAGCGTGAATTTATTTGCGATAGAATCTGAAATATACTTAGGGCGGCAAATTAACTTTACTCGGTATGGTTAATGTTGAGACAAGGTTGTTTTCATAGATTGTTACAACCTATACGTGCTTCATCGCTTCCGGCCCGGAGGCAGATACAGGGAGAAGCAAGATGAAGTACGCGATTGTTCTCGCCACGGTTGCAGCTTTCGCCGTTTCGCCGGCCATGGCCGGCGGGCGGGGCGGCTCTCTTCTCGGAGGCATCGTGGCCCCGGTGACGACCGCGGTGTCGGGCGTCAAGATCAATGCGCTCAACAATGTCAGTGTCCTCAGCGGCAACGGCATCGCCAACGGCAACAAGGTCGGCGTGGTCGCTCCCGTGAAGGCGATCGTCAGCAAGAACGGCATTATCGGTGGCCTGCTCGGCGGCCTCGGTCACGGCTGCGGCTGCAACTGATCGTCCAGCCCGACCTCCGACCAGAACCTGGAGCGGGGCTGGCTTTCGCCGGCCCCCTTTTCGCTATCGGTTCGGCAAGGATGCGATCGCTAAAATGCGTGGAATCGGGCTGACGGAGTCTTAGAGCCTCACGCGTAAAGCCTGCCGTCATGCATCTGCTGATGAGGCCCCGCAAACGTGCCGCGCAGCTCCCCGCGGATATCGAGATCGAGATCATCTCGCGTCTCTTCGCGGCTTTGCCTCAGGTTCTCTGCATCGCGGCCGGGCTGATCGTTGGGTCCGCCATCATGGCCGTGCAGACGGGTGAGGCGGTCTTCTGGTGGCTGACCGGGGCAGGGGTCGTCACCACATCCCTGCGTATCGCCAATATCATCGGCTTCAAGCGTCGCGATTCCGCGCAAAAGCTGAGCCTTGCCGAGGCCCGGCGCTGGGAGGCGGGCTATGCCTATTCCGCCTTCGCCTTCACGCTCGTCATCGCCGCGCTGACGCTGGCCGCCGCCGCGGCCGACCATGCCGGCGGCTTCGTGCTCAGTCTCGGACTCACGATGGCGCTGACCGCCGGGTCCTATCTGCGCACCCTGCGCTACTGGATCTGCGCCGTGCTTTCGACCATCGCGATAGGCACGCTCGTGGTCGCCTTCCTGGTCTCGGGCGATCCGCTCTATCAGGCACTCAGCGTGCTTCTGCTCGTCTATCTCTATTCGATCTACGAGAGTTCGGATCACATCATCGGACAGTTCGAGGAGCTGCTGACGGTGCGCCGCGAGCTCGACTTCGCCGCGAGCCACGATCCCCTGACCGGGCTGGTCAATCGCCGGGGGCTCGACCGCGTGCTGCGCGAGGCCGGCGACAGCCGCGAGGCGCTCGGCCTCCTGCTGCTGGATCTCGATGGCTTCAAGCTGATCAACGACCGGCATGGCCACCAGGCCGGCGACGACCTGCTCAAGCAGGTCGGGATGCGGCTGCAAGGCGTCGTCCGGCCCGGTGACAGCGTGGCGCGGCTGGGGGGCGATGAATTCGCCCTCGTGGTGCGCGGGATCGAGGATCCGGCTGCATTGTCCGAGGTCGCCGACCGGGCCGTGTCGGTCGTGATGGTGCCATTCATGTTGATGGGGCAGCTCGTCACGGTTGGCGCAAGCGTCGGCGTCTCCGTCAAACCGGAGCGGAACTCCGCTCCCTGGACGGCCGAGATCCTCACGCGCGCTGCCGACCTGGCGCTCTACAGCGCCAAGCGCGCGGGCAAGGGGCGCAGCATGGTCGCGACCTGGGACGACGTCGCCTGACATCGCTTCGCAACGACGCAAACTTGATCTCGGTGCTCCATTCACCTACCGTCCGGAAGGTAGCTCGCCAATGGCGTTGTGCAGCGATGGGAGAAGGCGATGTCGTCAGGCGGAAAGCTTGTAGCGGAGGGCGCCCGCCGCTCGCCTTACTTTACCGAGGAGCATGAGGCGCTGCGCGACCAGGTCCGCCGCTTCGTCGAGACCGAGATCAAGCCGCATGCCCTGCAATGGGAAGAGGACGGCTTCGTCCCGCGCAACGTGCTGCGCAAGATGGGCGAGCTCGGCTTCTTCGGCATCCGCTATCCCGCCGACTATGGCGGTTCCGAGATGGACACGATGGCGACCGTCGTGCTGGCTGAGGAACTCGGCCGCTCGACCTTTTCCGGTGTCGCGATCACGGCGCTCGTCCATACCGACATGGCCTCGGTCCATATCGCCAATGCCGGCAGCCAGGCGCAGAAGGACAAGTACCTGCCCGGCATCATCGCCGGCGAAAAGATCGTCGCGGTCGCCGTGACCGAGCCCGATGCCGGCTCTGACGTGAAGGGCATCCGCACCACGGCACGGCGCGAGGGCGACCATTACGTGCTGAACGGCGCCAAGATGTTCATCACCAACGGCGTCCATGCCGATCTCTACTGCGTCGCCGCCAAGACGGACCCGCAAGGCAGGCCCTCGCAATCGGTCTCGATCTTCCTCGTCGAGAAAGGCACGCCGGGCTTCTCGGTTTCGCGCGCGCTCGACAAGCACGGCTGGCGGTCGTCCGATACGGCCGAGCTCTCTTTTGTCGATTGCAGGGTGCCTGCCGAGAACCTGCTTGGGCAGGAAGGCCGCGGTTTCTACGCGATCATGAGCAATTTCCAGAACGAGCGCACCGTGATCGGCGCCATGGCGATGGGCGAATCGCAGGCCGCGATCGACCTGACCCTGGATTATGTGAAGACGCGAAAGGCCTTCGGCGCCCCGCTCTGGGAGAAGCAGGCGATCCGCCAGCGTCTGGCCGAGCTTGCGGGCAAGGTCGAGGCCGGCCGCCAGCTCGTCTACCACGCCGCCTGGCTCGACGCGCAGGGCTTCGATGCCACCCGCGAGGTCTCGATGGCCAAGGCTTATTGCGGCGAGCTGGTCAACGAGGTGATGTACGACTGCCTGCAGTTCCATGGCGGCATGGGCTACATGCGCGAAAGCGCGATCGAGCGCATGACCCGCGACGCCCGCGTCCAGTCGATTGGCGGCGGCGCGACCGAGGTCATGCTCGAAGAAGTCGCGAAGCGGCTGTGAGTAACGCGCGTCATCCCGCACGCGCCGCAGCATGCAATGCTGCTGCGCAGATGCGGGACCGTCTTCCGGAAAGGGCGCCTTCTCGTCACGCGGTCCCGTGTCTGCGCTGCGGCACTGCGCGCCGCAGCGCGCACGGGAAGACACGCTATGAGTGATGCTCCGACCACTACCCGGCCGGCAACCGAGGGCGGATCGCGCCGGCTGATCCTCGACCATGCCGCGCGGCTGCTGCGCGGCGGCGGCTATCACCAGACGACCTTGCGCGAGATTGCCGAAGCTGTCGGCATCCGCAAGGCGAGCCTGTACTACCATTTCGGCTCGAAGGAGGAGATCGTCGAGGCCGTCGTCAACGACGGCGTGCGCTTCGTCCATGAGGCGGTCGTCGCGGCGCTTGCTGCGGAAGCGCAGGCCTCGCCCCGCGTCCGGCTGGAAGCTGCGATCCGGGCGCATCTCGCTGCCTTGCATGGCCATGGCGATTATACCTCGGCCAGCATCAAGGTCTTCACCTTCGGTGCGGCGCCTGTGCCCGAGAGCGTGCGCGCCGTGCGCCGCGCCTACGAGGATGTCTGGCGCGGGTTGATCGCCGAATGGCAGCAGGCCGGCGGCATGCCGGCCGGCAATTCGCCGGATGTGCTCAGGCTCTTCCTGCTCGGCGCCCTCAACGGCTCGACCGACTGGTACAGGCCGGAGCGCCATGCGATCGATACGCTGGCGCGCGAATTCGTGGCGCTGCTCTCGCCCCATTGAGCCTCAGCCCCGCCTTCCACGCAGGGGCGGGCGGCATCGCCACGGCTGACCCGCGCTCCGGCGGTTGCTAGCATCCCTCGGCGGGGCTGACGGTCGCCTCGCGAGCTGACGAGGATTCTTCGCCCGATGCGTGCCTTCTATCACCCCGACCAAGCCCTTCATGACCCCCAGCAATACATGCGCTTCGGCAAGGTCGTGGCGCCCAAGGACCTGCCGGAACGGACGGAGCGTCTGCTGGGCGCGCTGCAGAAGCACGGCATCACGCCGGAGAAGCCGGCGGCGCATGGCACGGAGCCGGTCCTGGCGATCCATGATGCCAGCTTCGTCACGTTCCTCGAAACCGCCTGGGCACGCTGGCAGGAGCTGCCGCCCGAGCGCGGTCCGGAGGTCTGGCCGAGCACCTTCCCCTATTGGAGCGGGCGCCCGGACGAGGATGTCCGCCCGCCCTGCCGCCCGACCGGCTTCATCGGCCAGCTCGGCTGGTATCTCGGCGATCTCTCGGTGCCGATCGGCGAGCATTGCTGGCACTCGACGCTGCGTTCGGCGGAGACCGCTGTCTCGGCGGCCGATGCGATCCTGGCCGGCGAGCGAGCCGTCTACTCGCTCTGCCGCCCGTCCGGCCACCATGCCCGCGCCGACCGCGCCACCGGCTTCTGCTATCTCAACAACACCGCGATCGCGGCCCAGCGCCTGCTCTCGAAATTCGGCAAGGTCGCGATCCTCGATGTCGATGCCCATCACGGAGACGGCACGCAGCAGATCTTCTATCGCCGCGACGACGTGCTGACGGTCTCGGTCCATGCCGATCCCTCGAACTACTACCCGTTCTTCACCGGCTACGCCGACGAGCGCGGCAACGGCCCGGGCGAGGGCTTCAACCTCAACCTGCCGCTGGCCCATGGCGCGGGTGGTGCCGCGATGGAGGCTGCGGTCGAACAGGCCGGCAAGGCGATCCGCGATTTCGGCGCCGAGGTCGTGGTAATCGCGCTCGGCTACGACGCCCACAAGGACGACCCGATCGGCGTTCTCAAGCTGGAGGCCAGCGATTTCGGCACGATCGGCCGGCAGGTAAAGGGTTTCGGCCTGCCGACGCTGGTGGTGCAGGAGGGCGGCTACGCCATCGACGCAATCGGCGATTGCCTCGACGCCTTCCTGGACGGGTTCAAGTAACGCCTGTCTTTTCTGGGATTGCCGCCTGTCATCCCGTGGGCGCTGCGGCATGAAATGCCGCTGCGCAGACACGAGACCGCGTGACCGGAAGGCGCCTTTTCCTGAGGGCGATCCCGCATGCGCCGCAGCACTTCGTGCCGCGGCGCATGCGGGATGACACCCTTCAGTGCCGCTCGATGCAGCTCAGATCGCCGCCTCGATCAGGAACGGCCCCTTCCGGCTCAGCGCCGCCTTGAACAGGCTCGCGAACTCCTCGGCCGTCGTGGCCCGCGCGGCTTCGACGCCCATGCCCTTGGCCATCATCACCCAGTCGAGCGCCGGCTCGTCGATGTTCAGCATCAGCGTGGCGTTGCGGCCGAAATCGTTGACGCCGACGGCGCGCATCTCGCCATGCAGGATCTGGTAGGTCCGGTTGGCGAAGACGACGGTGACGATGTCGAGGTTCTCGCGCGCCTGCGTCCACAGCCCCTGGACCGTGTACATGCCCGAGCCGTCGGCCTGCATGCCGATGACCTTGCGGTCTGGGCAGGCGACGGCCGCGCCGATGGCGAGCGGAATACCTTCGCCGATCGCGCCGCCGGTGAGCTGGATATAGTCGTGCTGCGGCGCGCTGTGACAGTCGTAATAGAAGCTGCGGCCGGACGAGACCGACTCGTCGCAGACGATGCAGTTCTCCGGCAGCAGCGCCGAGACGATGGCGCAGGCCTTGTCGGCATCGAGCTTGCCGGTCGGCAGGCCGGGCTGCTCCTTGCGGGCCGGGGCGATGTAGAGAGGCGCGGTCTTGGTCGCGCCCATTTCCTCTGCGAGCGCGGTGATCGCCGCCGGCAGGTCGTCGCCGGGGATCGCCAACTTGGCGACCTCGCAGCCGTCATGGATCAGACGGCCGGGCTTGCCGGGATAGGCGAAGAAGCCGACCGGAACCTGCGCGCCGACGAGCACGAGATAATCGACGTCCTTGAGCTGATCGAGCGCCTTGTCGATAGGATAGAACACCTTCGGCATGGCGACGCGGCCGGCGCCGCGCTGGATGCGCCCGTTCGACATCTGGCTGAAGATCTGGGCACCGGTCACGGCGCAGATGCGGGCGGCCATCTCCATCGGCGTCTCGCGGAGCGCCAGCCCCGTGAGCATGATCGCGCCGCGCGCGCCGTGCTTGCGCAGGCCGGCCGCGACCTCGCGGATCGTGGCACCCTCGACGCTCTTCAGCGCCGGCAGCTCGGTCGGCTTCAGCGTGGCGGGCTCGACGCTGCCCCAGGCGCAGTCGGCCGGCAGGATCACGGTGGTGACGCCGGGCAGGGTCAGCGAGGCGACATAGGCTTCACTGATCGCCGGGCCGACATCCTCGGCCGTCGCGATGCGCCGGACGAAATGCGACATCGGGTGTGCCAGGCTTTCGATATCGCTGGTCAGCGGCGCGTCATACTGGAGATGATAGGTCGCGTGGTCGCCGACGACGTTGATCATCGGCGTACGGGCGCGCCGCGCATTGTGCATGTTGGCGAGCGCGTTCGCCATGCCCGGTCCGCAATGCAGCAGCGTCGCCGCCGGCTTGTCGGCCATGCGGGCATAGCCGTCGGCAGCGCCCGTCACCACGCCCTCGAACAGTCCGAGCACGCAGCGCATTTCCGGCTTGCGGTCGAGCGCCGCGACGAAATGCATCTCGGAGGTGCCGGGATTGGCGAAGCAGGTGTCGACGCCGTTGATCAGTAGCGTGTCGCAAAGGCGGTCGGCGCCGTTCATTGGAAAACCTCGACTCACAGAAATGAAGGCGCCTTCGCGCCGGCGGGCAGAAGAGGAGGAAATTCCCTCTGCCCTGTCAAACGAGAGAATGTCATGACTTCCCCAAGCGCCGCTGATCGGCCGCTTGACGTCTTTGCATATGCAATTACGCTGGTCTGGAACGAAGGTTGCATCGCACAATGCATGGCGTCTAGTCGTCCGGGTGCGGCGTCAGCCGAAAAATAGGGGAAGGGCTTCAATCATGGCAGTTTTCAAGCGCGCCGGCGTGGCGGTCGGTTTTGGCGTCGCGGCGCTTCTCGCGGCAGGCGGGGCCCAAGCGCAGACCAAGGTGAATATCGGCATTTCCGGCTGGACCGGCTTCGCGCCGCTGGTGCTCGCCAAGGAGGCCGGCATCTTCGCCAAGAACGGGCTCGATGTGACGATCAAGAAGATCCCGCAGAAGGATCGCCACCTCGCCATCGCCTCTGGCGACATCCAGTGCGCCGCGACCACGGTCGAAACCTGGATCGTCTGGGATGCGGCCGGCATCAAGACCAAGCAGATCTTCCAGCTCGACAAGAGCTACGGTGCCGACGGCATGGCCGTGCGCAAGGACGTCGCTTCGATCAAGGACCTGAAGGGCAAGACGGTCGCGGCCTCGGCGCCGGGCACCTCGCCCTATTTCGCGCTGGCCTGGATGCTCAAGGAAAACGGCCTCTCGGTGAAGGACGTCAAGGTCGTCAACATGGAGCCCGGCCCGGCAGCCCAAGCCTTCATCGCCGGCCAGAACGACGCCGCCATGACCTATGAGCCCTATCTCTCCACCGTTCGCGACAAGCCGGATGCCGGCAAGATCATCGCCACCACCCTCGACTATCCGATGGTGATGGACACCTTCGGCTGCACGCCCGCCTTCCTCGTCAACGACAAGGCCGCGGCGGCGCTGACCCAGAGCTATTTCGAGGCCCTGGAGATGATCAAGAAGGACCAGGCCAAGGCCTACGAGATCATGGGCGCCGACGTGAAGCAGACCGGCGAGCAGTTCGGCAAGTCGGCGGCGTTCCTGCGCTGGTCGGATGCCGAGGGCAACAAGAAGTTCTTCGCCGGCGACTGGCAGGCCTTCTCGGCCAAGGCCGCCGACCTCCTGTTGGAGATCGGTCTGCTCAAGGCCAAGCCCGATCTCGCCTCGCTGATCGACACGCAGTTCGTCGCCGGCAAGTGAGACGGGCGGGTTGGCTGCCATCGTCACGCTCGCCTGCGTGGCGAGCATCCACGTCTCGAACATGACCTTCGCTGAAGGAAGACGTGGATGGTTGGGACCGGCCCGACCATGACGGAGGAGGGGGCCATCCTCCCGGATGTTCTGGAGCCCGGCCTGCGCGTCGTCTTCTGCGGCACGCAGGCCGGGGCCGTCTCGGCCAGGCTCGGCGCCTATTATGCCGGGCCGGGCAACAAGTTCTGGCCCGTGCTTCACCAGATCGGGCTCGTCCCGGTTAAGCTCCGGCCGGAGGAGTTTCGGATACTGCTGCGCTACGGCATCGGCCTGACCGATGTCGCCAAGCGCAGCTCGGGCCCGGATTCCGCGCTGCGCGGCGGCCATTTCGACGTGGCCGGCTTCACGGAGCGGATCGCTGCGAACCGGCCCCGCATCCTCGCCTTCAACGGCAAGCGTGCCGCCCAAGTCGCCCTCGGGATCAGCGAGGGCCGGCTTGCCTACGGGCTGCAGGCGCATGGACTGGCCGATGCCGAAACCTATGTCCTCCCATCGACCTCCGGCGCCGCGGCCGGTTTCTGGTCGATCGAACCCTGGAAGCAACTGGCCTTGGCCGTGACCGGAACCCTATCGCGATGAGACCTTTGCAACCCGTCTCGGCCTCGGCCCGCATCGGCTATGGCCTGGCCTTCTTCGCCCTTTTCGTCGCGCTTTGGTCGGTCGCGACCTTCGGCGGTTATGTCCAGCGCCTCTTCCTGGCCGATCCGCTGACCATGGTCGGCGAGGGCTATAACCTGATGGTCCGCTACGGTTTCGGCTTCGACATCATGATGACGATCTGGCGCGTCGTCGGCGGCTTCATCCTCGCCGTCATCGTCGCCCTGCCGCTCGGCATCATGATGGGCGCCTACAAGCCGATCGAGGCCTTCCTGGAGCCGTTTGTTTCCTTCGCGCGCTACCTGCCCGCCTCGGCCTTCATCCCGCTCCTGATCCTCTGGGCCGGCATCGGCGAGACGCAGAAGCTGCTCGTCATCTTCATCGGCTCGGTCTTCCAGCTCATCCTGATGATCGCGGTCTGCGTCGGTTCGATCCGGCGCGACCTCGTCGACGCCGCCTATACGCTGGGCGCGACCGACAGCTCGGTCGTGCGGCGCGTCATGCTGCCGAACGCCGCCCCGGAGATCGCCGAGATATTCCGCCTCGTGCTGGGATGGGCCTGGACCTATGTCATCGTCGCCGAGCTGATCGGCTCGTCGTCAGGCATCGGCCACATGATTACCGACAGCCAGGCGCTGCTGAACACCGGTCAGATCATCTTCGGCATCATCGTCATCGGCCTGATCGGCCTCGTCTCCGATTTCCTCTTCAAGGCGGTCAACCAGCGCCTCTTCCCGTGGGCGCGCGCATGAGCAAGCTTCTCGTCGAGAATGTCGGCAAGGTCTTTCCGGCGCAGCGCGGCGGCGAACCGACGCGCGCGCTGATGCCGACCTCGCTCAGCGTCTCCGACAACGACTTCATCACCATTCTCGGCCCCTCCGGCTGCGGCAAGTCGACCTTGCTGCGCATCATCGGCGGTCTGGAGACGGCGACCGAAGGGCGCATCCTGCTCGATGGGGCGCCAGTCGCAGGGCCGGGCGCCGATCGCGGCTTCGTCTTCCAGAGCTACACGCTCTTCCCCTGGCTGAGCGTGCAGCAGAACATCGCCTTCGGCCTGCGCGAGAAGGGGATGCCCGAGGCCGAGCGGTTGAAGGTCGCCCGTGACTGGGCGATGCGCGTCGGGCTGGGCCAGTTTGTCGACCATTTCCCCAAGCAGCTCTCCGGCGGCATGCAGCAGCGCACGGCGATCGCCCGCGCGCTCGCCAACGACCCCAAGATCCTCTTGCTCGACGAGCCCTTCGGCGCGCTCGACAACCAGACCCGCGCCCTGATGCAGGAAATGCTGCTCGGCATCTGGGAGCGCGAGCAGAAGACCGTGCTCTTCGTCACCCACGATATCGAGGAGGCGATCTTCGTCGGTTCCCGCGTCGTCGTGATGAGCGCACGGCCCGGCCGGATCAAGGCCGATATCGCGGTCGACCTGCCGCATCCGCGGCCCTACACCATCAAGACGACGCCGGAATTCGTCGCCCTGAAGGAGCGACTGGTCGAGGAAATCCGCGCCGAGGTGATCGCGGCGGATCACTAGCAGGCTGCCGGCCATGCTTCGCTAACCCGGCTCCGGCCCGACATAGCGGGCGCGAGGCCGGATCAGGCGTCCGGTCTCGCTTTGCTCCAGCGCATGCGCGATCCAGCCGGCGCAACGCGCGGCGGCGAAGAGTTGGAACGGTATATCCGGCCCGAGCCCAAGCTGGCTCGCGATCGCCGTCAGCACGAAGTCGATATTCGGCTCCTCGCCGGTCAGCGCGGTGACCGCCCGGCGCGTCTCCTCATAGGCTGGCGGTAGCGTCAAAGCCGCGAGCAGCGCGCGAGCCCGCGCATCGCCATCCGGATAGAGCGGGTGGCCGAAGCCGGGCAGGGGCATGCCCGTCGCAAGCCGCGCCGAGACCGCCATCTCCACGCCCTCGCTCGCGATTTCGCGCATCAGCCCGAGCACGCGCGGCGTCATCCCGCCATGTAATGGACCCGACAGCGTCGCGAGCCCGGCCAGGATGCAGGCGGCAAGCGAAGCGCGCGTCGAGGCCGCGACCCGGACCGCGAAGGTCGAGGCATTGAGCTCGTGATCGGCGAGCAGCACAAGCGCCCGGCGGATCAGATCGGCGCCCCGTTCGTCGCACCCCCAGGCCTGCGCCAGCCGTTGATGGATAGGACCCTGGCCGGGACGGCCGGCGATCGCGTCGACGAGCGAGTCGATGACGGAGGCAGCCTCGAGATAGAGCGCCTTCTTGGTGCGGCCGGCCATGGCGGGGTCGCTGGCGGCGCGCGCGGCGATCACCGCGAACATGCGCTGCCGTGCCGGCGCCTCCGGCACGAGCGTGAACAGCGGTGGGAAGCGCTGCGAACCGCAATCCCAGAGCAGCCTTGCGACATCTTCCAGCTTCGCCGTCTCGGCCAGCGCCTCCGCGTCCTGCCCGCGATACCAGAGCTTGCCGCGCTGGATCGTGGCGATGCCGGAGGCCAGGATCGGCTCGCCGAAGGCGATCGTGTCCTCGGCGATGGCCGCCGGTTTCCGCCCCCGCGCCTTGCGATGCTCCAGCCGCGCCACGTCCTCGGCCCGGTAGAGCCGCCGCCGCGAGTCGCCCGCATCGCCCCGCGCCTCGATCAGCCCGCGGCTGACATAGGCGTAGAGCGTCTGCGGCTTCAGCCCGAGCCGCTGCATCACCTGTTGCGCCGTCAGCCAGTCGGTCATGGAAAATACATTGATTATATTGTTCAAGATTGATTCTACTGGCGAAGCTCTCAATCTTCAAGGCCTCGGTTGTTGAGGAGAGATCGCCATGTCCGATGGCCTTGAAGACGTCGTTGCCGCCCATACCGTGCTCTCGGAAGTCGACGGAGCGGCGGGCCGGCTGGTGATGCGCGGCCATAGTCTCGATGAGCTCGCGGGCCACACTTCCTTCGAGGAGATGGCCGCGCTGATGCTGGACGGCTTCGTGCCGGATCTGCCCGCCATGAAGGACATGCCGGCTGCACTCGGCGCGGCCCGGCAGAACCTGTTCGAGACGGTTGTGCAGAAGGCCGTTGTCCCGGTGACGCTCGGGCCGGTGGAGATGATCCGGGCGATGACGGCGCTCATCCCCGACGGCGAGGATGCCGGCACGGTGCTGCGGCTGCTGGCTGCACCCGCTGTCTTCACGGCCGCGTCCTTGCGCTTGCGTCAGGGGCTCGCGCCGATCGCGCCCGATCCGTCGTTGTCGCAGGCGGCCGACACGCTGCGCATGCTGCACGGCAAGGCGCCGACCAAGCAGCAGGCGGCGGCGCTCGACACCTATCTCGTGACTGTCGCCGATCACGGGCTCAACGCCTCGACCTTCGCCTCCCGCGTCGTCGCCTCGACCCGTGCCGGACTGGTTTCGGCGGTGCTGGCGGGCATCGGTGCATTGAAGGGGCCGCTTCATGGGGGTGCACCCGGCCCGGTCATCGAGATGCTCGATGCCATCGGCGCACCCACCAATGCCCGCGCCTGGTTGGAAACGGCGCTCGATCGCGGCGACCGGCTGATGGGCTTCGGCCACCGCATCTACCGCGTGCGCGATCCGCGCGCCGATGCGCTGAAGGGCTCGATCCGCCGGCTCGGCGCAGATAGCGGGCGCCTCGCGCTGGCCGAGGCGGTCGAGCAGGCGGCGCTCGCCATCCTGCGCGAGCGCAAGCCGAACCGGACGCTGGAGACCAATGTCGAGTTCTACACGGCACTGCTGCTGGAGGCGCTGGGCTTCACGCCCGACAGCTTCACCTGTGTCTTCGCGCTCGGGCGAACCACGGGTTGGCTCGCCCATGCCAAGGAGCAGATCGCCGGCGGGCGCCTGATCCGCCCGCAATCGGTCTATGTCGGCCCGCAGCCGCGTCAGGCGGCGTAGGTTCAGGTAGGCGCGGGGAACCCTTCTCCCGTGTGGGAGAAGGGCAGGGATGAGGGCCTGCCCTTGGGATGAAGCCGCAGCGGTGCCGTTGCCTTCCAATAATGAGCGGCGGTCCCTCACCCCTACCCCTCTCCCATCCGGGAGAGGGGATCCCGCGCTTGGCTATGCCGCCGTCAGCCAGACCGCGTAGAGTTTCGCCTCGTCGCCTCCGACCGTAAGCTCCACGCTCCCCGGCGCGTCCATCACCGCGCTGTCCCCGGCGGGTAGCGCCGCGCCGTTCACCTGCCAATCGCCCTTGCAGGCGACCAGCACCAGCAGGCCTTCGCTCGCGGGGAGCGAGCGTTCACCCGACAAGCGCTCGACCCGATGCCGCCAGCGGCCGCGCCTGCTCATCACGTTGAGATCGTCGATCGCCCCGTCGACCAGCACGCCGTTCACCGCCCGGTCGGCGGCGAAGAAGAACGGCGCCGTCGTCCGGTCGAGGGAAACCGTCTCGCCGTCGCCGAAGGCCAGCCGAATGCCGTTGCCTGATAGCACCGACAGCGTCCGGTCGATGCCGGGAAAGGACGAGAATGGCCCGTCTTGTCCGACATGAGCCATGGAGATGCGCCAGTCGAAATCGCTCAGGGGGGCTCCCTCGGGAGAAACAGCGATCTCGGTCGTGGTGCCGCCTCCGTTCTTCCACGGCATGACCTTGCAATCGGCGGCGCGGATGATGCGCATGGCAGACTCCTCGACAGGTGAGCGTGTTGCAACCGCCGTCATTGCGAGGAGCGAAGCGACGAAG
>SEEM01000258.1 GCA_004144595.1 Hyphomicrobiales bacterium
CCCGGCCGCTGGATGCTGGTGCTGAAGCAGGCCTTCGCCTTCCCGATGTTCGCGACCGCGATCTGGCTGATCTGGGTCGCCTCGGTGCAAAGCGGCCCGCAGGGCGTGCTCGCCGCGCTTGTCGCGGTGCTGGCGGCGGGCTTCGCCGTCTGGCTCGTCGGCGTGACGCGCGGATCTTTCGGCCGTCGCCTTTTCGGCTCGGCGCTGGCGGCGCTGGTCGTGCTCGGCGCCGGCTGGTTCACCGTGCAGAACGCCATCCCTGGCGCGGCGACCGAGGCGCGGGCGGGCGATATCGAAGCCTGGACGCCCGAGCGGGTCTCCGCCTTGCAGGCGCAGGGCAAGCCGGTCTTCGTCAATTTCACGGCAGCCTGGTGCATCACCTGCCTCGCCAACGAGCGCGTCGCGCTCTCCCGGCAGGAGGTGAAGGATGCTTTCGCCAAGCTCGGCGTCGTCTATCTCAAGGCCGACTGGACCAATCGCGACGGTCGCATCGCCAAGGCGCTGGCCGAGCAGGGCCGCGCCGGCGTGCCGCTCTACCTGTTCTATCCCGCCCGCAAGGAGGCGCAGGCCGAGATCCTGCCGCAGCTCCTGACGGTGGATACGCTGGTGACGGCGGCCGAGCGTGCGGCCGGCCGCACCACGAAGACGGCAGCGCTGCCGTAGGTTTCCGACCTCAACCCAGGGAGACAGACATGCAAAGCCTGACCAGACAGACTTTCATCGCCGGCCTCGCCCTCGCGGGCCTCGCCTTTCCGGCCGCCGCCTTCGCGCAAGGCACGGCCAAGGTCGGTGCGCCGGCCCCCGCCTTCCAGGCGGTCGATGTCGACGGCAAGACCCGCAATCTCCAGGAATTCGCCGGCAAGACGGTCATCCTCGAATGGACCAACCATGACTGCCCCTATGTCCGGAAGCACTACAACAGCGCGACCATGCAGAATCTGCAGAAGGACATGGCGAAGGAGGGCGCGGTCTGGCTCTCGGTGATCTCCTCGCCGCAGGGCGAGCAGGGCCATGTCGACGCCGCCCGGGCGAAGGAACTGACGGTCCAGCGCAATGCCGCGCCGGCCGGCATCCTGCTCGACCCCAACAGCAAGGTCGCGCGGGCCTATGGCGCGCAGACCACGCCGCACATGTACATCATCGATCCCAAGGGCACGCTCGCCTATATGGGCGCCATCGACGACAAGCCGACCTCGTCCGCATCGAGCCTCGACGGCGCCAAGAGCTATGTCCGTCAGGCCGTCGCCGAACTCAAGGCCGGCAAGCCGGTCTCGGAAGCCAGCACCAAGGCCTATGGCTGCGTGGTGAAATACGCGCCGCTGAGCTGAACGCTCTCTGCCGTCATGCTCGGGCTTGACGCGAGCATCTCATGCCGAGAGGGGCTCAAGAGCCTCTTTCTGAAAGAGATTCTTGGGTCTCCGCTTCGCGTCGCCCGAGAATGACGGCAGCTTGCCGGGTGTCCTACTGCGACCTTGGCCCGAGATCGCGCGGCGCGGCGTTGATCGTGACGATCTGGCCGTTGCGCAGCTCCAGCACGGCAAGCCCGCGCTCGACCTGCCCGTCGGGGCGGAAGCGGAAGACGCCATCGGCCCCGGCGAAGCCCGAAGCATTGCTCAGCACGGATTCCGAGAAGCGCTGCGACCCTTGCGTGCGCGCCAGCGCCGCCGCCAGAGAGACAGCGTCGTAAGCCAGCGTCGCGGTGCGGGTCGGAGAAGTGTTGAAGCGCTGCTGGTAGCGTCCCGCGAAGGCGTTGAAGCCGGCGGTGTCGGGCGAGGCGAACCAGCCGCCCTGGATACCCGCCACGCGCGCGATCCCCGCATCGTTCCAGACGCCGGTTCCGAGCGGCTTGACCTTGGCCGGGTTGTAGCCGGCCTCCTGCAGGAGCTGGCCGAGCGTCGCCATCGTGTCGGCGGCGGCCGGTACGAACAGCGCGTCGGCCTGGCCGAGCGAGGGCATCAGGCGCTGGATCGCTGCCTTCATCGCGGCGGGATCGGAGCTGAAGCGTTCGATCGCTGCGACGCGAACGCCGCGATCGGCGACGGCCTGCTGGAACGCAGCCTCGACCACCTTGCCATAGGCGGTGTCCGGCACGAGCGCGGCGAAGGACTTGCGGCCCTGCTGGGCGGCATAGCCGATCACCCGGTTGACATCGTTCTCGGGCGGGAAGGACAGCAGGTAGACGCCGCGCGAGGCGACATTGGAATCGCTGGAGAAGGCGATGACCGGCTTGTTGGCGCCGCGCGCGACTTGGCCCACCGCCTGCACGGAGGGCGCGAAGAGCGGGCCGACGATCAGCTCGGCACCCTCTGACAAAGCCTCCTGCGCCGCGGCGCGGGCACCGTCGGGCGTGCCGCGATCGTCCTTGACCAGAAGCGTCAGGTCGGCATTGGGGAATTCGGCCAGCGCCATCTCGGCGGCGTTCTTCAGGGAGTTGCCGACGACCGCGCCCTGGCCCTCGGCCGTGAGCGGCAGGATGAGGCCGACCTTGACCTTGCC
>SEEM01000089.1 GCA_004144595.1 Hyphomicrobiales bacterium
CCGTTGAAATGTTGCCCGATATAGAAGCCGAGCAGCGCGCCGATCACCGTGGTGACGAAGCCCTGCACCGAGGAGGCCGTGCCGGCGACATGGCCGAGCGGCTCCATCGCCATCGCTCCGAAATTCGGTCCGATCAGCCCGAAGCAGAACATCGCGCCGCCCTGCAGGATCGCGAAGCTCCACAGCGATTCATGGCCCGCCAGCGCCACCAGGGCATGGATGCCGGTCAGCGCGATATAGCCCAGCAGCGCGCCATGCGAGACCCGGCGCATGCCGAGCCGCCCGACGATGCGCGAGTTTACGAGCGAGGACGCCGCCATGAACATCGCGATCAGCGCGAAGATGGTGGTGAACAGCTCCGGGGCGTGGAAGACGTCGACGAAAACCTGCTGCGCCGAATTGATGAAGCCGAACAGCCCGCCGAGCACGAAGGCCATGGCCAGCATGTAGCCCACGCCGATGCGGTTGGTCAGCGTCGTCCGGAAGGAGGCGAGCACGCTCGCCAGTTCGATCGGCTTGCGGTCTTCCGGACGCTGCGTCTCCGGCAGCTTCAGCAGCACCCAGATCATCACGACGGCGCCGAAGCTGGTCAGCACGCCGAAGATCCAGCGCCAGGGCGCGACCCAGAGGATCGCCTGCCCGATCGAGGGCGCCAGGATCGGCACGGCGAGGAAGACGATCATGGCGAGCGACATGACGCGCGCCATCTCGCGGCCGGAATAGCAGTCGCGTACGATCGAGACGACGAGCACGCGGGTCGCGGCGGCACCGATGCCCTGCACGACGCGCGCCGCCATCATCGCCTCGAAAGAACCGGCGAAGGCGGCGGCGATGCTGGCGACGACGTAGATCGCCAGGCCGGTGAGCAGGACCGGGCGCCGGCCGTAGCGGTCCGAGATGGTGCCGTAGAAGATCTGCGAGACGCCGAAGCCGAGCAGGTAGGCGGTGATGATCCATTGCCGTTGGTTGGCCTCGGCGATGCCGAGCGCCTCTGCCATTTGCGGCAGGGCCGGCAGCATCGAATCGATGGCGAGCGCATTCGTCGCCATCAGTGCGGCGGTCAGGCCCACGAAGGGGTAGAAGCCCATGCCGTGGCGCGGCCGGGTGAGGGCGGACATGTCGTTCATGGCAATCGTGATGTTTGCAGCGAAACCCGGCGGCTGCGGTCATCCGGCAGCGGCGGGCGAGATTCGAGCCGCAGCATTAGCCCTGCCGGCCACGCGCGGCAACCGGTCCAGCCGGCCATGAGCCATGCGCCAGGCGCGTTTCCCGGCGCATGGTGCTGTGGCCTAACCCTGCTTCTGCATCTCGGCGATCAATGCATCGTCGATTTCGGCGGCGCGCCTTGCCGCCGGCCGCGCGGAGATGCGGGCACCGTAAGCCTCGAAGGCCGGCCGCTTCTCGATCGTGCCGAACTGCAGACCCCAAAGCACCTGCGACCCGACATAGACATCGGCGGCGCTGAAACGGTCGCCGGCCAGGTAGTCGCCGCGGGTCACCGCGTATTCGAGGGTGTCGATCGCATCGGAATATGTGCCGTAGCCGATGGAGCGCGCCCGGTCGGCCGGCACTTCCATGCCGAAGGCCTTGTGGCTGACGGCGGCCTCGACCGGGCCGGCGGCGAAGAACATCCAGCGGTAAAAGGGACCGCGCAAGGGGCTGGCCGGCTCGGGCGCGAGCCCGGCCTGCGGAAAAGCATCGGCCATATAGGCGCAGATCGCGGCACATTCGGTGACGACCGTGTCGCCATGGACCAGAGCGGGCACCTTGCCCATCGGGTTGAGCGCCTTGTAGTCCGGGCTCTTCATCGGTTCGCCGAAGCCTATGATCTCGGCCCGGTAGGGCTGGCCGATCTCCTCCATCATCCAGCGGGCGATGCGCCCGCGCGACATGGGGTTGGTGTAGAGCACGAGTTCGTCGGCCATCGTCATTGCCTCCTTGATGGTTCGATCTGCCCTTATCCCGCGCCACCGGCGCGACGCTGTCAGGAGCGGTCGCCTGACGTGCTGGACGCAAGCTGCTATCGTCGGCGCGAAACGGGGCGGGGATATGGACGAATCACGTATGGCGCGCACCGTCTCCGTCAGCGATGGACGGATGGCGATCGAAGGCTTGTCGACCGGCTATGTCCAGGATGCCACGCGGCGCTTCGGGCTGTCGGCGTCGGGCCTGCGCTTCGCAGGCGGCTTCGAGAGCCGTGACGGCCGGCTGGAGGAGAGCCGGCGTTTCCTCGCCGAGGCGCGTGTCGTCGATGGCGCCCTGCGTCGCGCCGGCTTCGAGGGCGAGACCGGCGCGATCGGCCTGACATTGCGGCCGTTGTCGCAGGCCAGCGAACAACCGCGCCTTCTGTTGATGCTCGGCTACCGCGACGAGAACGGCGCCTCGCGGCCTTTTGCCGAGGCGTTCCTTGCTCCCGCCGTCTTCAAGGCTCTCGAGGCGGACGCGCTGTCGGGCCTCGCTCAGGAACTTTCGCTCAGCGCCACTACCAGCCTCTGGATCCGTGAGGAGGATCGCGGGCGCAGGGAGGGCGAGCCGATCGACTGGTATCTCGGCCTGGATGGCGATGGCCGCGCGACCCAGCCCGCGCGCGGCTTCATCGAGACCATCGAGTGGCGGCCTCGCCCGCTTCCGGTCGCCGTCGAGATCGCGCCGGCACCCGCTCCGGTGCCGGATGCCGTTCATGAGGCCGAGGAAGACTGGCCCGAAACCGCTGCCGAACAGCTTGGCAAGATCAATGGAAGCCTCCGGCTGCTCCTGCTGATGCTGGCCTTTCTGCTGATCATCGTCGCGATCAAATAAGGCAGAGACCCTACGTCTCGTGGCGGCGGATGCGGCGGATCATCTCGTTCAGCGCCAGCAGCACAAGCGCGAGGATAAAGGGCAGGACATAGTAGACGACCCGGAAGATCAGCAGCGCGCCCAGCACCTGCTCGTAGGGAAAGCGGTTGAGCGCGACGAGCATCGTCGCCTCGAACACGCCGAGCCCGCCCGGCGCGTGGCTCGCAATGCCGATCAGGCAGGCGAAGATATAGGCCGCGAGGAAGGTCGGGTATTCCAGATTATATCCGCCAGGCAGCAGAACGAAGAGCACGGCGGCTGCGGCACAGACCTCGCAGGCACCGAGCGCCATCTGGCCGAGCGTGGTGCCGAGGCCGGGCAGATGCAAATTCCAGCCCCGCACGCGGATCGTGCGCTCGTCCGTCGCGATCCAGGCGAGATAGCCGAGGATGCCGAGACCCACGAGCCCGCCGACGACCTGGACGACAAGCGGCGAGGTGCGCGCCAGCATCGCGACCGCATCGGCTGCGTAGAACAGGCTGGCGCAGAGAATGGCGCCCAGCCCGAGCCAGAAGGTGATGCCGGCGATCACGGTCAGGCTCGCGACCTCGGAGGCCCGCACCCCTTTCGGCGAATAGATCCAGTAGCGCACCGTGCCTCCGGTCACGATCGGGAAGCCGAGCGTGAATGAGACGGAATAGCTGGTGAAAGAGGCGAGCGCGGTCGTCCGGTAGGGGATCGAGAGCCCGAGCCGGCGTAGCGCCAGCTTGTCGTAGCCGGTGAGCAGCAGATAGCTCAGCGCGGTGAAGGCGACGGCCAGGCCCAGCTGGCGCAGGCTGGCATTGGCGAAGGCGCCGGTGAGCTGGCCCGGCTCCATCCCGCTGATGATGTGCCAGAGCACGACCAGCGAGGCCCCGAAGATGACGACGCTCGCCAGCGGGCCCAGCCACCACCAGCGGCTGCGCTTGCGCAGGGGCATTCCGGGCTCATGCGGGCCGAACGACATGCGCTCTCGGGGTTGCGCGTCGCTGCGGTGGCCGGCGGCGCGAGGTCGGACAGGGCTCGCGTGAGCCCCGTCCGACAGATAACGCCTTGGCGGCAATGCACAAGCCGCTGCGGCGAATAGGCTCCATGAAGCAGCCTCGATAGGGGTGCGGCGAGCGCCTCAGGCCGTCTTGCGGAAGACCCGCAATGTCTTGAAGCCTTCGACTTCCTCGACCGGCATCGCCTTCATCCAGGCCGGGATCAGCCGCTCCGCCACGTCATAGGCATAGGAGCCTCTGTAAAACAGGATGTAGCCGCCCTTGTCGGTCTGCGCCGTGAAGAGGTCCATCACCTGGCGATCGGTCAGTGCGCCATAGGCATCGTTGGCCTCGCCGCGGAACTCACCGCTATGGAACAGCGTGACGATGTCGAAGCGCGGCAGCAGGCGGGCATTGCTGGTGTAGATGTCTCCGAAATAGGCGCTGTAGGTCTTGGTCACATTGGGGTTTTCGGTCGCAAGCTTGATGAAGGATTCGTATTCTTGCGGCGAGGCGGTGATGCCCAGCACCGTGTTGCCGAGATGCGGCTCGGCGCAACGCAGGCCGACATAGTGATGCCCGCCGGTGCCGAAATGATAGATGCGCTTGCCGCTGAGCTTCTCCTGCTCCAGCCATTCGACGAAATGCACGTCGCAGGGGCATTGCTCGATCTCCAGGCCCCAGTACGCATCCCAGATATTCATCTTCACGGCGTTTCTCCTCTCCAAAGGTCGATTTTCAATGGCGATGCCGGTCATGGCGCTTCGCTGATCACAGCGGCGCGGGTCTCCGCGAAACCCTCGCGCTCGACGATTTCCGCGACGCCCCTGATCCGGCGCAGCACGATCCGGTGGCTGGCGCTCTCCGCCAGGCCGGGGCTTTGTCCGAAGGCGACGATGATCGCGCGGGGCAGGGCCGCGCGCAGCTCGGTCAACAGGTCCACCGCCGCATCCGTTTCGAGCGCGCTCGTCGCCTCGTCGAGCAGGACCACGTCCGGGCAGCCAAGCTCGGTCCGGGCGAGCGCGAGCCGCTGCCGCTCGGCGCGGGTCAGGCTCCTGTTCCAGTCGTCCTCGCCATCGAGCCGCGAGGTGAGGGTCGACAGACCGTAACGGCGCAATACCGCGGCGATCTCCGGCGCCGGGCGGGGCCGGTCGCCCTGCAGGAGATGCCGCAGGCTGATCCCCGGCAGTTGCAGATGCTGGGGCACGGTGGCGACCCGCCCGCCCCACGGCAATGCGATCCTGCCCTCGCCCTGCTGCCAGAGACCGGCGACGGCCTGCAGCAGCGCGTTCTTGGCGAAGCCGGCCTCGCCGGTGACATGGAGTACCGCTCCTGCCGGCAGCGCGAAGCCGATATCGGCCGCGAGGGTGTGGCCGGCACCGTCATGCAGCGTCACCGCCTCCAGCCGCAGGCCGTCATGCGGCCCGTCCTCGATGATCAGACCCTGGGCCGGCGGCTCCTGCTCGACCGCTTCCAGAGCATCGGCGAGCTCGTTGACGCGCCTTGCGGCGGCGAGCCATTCGGCAATGCGCATGAAATTGTCGAACAGCCAGTTGCACGCGTTCTGCACCGCGACGAAGGCGGCTGCGACCTGCACGACGCCGCCCAGCGTCATCTCGCCGGCGAGATATTTCGGGGCGGCCAGCAGCAGCGGCACGATCGGGACCAGCGCGCTGCTGCCGTTGGTGATCCAGGTCAGGCGAGCCCGCTGCCTGATCACCGAGAGCCAGCGCAGCACCAGCAGGCCATGGCTCAGCGCCACGGCCTGGCGCTCGCCGGCTTCGGTGCGGGCGAGCGCGATCGCCTCGCCATGGTCGCGGATGCGCATCAGCGCGAAGCGCAAGCCGGCCTCGCTTTCGGTGCGCTGGGCTATCAGGCCGGCAAGCCGGCGCCCGACGGCCGTGACCAGCAGGGTGACGATGACGGCGTAAAGGATCGCCGCGAGCACGAGATAGGCGGGAACGGTGATCGCGCTCTCGCCCCAGGGCAGGCGCAGGCTGCCACCGATCTCCCAGAGGATCTCGATGAACATCACGATGGTGATGGCGGAGGAGAGCAGGCCTATCGCGAAATCGACGATCGGCTCCGTCGCCCAGCGGACATCGTCCGCGATCCGGTATTCCGGGTTGGCGGGCTCCTTGCCGGAAAGCCCGAGGCGGAAGAAGCGCCGCTCGCCCACCCAGCCATCGACCAGCTTGGCGGTGAGCCAGCGCCGCCAGTGCACCTGGAAGGTCTCGCGGGACTTCAGGATCAGGACGCCGAGCCCCGCGACCACCAGGACGATCACCGGAAACACGGCCATGGCGACGAGGGCGCTATGGCCGTCCTTGCGCTCCAGCGCGTCGAAGAACCAGCCGTTCCAGCGATTGACGGTGACGTTGGCGAAGACGGTGAGGATGACGCCCGCCGCCAGCAGCAGCGTCCAGAACCAGGCGCAGCGCGCGGTCTCGCCGCGCCAGAAATCACGGGTCAGCTGCGCGAAGCGCAGCGCGACCTGGCGATCTCCAGGCACGGCCGATCTCGCGCCTGTCGTCTCGTCGGGCGTCAGCACGGTTGCGAATAGGTCCCCAGGGCCGGTTTTCCGGTCTCCTCTGGGTCAAACCTGATCGGGCGAAAATGAACTCCGCATGAACGGCAGGCGCCGCCGCCCTTGTGCGGGCAGCGGCGCCATGAGGCCGGCGTCCAAGCGAGTCCGGCGTCTAAAACGGCCGGTCCGTCACCCGCCGATATTGAAGGCCGCGAGCGCGGCCATGTTGACGATGTCGGAATCCTTCGCGCCGAGCGGCACGATCTGGATCGGTTTGTCGAGGCCGACGATCAACGGCCCGATCACGGTCGCGCCGCCGAGTTCCTGCAGCAGCTTGGTCGAGATCGAGGCCGAGTGGAAGGCCGGCATGACCAACACGTTCGCCGGCCCGGAGAGGCGGCAGAACGGATACTGGCTCATCACCTCGCGGTTGAGCGCGACGTCGGCGGCCATCTCGCCGTCGTACTCGAAATCGACACGCTGGCCGTCGAGCAGCGCCACGGCTTCGCGCACCTTCTCCGAGCGCTCGCCGGCTGGATGGCCGAAGGTCGAGAACGCGAGCATCGCGACCTTGGGCTCATAGCCCAGGCGTCGCGCGACGCCGGCGGCCTCGATCGCGATCTCCGATAATTGCCGCGCCGTCGGCATTTCCGTGATCGCGGTATCCGCCACGAGCACGGTGCGGTCGCGCGAGATCACGACGGAGACGCCGATCACCCGATGGCCCGGCTTCTCGTCGATGACGCGGCGGACCTCCTCCAATGCGATCGAGTAGTTGCGGGTGACGCCGGTCACCATCGCATCGGCATCGCCCAGCGCCACCATCGCCGCGGCGAAATGGTTGCGGTCCTGGTTGATCAGGCGCTGGCAGTCGCGGAACAGGTAACCCTGCCTTTGCAGCCGCTCGTAGAGGTACTGCGCATAGGCGCTGTTGCGGTGGGAGAGCCGGGCGTTCTGGATCGAGATGCCCTTGGCTTCGAGATCGACGCCGAGGAATGTCGCGGCCTCGGTGATGCGGTCCTCACGGCCGACCAGGATGGCGTGGCCGAGACCCTGCGCCACGAAGGAGGCTGCGGCGCGGATGACCTGCTCCTCCTCACCCTCGGCGAAGACGACGCGCTTGGGATAGCGCCGGACGCGCTCGAAGATGCGGTTCAGCGTGCCGGCGATCGGGTCGCGCCGGGCCGAGAGCTGCGCCTTGTAGGCGGCGACGTCGACGATCGGCTTGCCGGCGACGCCCGAATCCATCGCGGCCTTGGCGACGGCCATGGGCACGACATGGATCAGGCGCGGGTCGAACGGCACCGGGATGATGTAGTCCTTGCCGTAGCGCGGGCGCGAGCCCTGATAGGCGGCCGCGACCTCGTCCGGCACGTCCTCGCGAGCCAGCATCGCCAGCGACTCCGCCGCGGCGATCTTCATCTCCATGTTGATGGTGGTGGCGCGCACGTCGAGCGCGCCACGGAAGATGAAGGGGAAGCCCAGCACGTTGTTGACCTGGTTCGGATAGTCCGACCGGCCGGTCGCCATGATCGCGTCGTCGCGGATGGCATGGACTTCCTCCGGCGTGATTTCCGGATCGGGGTTGGCCATCGCGAAGATGATCGGGTTCGGCGCCATAGAGGCGACCATCTCCGGGGTCACCGCGCCCTTTTGCGACAGGCCGAAGAAGGCATCCGCGCCGTCCAGCGCCTGGGCCAGCGTGCGGCGATCGGTGACCGCGGCATGGGCCGATTTCCACTGGTTCATGCCCTCGGTGCGACCCTGGTAGATCACGCCCTTGGTGTCGCAGAGGATAACGTTGTCGGGCTTGAAGCCCATTGCCTTCAAAAGTTCGATGCAGGCGATGGCCGCGGCGCCGGCGCCGTTGATGACGAGCTTGGTCGACTTGATGTCGCGCCCGGTGATGTCGAGAGCGTTCACCAGGCCGGCGGCGGCGATGATTGCGGTGCCGTGCTGGTCGTCATGGAAGACCGGGATATCCATCAGCTCGCGCAGGCGCTGCTCGATGATGAAGCATTCCGGCGCCTTGATGTCCTCGAGGTTGATGCCACCGAAGGAGGGGCCGAGATAGCGCACGGCGTCGATGAACTTGTCCGGGTCCTCCGTGTCCACCTCGAGATCGATCGAGTCGACATCGGCGAAGCGCTTGAACAGGACCGCCTTGCCCTCCATCACCGGCTTCGAGGCGAGCGCGCCGAGATTGCCGAGGCCGAGGATCGCGGTGCCGTTGGTGATCACGGCGACGAGGTTCGAGCGCGTCGTGTAGTCATAGGCGCGTGACGGGTCCTCCGCGATTGCCAGCACCGGCACGGCGACGCCCGGCGAATAGGCGAGCGAGAGGTCGCGCTGCGTCGCCATCGGTTTGGTCGGCACGATCTCCAGCTTGCCGGGCCGTCCCTGCGAGTGGAACAGCAGGGCCTCCTGGTCGGTGAAGGTCGGGCGGGCTCTCTTGGTCGTCGGGCGGTCGTTCATCGAAGCGTCTTTTCTTGTGCGTTTCCTCGAGGGGAACCGAGCATAGGTCGGCTGCGCCCGAGATCACAAGCGGCGAGTGCTTCATAGAACTCTTCGCGAACCGGATGAGTATCGCCTTGCGGCTCAGCCCCGCGAGGCGCTGCGCACGCTGCGCACGAAATCGGCGACGTAGCGGTCGAGCGCTTCTGCCTGCTCGTCGACCTTGCGGGCGGCCTCCGCGACATGGATCGCGGCATCGCCGGTAACGCGCGCCTCGACGCCGACGGCGCCGACATTCGTCGTGACGGCATCGGCGCTCAGCGCGACGGCCTGCGCATCGGTGGCGATCGTCGAGGCGATGCCGGCCTGGCGGCTGACGACGGCGGCGATCGCGCCCGAGGTCTGCTCGATCGTCGTCATCGTGCCCTCGATATGGGCCACGGCCTCGAAGGCGGTCGCGGCCGCGCCGCGGATGTCGGCCAGCGTCGCCGCAATGTCGCGGGTCGCCTTCTGCGTCTGCTCGGCCAGCGTCTTGACCTCGCCCGCGACCACCGCGAAGCCGCGGCCGGCGGCTCCGGCACGGGCAGCCTCGATCGTGGCGTTGAGGGCGAGCAGGTTGGTACGGGCGGCGATCTCCTCGATGAAGTCGAGCACGGCGCGGACCTTGTCGGCGGCCTCCGTCAATCCGGCGACGTCGCTGCGCGTGCTGCGGACATAGGATGCGGCGGCGCGCACGGTGTCGTCGGCATGGCTGGTCTGCTGGGTGAGCTCGCGGATCGAAGCCTCGATTTCTTCGGCTGCGACCGCGACGCTGCCGATACGGCGCGAGGCGCTGCCGGCCTCCTGCGTCACGCTTTCGGCGCGCAAGGTCGTCTTGTTGGCGTTCTCGACCATCTGCCCGGCAGCGTGGTGCATGCCGTGCAGCGCGGCCCCGACATCACCCAACGCCTTGCCGACGGTCCGCTCCAGATCGCCGGCCAGCGCATCGAGGGTGGTCTTGCGCAGCGTCTCGATCTCGCTCCGGCGCGTCTCGAGCGATTTTTCGGCGGTGATGTCGAGCAGGATGCCGTCCCAGACCAGGGTGCCGTCGCGCAGGCGCCGCTTTGTCGATTCGCTGCGCAGCCAGACGATGCCGCCATCAGGCGCGTGATAGCGCCCCTCGAAGCGCCAGAGCGTCTCGCTCTCCTGCTGTTCGCGCCGCTGCTGCTCGAAGCGGGTCCGGTCTTCGGGCAGGAGCTTGCCGAGCCAGATTTCGGGATCGCGCTCGACCTCCTCCTTGGTGATCCCCAGCAGCTTGTCGATGGAGAAGGAGGCGAATTGGTAGGTCATCGTGCCGTCGGTTCGCACGATCCGCTGGTAGAGCGTGCCCGGCGCGCGGTCGATCAGGGTGCGCAGCCGGTAGGCGATTTCGCGGCGGTCGTGATCGTGGATCACGACGACGCCGGTCAGAATGATGCCGATCGTGCTGACGACGATCATGGCAGGGACCGCCTCGCGCAGGAAGCGATCGCCGGCCTCTCCGGGAATGAAGGGCGTCGAGGCCAGCAGGCAGACGGCATCGAGCAAGGCGAGCAGCAGCATGTCGCGCGCCATCAGCGGGCGCCGGCGCCGCGCCAGCCAGATCGAGAAGCCGATGCCGATCACCATGCGGATCGCGATGCCGCTGACGCCGGTCACCATGCCGACACCGCCCATCATCACACGCGTCACCAGTAGAGGCACGGCGGTGATGAGCGCCGCCACCGGACCGCCGATCGGCCCCGCCAGGATGACGAAGGTATTGCGCGAATCGACGACGAGGCCAGGCTGGAGCTGGACGGGGTTCGACATGCTCACGAGCGCGCCGGCCGCGAACAGGACGCCGACCGCGCAGGGACGCAACCAATCCCGCCCGACCAGCCACGGCGCGATCACCGTCAGCAGCAAACCCGCGAACAGCAGGAAGAACAGGCTCTGGACGAGATTGATGATCAACAATATCGGGACCTTCGGCCGAATCGGCTCTCCGACCTTGCTTTCAATTGTTGAAAGCCGTCCTAACGGATGGTCTTGCGCGGGCATTTTGATAGCGTGCCGGCGCGATGCGCCACAGCTCTCCTCCTGAAACCACCCCTTCCGCCACGCCGGCCGCAGCCGCCGATCGCGTCACGCCGATGATGGCGCAATATGTGGAGATCAAGGCCGCCAATCCGGACTGCCTGCTCTTCTACCGGATGGGCGATTTCTACGAGCTCTTCTTCACCGATGCCGAGATCGCCTCGCGTACCCTCGGCATCGTGCTGACCAAGCGCGGCAAGCACCAGGGCGACGACATTCCGATGTGCGGCGTGCCGGTCGAGCGCGCCGACGACTATCTCCAGCGCCTGATCGCCGCCGGCCATCGCGTCGCCGTCTGCGAGCAGACCGAGGACCCCGCCGAGGCGAGGAAGCGCGGCAACAAATCGGTGGTGAA
>SEEM01000090.1 GCA_004144595.1 Hyphomicrobiales bacterium
GGACCATAGCCAGAGCGGGGGCCATAACCGTAACCGCCACCACGCCCATGGCGCTGCTGCCGCATCGTCTCGCGCATGATCATATGGCGCCGCTCGGCTGCCGCCGACCAGGTATACTCCGTGGCCTGCTTGTCGAGACCTTGGGCCATCGAGGCCGGCAGTTCTTCCGAGGCCATCGCCGGTGCCGCCAGCGACAGGCCGATGCCAAGGGCGGCCAACGTCAGGAATTTACGCATCTGTTTCTCCTTATGCTGCCGCATTAAACGCGCCAACACACCAACAGTTCATGAACCGCGTTGTTGGCTTAGGTTCATCAAGGCCCGATCGCCGGATGCCGGCGGAATTTCGACCTGCGATGCCGTTGAAATCCTCGATCAGGGCGAGGCACGGCACGCATCGGCAGGGCAATCCTCGATCTGAAGGCCTTCAAGGGCGATCAATTCAGGCTGAACAGAGGGGACGAGGCGGCCGCCGCTCCAAGCTCGTTCGCGCTGGCCTGCAACCATGGCGCAATTTCCGCCATTCGCTCCTGTGTCATGCGTATCGTCGGGCCAGCCACGCTGATCGTGCCAACCGGGCGACCGACGCTGCGCTTGCGAATGGCGACTGCCATCGCCGAGGTTCCGACCTCGTAGGCCTCGGTCACGCGAGCATAGCCAAGCTTGCGTGTCTCTTCGACCTGCTCGCGCAACTCATCAAGCGTCGCGGGTGCGTTCGGCCCCAGGTCCGGCCGATGCAGCCCCTGCTTTTCGACGAGCATGCGAACATGAGCGTCATCGAGGCTGGCCAGCCAGGCCTGTCCATTGGCCGTAGCGGCGAGATAGACTTCGGGCTCCGAATGAGGAACGTAGAACAGGCCGCTTTGTGCACTCTGCGACTTGGCAACCCAGGTGAGGTGGTCGCTCTCGACGACGGCTAGCCTCACGAGCTCGCCGGTGCGCTTGGCGAGGTCATCGAGGATCGGCTGGACGAGGTCCGTAATGCCGCTGGTGCCGAGATAAGCCAGTCCCAGAGCGGCCAGCTTGACGCTGAGGCGCACTGAGCCGTCTGCCGCGCGGAACGCAAAGCCGCTCTCGATGAGCCCCTGGACCGTCCGTTCGGCGGCGGCGGGCGGCATCTTCAGCAACGCGGCTATGTCGCGCGATTTGAGGCCGGCCGGGTATTGTGCCAACGACTCCAGGATGCCCAGGGCTCGGATGCGGCTGGACATCTCACTGCACCGCTTCGGGAAAGATGGGCAGGTCTTCGCCGGCTTTGGCAATCTCTGCCGCGGCTTCGCGAAGCACTGGCAGAATGCGATCCATGACCTCGGTGGTCATGCGGATGACCGGCCCGGCGACGCTGATCGTCCCAATCGGACGGTCCGATCGTGTTCCGAACACCGCCACGGCGATAGCCGAGGTTCCCTGCTCGTAGGTCTCGAAGATCTTGGCGTAGCCAAGCTTGCGTGCCGTTTCGACGAAGCCCAGGAGCTCTCGCATCGTCCGTGGAGCGTTCGGGCCGTAGCCCTCGCGCTTCAGGCCCTGCCTGGCGACCAGTTGCAGCACTTCGTCCTCATCGAGGCACGAAAGCCATGCATGGCCGTTTGACGTCGCAGCCAGATAGACCTCGGCGCCTTCGTCGGGATTGTAAAGCAGGCCGCGGCGCGCGCCCTGCGCCTTTGCGACGCGAATGAGCTTCCGGTCGTGAATGACGGCCATCGTGACCAGCTCGCCAGTGCGGTCGGCCAAACGATCGAGGAGGGGCTGGATCCTGGAGGTCATCCCGGCCGCAGCCAGATGGCTGAAGCCCAATGCCACGATCTTGGCCGTCAGCCGATAGGCGCCCCCTTCGAACTCCTGCCGAGCATAACCCTCGTCCTTGAGATCGGCGAGCAGCCTGTGCGTTGCGCTTCTTGGGATCGCCAACGTGTCGGCGATCGCCATCAGCGGCAAGCCGCCAGCGTGACGCGACAACAGCTCGATGACCGCGATGGCCCGATCCATGGCATCTCCATTCCAATTGGACGGTATTCAAATTGGAACGCAATGTCACCTGCCTTGACGAAATTGGAATTATGATCTTTATGGAATCCATTCCAATTACCACGCGGGTGAGTGGGTGGCGACGACGCTCCAGACCTCAGAAGTCACGACTGCCCTGAAGCACCCTATGGCGGGAGCCATCAGCGGCCGCACTCGCCTTTTTGCCGTGCTTGGGGACCCGGTCGCTCAGGTTATGGCGCCGTCTCTGATGAACCGGCTTTTCGCCGAGAATGACGTCGATGCGGTGCTGGTTCCGATCGAGGTTTCCCGCGGGGAGCTGTCTGCGGTGATCGAAGGGCTCAAGCGGATACGCAACCTCGATGGCTTCCTCGTCACCGTCCCTCACAAATTCGCCGTCGGTCACCACGCCGACAGGTTGAGCGATGAGGCAACCCTGTCGGGTTCCACCAATGCGATGCGGCGCGAGTTCGACGGCACCTGGTCCGGTGAAAACTTCGATGGAGAAGGCTTCGTCCGTGGACTTCTCGCGGCCGGGCACGCGGTGACCGACCGGCGCTTCACCTTGGTCGGCGCAGGAGGTGCAGGCGCCGCCATCGCGGCGTCGCTGCTGAAAGCGGGGGCGGCGACCCTGTCCATCGTCGACACGGATCGGCTCCGCGCCGAAGCGCTCGCAGCACTGTTCGACACGCGCTTTAAGGGTAATGCGCAGGCTGTCGACACGCCCGACGTCGAAAGCGACGTGGTGGTGAACGCCACCCCGTTGGGCCTGCGGGAAGACGATCCCCTGCCCTTCGCGCTGGACCGGCTGCGCGCCGACACGATCATCGCCGACATCGTCATGAAGCCGGCTGAAACGCGCCTCCTGCTCGCAGCCGCCCGGCGCGGTTTCCGAACGCATCCGGGGCTGCCGATGCTGAGCGAGCAGATCCCGCTCTACCGGGAGTTCTTTCGGATTCACTGAACCGACGACCTCGGCGCAAGACCGAGGCGATTGGAGGAAACGTTGACGTATCAGTTCGATTTCTCGGTGCTGCTTCCCTACTGGGAGCAACTGCTGCGGGGCTGCTGGCTGACCGTGCTGCTGTCGGCGGTCTCTATTGGCGTTGGCCTGATGATCAGCATCCTGACGGCGCTCGCCAAGCAAAGCCGCTTTGCCGCGGCGCGGGTGGCGGCCGGCACCTATGTCGAGCTCATCCGGAACACGCCGTTTCTGGTGCAGGTCTTCTTCATCTTCTTCGGCCTGCCGGCGCTCGGCATCAGCTTCCAGCCCTGGAGCGCCGCAGTGCTGGCGCTCAGCCTGAACTGCGGGGCGTTCTCGGCGGAAGTCATACGCGGCGGCATCGAGGCGATCGCGCGCGGACAATATGAGGCCGGCACCGCGCTCGGTCTCAAACCCCTACAGGTCTTCCGCTACATCGTCCTGAAGCCGGCTTTGCGGATCATATTCCCGGCCTTGTCGGGCCAGTTCGTCCTGACCCTGCTGACGACGAGCATCGTCTCCTCGATCTCGGCTGAAGAACTGACCTCGATCGCCCAGTCTATCGATACGCTGACCTTCCGCAGCTTCGAAATCTATATCGTCGCGACGATCCTCTACCTGACGATGTCGTTCGGTTTTGCAACCGTATTCAAGCTCGTCGACCGCCTCTATTTCTCCTATCCGGTCAAGTGAGGGCGGCATGATCAGGCAATTCGGTCTGGCCGAGGCGCTCGCCATCCTCTCAGGCGTGCAGGCGACGATCCTTCTGTCTCTCATCGCCTTCGCCGGTGGCGGGTTGGTGGGGCTGGCCATCGCGCTGATGCGCACTTCGGAAAAAACCTGGCTGCGGCGCTGTGCCGGCTTCTACATCGATTTCTTCCAGGGGACGCCGCTGCTGATGCAGCTCTTCCTGGTGTTCTACGGGTTGCCGGTGCTCGGCTACAAGGTGAACCCCTGGGTCGCGGTCGCCATCGGCTTCACGCTGCATGCCAGCGCCTTCCTCGGCGAGATCTGGCGCGGCAGCATCCAGGCCGTGCCGCGCGGGCAGAGCGAGGCCGCCTATGCGCTCGGCCTGAGTTACGTCACGCGAATGCGCCATGTCGTGCTGCCCCAGGCGATGCGGATCTCGGTCGCGCCGACCGTGGGCTTCATGGTGCAGCTCATCAAGGGCACCTCGCTTGCCGCGATCATCGGCTTCGTCGAACTGTCCCGCTCCGCCCAGATCATCGCCAGCGCGACCTACAAGCCGCTGCTCGCCTATGGCTGCGCGGGGATCATCTATTTCGCCCTCTGCTTCCCGCTTTCACGGATGAGCATGCGCCTCGAGAAGCGCTTCGCCGTGAAGACCTGAAGACCGCCGAAACAACAACAACCGGAGGAAACACCCATGACATGGCTTCAGACTTTCAAGCGCACCGCCCTGGCCTCGGCCCTGGTGCTGGCAGCAGCATCCGCGATAGCCGGAGCGGCCACGGCGCAGACGGTGGATGCGATCAAGAAGGGCGGCGTGCTCAAGATCGGCTCTCAGGTCTCGCAGGTGCCGTGGGGCTTCAGCGACGCCTCCGGCAAGCTCACCGGCTTCGACATCGAACTCGGGGAAATGCTGGCCAAGGATCTCGGCGTCAAGGCGGAAGTCACGCCGGTTACGTCGAGCAATCGCGTCGCGGCGCTCCTGACCGGCCAGGTCGACGTGCTGGCCGCGGTGATGGGCATCTTCGCCGATCGCCAGAAGGTCGTGCTGTTCGCGCGCCCCTACACCACCAATGACACGATCTATATCGGCAAGGTCGGCGCCAACATCAAAGGCTGGAACGACCTGAAGGGTGTTCGGGTCGGTGTTCCCCGCGGCACGCCGCAGGACATCGCCATCACCAAGGCGGCGCCCGCCGGCGCGACGATCCAGCGTTTCGACGACGATGCCGCGACCGTGCAGGCGCTGGTCGCCGGGCAGGTCGACATGATCGGCGGGGCGGCGACGCAGGTGCCCAACATCGCGCAGGTCGCCGGCCCCGGAAAGTTCGAGGAGAAGTTCGTCGTGGCGCGCGCGTACAACGCCTTCGCGGTGCGGCCGGCTTCGCGCGAATGGGCCGATTATCTCAGCGATTTCGTCGCTCGCAAGCTGGCGAGCGGCGAACTGCCGGCCCTCTACAAGAAGTGGATCGGCGGCGAACTCGCCAAGATGCCGACGACCGGCGAGGGTGAAGGCGCCCTCCCCATCTCGGTCGTGCAGTGAGCGGCGCGCGGGCAGCGCGAGCTGCCCGCTTTTCCCGATGAGCATGAAGATGTCAGACCAGCACAGCCGGGCGGATCTCTCCGCACAAACGCCGATCGTCACGATCGAGGCCCTGCAGAAGTGGTTCGGGACGTTCCAGGTCCTGAAGGATATCGCGCTGACGGTCGCGCGCGGCGAGCGAATAGTGATCTGCGGTCCGTCCGGCTCCGGCAAGTCGACCCTGATCCGCTGCATCAACAGCCTCGAGCGCTATCAGGAGGGCCGCCTCGTCGTCGACGGCCACGATCTCGGCGCGGGGCAGAAGAATATCGACGCCGTGCGCGCCGAAGTCGGCATGGTGTTCCAGCAGTTCAATCTCTTCCCCCATCTGACCGTGATGGAAAACTGCATGCTGGCGCCGATGAAGGTCCGCGGCACCTCCAGGAAGGCAGCGCAGGAATTGGCGATGCGCTTCCTGACGCGGGTCCGGATCAGCGACCAGGCCCTGAAATATCCCGCCCAGTTGTCCGGTGGCCAGCAGCAGCGCGTCGCGATCGCGCGGGCGCTTTGCATGGAGCCGAAGATCATGCTGTTCGACGAGCCGACTTCGGCCCTCGATCCCGAGATGGTCAAGGAGGTGCTCGACACCATGGTCGGTCTCGCCGAGGACGGCATGACCATGCTCTGCGTCACCCATGAGATGGGCTTTGCCCGCATGGTCGCGGACCGCGTCATCTTCATGGATCGCGGCGAGATCATCGAGAGCGGCAAGCCGGAGCCTTTTTTCGCCAACCCGCAGAACCCCCGCACTCAGGCGTTCCTCGGCCAGCTCCTGCACTGAAGAGAGCCGGCGCGGACGCGCTCGAAACGACGATCTCTTTCAAAGGATCCACCATGCTTCCGGGCAAGTTCTACGACGAAATCCAGATCGGCGACGAGCGTCTGACGCCGCGCGTCACGGTGACCGAAGGCCATGTCCTCGCTTATGCCGGTGTCGCAGGCGATTTCTCGCCGATCCATATGGACGAGGTCTATGCGCAGTCGACCGTGTTCGGCGGCCGCATCGCCCACGGACTGATGGGGCTCTCCCTCACCGACGGCATGAAGGTGCAGTCCGGCTTCTTCCGCGACGGCATCGCGCTGGGGTGGAGCTGGAACTTCAAGAAGCCGATCCGCATCGGAGACACGCTGCAGGTCAAGTTCCGCATCGCCGACATGCGGGTTCCCAAGAGCCGCAGCGACATGGGCATCCTCATCATCGCCATCGAGCTTCTCAACCAGCATGGCGAGGTGGTTCAGGAGGGCGAGCACCGGCTCATGGTGCCGCGCCAGCCGGAGGCCGCACAGGCGGGGGCCGCCTGATGGCCCGCGACAAATTCATGACGGCCGATCAGGCCGTCGCCCTGATCAAGGACGGCGACACCTGCGCACTGATCGGCGGCGGCGGCGGACTGATGGAGGCGACGCATACCTTCCGGGCGGTCTCGCGCCGCTTCCTGTCGACCGGCTACCCGCGCAACCTCACCGTGCTGCACGCGCTGGGGATCGGCGACAAGAAGACCGAAGGGATGAACCACTTCGCCCATGAGGGGCTGGTCAAGCGCGTCATCGGCGGCCACTGGGTCTGGTCGCCGAAAATGCAGGAGATGGCGCGCGACGAGAAAATCGAGGCCTATGTCCTGCCGAGCGGCTGCGTGATGCAGCTCTATCGCGAGATCGGCGGACGCCGGCCGGGCCTGTTTACCCATGTCGGCCTCGGCACCTTCGTCGACCCGCGCCATCAGGGCGGCAAGATGAACGCCTCGGCCAAGGACGATCTGGTCGAGGTGGTCAATCTCGGCGGACAGGAACTGCTCTGGTACAAATCCTTCCCGATCAACGTCACGATCATCCGTGGCTCCTTCGGCGATGCCGACGGCAATATCAGCCTCGACCAGGAGGCGGCGAATGTCGACGTCTATGCCGCTGCCCTGGCGGCGCATAACTCAGGCGGCATCGTCATCGCGCAGGTGCGGACGGCGGTGGACGTCAATTCGCTGCCGGCGCGGTCGGTCCGGGTCCCCGGCGCCATCGTCGATGCCGTGGTGGTCGATCCCGACCAGCGCATGAGCTACGACCTGCCCTACGACCCGCTGATCTCCGGCGAGCGCCGTGGCCCGACGCCGATCGATCCGCCGGAGCCGTTGACCATCCGCTCGCTGATCGCACGGCGCGCTTATCGGGAACTGACCGACGGCGACGTCATCAACTTCGGCGTCGGCATCGGCGAAGGCGTCGCCAAGATGGTGGCCGAGCGGGGCGAGGTCGGGCGCTATTACCAGACGATCGAGCACGGCACCTATGGCGGCTCGCTGCTGGTGGGCCTGCTCTTCGGCTTCGCCCGCAGCGCCTCGGCCATGATCGACGGGCCGTCCCAGTTCGACTTCTATGCCGGCGGCGGACTCGACACGGCCTTCCTCGGCTTTGGCGAGTTGGACGAGGTCGGCGACGTCAACGTCTCGAAGCTCGGCGGGCTCACGGTTGGCCCCGGCGGCTTCATGGACATCGCGCAGAACGCCAAGAAGGTCGTGTTCTGCGGCACCTTCGACACCAAGGGCAGCAAGCTCGAAGTCGGCGGCGGCAAGCTTTCCATCTCGCAGCATGGCAGCGTGCGCAAGCTGGTTCGCAAGGTCGAGCAGATCACCTATTCCGGCAGGCAAGCGCTGAAGCGCGGCCACAAGGCCGTCTTCGTGACGGAACGGGCGGTCTTCGATCTGACGGAGGCAGGCCTGGTGCTGAGCGAGGTCGCGCCCGGCGTCGATATCCGCCGCGATATCCTCGAGCGCATGGACTTCACCCCCCAGATCCCGCGCGATCCGCACGTGATGGACCGCGCCATCTTCACCGATTGATTTCAGGCCATCGCGCCGTTCCGAGGACATCATGGACTATCGCAATCTCGGCCGCACCGGCCTCAAGGTGTCGCGTATCGCGCTCGGCTGCATGAGCTATGGCGACCCGACGCGCGGCAATCACAGCTGGGTCATGCGCGAGGAAGAGGGACGCCCCTTCATCCGCAAGGCGCTGGAAGCGGGAATCAACTTCTTCGATACGGCGAACGTCTATTCCGATGGCGCCAGCGAAGAGGTGCTCGGACGGGCGATCCGCGATTTCACGACGCGCGAGGCCGTCGTCATCGCGACCAAGGTCTATGGCCCGATGCGCGCCGACGCGAACGGACGGGGCCTGTCGCGCAAGGCGATCTTCGCCGAGATCGATGCCAGCCTGAAGCGCCTCGGCACCGACTATGTCGATCTCTACCAGATCCATCGCTGGGACTATGACACGCCGATCGAAGAGACGCTGGAAGCGCTCAGCGACGTGGTTCGGGCCGGCAAGGCCCGCTATCTCGGTGGCTCGTCCATGCATGCCTGGCAATTCATGAAGGCGCTCGGACTCCAGCGTCAGCATGGCTGGGCACCTTTCGTTTGCATGCAGAACCATCTCAACCTGCTCTACCGCGAGGAGGAGCGTGAAATGCTGCCTCTGTGCCGCTCTGAGGGCATCGGGGTGGTACCATGGTCTCCCCTGGCGCGGGGCCGTCTGACGCGCCCCTGGCAGGATGAGCCGGCCACGGCCCGCGCCGCGGCGGACGAGGTGGGCAAGGGTTTCTACGACAAGGCCAAGAGCGCCGACCGCGTGGTGGTCGAACGTGTCGGGGACGTCGCCGGGCGACTTGGCGTGCCCCGCGCTCAGGTGGCCCTTGCCTGGTTGCTCCAGAAAGAGGGGGTATCGGCGCCTCTTGTGGGCGCGACCAAGATGGCGCAGCTCGATGATGCGCTGGCAGCGCTTCAGCTCAAGCTTCCAGATCATGAAGTTGCTGCGCTAGAAGAGCCTTACGTGCCGCATCAGGTCTCCGCCTTCGTCTGAGAGCGGCGGCCCGGCGGGACAACCAGCCGCGGCTGAAGACGTGCCAGTTCGGAAAGAGCAACCATGTTTCCATCGATCGCCACCGTCTGCGTCTCCGGCACGCTCCAGGAAAAGCTCGAGGCGATCGCCGCCGCCGGCTTCAAGGCCGTCGAGATCTTCGAGAACGACCTGATCGCCTTTCCGGGCTCGCCTGCGGAAGTGCGGCGCATCTGCGCCGATCTCGGGCTGACGATCGTGACCTGCCAGCCCTTCCGCGATTTCGAGGGCATGCCGGAGGGGCGCCGCCAGCGCGTCTTCGACCGGGCTGAGCGCAAGTTCGACCTGCTGCAGGAACTGGGAACGGACCTGCTCTTCGTCTGCTCCAGCGTCTCGCCGGAAGCCCTGCCCGGCATCGACAGGCTCGCCGCCGATTTTGCCGAGCTCGGCGAGCGGGCCGGGCGGCGTGGCCTGCGCGTCGGCTACGAGGCGCTGGCCTGGGGCCGGCATGTCTTCGACTATCGCGACGCCTGGGAGATCGTGCGCCGCGCCAACCGGCCGGAGGTCGGGGTCATCCTCGATTCCTTCCACATCCTGGCGCGCGGGCTCGATCTTGCGGCGATCGGCACGATCCCGCGTGACAAGATCACGATGGTGCAGATGGCCGATGCGCCGCTGCTGCAGATGGATCCGCTCTCCTGGAGCCGGCACTGGCGTTGCCTGCCCGGCCAGGGCGACCTCGACCTCTCCGGCTTCATGCGCGCGCTGGCCGCGACCGGCTATGACGGCGTGCTCTCGCTGGAGATCTTCAACGACCGCTTCCGCGCCGGCTCGGCCCGTTCCGTGGCGCTCGACGGCCATCGCTCGCTGATCTGGCTGCTCGACGAAACCGCCCGCCAGGTCGGAAAGCCCGTGCCCGGCGCCGTTCCCATGCCGCCGCCCGCACCCGTGGAGGCGGTCGAGTTCATCGAGTTCACGGTGTCGGAAGCCGAGCGGCCGGGCTTTGAGCGTTTGTTGCGGGCGCTTGGCTTTGCGCGCACGGGCGCGCATCGCTCGAAGGATGTCGATCTCTGGCGCCAGGGCGATATCCGCATCGTGCTGAACAGCGAGGCCGATGGCTTCGCCTATAGCTATCAGATCACGCATGGCACTTCGGTCTGCGCGTTGGCCCTGCGCGTGCCGGATGCACAGGCCGCGATCGCCCGCGCCAAGGCGCTGCTCGACGTGCCCCATGCCGGCGCGATCGGGCCGGACGAGCTCGACATTCCCGCGGTGCGCGGGCTGGGCGGCAGCCTCGTCTATTTCCTCGATCAGGCCTCGGCGCTCGGCCGCTGGGCCGAGGTCGATTTCGAAGCGACGGGAGAGGCGCCTGACGATGCCGGGCTCACCGGCGTCGACCATGTCTCGCAGAGCATGCAGTACGAGGAGATGCTGACCTGGCTGCTGTTCTATTCCTCGCTGTTCGAGACGCGGAAGACGCCGAGCCAGGCCGTGCTCGATCCAGGCGGCGTAGTCCAGAGCCAGGTCATCGAGAGCGGGCTCGACGGCCGCAACGGACACGGCCTCAGGCTCATCCTCAACGGTTCGCAGAGCCATCGCACGCTCTCGGCCCGCTTCATCACCGACTTCTTCGGCTCGGGCGTGCAGCATATCGCCTTCGCGACCGACGACATCGCCGCGACCGTCAGGCGGCTGGTCGCCAATGGCGTCGCCATGTTACCGATCCCCGAGAACTACTATGACGACCTCGAAGCCCGCTCTGACCTGACGGCTGAGGAGATCGATGCGATGAAGGCGCTGAACATCCTGCATGACAGCGATGCCGGCGGCGCCTTCCGCCAGGCCTATACGCAGACGCTGGATGGCGGGCTGTTCTTCGAGATTGTCCAGCGCGACGGCTATGCCGGCTATGGCGCCGCCAATGCCGGCATCCGGCTTACCGCGCAATCAAGGCTCGCGCGCCCGATCAGCGTTCCCGCGCCGAACCATGGCTGAGGAGAGACAAGCCGCATGAGCAGCCTGATCCGTCCCTATGCGGGGCTCGATGCCGGGCAGCCGGCCTCGCTCTCCCCGGATTACCGCTCGACCGTGGCGCGCAGCCCGCGCCAGGCCCCGAT
>SEEM01000259.1 GCA_004144595.1 Hyphomicrobiales bacterium
GCGCGCCGTGATGTCGCGCAGCATCGTGCCGGGCGAGGGCAGGTTGCGTCGGTCGACCTGCCGCTCCGCGTTCCAGAGCTCCGCCCGCGCCACCGCGCGCGAGCACTGGAAGTAGACGGCCTCGACATGGACGATCATGACGCTCGCCGGCTGCTTCCCAGCCATCTCGAACTGCGAACACAACTCTGAATCGCAGGAAAGCTCGGCGCGTCCGTTCACGCGCAGCGTCTCGCCACAACCGGGGATCAGGAAGAGCATTCCGATTCGATCGTCGAACAGGATATTCTTCAATGAATCCAGTCTGTTATTGCCTTTTCGATCGGGAATCAGGAGCGTTTTCGCGTCCCGGACCGTGACGAAGCCCGGTAGATCCCCGCGCGGCGAGCAATCCAGTCCTTCCGGACCGACCGTCGCGAGCACGAAAAACGGGGAGGCGGCGATCAGCGCCGCATAGTTCTCGTCGACATGATCGATCTCCTTGAACAGCGATGCCGGCGCGCTTGGATTGGGATAGGCGCGGGCGAGGTCGTCGAGCGAGGCGATACGGGTGTCGGACATGCCGGTCTCCATGGATCGGCATATGTCTAGACTATTGGAGCCGGTACGTCATTAAGAACCAGGCGTCATTCTCGGGCGCCGCGAAGCGGCGACCCGGGAATCTCCGGACGGGAAGATGCGGAAGGCTTGAGCGGCCTGAGATGCTCGGGTCAAGCCCGAGCATGACGCACGGTTTGGCGGGGTCTGTTTGGCGTCACGACGTTCGAAACGAAAAACGCCCCGCATCATCCGATGCGGGGCGCCCTGTTCACACGAAGCTGGCGAGTGCCGATTACTCGGCCGCGCCCTGCTTCTCGCGGGTCTTCTCGGCGTCGCGCTGGGCCTTGAGCTTTTCGGTCAGGTCCTCGCCGGTGGCCTGGTCGACAACCTTCATCGAGAGGCGGATCTTGCCGCGCTCGTCCTGGCCGAGGAACTTGACCTTGACCTTGTCGCCTTCCTTGACGACGTCCGAGACCTTCTGGACGCGATTGGCGGCCAGTTCGGAGATGTGGACGAGGCCGTCCTTGGCGCCGAAGAAGTTCACGAAGGCGCCGAACTCCATGATCTTGACGACGGTGCCGTCATAGATCACGCCGACTTCGGCTTCCGAGACGATCGACTTGATCCACTTGATCGCGGCTTCGATCGACTTGCCGTCGGCCGAGGCGATCTTGATGGTGCCGTCGTCCTCGATGTTCACCTTGGCGCCGGTCTTCTCGACGATCTCGCGGATGACCTTGCCGCCGGAGCCGATGACTTCACGGATCTTGTCGACCGGGATCTTCATCGTCTCGATGCGCGGCGCGAACTCGCCGAGCTGGCTGCGGGAGACGGAGAGCGCCTTGTTCATCTCGCCGAGGATGTGCTCGCGACCGCCCTTGGCCTGGTCGAGGGCGACCTTCATGATCTCCTCGGTGATGCCGGCGATCTTGATGTCCATCTGCAGCGAGGTGATGCCCGCGGCGGTGCCGGCGACCTTGAAGTCCATGTCGCCGAGATGATCCTCGTCACCCAGGATGTCGGAGAGCACCGCGAAGCGCTCGCCTTCCAGGATGAGGCCCATCGCGATGCCCGCAACCGGCGCCTTCAGCGGCACGCCGGCATCCATCAGCGCCAGCGAGGTGCCGCAGACGGTGGCCATCGAGGAGGAACCGTTCGACTCGGTGATCTCCGAGACGACGCGGATCGTGTAAGGGAACTCCGCCTTCGCCGGGAGCATCGGGCGGATGGCGCGCCAGGCGAGCTTGCCATGGCCGATTTCGCGGCGGCCGGGCGAGCCCATGCGGCCGGTCTCGCCGACCGAATAGGGAGGGAAATTGTAGTGCAGCAGGAAGGTTTCCTTGTAGGTGCCTTCCAGCGAGTCGATGTACTGCTCGTCGTCGCCGGTGCCCAGCGTGGTCACGACCAGCGCCTGCGTCTCGCCGCGCGTGAACAGCGCCGAGCCGTGGGTGCGCGGCAGGATGCCGGCTTCCGAGACGATCTTGCGGACCGTCTTGAGGTCACGGCCGTCGATACGGACGCCGTCGTCGAGGATGGTCCAGCGCACGACCTTGGCCTGGGCCTCCTTGAACTGGCCACCGACCTGCTCCTTGGTGAAGGTGGTCTTGCCGTTCGGCTCGGCCGAGATCAGCGAGGCGACCTTGGCCTTGGCGGCGTCCAGCGCCTTGTAGCGCTCGGCCTTGGTGGTGATCTTGTAGGCGGCGCGGATATCCGCATCGACCAGCTTGAGCACCGCGTCGAGCACGACCGAGTTGTCGGCCGGCACGTAGTCGCGCGGCTCCTTGGCGGCCTTCTCGGCCAGGCGGATGATGGCGTCGATCACCGGCTGGAAGTGCTTGTGGCCGAACATCACGGCGCCGAGCATGATCTCCTCGGAGAGCTGCTTGGCCTCCGACTCGACCATCAGG
>SEEM01000091.1 GCA_004144595.1 Hyphomicrobiales bacterium
GCGCTGCTCGCGGCGCAGGAAGGAGTGGAGCGCCAGATGCGCCTCGTCCTGCCGCATGCCGTGCAGGTCGATCGAGGCGTCGACGCTCTGCTGGCCGCGGCGCAATTGCGTGCGCAAGCGTCGCTCGATCGGCGCCAAAGGCAGGGCTGCCGCAGGCACATGCTTCACAGGCATCGCGGCCGCAACAGCGCGAATAGCGATCTCGGCCGGCGCGGGAACTGCCAGCTCGGGGAGCGGCTCGGGCTCGACAGGCGCCCGGCCGGGCAGAGGCTTGACCGAGCGCGCCACCTGGCGCCAGAGCGCGATATCGGCCTCCGTCAGGGTCTTTCCGCGGCGGGCGCGCATCTCAACGCGGCCACAGCACGGTGAAGGCGACAGGATGGCGGATCAGCCCGGCGCGATGACCGGCTGCCGCACCGGATCCGACGAAGATATCCATGCGGGCCGGGCCGAGAATGGCGGAGCCGGTATCCTGCGCGATCATCAGGCGCGCCAGAGGCTCGTCGCCGCCGGTGCCGTCAGGGATCATCGTGTCGATCCAGACGGGGAGGCCATAGGGCCAGGCCGTACGGTCGACCGCGATGCTGCGGAGCGGCGTCAGCGGCAGGCCAGCGCCGCCGATCGGCCCGCTTTCGGCCGGCAGGTCGTCGCGGCGGGTGAAGAACACGAAGGATTTGTTGAGGCGGATCAGGTCGCGCGCGAAGCCTGAATCGGCCTTCAGCCGGGCGATCAGCCGGTCCATGGTCATCTGCTCAGGCGGGATGGCCTCGCGCTGGCTGAGCACGCGGCCGAGCGAGGTATAGGGGTGGCCGTTGCGGCCGGAATAACTCACTCGCGTGACCGATCCATCCGGCAGGCGGATGCGGCCGGAGCCCTGCACCTGCAGCACGAAGCGATCGACGGGGTCGCGCAGCCAGAGGATTTCGAGCCCCTGCCCATCGAGTGCGCCGGTTTCGATCGCATTACGCTCCGGGAAGGGCTCGAAGCCCCTGCCGGTGCGACGCGCGGCCGAGAGGGTCTTGTCGAGCCCCGGCCAGTCAGCCTCGGAGAAGCGTGTCACCAGATCCTTTGGCCGGTCATAGAGCGGCGTCGGATAGGCGTCCGAGCGCGTCAGGGAGCCTTCGAATTCAGGCTCGAAATAGCCGGTGGTGAAGCCGGTCTCGCCGCCTTCCGGCCTTATCAGCCAAAAAGAGAAGTTCTGCTCGAAGAAATGCCGGGCCTGCGCACGATCGACCGATCCTGCCGCGACCAGCGCCTTCGCCTTGTCGCAGACCGCGGTCAAACGCTCGGGGAGCGGCACGCCCTGGCGCAAGGGCGGATCGGCCATGCAGCCTTGGGCGAAGATGGAGAAGGCCTTGGCGTGATCGTCCTGCGCCCAGCCGGCGATATCAGCCGGCGACAGCGCCTCGGCGCGGGCTCCTGGGGGCAGCGGAGGCGGCGAAGCTAAAGCGGTCACGGATGCAAGGCCCAGGATCGCAAGGAGCGCCAGCGAGACACCGGCGCTGCGGCTCACGCCGCGGATTCGGTGGCGACGAGCAGCCAGTTCGGATCACGGCTGCCAAGCTGGCGCGAGAAGGTCCAGATATCGCTGACCTCCGAAACCTGCTCGGCGCTGCCGTCGACAACCGCGCCTTGAGCGTCGCGGGTGACGCTGATCAGTTGCGAAACGAAGGCGATCGTGACCTGCGCGGTCTTGCCCTTTACCTCGACAGCCGCAAGATCGGCCTTGTCGATCGAGACGAAATTCGATTCCGCCTTCTCGCCGCGCTTCTCGCGCTCGGTGATCGCCTGTTCGAAGCCGTCATAGACCTCCTTGGCGAGCAGGCCCTTCAGCATCTTGCGGTCGCCGCGGGCAAAGGCGGTGACGATCGCCTCATAGGCGGACTTGGCACCGCCGACGAATTCATGCGGGTCGAAGCTCGGCTCCTGGCGGATCACAGCCTCGATGCCGGCACTGACGGGCGACTCCGGCGCGGCCAGGTCCTTCCAGCGCTCGGCCGCCGGCGGCTCCGGCGCGACAGGGTCGTTGGCGGCGCCGGGCAGACGGATGACGTTGTCGCGCTTGTCGGCCGATTGCGGCTGATCCGGCCGCATCGGCGGAGTCTCGCGACGGGCGAAAGGATCCTTGGGCTGTTCGTTACCGGTCTTCTGGCCGAGCACTGAGCGCAGCTTCCAGGCTACGAAGACGGCCAAGGCCAGGAAGACCAGAGTCTGCATGTCGAAGGAATTTTGCATCGAAAGCTGACCCGCGGCTCCCCGTTGTTGACTGACCCTTCTGCGCTTCGCGCGCCGGGCCTTCACCGTCATATGGTGAGACTGGCTCGTAACATCCACCCCCTCGCTTGTGAAGGCGACTTCTTGTGCCGGCACGACGTCCATGATAGCCGACGCGCGCGCCGCTCCATAGCATGGAGCGCAGTCCCGAGTGCCGGCAGAGGCGCGGGATTTCCCCGAGACAGCCTGCCAGAACGAGATGGGACCGATGGCCAACGAACTTCCCAACGGCAATGGCGCCGACGCCGAAGCGGCTCCGAGCCTGAACGCTCTGATCCAGTACACCAAGGATTTCTCGTTCGAGAACCCGAAGGCGCCGCGCTCGCTCGCCCAGCAGGACGCGCAGCAGGGTCCGCAGATGTCGCTGCAGGTCAATGTCGGCTCGACCGCGCTCGGCGACAACGATTACGAGACCGTGCTGCGCCTCGAAGGCAAGGCCGAGGTCAAGGGCGAGACGCTCTTCGCCTTCGATCTGACCTATGCCGGCGTGTTCCGCCTGCAGAACATCCCGCAGGAGCATGTTCACCCCGTGCTGGTGATCGATTGCGCCCGCCTGCTCTTCCCCTTCGCCCGGCAGATCATTGCCGAGGCCGTGCAGAACGGCGGCTTCCCGCCCTTCTACGTGCCGCCGATCGATTTCGCCCAGCTCTTCCAGCAGCGCCTGCAGGAACTCGAAGGCCAGCCGGGCGCTGCGACCAACTGATCGGTCGCTGCATCATGGCATTCTGACGGAAGGGTCCCTCGCGGGACCCTTTCTTCGTTTATTGCGGATGATTGTTGTCCTTGCGGAGCAAGGCACCCCTCTCCATCTGGACCGGATCAACGGCGGACGCCCCGGCAGGGACGCCCGCCTTTTCCGTATCCGATGGAGACCCGATGGACCACCTGATGACGCTTGCCGCCGATCCCACCGTCTGGGCCGCGCTCGGGGCACTGATCGCCATGGAGGTCGTGCTCGGCATCGACAACCTGATCTTCATTTCGATCCTGACCAACAAGCTGCCCGAGCACCAGCGCTCGAAGGGCCGCAAGATCGGCATCGGCCTCGCGCTGATCATGCGGCTTGCGCTGCTCGGCACCGTCGCCTTCATCGTCAAGCTGACGGCACCGATCTTCGCGGTCTTCGGCCAGGCCTTTTCCTGGCGCGATCTCATTCTCATCGCCGGTGGCCTCTTCCTGGTCTGGAAGGCAACGAAGGAGATCCATCACAAGGTCGATCCCGATCCGGAATCGGTCCTTGCCGGCGGCGGCCGCGCGGTCACGCTGAGCTTCGGCGCCGCGATCTTCCAGATCTTGATCCTCGACCTGGTGTTCTCGATCGACTCGATCATCACCGCCGTCGGCATGACCGAACATGTCCCGGTCATGGTCATCGCCGTCATCGTCGCGGTCCTGACGATGCTGCTCGCCGCCGATCCGCTGGCGCGCTTCATCGACAAGAACCCCACCATCGTGATGCTGGCGCTCGGCTTCCTGCTGATGATCGGCGGCACGCTGATCGCGGAGGGCTTCGGCGTGCATGTGCCGAAGGGCTATATCTACGCCGCGATGGCGTTCTCGGCCCTGATCGAGGCGCTCAACATGATGTCGCGGCGCCGGGCGCGATAAGGCTGCCTCAAGCGACGACGCGGTTACTGCGCCGCGTCGTCGGTGATACCGAGATAGCCCTTCCAGAGCGGCGCCTTGAGCGAGCCGAGTATGAAGGTCTCATGCGCCTTCAGCGCCTCCTCGCTGAGGCGCGGCGCCAACTGACGCTGGCGCTGGGGTTTCTCGACTGCCGCCATGGCGATGCCGCCCCGGCCCGCCGCCGCATCGACGCCGAGGCCGAGCGAGGCCTGCTTGCCGCCGATCAGCTCGATATAGACCTCGGCCAGGATTTCGGAATCCAGCAGCGCGCCGTGCTTGGTCCGGCGCCCATTGTCGATGCCATAGCGCGAGCAGAGCGCATCGAGGCTGTTCGAGGCGCCGGGATGCTTGCGGCGCGCCATCGACAGGGTATCGACCACGAAGGCCTGCTCGATCGGCGGCATGCCGAGGCGCTTGAACTCCATGTTGATGAAGCCAACGTCGAAGGCGGCGTTATGGATCACCAGCTTCGCGCCGGCGATGAAATCGGCGAATTCATCGGCAACCGCGGCGAAGACAGGCTTATCCGACAGGAAGGCTTCCGAAAGTCCATGGACGTTGAAGGCCTCGACAGGCATCGAGCGCTCGGGATTGATGTAGACGTGGAAGGTGCGGCCACTCGGACAATGATTGAGCAGTTCGACGCAGCCGATCTCGACGATACGGTCGCCGTTATTGGGCTCGACGCCGGTGGTTTCCGTATCGAGAACGATCTCGCGCATCGCTTCAGGACCTCTCTTGCGCACCGCGCCCGGGACGGCCGGCGAGCGCCATCAGGATAGAGCCGACCTGCCGCTCGGCGGCCACGAGGCCGCGCGAGGTGTCCACAAGGAAATGGGCGCGGCGGCGCTTCTCCGCATCCGGCATCTGGCGCGAGAGAATGGCGGCGAGCTTGTCCGCGGTCATGCCGGGACGGGCGAGGACGCGCTGGCGCTGTACCTCGGCCGGCGCCGTCACGACGAGGACCGCATCGCACCGCACCTCGCCCGACGTTTCCAACAGGAGCGGGACGTCGATGATCGCCAGCTCCGCTCCCTCCTTCCGGCAGCGCGCGAGGAAGGCTTCCTCCTCCTCGCGCACCAGCGGATGGATGATCGCTTCGAGCCGGCGCAGCGCCTCGGGCTTCCCGAGCACGGCGGCGCCCAGCTTCGCCCGATCGACGGCGCCGTCGATCACCGTGCCCGGAAAGGCTGCTTCGATCGGTTCCGCCGCCCGGCCGCGATGCAGCCGGTGCACGGCCGCGTCGGCGTCGTGGAGGGGCACGCCGCGCTGCACGAAGAGCTGCGCGGTCGTCGATTTGCCCATTCCGATCGAGCCCGTCAGGCCCAGCACGAAGGTCATGGCGGCTCCGGCGAATCAGGCCTTCAGGATATCGGCTTCGATGAGTGCGCGAAGCGCCGAGGTCACTTGCGGCGTCACGCCGTACCAGCGGGCGAAGCCGGGTACCGCCTGGTGCAGCAGCATGCCGAGCCCGTCGACGGGAAGTCCGCCACGCCGTTCCGCTTCGGCCAGCAGCGCGGTCTTCAAGGGAACATAGACGATGTCGTCGACGATGGTGCCCGGCCGCAGCGCCGCAAGATCGATCTCAAGCGGCGGCTTGGCCTGCATGCCCAGCGCCGTGGTGTTGACGATGAGATCGGCCTCGCCCACGAGGCGCTCGCGCTGCGCCCAGTCTCTCGCTTCGAGCGGATGACCGAGAGCTGAGGCCAGTTCCGAAGCCCGTTCGGGGCTGCGGTTGACGACGATGATGCGGGGCACCCCGCGCGCCTTCAGGCCGTAGCAGATGCCGCGCGCCGCGCCTCCGGCGCCAAGGACGAGTGCCGTGCCAACCCGGCCATGCCACCCCGGCACCATCGCATCGAGATGGGCAAGGAAGCCGCCGACGTCGCTATTGTCGGCGATGATCCGGCCGTTCTCGTGCCAGAGCGTATTGACCGCACCGACCGCCCGGCCGGCGGCGGTGATCTCATCGACCAGCGCCATGACCGCTTCCTTGTGCGGAAAAGTGACATTGCCGCCCGCGAATTCACCGTGACGCAAACGAGCGATGAGAGCCGGGAGGTCCGACGGAGCGACATCGATCCGCTCATAGGAGCCGGGCAGCCGATGTTCGCGCAGCCACTCGCCATGGATCAGCGGCGAGCGCGAATGCGCGATGGGGTGTCCGATGACGAAGCAGCGAGGCGCCATGAGTGAAGTCCGTTAGCGGGCGAGGCAATCGAGATCGCGCAAGCATGCGAGCGCCGCGAGAAGCGGCAGGCCCAGAATGGTGAAATGATCGCCCTCGACCCTATCGAAGAGCTGTGCCCCCGGCCCTTCGAGCTGATAGCCTCCGACGCTCGAAAGAGCGGCTGCCCCGACGACGGCCAGATAACGCCCGATGAAGTCGGCCTTGAGCGAGCGCATGGTCAGGCGTGCCGCCTCCAGGCCTTCGGCCAGCAGCGCACTGTCGCGAGCGATGACGAAGGCCGAGTGAAGCTCGTGGGTCCGGCCGGCCAGCGCTGCGATCTGGCGTTCCGCCGCAGCCAGGTCCGCCGGCTTGTGAAACGCGATGCCATCGCACGTGAGGGTCTGGTCGGCGGCGAGGACCATACGGCCCGGGCGATCCCGCGAGACGGCGAGCGCCTTGGCGCAGGCCAGGGCGGCGGCAACCTGATCCGCCGGCACGCCGCGATCGACCAGCGGCTTCTCGACGGCGCGCTCGTCGATCTGGGGCTTCACCACCTCGACCGGAATGCCGACGGCCAGGAGCATGTCGCGCCGGGTCGCACTGCCGGAGGCGAGGATCAGCGGCTCGGGGGCAAGCCAGAGGCCAGAGGGGACGCTCATGTCGCGATGAACTTCATGCGGTGATCGCGTAACAGGTCGACGATCGAGGCCGCGGTTTCCTCGATCGAGCGGCGCGTCACGTCGATGACCGGCCAGCCCTTGCGGGCACAGAGGCGACGCGACTGCGTAACCTCGTCGGCGACGGATGTCGGATCGACATAGGAGGTGTCGTCGTCGGCGCGCAACGACAGCAGGCGGTTCTGCCGAATCTGGACGATGCGATCGGCGCTGGCGATGAGACCGACGATCAGGGGTTTGCGCGCACTTTCCAGTTCGGGCGGCAGCGGGATATTCGGCACCAGCGGAATATTGGCGGTCTTGATGCCGCGATTGGCGAGATAGATGCTCGTCGGCGTCTTCGATGTCCGGCTGATGCCGACCAGGATGACGTCGGCACTCTCGAGATCGCCGCCGAGCTGACCGTCGTCATGCAGCAGCGTGTAGTTCATCGCGTCGATGCGGCGGAAATACTCGGTGTTGAGCACATGCTGGGCGCCCGGCTTCGTCGCGGAGGCCTGGCCGAGATAGGACTGGAACAGCGAAAGCACGGGCTGCAGCACCGATAGGCAGGGGCAGCCAAGCTCGCGGCAGAAATTCTCCAGCTTCTCCTGCCATTCCGGCTCGACCAGCGTGTAGAGCACGACGCCGGGCGAGGCCTCGATCTCGGCGAGGACGCGGGCAAGCTGCGCCTCGGAGCGGACCAGCGGATAGACATGCTCGATCGCCGAGACGGTTTCGTATTGCGCGGCCGCCGCCCGGCTGACCGCGATCAGCGTCTCGCCGGTCGCATCCGAGACCAGATGCAGATGGAAATAATTGCGGACCACGGCATCCCCCGGCCTGAAGCGTTCTCTTCCTCTAGCGCGCTTTGCGCCCAACCGGAATCGCTCCGGCGAGAATTCACGCCGCTGCAGCGCTTCCGCTCCGACCGAGCCCCATCGTGGTCGGGCTTCGGGCATGGCCGAGTTATCCCGGGCCATGGGGAGCGATGTGGACAACTGCCCCTGAAACGGCTGCACGCAAGCAGCTCTGTATAACTGCCTCGAACGATCAACAGCCGCCCGGCTGTGAATGGTAAAGAAAGTGTTTCACGTGAATCATTTTGAAAGCCGGCTGGGCTGCAGCCGATTCCAATTCGTTAATAAAGCCTTAACGGCCGGCCGAGGGTGCTTCCGCCCCGCGACTTGCTGTCCCAGTAGCTGTGGATCGGTTGTGGACGAAATTGCGGCGGGGTATCTCCCTGCCTCCAAGAGTCAAAACAATAAGATTCTAAATAGGAATCTTATTTGAGAGATAGCGGGATGGATGGCCCGTCAGGCATGACGACACGCGAGACCCCTGCCCTGATCCGTGTGCTCGGCGGTGAAAGCCTGCCAACCCCTCCGATCTGGCTGATGCGCCAGGCCGGCCGGTATCTTCCGGAATATCGCGAGCTCAGGGCCAAGGCCGGTAGCTTCCTGTCGCTGTGCTACAATCCGGAGCTGGCAGCCGAAGTCACGCTTCAGCCGATCCGACGGTTCGGGTTCGATGCCGCGATCCTGTTCGCCGATATCCTTCTCGTCCCGCAGGCTCTCGGCCAGAAGCTCTGGTTCGTCGAAGGCGAAGGTCCGCGGCTGGAGCCGGTGGCCGATGCAAGCCGCCTGTCGGATATCGATCGCGCCGCGGACCAGGCCAGGCTGGATTCGATCCCTGAGACGGTTCGCCGGGTTCGGGCTGCCCTGCCCCGCGAGACCGGCTTCATCGGGTTCTGCGGCGCTCCCTGGACCGTCGCGACCTATATGGTCGCCGGTCGGGGCACGCCGGATCAGGCGCCGGCGAAAGCGCTGTTCGCGCGCGATCCGGCCCTGTTCCAGGCAATCATCGACCGGATCGTCGCCTCGTCCATCGCCTATCTGAATGCGCAGATCGCCGCTGGGGTCGATGCGGTCCAGATTTTCGATAGCTGGGCGGGGTCGCTCGGGCCGGAGGATTTCAAGCGCTGGTGCATCGGGCCGACGCGCCGGATCGTTGAGGGCGTGCGGGCGGCTCATCCGGAGGCGCGGATCATCGGCTTCCCCCGTGGGGCCGGCCCTCTGATTCCGGAATACGTCGCAGGGACGGGTATCGATGCCGTCGGACTCGAAACCGATATCGACCGCGGCTTCGTCCGTGACTCCATCCAGTCCAGGGTTCCGGTGCAGGGCCATCTCGATCCGCTCGTGCTACGTGCCGGCGGCGATGAGCTGGAACGGGAGGTCGATGCCATCCTGACGGCGTTCGCAGACCGGCCGTTCATCTTCAACCTCGGACACGGCATCCTGCCGGATACGCCGATTGCGCATGTCGAGCGTCTGCTGAAACGGGTACGGGGCTGAAGGATCAGATGATGTACGAGTGGATCAAGGCTTTCCATGTCATGGCCGTCATCGCATGGATGGCCGGCATGCTCTATCTGCCACGATTGATGGTCTACCACGCGGAGGCGCAGACGGGCTCGATCCAGTCCGAGACCTTCAAGATCATGGAGCGACGGCTGCTCAGGGGCATCATCAACCCCGCGATGATCGTGACATGGGTGCTCGGCCTCTACCTCGCCTGGTATGGCTTCGGCTTCAAGGGCGGCTGGCTGCACGGCAAGCTCCTGCTCGTCTTCCTCCTCTCGGGTGTCCATGGCGTGCTGGTGAAGCACGTCCGCAACTTCGCCAATGATCGCAACGTGAAGTCGCCGCGCTATTTCCGCATCCTCAACGAGATTCCGGCGGTGCTGATGGTTGGTATCGTCATTCTTGTCATCGTGAAGCCGTTCTGAGGCTCCTCACGCTTTCCGCTTGAGCCCGGACCCGATTCCCGCTATCAGGACGCTGCGCTTCTCCAGCGTCCTCCCTTGTTGTCGACTGTTCGTGAGCCGCCTGCCCTTGCAGCAGCTCATGTCGCGCAACCCTAGCGCAGGTCCGGTCAGGACCGACTCGGTCGATCAATCCAGTACCGTCCTCTCCCCTGCGCTGGCAGGGCGTTCACGATCCGGGTGCCCCATGCGGGAAATCAAGCTTCAAGAGCTCAAGAGCAAGTCGCCGACCGAACTCCTCGCCTTTGCCGAGGAAGTCGAGGTCGAGAACGCCAGCACCATGCGCAAGCAGGAGCTGATGTTCGCCATTCTGAAGCAGCTCGCGGCGCGCGAGACCGAGATCCTAGGCGAGGGCGTCGTCGAGGTCCTGCAGGACGGCTTCGGCTTCCTGCGCTCCTCCGATTCGAACTACCTGCCGGGGCCGGACGACATCTACGTCTCGCCGACCCAAATCCGGAAATTCGGGCTGCGCACGGGCGACACGGTCGAGGGGCCGATTCGGGGTCCGAAGGACGGGGAGCGCTATTTCGCGCTGCTCAAGGTCAACACGATCAATTTCGAAGACCCCGAGAAGATCAAGCACAAGATCCATTTCGACAACCTGACCCCGCTTTATCCAGATGAGCGCCTCAAGCTCGAAGTGCAGGACCCGACCAAGAAGGATTTCTCGCCGCGGGTCATCGATATCGTCGCGCCGATCGGCAAGGGCCAGCGTGCGCTGATCGTCGCGCCGCCGCGCACCGGCAAGACGGTTCTGCTCCAGAATATCGCTCAGTCGATCACCACCAATCATCCGGAATGCTATCTGATCGTGCTGCTGATCGACGAGCGGCCGGAAGAAGTGACGGATATGCAGCGTTCGGTGAAGGGCGAGGTCGTATCCTCGACCTTCGACGAGCCGGCCTCGCGCCACGTTCAGGTTGCCGAGATGGTGATCGAGAAGGCAAAGCGCCTGGTCGAGCACGGCCGCGATGTGGTGATCCTGCTCGATTCGATCACGCGCCTCGGCCGCGCCTACAACACGGTGGTGCCGTCCTCGGGCAAGGTGCTGACCGGTGGCGTCGACGCCAACGCCTTGCAGCGCCCGAAGCGCTTCTTCGGTGCCGCCCGCAATATCGAGGAAGGCGGCTCGCTGACCATTGTCGCGACCGCGCTGATCGATACCGGCTCGCGCATGGACGAGGTGATCTTCGAAGAGTTCAAGGGCACGGGTAACTCCGAGATCATCCTGGACCGCAAGGTGGCCGACAAGCGCATCTTCCCGGCGATCGACATCATCAAGTCTGGGACCCGCAAGGAAGAGCTGATCACGCCGCGCTCCGACCTGCAGAAGACCTATGTGCTGCGCCGCATCCTCAACCCGATGGGCCCGCAGGACGCGATCGAGTTCCTCTTGGACAAGCTGCGCCAGACCAAACAGAACTCGGAATTTTTCGATTCGATGAATACCTGACCGTCACCACCAT
>SEEM01000092.1 GCA_004144595.1 Hyphomicrobiales bacterium
GATCGTCGCGGCGGTCGCTGTGCCAGCGCTGCAAGGTCCGCGCGATGCGCTCGGCGAGCTTCACCGTTCCGCCGCGGCGCTCCGGGGCATCGACCGGCGTCGTCCAGGCATCTGGCGGCTCGCCGGTGTCATTGGCGGCGATCGGCCAGATATCGACGGTTCCCGGCGCATTGCGGCGGACGGTGTCGTGGATCTCCGGCCGGGCGGCACCGTCGAAGACGAGGCCGCGCGCATGCTCGGGCACGGCGAAGACTGCATCGACCGCCTGCATGATGTCGGGCGCCGAGCGAAAGGAGGTATTCAGGCTGATCGCCTCGAAATCGCGCTCCGCCGCGCGGATGCGCTGGCCGAGCGCACGGCGCTCCTCTCCGAAAGCCGCGGGCGCGGCGCCCTGAAAGCCGTAGATCGACTGCTTCTCGTCGCCGACGACGAAGATGGTGCGTGGCTTCGCCCGGAGATCGCCTCCGCTGGTGAATTCCTCGGCGAGCTTGCGCAGGATCGCCCATTGCGCCTCGCCGGTGTCCTGCGCCTCGTCGAGCAGGATGTGGTCGATGCCGGCATCGAGCTTGTAGAGCACCCAGGCCGCCTCGACCCGCTCCAGCAGCGAGCGCGTGCGCGCGATCAGGTCGTCATAATCGAGCAGCGAGCGCAGGCTCTTCTGGCGCTGGTAGGAGGCGAGCATGCGCGTCACCAGCAGGGCGAGCGCCGCGCTGCGGTCGCGGATGGCGACGGCGTTGAGTTGCTCGGCAGCGCCGAGCAGGCAGGCGGCGAGCGCCTCCAGCGTCACCAGCAAGGCACCCTCGAACTCGGATTTGCCCTTGCCGCGGATATTGGCATTGATCGTGCCGGCCTCGGTGATGAAGCCGCGCCGGCAAAAGCCGATCGGGTCGCCGTCATCCTGCCCCGCGAGGAGCGTGCGCAGGTTGGCCGCGCAAGTCTGGCGCGTGGCACTGCCGGCCTGTAGCGCTTCGATCAGGACATTCAGCCCCGGCAGCGCCGCCAGATCGGCACGAAATCGCATTCGGATCGCGTCGGCCGACAGGTCCGGCGCGATGCCCAGGAAGGCGGCGATGCCGGCCGTCACCGCTTCGGGATTCCGGGCCCGGCCGTTCTCGTCGCTGAACAGGGCGCGCTGGCGCAGCGCCTCCTGGAACATGGTCTCGAAACTGTCCTGCGCGGCGAGCTTCGCCAGCAGGTCGAGCGCGCGCGCTTCAGGTCCGTTCGGCTCGGCCGCGACGAGGGCGAGCAATTCGCGGCGCGCGGCGCGCAGCATCTCGGCCTGCGCCAGATCGTCGGCGACTTCGAAGCGCGGCGGCACATTGGCCTCGAAGGGCGCCGCCTGCAGCACGCGGGTACAAAAAGCATGGATGGTCTCGATGCGCAGCCCACCCGGCGTCTCCAGCGCCTGCGCGAAGAGGCGGCGCGCCTTGGCCCGCTCGGCCGCCATCGGGGCGCGCCCGGTGAGCCTCGCCAGCTCCTGGGCCAGTGCCTCGTCGGACAGCGTCGTCCAGGCGCTCAGCGCCTTGAAGATGCGGTTCGCCATATTCGCGGCGGCGGCCTTGGTATAGGTGATGCAGAGCATCCGACCGGGCGCGACATCGTCGAGCAGCAGCCTGAGCACGCGATTGACCAGCACATGGGTCTTGCCCGAGCCGGCATTGGCCGAGACCCAGGCGGACAGGCTGGGATCGGCGGCCTGCGCCTGGCGCTGGTTGGTCAGCGACGGGACGATCCAGCCCGGCTTCATGCCTCGCCCCCCGAATCGCCGGTTTCCTGACCACCGGGCGCGGCCGACCACTCCTTGACCCGGGCGAGATGGTCATAGGGGCTGGCATAGCGGATATAGTCGGGCGCGCGGCGCGAGACGAAGGGCTCGCGGCCGGAGCGCAGCGCATCGAGATATTCGAGCAGGCGTTCGAGATGGCGCGCTGCGACATCGGCCAGCGCTTCCCCGTCGAAATCGAGCGGCTTGCCCCTGGTCCAACTCTTCGGATCGTGGTGAAGCTTGACATAGAGCACGTCGTCGACCGGCAGTGGCCCGGAGAGCCCCTTGAAGCCGGCGCGGGCCGCCAGATCGGCTTCCAGCGTCAATTGCGGGGCGAAACCCTTCTCGACCTGCTTCTTGGTGGGCGGCGCTCCGGTCTTGAAATCGACGATCTGTAGCGAGGGCTTGCGCGTCAATTCGATGCGGTCGGCCTTGCCGCTCAGGCGAAATTCGCTGCCATCGGCGAGCGGAAAGCTCGCGGCGGTGAAGAGTTCGACGCCGATGCGGCCGATATCGGCACGCCGGCTCTCCTCCCAGCGGATAAAGTGGCCGGCGGTCAGCAGGAAGCGCGGCCACCAGAAGGCCTTGACCTCCGGCACGTCATCGTAGGCGCGGAACAGCCGGGCGCCGATCCCGACCAGTTGGCCGAGCGCATCGGCCGGCAGGCCTTCGGGATAGGTCGTGGTGAATTCCTCGACGATGCCGTGCAGCAGCTTGCCGCGATCCTGCGCGGTCGGGTCCGCCACGAGATCGTCGAGCGCATCGAGCTTCAGGATCTTGCGGGCATGGATCTGGTAGGGATCGCGGTAGAGCGTCTCGACCTCGGTGACGCTGAGCGAGAGCGGCTGGAGATCCCGCGGCGGGCGCGGCGCCGGGCGGCCGATAGGCTTCGCATCCGCGGGCGCGCTCAGCACGCCGGCCAGGGCCCGCAGCTTTGCGCCGTCGTCCACGGCCTTCGTCCAGACCGGTTGCGGCGTCACCGCCTGCAGGCGCTGCCAGAAGCGCGAGGCGATCGTCTCGGACTCGCCGGCCTTGCGCGGGCGCGTCAGCGTCACCTCCGGTGCCAGCGCGGCCATCACGAAATCATGCGCGGTCTGGCCAACGCGCCGCTCGGGCGGCGACAGGCCGAGTTCGGCGCGCATCGGCCGGTTGATGAAGGAATCGGTCGTGGTCTGCGGTGGCCAGACGGTCTCGTTCAGGCCGCCCAGCACGACATGATCGGCCTCCAGCAGGCGCGCTTCGAGGAGGCCCCAGATCGCGACGCGCGGATAGCCCGGCGCCGCACGCTTCACCACCGTCTCCGTCAGCAAGCCATCGAGAATGGCGACGAAATCCCGCGCCGAGCCGCCCTGCGGCATGACGGCCTGCGAGGCGGCGAGTTCGTCGAAGAGCCCCGAAAGCGCCTCGCCATCCGGCCCGACAAAGGCGAGCGGCGTGCCTGCTTCGTTCATGCTGAATGCCAAGACAGACGCACGCGCTGCGGCAACGACCGCAGCCAATGCCGGCGCATCGGCTTCGAACGCCTCGCGCAAGGATGCGCTGGCCGTCTCGAGGGCATGCAACACCTCGGCGGCGGCAGCCTGATCCTCCACCGTCAAGCGCTTGCGCGGGCGCGGGACATGTCCGCTCTCGCGGATCGTTTCCCAGTTGCCAAGAGCGACCTCCAGCCCGGGCATTCCGGGGCCGACAGCCTGACCGCGCCATGTGCCGATCTCGAGCGCAGCGGCGCCCCGCGCCAGCGCCTCCCGGCCAAGCCCAAGCCGGCAGAGCGGGTGGGCGAGCAGCGGCACGAGCGCGACCGGCGCCATCTCGGCCAGCACCGCCTCCAGGATCAGGCGCAGCAGCGAGCCCGCCGGCCAGCGCGCGAGCGGCAGGCCGGCGGAATCGTCGACCTCGACGCCCCAGCGCTTCAGTTCCACTGCGACGCGCTCGGCGAGCCCGCGATCCGGCGTGACCAGCGCCGCGTGGGCGCCAGGCCGCTCCAAGGTCTCGCGCAGGGCGATGGCGACGATCAGCGCTTCCTCGCGCTCATCCGCTGCCTCGACCACGCGCAGACCCTTGAGGCCGTCCGCCGCCATCGCCTCGGGGACACGGGATCCGACATCGGACCAGAGTTCCGTGACCGAAGCGGGCAACATCGCCTCGCGCAGCAGCGCGGCACGGGCCTCGCGCGCAGCGTCGGGCTGCGCCAGCTCACGCACGTCGTCGCGCACCGCTTCGAGCGTGTCCATCAGATGGTGAAGGGCTGCCTGCGGATGCGAATGCGCCGGCTCGCTGATGATTGCATCCCAGGCGCGCTGATCAAGGCGGATGTCGATACCGGGCAGCACAACGGCCCCGTTCGGCAGCCGGGCGATGGCGGCGAGCAGACGCGCGGTGGCTGGCACCGTGCCGGTCGAGCCGGCGGCGATGATCGGCCCCGTGGCACCGCCATCGATCAGCCTGTCGCGCTCGGCCGCGAGCATGCGGTTGCGGAAGTCGGCCGGGTCGCAGGTCCCGCGCTCGGCCAGGATCTCGGGCCAGGCCTCGCCGAGGATGGCGAGGAAGCCGGCATTGAGCTGCCAGACGCGGTCGAAGCGGGCCGCATCGAGCGACGCCAGCCGCTCGACCGAGACGCCCTCGGCCTGCATCTGGTCGAGCAGGGCGGCGAGATCGCCGGCAAGCCCGTAGGCCTCGGCCAGCGTCGCCGGCACAAGCGCGGGCTCGGATGGATCGAGCCGAAGATGGCTGCGATTGGCGGTGCGGTCCCAGGCATCGACCAACCGCGTCAGCAGCATGCGGCGTTCGAGCGGCGCGATCGGGGCGGCGCGTTCGCCGGCCCAGGCGCCGGCACCGATCAGGGCCGTCTCGGCCTCGTCGACATCGCCTAGCGGGACGATGCGCGGCAGGAGCAACGGCCTGCCGCCCAGCTTCCCGGCGAGGATCGCGGCAAAGGCGCGGGCAGCGCGGCGCGTCGGCAGGAAGAGCGTCGTCCGTGCCATCGCGGCGGGATCGGCGGGGTCATGGACCGGCCCGAACCGGCCATCCAGCATCGCCTGCGCCAGCACCTCCAGGAAGGGCGCGCCGGCCGGGATGCTGAACAGGTTGAGCTCAGGCATCGACCGACTGGGCGGCGGCGAAGGCGGCCTCGGCCGGCGCGATCGCCTCCGGCCGATCGACATGCAGCCAGCGGCCCTGGAGAACATGGCCGGAAAGCCGTCCGCGGGCGATGGCGCGGTCGAAGAGCAGGTTGAACGAGAACGAGGCCGGCGTATCCACGAAGAAGTCCGGCGTCACGATGGCGATGCCGGCATAGACGTAAGGCGCGCTCGCAGCCGCGCCGCGCCGCGTCAGGCGACCTTCGTCGTTGCGGAAGAAGTCGCCGGGGCCGTTGAAGCCGACGCTGCTCTCGCGCTCCGCCAGCAGCAGCAGCATGTCCATCGTCTCGCCATCCCAGGCGGAAGCCATCGCGCCGAAATTGGAAATGCCCCGCTCGCTCCAGAGCGAATCCGAATTGACGCTGAAGAACGGCCCGTCGCCGAGCAGCGGCAGGGCCTTTCTGGCGCCGCCACCGGTTTCGAGCAATTCGCCGCGCTCGTCCGAGATCGTGATGCGGGGGCGTGTCCGACCCGCGACATGCGCCTCGACCTGCCCGGCGAGATGATGGACGTTGACGACCGCCTCCTCGACGCCGGCATCCGCGAGTCGGTCGAGCGCATGGTCGAGCATCGCCTTGCCGCCGATCTTCACCAGCGGCTTGGGCAGCGTGTCGGTAATCGGGCGCATGCGCTGCCCGAGGCCGGCCGCCAGCACGATCGCCCGGCGGATCGGCGGCGAAGCGGTTGTGGTCACGCGAATCTCCCGAAACAGGCGAATGGCCTTCCATAGCGCGTCATGGCCGGGCTTGTCCCGGCCATCCACGTTTTCATCGAGGGAGTGCCGTATTCGAAACGGCGCTGCTTACGCGGTCTCGAACAGCTTCGGCATATGCGCCTGATACCAGCCCTTCAGCTCTTCGAGCGCGGGATGATCGAGATTGCGGCGCAGGTAGCCCTCGATGCGCGGCAGGTGCTTGAGATAATCCGGCTTGCCGTCGCGCTTGTCGAGGCGGGCGAAGATGCCGGCGATCTTGGTGTTGCGCTGGGCACCGAGGATGGCATAGGCGCGGGCGAAATCGGCAAGGTCGAAGTCGGACGTATCGGCCCGGCGCGCCGCGCCATAGGCCGCGAGCAGCCTGAGTTCCAGCGAGGCCGGCACGTCGACGCGCGCATCCTGCCCGAGCGAAGCGAGGTCATAGGCCGGGTGGCCGAGCACCGCGTCCTGGAAATCGATCAGGCCGAGCCTGGCATGGCCTTCGCGGCCCTCCAGCCAGATCAGGTTCGGCGAATGGTAGTCGCGCAGGGTCCAGGTCGACGGCTGGGCGAGGATCTCGTCGAAGAGCCTGCTCCAGATCCGCGCGAACTCGGCCTGCGTGACGGCCGGCAGGGTCACGCCGGCGATATGCGGCGCATACCATTCCAGGATCAGCTCCGCCTCGATCGCCAGGGCCTGGCGGTCATATTCGGGAATGGCGTGGTCTCGTCCCTCGGCCACCGGCAGGATCGCCGGCAAGGTATGGCGGTGGAGATCGGCAAGCAGCCTCGCGGCAGCCTCGTAACGCTCGGCGATCGGCCGGCGCTCGGCATCGATCACGCCCTCCTGGCCGAGATTCTCGATGACCAACAGACCGGTCGTCAGGTCTTCGGCCAGAATGTCCGGCGCCGAATAGCCGAGCGAACGCAAGCCGCGATCCATCGCGACGAAGGCTTCGACATTCTCGGCGAGGTGGGCGAGCGCGCTATAGGGCTTGCCGAGGCGGATCGGCGGCCCATCCGGGCGCGGCGGCGAGATCATCAGCACCGCGTCCTGGCCATTCGGCCGGGTCAGGCGCTCATAAGCCCGCGTCGAGGCATCGCCGAGCATGAAGTCGCGGCGGGCCTCGCCCCAGCCGGCGGCGTCGAGAAGCCGGCGCGATGCGACCGCGATCCCGAGGCGCTGCTTCCAGAGCACCCCGCCCGAGAGATCGGCGATACGCCCGGTTTCCGGATTGTCGGGGTCGACGTCGAGCACGATGTCGAGACGGCGCCCGGCGGGCAGGCGCGAGCCGGCCCGGTCCGGCCACTCGACCAGCAGGATCAGGCGATCGATATCCTCGACCAGCCCGATATCGTCGAGCTCATCGGGCGAACGTACGCGGTAGAGATCGGCATGCAGCACCGTTCCCTGCGTGGTCTCGTAGCTCTGTACCAGCGTGAAGGTCGGGCTCGGCGCCTCCAGCGCCGGATCGCGGGCAAGCTCGCGCAGGACGGCGCGGGCCAGAAGCGACTTGCCGGAGCCAAGATGGCCGGAAAGCGCGACGATGTCGCCGGGCTTGAGAATGGCGGCGATATCGGCGGCAAGACGCAGCGTCGCCGCCTCGTCCGCCAGCAGAAGCCGGTGCGTGCCGGCCTTGCGGGCTTCTTCCGTCATTCGGCGGCATCCGAGAGCGGCACGCCCTGGGCCGGGAAGACGGCCGTCACCCGCGTGCCGCGACCGGGGGCGGAATCGAGCTCGACATGGCCACCATGCAGCTCGACGATCGAGCGGACGATGGAGAGGCCCAAGCCGACGCCGCGATGGCTGGAGCCGAGCGAATGGCTCTCGAAGCGTTCGAACACCTTCTCGACGACCTCGGCCGGGATGCCACGGCCCTGATCGGCGACGGTGATGCGGATGTCACCGCCCGTTCGCGTCGCATTCACGGTGATGGTCTGGCCTGGTGAGGAGAAGCCGATCGCATTGGACAGCAGGTTGAACAGCACTTGTCTCAAGCGCTTTCCGTCGGCCCGCAACGGACCGGTGCGCGCATCGATCTCGACCTTGAGCTCGAGCTTGCTGTCGCTCAGCCGGTCCTCGAGCCCCGAGGTGGCCTGCGCGATGGCGTCGGCGACATCGACCTCCTGGATCTCGAGCGTCAGAGCGCCATTGTCGATGGTGGCAAGGTCGAGAATGTCATTGATGATGGCGAGCAATGCACCCGACGAGCGGACGATGTGGGAGGTGTAGTCGCGCTGCTTCTCGTTGAGCGCTCCGACCGTCTCGGTGCCGAGCAACTGCGCGAAGCCGATGATATTGGTCAGCGGCGAACGCAGTTCGTAGGAGACGTGGTGGACGAAATCCTCGCGCAGGCGCGAGATCGTCTCCAGCGCCTCGTTCTTCTCGGTCAGCGCGCGCTCGACATTCACGCTCGCCGTGACGTCGGCGAAGGAGATCAGCGTCGCGCCGTCCGGCAGCGGTGCCGCGGCCATGTCGAGCACCGTGCCGTCGCGCCGCTCGATGCGACTGCTGTAATCCTCGCGCGCATCGCGCACGCCTGTGACGACGCTGTGCAGTTCGCTCCAAACCTCGTCCTGCGGGAACAGCGGCCGGCACAGCCGGATGACCTCGTCGATATGGGGCGCGCTCGCCGCGAGATCGCCGCCCTGGATGCGCCAGGACTGGGCGAAGGCCGGGTTGGAGAGCTTGAGCCGTCCGTCCGAGCCGAACACGGCGACGCCTTCGCGCAGCGAGTCCAGCGTCTCGCGCTGGGTGCGCGAGAGGGCGTTGAAGCGCGATTCGAGCGTGAAGCGCTCGGTGACGTCGTCATAGAGATAGGTGACGCCGCCCTGGGGGTTGGGGCTGGCGACGACATGGACGGTGCGACCGTCCGGAAGGTACCACCAGTCCTCGCTGGCGCGGGTCGCGGTATAGGCGGCTTGCGCGGCGGCCTTCCAGCTTCGGTAGTCGCCGAGTTCGGGCAGGCGCCGCTCGGCCCGCAGCCTGTCGAGGATCTCGCCATCGGTGGGCTGGCCGTCGAGAAAGCCCGATTCCAGCGACCAGAGCGCATCGAAGCCTGAGTTGCGATAGACGAGGCGCTGGGTCCCGTCGAAGACGGCGACGGCCGTCTTGAGCCGTTCGAGCGTGCGGACATGGGCGTCCATCTGGCGCTGGAGATCGGCCCGGATCGCCTCCAGCTCGCTCATGTCGATGGCGAAGCCGGCATAGCCGGTGGCGGTCGGCAATTCCATGACATCGAGCGTGCGCCGCTGCCCGGAGACGACGGCCGGCGCGCGCAGGGCAAAGGTCGCCCCTTCGCGACGTGCCCGCGAGGCGGCGTCGCGCTCGGTGCGGTCTAGCAGTTCGAGCCCGCTCTTCACGACGACCGTCGTGTCGGCGGCCTCCACGGCGCGGCCATAGGCGGCGTTGACCCATGTCAGGCGGCCATCGGCGTTGCGCATCCAGGCCGGATGCGGCAGTCCCGCGAGCAGGCTGGACAGCGCGGCATGGCCCGCCGTCACGCGCTCGAGCTCGCCGCGCAGGGTCATGACCTCGGCCCGCTCACCCGTCACCTCGCGGAAGCGGATCACCGCGCGCCCGGCAACGGGACGCCCCTCGACATCGATGAAAGGGCCAGCCTTGCTGCGCAACGTCAGCTTGAATCCCTCGCCGCGCTGCTTCAGCGCATCGGTCGCCAGTTCGAGGCGCTTGGCATCGGCAGGCGGCGCCCAGCTGCCATAGGCGAGGGCGAGCGTCGCACCGGGAGCACCGAGGAAGCCGCTATCGCCCTCGAAGACGGGCTCTGCATCACGGCCCTTCCAGCTCACCACCACCTGCGGATCGGCGGCAAGAAGAATGGAAAGCCGTTCCTGGTGGCTGCGCGCCGCTTCGAGATCGGCCGCGAGCTTGGCCTCGCGCTTCTGCCAGCGCGTCCGCTCGCGGACATAGATCAGCGATGTCGTCGAGGCGAAGACGGTCAGCCCCGCCAGAATCAGCGAAAGCCCGCCGGAACTCAGGGTATCGAAAGGTGCGGGCGCCAGCCATTCGCCGCGCGCCAAGCTCGGAACGGTGACCGACACAGCCGCCAGTGCGGGCAGCAATGCCCGCGGACGCCAGCCGCCATCTCGCCCCAGTCGCCTCGCCCGTGCCATTCTTACGTCCGTCGTCTGTCCGGCAGCCTCAAGCCGCCCTGTCCATCGGGTCCGTCGGAATCGGCCGGGGGAGCTGGCAGCTCTGCCATCTCCGGAGGGGCCGATCCACGCTCGCCACCACGCCAATCACATCAGAGCTTTCGACCCGGCCCGCGCGTCGCGGCGGCCGAATCAGTCCCACTCTAATCATCGCTGGAGTCCGTCAGGAAGTGCTTAATGGCCGGTAAATCGTTCGATTTTCCGGACGATCCGGCCCTGCACCGAAGATCATCAACCAGTAGACGACCCGCGCCTTGCTGGCACAATTTGTAGTGTTTCCAGAGGTGATTCCCGGAAGGCACAGACATAAAAAAAGGCCCGGCTGACGCCGGGCCCTGCCATGACTGCGCCGCAGCGCGTGTCAGTAGCGGTAGAGTTCCGGCTTGAACGGCCCGGTCGCGGGCAGACCGAGATACTTGGCCTGCGCATCGTTGAGCACGGTCAGCTTGGCGCCGACCTTGGCCAGATGCAGCGCCGCGACCTTCTCGTCGAGATGCTTCGGCAGCGTGTAGACCTTGTTCTCGTACTTGGCGTGGTGGTTCCACAGCTCGACCTGGGCCAGCGTCTGGTTCGAGAACGAGCAGGACATCACGAAGGACGGGTGGCCGGTGGCGTTGCCGAGGTTCACCAGGCGGCCTTCCGAGAGCAGGATGATGCGCTTGCCGTCGGGGAACTCGACCTCGTCGACCTGCGGCTTGACGTTGTCCCACTTGAAGTTCTTCAGGCCGGCGACCTGAATCTCCGAGTCGAAATGGCCGATATTGCAGACGATGGCGCGGTGCTTCATCGCGCGCATGTGGTCGACGGTGATGACGTCGAGATTGCCGGTTGCGGTCACGAAGATGTCGGCGCGCGGAGCGGCGTCCTCCATGGTGACGACCTCGTAGCCCTCCATCGCCGCCTGCAGCGCGCAGATCGGGTCGATCTCGGTCACCAGCACGCGGCAGCCGGCCTGGCGCAGCGAGGCGGCCGAGCCCTTGCCGACGTCGCCGTAGCCGGCGACGGCCGCGACCTTGCCCGACATCATCACGTCGGTGCCGCGGCGGATGGCGTCGACCAGCGACTCGCGGCAGCCATAGAGGTTGTCGAACTTCGACTTGGTGACGCTGTCGTTGACGTTGATC
>SEEM01000260.1 GCA_004144595.1 Hyphomicrobiales bacterium
GCCACCGCCTGGCAGAACTCCTCCTCGTTGACGAGCGAGTCGCTCTGGCAGTTGATCTGGAAGGAGAAGCCGTTGGGATAGCCGGCTTCGGCCAGCAGCTTCTTGGCGCCGTTCAGGTCGAAGGGCAGGCGCTCGTCCTGCGAGGCGTCGTAGCCGGGGATCGCCGGGGCGACGAGCGCGCCGGTATTGCGCGAGAGGCCGCGCATGGCGCGCTTCTGCACCGCATCAATGTCGATGGCCCGGTAGAGCGCCTCGCGGACGCGCATGTCCTTGAAGGGGTTTTTCTCCTTGACGTCGCTCTCGATCAGCTTGTCGCCGAGGTTGAGCGCGAAGAAGACCGAGCGCAGCTCGTTGGTCTGGAGCACCTTGACGTCGGGCGAAGCCGAAAGGCGCGGCAGGTCCTGCAGCGGGGCGACGTTGGTGAAGTCGATCTCGCCCGACAGCATCGCCGCAACGCGGGTCGAAGCCGAGGTAATCGGCGTGAATTCGATCACGTCGATATTGTGCTGCGGCTTGTCCCACCACGAGGCGTTCTTGACGAAGACCGTCTTGGAATCGGCACGGCGGCTCTCGACCTTGAACGGGCCGGTGCCATTCGCGTTGTCGGTGGCGTAACCCTTCACACCCTTGCCGGAATCGGTCGGGAGCAGCGAGTTGTTCGCCTCCATCCATTCCTTGTCGAAGATGAAGATGTTGGTGAGGTCGTTCAGCAGCAGCGGATAAGGGCCGTTGACCTCGAGCTCGATCGTGAAGTCGTCGATCTTCTTGGAGCTCTTGTAGGCCGGCAGGTTGCCCTTGAGCGGCGAGGTCTCATGAGTGACGCGCGCCAGCGAGGCGATGACGTCATCGGCGGTGAAGGGATTGCCGTTGTGGAACTTGACGCCCTGGCGCAGCTTGAAGCGCCACACGGTCGGCGACACGGTCTCCCAGGACTCGGCCAGAGCCGGCTCGATCTTGAGATCGCCGGTATAGCGCACCAGCCCCTCATAGACGTGGTTCAGCACGGAAAGCGTGAAAGTCTCGCCGTAGGAATAGGGATCGAGCGAAGCGATCTCGCGTGACGCGCCCCATTTCAGCGTCTTGGCTTCCGCCGCACCGGTGAGCGCAAAGGCGGCGACGGCCGCCAGCAACCAGGCCTTCTTCATCGACTTCTCCCCTGTTGCACCGGCGCGCCCACGGCTGCACCGAGTCTCGATCGCTTTCTGCCGTCCCATTATGCACCTGGCGCTTTGCGCGCCATTTTCGTGTGCGATTATCGAGCAGACTTGCATACGATATGAGAAGCGTATTGTATGCGATTATTGAACACAAGCGGAAACTGGCGCGGAGCCCGCTCTCGTGACATTGACACCCCCGGACAAGACCGTCCCTGCACGAGGGAAAGCCACGATGGCCGAGAAGCGAGCCCCGGTTCTGCGCGCAGAATCCGTCTACCGGGCATTGCGCCGGGCGATCATCGAGCAGGCGCTGAAACCCGGCATGAAGCTGCCGGAGGATTCGATCGGCGAGCAGCTCGGCGTCAGCCGTACCCTGGTGCGCGAGGCCTTTGGACGCCTCGCCGTCGAGGGCCTTGTCGAGCTCAAGCCCAATCGCGGCGCCTCGGTCGCCTATCCCACATTGGAAGAGGCGCGCGACGTCTTCGAGGTCCGGCGCGGCCTCGAGCGGCTGGTGGCCGAAAGCCTGGCCGGACGCATCACCCCCGCCCAGGTCGCGGAACTGGAGGCCCATGTCCGCCAGGAGGAGAAGGCGCATGAGCAGGACGGGCCGGAATCGATCCGGCTCTCCGGCGAGTTCCACATCATGCTCGCCAAGATGACCGGCAACGCCCTGCTGCTGCGCTATGTCCAGGAGGCCTCGTCGCGCTGCTCGCTGATCCTGGCGATCTATGGACGCCCGCACTCGACGGAATGCGCCGTCTCCGAGCACCGCCAGCTGATCGAAGCCTTGCGCGCCGGCGACGCCATGCGCGCGGCCGACTTGATGGACCACCACCTGAGGGCCGTCGTGACGCGCGCCCTCCTGACCCCTCGCATCGAGCGCGACATTCGCGACGTGCTTGCCCCCTACGCCGTTAGCGAAGGACTGACACCGTCATGACCGCGCATCCGACCGAACAGCCGCGGACGCAGTCCGCCCCCGGCACCGTCACCTTCGATTTTGCGACGCTCACTCCGCGCGAGCGCTACAAGCTGCTGATCGGCGCCGTCGTGCCGCGCCCGATCGCCCTGGTCACCACGGTCGATGAGAACGGCATCGTGAATGCCGCTCCGTTCTCGTTCTTCAACTGCCTATCGGCCGATCCCGCCATCCTGGCGCTCGGCGTCGAATACCGACCGACGGGCGCGCAGAAAGATACCGGGCGCAACGTCCGCAAGACCATGGCCTTCACCGTCAA
>SEEM01000261.1 GCA_004144595.1 Hyphomicrobiales bacterium
TACGGGCTCGTATCGGTCAGCTACCACTGGAACAACTTCCTCTGGCCGCTGCTCGTCACCAATTCCGTGGAATCGCGGCCGCTGACCGTGGGCCTGCAGGTCTTCTCCTCGGCCGACCAGGGCATCGACTGGGCGGTGATCTGCGCTGCGACGCTGATGACCTCGGCGCCGCTGCTCGTCGGCTTCCTGCTGTTCCAGCGCCAGTTCGTGCAGAGCTTCATGCGCGCGGGCATCAAGTAGGGACCCGGCCGATCGCATGAAGCTGATCACCTGGAACATCCAGTGGGCCCGCGGCGTCGATGAAAAGGTCGATCCGCGCCGCATCATCCATCACGCCCGGCAGATGGCCGATTTCGACGTGCTCTGCCTGCAGGAGGTCGCGGCGAATTTCCCCGATCTCGACGGCAATGACCGCACCGACCAGTTCGCGCTGTTCGGCGAATTGCTACCCGGCTTCACCGCGATCGAGGCGATCGGCGTCGACATCCCCGACGGGCATGGGGGTCGCAAGCGCTTCGGCAACCTGATCCTGTCGCGATTGCCGGTGGCTCAGGCGCTGCGCCACACCCTGCCTTGGGAAGCGGCGGCGACACGCAACATGCCGCGCGTGCTTGCAGAGGCGATGGTCGAGACACCTCTCGGCCCGATCCGGGTGATAACCACCCATCTGGAGTACTCGTCGCCCGTGCTGCGTTCGGCCCAGGTCGAAGGCATCCGGCAGATCCACCGCATGGCCGCCGCGCGGCAAGCGACGCCGCGCCTGCCCGGTCCGCATACCTATGCGCCGACGCCGAACGTGGCGAGCGCGATCCTGACCGGCGATTTCAACATGCGCCCGGACGATGCCGGGTTGGGACAACTGCTCGCACCGTTCGAAGGCGGCGTGCCACCGCTCGTCGACCTCTGGCCGGTCCTGAAGGGTGGGGAACAGCATCCGCCCTCCGCCTTCATCTGCGACCAGACCTACGGCCCGCCCGGCTGCCTCGACTTCGTGCTGGCGACGCCTGACATCGCCGAGCGCGCGCGCTCCATCACCTACGACATCGAGACGCGGGCTTCGGACCACCAGCCGATCCTCGTCGAATTCGATCTCGGATGATCTTCACGCGGCAGGACCATGAGCGGCTCGACGCCATCCTGCGCGAGGCTGCGCGGCGCGAGGTGATGCCGCGTTTCCGGCGCCTGGCAGCCGGCGATATCCGTGCCAAGCAGAACCCTGTCGATGTCGTGACGGAGGCCGACGAGGCAGCCGAGCGCTTCATCTGCACCGAACTGGCGAGGGCCTTTCCGGGCGCCGCGCTGATCGGCGAAGAGGGTGTGACGAACGACCCGTCTCTGCTCTCGAAGCTGTCCGAAGCCGAACTCGCTTTCGTCATCGATCCGATCGACGGCACGCTGAACTATGCCAGCGACCTCTCGCTCTTCGCCGTGATGGCTGCGGTCGTGGTCAGCGGCGAGATCGTCGCCGCCGTGATCCATGATCCGACGGCGGAGGACAGCGCCATGGCGCTGCGCGGCGAAGGCGCCTGGATGAATTCTGCAGTCGGTCCGAGCCGCGACCTGCGCGTCGCGCCGGCCGTCGCGACGCAGCACATGAACGGCATGGCGGGTTGGCAGTATTTCCCGGAGCCGCTGCGCAGCACGCTTCCCGGCCGCTTTCCGGCCTTCCTCGAAGTCGGCTCGCTGCGCTGCTGCGGGCAGGAATATCGGCTGGCGGCGGCGGGGCGCCTGCAATTCCTGCTCTATGGCGTTCTCAATCCCTGGGACCATGCACCAGGCGTACTGCTCTACGGCGAGGCCGGCGGCCATGCACGCCTGCTCGACGGCCGGCCCTATGCGCCGACCGAGCGTTCGGCCGGACTGCTCTGCGCGCCCGACGAGGCAAGCTGGCAGGAGATCAGGTCGATCCTGCTGGATTGAGCGGGATCGGTCTTCGGCGGAATCTCCGGCGTCATTCCGGGGCTTCGCGAAGCGAAGAGCCCGGAACCCGGAACCGATGATGGTTCCGGAAAGGCGCGGTCGGACCACCACCCTCATTCGTGAGGGCATCGGTTCTGGGTTCCGGGCTCAGGCCTGCGGCCTGCCCGGAATGACGGATTGGTTCGCTCGCGGGATGAAGCCCCGGCCCAGCTCAGTCCTCGTCGTCGCGCTGACGCGGACCTTCCCCGAGGATCTCGCGTTTCCCGGCGTGGTTTGCGGGTCCGACGATGCCTTCGTGTTCCATGCGCTCCATGATGGATGCGGCGCGGTTGTAGCCGATCTGGAGGCGGCGCTGGATGTAGGAGGTGGAGGCCTTCATGTCCCTCAGGACGACGGCGACAGCCTGCTCGTAGGGATCGTCGCTGTCGGTCTGGCCCATGCCGGTCTTGTCGAAGACGGCGCCGTCCTCGTC
>SEEM01000262.1 GCA_004144595.1 Hyphomicrobiales bacterium
CCGGGAATGAGGCCAAGCTTGATCTCGGGCAGGCCGAGCTTCGCGGCCGGCAGCGCGACTCTGGCGTGGCAGGCGAGCGCGACTTCCAGCCCGCCGCCCAGCGCCACGCCCTGGATCGCCGCGACCACCGGCTTTCTCGAAGCCTCGATCGCATCGAGCACATCCGGGAGGTTGGGCGGGGCCGGCGGCTTGCCGAACTCGCTGATATCGGCCCCCGCGATGAAGGTCTTGCCGGCGGATGCGATCACGATCGCGACGACGGCGGCATCGGCATTCGCCGCCTTGATCGCATCGGCCAATCCCTCGCGCACGGCGGCGCCCAGCGCATTGACCGGCGGGTTGTCGATGGTGGCGATCGCGACCTTGTCGCGAACCTCGAGCTGAACCTTCGTCATCGACGTCTCCGCAATCCCGTCCTGCGCGCCGACTCGCACACGAAAGCAGCGAAGGCGTCTCGCCGCGCAGGGGAGGATCGCACCTGCGCGATGTCAAGCACCGGGCGGTGACGAAAGGCGCATCCCGCCTCGCTTGACCCTCGCCGAAGGGCCATGTCATCCCGGCTGCACAATCAGGAGCGGACCGATGAGCGAAGTGCTGAGCGAAACCGTCGCGGCTGGTGTGGTGCAGGTCACCATGAACCGGCCCGACCGCAAGAACGCGCTCGACCGCGCAAGCTATGCCGGGCTGATCGCCGCGATCGCTGCCGCCGAGGCCGATACCTCCGTCCGAGCGATCCTGATCGCAGGTGCCGGCGGCACCTTCACCAGCGGCAACGACATCAAGGATTTCGCCCTGGCCGCCGCGGCCGGCGAAGGCCCGCGCGTCGCCATCGATTTTCTCGAGGCGATCTCGGCTGCGAAGAAGCCGATCGTCGCGGCGGTCGAGGGTTTCGCAGTTGGCATCGGTACGACGATGCTGCTGCATTGCGACCTCGCCTTCGCGGCCCGCTCCGCCACTTTCCGTATGCCTTTCGTCACGCTGGGCCTGAGCCCAGAGGGCGGGTCGAGCTATCTGCTGCCGCTCGTCGCCGGCTCGAAGAAGGCGGCCGAGCTGCTGATGCTGGGCGAGGCCTTCACTGCCGAGGCCGCCGCCGAAGCCGGGCTCGTGAATGCCGTCACCGAGGACGGCGCGGCATTGGAAGCCGGCCTCGCCAAGGCGAAGGCGCTTGCGGCGCTGCCGCCGGAATCGCTGGCACTGACCAAGATGCTGTTGAAGCGCGGCTCGGCCCAGGCTGTGGCTGAGACCATCGCCACCGAGGCGCGCCATTTCGGCGAGCGCCTGAAGTCGCCCGAGGCAATGGCCGCCTTCATGGCATTTTTGAAGAAGTGAGGCGTGGCGGCCCTCACGCCGCCATCACCCGCCTGCGCCCCTTCAACCAGTCGCGCGTCCAGGCGAAGAGCGGCCAGAGCAGCGCCGCGAAGGTCATCGCCGCCAGCACGCCGGAAACCGGCCGCTCGAAGAAGGGCAGGATCGATCCGTCGGATTTGATCAGCGAGGTGACGAAGCTCTGCTCCACCATCGTGCCCATGACGATGCCGAGCACCATGGCCGCGACGGGATAGCCGTTCTTCTCCATCACGAAGCCGATCAGCCCGAAGACGACGACGCACCAGACGGCGAACAGGTTGTTGCCCGCCGTCGCGAAGGCGCCGACCGCGCAGAAGATCATGATCACCGGCATCACCGCCGAACGGGGCGCGCCGACGATCTTGCTCGCCAGCCGGATCATGATGATGCCGAAGGGGATCATGATGATGTTGCCGAGGATGAAGATGATGTAGAGCGCGTACATGCTCTCGGCCTGCGTCGTGAACAGGCTTGGCCCCGGGTTCAGCCCCTTCATGTAGAGCACGCCGATCGCGATCGCGGTGATGGTGTCGCCGGGAATACCGAAGAGCAGCGCCGGCACCCAGCCCGAGGCGAGCGAGGCGTTGTTTGAGGCACCGGCCTCGATCAGCCCTTCCGGGTGGCCGGTGCCGAACTTCTCCGGCGTCTTCGAGAAGCGCTTCGACATCGCATAGCTGACCCAGGCCGCCATGTCGGCGCCGGCCCCCGGCAACACGCCGATGATGATGCCGACGATGTTCCCGCGAGTCTGCTGCTTGGGGTACTCCTTGGTGAGCTTCCACTGCCCCTTGAGGATCGAGCCCAGGCGTCGGTTCTCGATCTTGGGCAGCTCGCGCTCGGTCAAGGCCCGCATCACCTCCGCGAGCGCGAATACCCCCACCAGCGCCGGGATCGGTTCGATGCCGCCCAGAAGATCTGTCGAGCCGAAGGTGAAGCGTGGCACGCCGCCTGGATTGTCGATGCCGATGCAGGTGATCAGCAGCCCGAGCAGCATCGCCGCGATCGCCTTGATCGGGGAGGAGCGCGCCACCAGCGT
>SEEM01000263.1 GCA_004144595.1 Hyphomicrobiales bacterium
CCGGTCAGCGCGTCATAGCCGAGCACCGCCGAACCGAAGCGCCAGAGGGCGCTGCCGGCGGCGGGGGCGTAATAGACGGCGTAGCGCGGCTTGCTCAAAACGCGCGCTCGCCCTGCGACCAGACGGCTGCGAGGACCGGCGTCGCGCCCAGCACCTTGAAGCGCACGAGATCGGCCCGGAGCCCGGTCTTGAGATGACCGCGATCCCCGAGGCCGAGAATGTCGGCGACCTTCCAGGTCACCATGCCCATCGCCTCGGGAAGCGCGATGCCATGGTCGGCATTGAGCTTGACCACGGCCTGGAGCAGGCTCGCAGGGACATAGTCCGAGGAGAGGCCGTCGAGCAGCCCTTTCTCGGCGAGCTCGGAGACCGAGACGCCGCCCGAATGCGAGCCGCCGCGCACGACGTTCGGTGCGCCCGCGACCGTCGCGAGACCGGCCTGCTTGGCGGCTGCGGCCGCCTCGACCGTGGTCGGGAATTCCGAGATCACCGCGCCGGAGGCGACGCCTTCCTCGACATGCTCGGGTATCGTGTCGTCATGGGTCGCAAGCGGGATGCCGCGCCCGCGGAAGATGTCGACCACGGCCTGCCAGTTCCTGGCGACGTTGGCGGCGCCTTCGCGCTGGCGAACCTCGACGTCAGCCTCGAATTCCGCGACCGTCTTGCCGTTGCCGACGGCATAGGTCTTGAGATGCTGGAGATCGCGCCACTGGCGCTGGCCGGGCGTGTGGTCCATCAGCGATACGAGCTGGACCAGTTCGTCGTCCTGATAGGGCGCGATATCCTCGAGCAGACCAGGGCTGGTCAGTTCGCAGCGCATGTGGATGCGGTGGTCGATGCGGAAGACGTTCTCGCGCTTGCCATAGGCCAGCGACTTCATCACATCGGCGAAAATGTCCTTGCGGTAGTCCTTGGCCGAGAAGGGCGTGCCGGCGCAGACCGCGTCATAAACGGTGGTGACGCCGGCGGCAGCCATCTGCGCATCATGGACCAGCGCCGCCGCCAGCCCGTTCGGCCAGAAGACCTTCGGGCGCGGCATGAAATGCTTTTCCATGTTGTCCGTGTGCATCTCGACGAGGCCGGGCGCGACATAGTCGCCGCCGACATCGATGGCGCCGGGCAGGGAGGATCTGCCCTGATCGACCGACACGATGCCGTTCGCGTCGAAGGCGATCGTGCCGGTGACGACCTCGTTCTCGAGGATCAGCTTGGCATTCGTGAGAACGGTTTGCATCGTCAGGCCTTCCGGAAAGCGGTGATGTCGAGATAGCGCGTCGCGACGCGTTCGCGAACCGCTTCGTCGTGGAAGATGCCGACGATGGCGGAGCCGGCGGCGCGCGCCTCGGCGATCAGTTCGACGACGACGTCGCGATTGGCCGCGTCGAGCGAGGCGGTCGGCTCGTCGATCAGCATGATCGCCGAGGGGTCGACGAAGGAGCGGGCGATATTGACGCGCTGCTGCTCGCCGCCGGAGAAGGTCGCGGGGGCGAGGTTCCAGAGCCGCTCGGGCAGGTTCAGCCGGGCGAGCATGGCCTTGGCGCGCTCCGTCGCGGTCTCCGGCGTTGCCCCGCGCGCCAGCAGCGGGTCGCGCACGATGTCGAGCGTCGAGACGCGCGGGATCACGCGCAGGAACTGCGAGACGAAGCCGAGCGTGCGGCGGCGGATATCCAGCACAGTGCGCGGCACGGCGGCGACGATATCGACGGGCCGGCCGGCATGGGTGATGCGGATTGCGCCGCTCGTCGGCCGGTAGTTGCCGTAGAGGATGCGCAGCAGGCTCGACTTGCCGGCACCGGACGCACCGGCAAGGACAAGCGCCTCGCCGGCCTCGACATGGAAATTGACGTTGTCGAAAACGGGCAGACGTGCTCCGCCCTGGTTGTGCAGGGTGAAGGTCTTGGCGACGTTCTCGACCTGAATCATCGTGGTCATGGGGTCAGTGCCTTGTGCCGGCGAGGTGACGAGGGTGTGACGGGCGAGGGCTCGTCATGCTCGGGCTTGACCCGAGCATCTCGGGAAAGAGGGGTGCCCCTTCCCGCATGAGATTCTCGGGTCTGCGCTGCGCTCCGCCCGAGAATGACGCTCTACCTTCCTCACACACTCAGCACCGCCGAGGTGAGAAGCTGCGTATAGGCGTGGTGGGGATCGTCCAGCACCTGATCGGTCAGGCCCTGCTCGACCACGCGGCCGTCCTTCATCACCATCAGGCGATCGGTCAGCAGGCGCGCCACCGCGAGATCGTGGGTGACGATGATCGCCGCGAGGCCGAGATCGCGCACCAGCACGCGCAGCAGGTCGAGCAGGCGGGCCTGCACGGAGACGTCGAGGCCGCCGGTCGGCTCGTCCATGAAGACGAGGCGCGGCTCCGAGACCAGCACTCTCGACGCGCTGGAGCCAGTCCAGAGCGCGCTCGCGGATCTGGCCGTAATGCCGGTCGCCGCGATCCATCAAGCGTTCGCCGACATTGCCGCCGGCGGTGACGTCCATGCGCAGACCGTCGCGCGGGTTCTGGTGGACGATGCCCCAGGCCGTGCGCATCAGGCGGCGGCGCTCCTGCTCGGAGACCGAGTAGATATCGAGCGGCTCCGTGCCGCCACGGAACAGCACCTCGCCCGCGTCGGGCTTGTCGATGCCGGCGAGGCAGCGCAGCAGGGTCGATTTGCCCGAGCCGGATTCGCCGACGATTCCCAGCACTTCGCCCGGCCAGAGGTCGAAAGCGACATCGGCGCAGCCGATGCGCTCGCCATAGAAGCGGCTGAGGCCGTCGACGGAGAGCAGGGGGGCGGGTTCGAGCGCGAGCTCGGCCGCTGCGACATGCAGGCTCATGGGGTGGTCTCCTCGACCAGGCCGCTGGCGGCCGCGTCGCCCAGCATGGCGCCGCGATGGCCTTCCGCCCGGCGGGTCTCGCAATAATGGCTGTCTGAGCAGACGAACATGCGCCCGCCCTGGTCGTCGATCACGACCTCGTCGAGATAGCTGTCGGCCGCCCCGCAGAGCCCGCAAGGTTGGGTCCAACTCTGGATGCGGAAGGGGTGATCCTCGAAATCGAGGCTGCGCACGCTGGTATAGGGCGGCAGCGCGTAGATGCGCTTCT
>SEEM01000264.1 GCA_004144595.1 Hyphomicrobiales bacterium
ATCACATCGGCGGCAATCGGTGCAAAGGCTGTATGAAAATGGCTTGCGGACTTCACCGCGACGATCTTTTTCTTCGAAAGTTCTATCCCGAGCAATTCGAAGACGGCGGGGTGGAACGTCTGGGCGCGTTTGCTTGCCAGAACCACATCAAGCTTTCCGAGCCGTACCGAGGCTGCCGCCCCCAGTGAAACACGGCTCTCTTGAAACGGAATGACAAGATCGCGTGTGGTCGCGACGACCTCGATTTCAGCATCGACGGGCATGCCCGAACTCGGCGCCGCCTTGCCACCGAAGCGCAGATGGAGGCGCGCGCCGGGGCCGGCCGCCAGGCAGAACGAGACAGCGACCGGATCCCACAGAGCCCCGACCGCGGCATCGATGTTCGCGCGCTCGCGCAGCGCGTGAACAAGGAACGTGCTGTCGCCAGCCACGCCGCCGCCCGGATTGTCCCAGCGATCGGCAAGCACGACAGGTTGACCGGCCATGGCGAGGGCCATGTCGATCGCCTTGGCCGGATCGGGCATGTACGGCATGCGGTCGGCGCCGAAAGCAACGATACGGGCACCAAATTCGGCCGCCACGGATCGACCCATTTCCGGCGCAGCGTCACTGATGACGACGACCTTGGTGCCAACGTCGTGGACGTCCGCCGCCGGAAACCCGTGCACGACGGAGATGCTTAACACGCCGTCCTTGCCTTCACGGGCGATCATGTCGTCGACAAGCGACCTGCCAGGTTCGCGGCTGGTCAGAAAGTTGGCGATGGCGCGGCAGTCGAGGACACTCACAACCGGCGTGATTTCCTGGCGCGCGGCCCGCAAGGAAAGATCCACCATGTCTTCCGCGCGCTCGTAGAAATCGCTGTGCGGCACCTCCTTGAAGGTGACCAGGATCGTGACCGCGTCGATCATCGCCTGTGTGAGATGGCAATGGGGATCGAGTTCGACCCCGATGACCGCATCCCCTCCTGCGATGGCGCGGGTCCGAGTAAGCAGATCGCCCTCGCAATCGTCGTAGCCCTCGGCGATCATCGCGCCATGCAGGCCGAAGAGCACCACGTCGACGGGCATCGCGGCGCGAAGCTGGTGCAGGATTTCGTCCCGCAACCCCTCATAGGCCTCCCGGGAAACCAGGCCGGCAGGCTCGGCCCAGGCCGCCGTCCCTTCGATCAAGGTGAACCCCTGCTCGCTGGCGCGCCTGCGGGCGGCAATAAAGGGTGCCGAACACAGAGTGGGCGTCTCGGGGTGCTCGCCGGGCGGGGCGTAGAACGCATCTTCGAAGGCGCTGCGGTCGATGCGGATCGGCGAAAAGGTGTTAGTTTCGGTGGCCAGCGACGCGACAAAGACCCTCATCTGCTTTTGCCAGGGTCCGTCGACGTCGCCGCTGCCGGAGGAATGCGGAGATCGGCGAGGCTGTTCTTCGCCTCACGCAAGCGATCGAAAAGCGCCGGCCCGCCACGGAGAGCCATTGCCGTCGCGATGATGTCGATCAGCACGGCGTGGGCCACGCGCGATGTCATCGGCGCGTAGATTTCGGTGTTCTCATGCGCATCGATCTCGAGGACGATGTCGGCAGCAGCAGACAGCGCGGTATTCGGCCGGGTGATGGCGATGACCGTGGCACCGCATTCGCCCGCCTTCAGCGCCATCGCCTCGATGTCGCGCACCATGCCGGTATGGGAAAAGCAGAGCGCTACGTCGCCCCTCCGCAGCGTAGCCGCGGCAAGGCGCTGCAAGTGGGTATCATCATATGCCACGACCGGTATGCCGAAGCGCATCAGCTTGTGCTGCGCCTCCATCGCCAGGATGTGCGCTGCACCGGCACCGTAGCAATCGATACGGGGCGCGCTGGAGAGTATGGCGACGACCCGCGCCAGCACCTCCTGGTCTATGGAACGGCGCAGCATCATCAACGTGTAGATCGAGGAATCGACAAGCTTGTCGACGATCTGGTCAAGCGCGTCGCTGGAGGTGACTTCGCTGTGAACATAAGGCGTCCCGGCGACGATGCTCTGTCCGGTGCGCAGCTTGAGTTCCGGATAGCTGGCCAATCCCATCGTACGCACGAACCGAAGCACGGTCGGCTGGCTGACGCCCACCTCTTCGGCCAATGTCGCGATCGACATATGGATGACCTTGTTCGGCGCATCGAGCACGAACTCTGCCACCCGACGCTCGGATGGCGAAAGCTCGGTCCTGCGGGCGGTCAATATGTCGAGGAAGCGGTCGTCGCCTCCCGCGTGACCATTTCCCGGCGCTTCACCTGTCATCATGCCCTTCCCCTATTCGAACGCGAAAGCCTTCCACCTCGATGCCGCCCGACGAACGCATGTCGCGATCCCATCGGGCAACCCCAGCACCAGCCTTC
>SEEM01000265.1 GCA_004144595.1 Hyphomicrobiales bacterium
GGTGCAGTGGCCCTGCAACGACAAGGCGCCGACCGGCACGCCGCTGATGCATGTCGACCGCTTCGTGCGCGGCAAGGGCAAGTTCATGATCACCGAATATGTCCCGACCGACGAACGGACCGGGCCGCGCTTCCCGCTGCTGCTCACCACGGGCCGTATCCTCTCGCAATACAATGTCGGCGCGCAGACGCGGCGCACCGAGAACAGCGCCTGGCATGACGAGGACGTGCTGGAGATTCACGCCTTCGACGCCGAAAGCCGCGGCATCCGCGACGGCGACCTCGTGGCGCTCGCCAGCCGCTCGGGCGATATCGCACTCCGGGCCGTGATTTCCGAGCGGATGCAGCCGGGCGTGGTCTACACGACCTTCCACCATGCCAAGACAGGCGCCAACGTCATCACCACCGATTATTCGGACTGGGCGACGAATTGCCCGGAATACAAGGTCACCGCCGTCGACGTCCGGCGCACGAACGCTTACTCCGCCTGGCAGGAGAAGAATTTCGAGGAGGACGTGACCTTGCGCCGGATCGCGGAGCGCCTGCCCGATGCCGCGGAATAACCCGCCCGCCCAGCCGCCGGCCTCGGCCGCCGTCACGGCCCGGCCGCTGCGCTTCGGCGCGGTGCATGACGATGCGCGCGAGATCGAGGTCGCCGTCGAGACCCCCATCAACATCGTCTACGGCAACATGCCCTATGCGGTGATGATGGCGAGCCCGTCGGACCTCGAGGATTTCGTCACCGGCTTCAGCCTGACCGAGGGCATCGTGCGCGGCGCGGACGAGATCCGCAGCATCGCCGTCGAGCCGAAGGACGAGGGCGTCATCGTCACCGTCGAGCTCGCGCCCGGGCGCTTCCGCGAACATCTGGCGCGGCGGCGCAACCTGTCGGGCCGGACCTCCTGCGGGCTCTGCGGCGTCGAGACCATCGAAGAAATTCCAATGGCCGATGCGGCGACGCAGGCATCCCGCGCCGTATCCGCATCGGCGATCGAGGCCGCGCTTGCCGCGCTCGACACGCATCAGCCGTTGAACCAGCTCACCCGCGCCGTCCATGGGGCCGCCTGGTGCGATGCCTCCGGTGCGATCCTGGCGGTGCGCGAGGATGTCGGCCGTCATAACGCCCTCGACAAGCTGATCGGCGCAAGGCTTCGCGCCGGCGCGGGTACAAGCGAGGGCTTCCTGCTCGTCACAAGCCGGGCCTCCTTCGAGATGGTCGAGAAGGCCGCGATCTTCGGCGCCGGCACGTTGGTCGCGATCTCCGCGCCGACCTCGCTCGCGATCGAGCGCGCCCGGCATCTCGGCCTGACCCTCGCCGCCGTGGCGCGCCGCGACGGCTGCATCGTCTTCACCGGGGCGCTCGCGCCAGAGCCCGAGACGATCGCCCGATGACGGAGGCTGGCCTGACCACCGATCACCATGCGGAGAACGTCGCGAAGCTCAGGCGCATGGCCGGGCAGATCGCCGATTTCTTCAAGGCCTATCCGGAGGCGGAAGCCACCGCATCGGTCGCCGACCATATCAACCAGTTCTGGACCGGACGCATGCGCGGGGATTTCCTCGCCGCTTTCGCCAACCGGCCGGAGGACCTCCCGCCCCTGCTGAGGCATGTACTGCCGCAGATCAGACCAGGGCGCGGAGGTTAGCGAGCAAGGCGCCGCCCAGGCGGTGCATCGAGAGACTGCAACGAGCCGGGATCCTACCCGGCCCGGACGGCTAAGCCATGGGGAAAGGAACCGGGGAATGAGTGTCGCACAGGATGTCGGACAGATCGGGGGCGGCATCGGCCTGCTCGATCGCGAACGAACCATCGCCAAACCGGGCTTCAACCGCTGGCTCGTGCCGCCGGCCGCGCTCTGCATCCACCTGTGCATCGGCATGGCCTATGGCTTCTCGGTGTTCTGGCTGCCGCTGAGCCAGGCGATCGGCATCACCAAGCCGGTCGCCTGCGCCGCCGATGGCGGCCTGATCGGCTCGCTGTTCACGACGGCCTGCGACTGGAAGGTCGCTGATCTCGGCTGGATGTACACGCTGTTCTTCGTGCTGCTCGGCTCGTCCGCCGCCATCTGGGGCGGCTGGCTCGAGCGCGTCGGCCCGCGCAAGGCCGCCTTCGTGTCGACCCTGTGCTGGTGCGGCGGCCTCGTGATCTCGGCCATCGGCGTCTACACCCACCAGCTCTGGCTGATGTGGCTCGGCTCCGGCGTGATCGGCGGCATCGGCCTCGGCCTCGGCTACATCTCGCCGGTCTCGACCCTGGTGAAATGGTTCCCCGACCGGCGCGGCATGGCGACCGGCATGGCGATCATGGGTTTCGGTGGCGGCGCCATGATCGGCTCGCCTCTCGCCGACATCCTGATGAACTACTT
>SEEM01000266.1 GCA_004144595.1 Hyphomicrobiales bacterium
TCGAACGTGTGACCTTTGCCTTCGGAGGGCAACGCTCTATCCAGCTGAGCTACGGGCGCAAACCGTGCAGGCTGGATAGCCGATCCCAACGGCTTCGGCAATGCGGGATTTTGGATCGCACGCCGTTCTTCAAAAGCAAAGGTCACACGTTCGAATCGTGTCAGCCGTGGCGCAGCTGTGGCTCAGGCTGCCGCGCTCTCGTTCAGCGCCTTGTTCCTGGAGACAAACTCGCCGCGACGCGCCGAAGACATACTTCGGTCTGTCTGAGCGATGCCTGTAAAGGCAGCTTGTAGAGCAAGCCGGTAGCCACCGCGCCTGCAGCCGAGGCCCTGCCTGACGTTTCCCTCAGGGGGCCGGTGGCAGCAATCGCGCCGCGGGCCTCTCGAAGCTGAGCCGGCCATGCTTGAAACCCATGATGGCCTCTGCGATTTCAGCGAGGGCATCGCTCGGCGTCGCCGCGTCGAGGACGATGAGGTCGGCAGGGTTGCCGGGAGCGATGCCGTAGTCGCCGAGCCGCATCAGCCTGGCAGGAAGCGAGGTGACGAGATCGAGGCAGCGCGCGAAGAGCGGTGGCTCGCATTGGGCGACGTTCGCGTAGAGATTGGCCATGCGCAGCAAGGAAGCGTCTCCGAACGGCGTGAAGGGATTCAAGACGTTGTTCGTTGCAACCGAGCAGAGCACACCCTCGTCAAGGAGGAGATGCGCCGGCGTCAAGCCGCGCGGCTTCGCATAGCTCGTCTCCCGCGCCGACAGATAGAGATCGGTGGCCGGCAGCACCGTCAGCGCGACACCCGCCTCGGCCAGTCGGCCGCCGATCGAGACCAACACCTCCGGGGACACCATAGAGAGCTTGGTGACATGCCCGATGGCGACTCGGCCACCCCATCCGTGACTCGTGGTCTGGCGGCAGACCTCGTCGAGATGCATCCAGCTCGGGTCGAGGTCGAAATCCAGATGGAAGTCCAGGTCGACATCGAATTCCCGCGCCAGCCCGAAGAGGCGTTCGATCTGTGCGTTCGGGTCCGTATCCGTGTAGGGGCAGCCGCCCAGCAGGTCGGCGCCGTTGCGCAAAGCCTCGGCCAGAAGGTCTTCTGTTCCGGGATCGTTGGTCAGCCCTTCCTGGGGGAAGACGCAGATCGAGAGATCCAGCGCCCAGGCATAATCAGCTTTCAGTGCCTTCACGGCGTTGAAGCTGCGCAGACCCACCCGCGGATCGACCTCGACATGTGTCCGCATCCGGGTCGTGCCTTTGGTTATCGCTTTCTCGATCACGCGCGCGCCGCGCTGATAGACATCGGCCTCCGTGAAGTTCCGCTTCATCGCTGCAACGGCTGCTATCGCGGCCCCCAGCCCGCCATGCACATGACCGCATCGATCGAGCAGACAGGCCTTGTCGAGATGGACGTGGCTGTCGACGAAGCCTCCGATGACCGTGCGGCCGGCAACATCGATCTCTGGAGCGTCACATACCAGCCGCCGCTCCAGCGCGGCAATCCGCCCCCCGCTGACGCCGATATCGATGGGTCCGTCATATCCCGGGACGGAAGCCTGGCGAAGAACGAGATCCATGGCGCCTCATTTCGCGAAAAAGCAAAGGGCCGTCAGGCAAAGGCCACACGTTCGCAACGTGTCGGGTGCGCCGCGAGTGTGGCCGGTCAATCATTCATTGGAAATGATGATCGTAATTTTCGAGATAGCTCACGGAAGCCTGTCGAAGCTGTCGCTGCGGGCAGCTTCCCAGTTGCGGCGGTAAAAGACATGCTCGCACCGCCCGGACATCAACTCGCCCGGCTCGAGGAAGACGTGGAGGTCAGAGAACAGGCGGATTTCGGTTGCGCTGACACGGCGGACAAGATGGTGCGGCCCGAGGTCGGATGGATGGGAGAGGCCAGCTGCCGCCAGCATGTCTGCCAATGCCTTGAGGGTGTTCGCGTGGAAAAGATGGACGCGTTGCGCCTTGTCCGGAACCACCAGCGCCCGCTGCCGCACCGCATCTTGCGTGGCGACACCCGTCGGGCAACGATTGGTGTTGCACGACAGCGACTGGACGCAGCCGAGAGCGAACATGAAGCCTCGCGCCGCATTCGTCCAATCCGCGCCGATAGCGAGAGCACTGGCGATGTCGAAGGCGCTGACGATGCGTCCTGCGACACCGATCTTGACCTTGTCGCGCAAGCCCGCCCCGACCAGCACATTGTGAACAAACAGCAGGCCTTCACGCATCGGCAGGCCGATATGGTCGCTGAACTCGACCGGCGCTGCGCCAGTGCCGCCCTCGGCGCCGTCGACGACGATGAAATCCGGCACGATGCCGCTGTCCAGCATCGCCTTGACGATGCCCATGAACTCCCATGGGTGGCCATGCACTGTGATTCGACGGAGAGATACAATCGCGCCCGACCGGAACGCCTCGTGTCTCGGCTATCTCAGGGGAAACCTTTGGCGCCGGCAGGATGCCGCCATGACCGGGCTTGGCCCCCTGGCTCAGCTTGATCTCGATCATCTTCACCTGAGGGTCAGTAGCCTGGTGGGCAAAGCGATCGGGATCGAAGCGACCCTCTTCGTCGCGGCAGCCGAAATAGCCGCTGGCAATTTCCCAGACGATGTCGCCGCCTCCGGCGCGGTGATACGGGCTGATGCTGCCCTCGCCTGTGTCGTGGCTGAAGTTTCCCATGCGCGCCCCAGTGTTCAGCGCGCGGATCGCATTGGCGGAGAGCGAGCCGAAGCTCATGGCAGAGATGTTGAACACCGAGCCCGAATAGGGCTGCAGGCATTGATCGTTGCCGATGGTGATGCGGAAACCGTCGGGGTCGGCCACCGGCGCAGGACGGGTGGAATGGCCGATGAATTCATAACCCTCGCGATAGACATCGAG
>SEEM01000267.1 GCA_004144595.1 Hyphomicrobiales bacterium
AAGCAGGGCAGCATTTCGGCCGAGCACGGCGTCGGCATCCTGAAGCGGCCCTATCTCGGCATGAGCCGCTCGGATGCCGAGCTCGCCTTGATGACGACGCTGAAACGGACGCTCGACCCCGGCAACATTCTCAATCGCGGGCGTATCCTGCCGGCCTGAACGGCATTGCACCGGCCCACCACAGCATCACCCGGGTCATGGAATGGGATCGACGAGATGACACCGACCGAAGCCGTCGAACAGGCCATCCGCTCGCGCCGCGCGATCCGCGCCTTCCTGCCCGACCCCGTCGATCCGGCTCTGCTGCGCCGGCTGATCGACCTCGCCGCGCAGGCCCCCTCCGGCACCAACATGCAACCGTGGAAGCTCAGGGTCATCGGCCCGCGGACGCGCGCACGCCTGGAAGCCGCGCTGCTCGCCGCGCTCGAAGCCGGCGAGCGGCCGGGCGTCGAGGAATATCGCTATTACCCCGCGCATTTGCGCGAGCCCTATCTCGCCCGCCGTCGCAAGGTCGGCTGGGATCTCTACGGCCTGCTCGGCGTCGTCAAAGGCGACACCGAAGGCATGAAGCGGCAGACCGCAGCGAACCTGCGCTTCTTCGATGCCCCGGTCGCGCTGATGCTGACGATCGACCGTGATCTCGAGATCGGCTCCTGGCTCGATCTCGGCATGTTCATCCAGACTTTGCTGGTTGCAGCGCAGGGCCATGGCCTCGATTCCTGCCCGCAGGCGATCTTCGCACAGTTCCACCCGATCGTCCGGCAGGAACTCGAAATCCCGGAAGGCGAGGTCGTGGTTTGCGGCATCGCCATCGGCAGGGCCGCCCCCGACGCCCCGGCCAACCGCCTCGTGCCCGAGCGCGAGCCGGTCGAGGGCTTCACCACCTGGCTGGACTGAAGACGTCAGGCGCCGCGCCGAGCCGCCGCATCCCTGCGGAACAGCTTCACGGCCGGCCCGACCAGCCAGTGCATCGCGACGACGGTGAGCGCGCCGATGATGACGCCGAACACGGCGGCCAGCGCTGCGCCGGCCAGCCACTCCCCCGCCCCCGCAAGCGCTGCCGGCAGCGCCCGCCCGGCAGCGACGGAGAGGTCATGGACGCCATGACCGAGACCAGCAAGGCCGTATTCTTCCAGCCCGTGGATGATGATGCCGCCGCCGACCCAAAGCATCGCGGCGGTGCCGACCATGCCGAGCAGGTTCAGGAAATGCGGCATGGCGACGACGAGGCCGCGTCCGAGCGGCCGCGTCAGCCATGACAGGGCACGATCGAATACCCCCGCCTCTCCGGTTCCCGGCCGACGTAGCCCCAGCAGGCTCGTCGCCGGGCGCTGGTTCGCGGCGAGCGCCATGCCGGCGTCGTCAGCCTTCACGATCAATGCGACGACGCCGTAGACCGCGACGGTGATGCCGACACCGACGATGGCGAGCACCGCCGCCTTCATCCAGAAGGACTGGTCGGAGACCCCGGCCAGCGTGATCGCCATGATCTCGGCCGAGAGGATGAAATCGGTCTTGATCGCGCCGGCGATCTTCTGCTTTTCGAGCCCCGCCGGATCGCCGGCAACCTCGCCCGCCTTGCCGTCGCCATGGGCGCCATGCGGCATGACCAGCTCAAGCAGCTTCTCCGCCCCCTCGAAGCAGAGGAAGACGCCGCCCGCCATCAGGAGCGGCGTGATCGCCCAGGGCGCGATAAGCGCCAGCACCAGCGCGCCCGGCAGCAGGATGAGGAGCTTGTTGCGCAGCGAGCCCAGCGCGATCCGCCAGATGATCGGCAGTTCGCGCGCCGCGGCGAAGCCCACGGCATAGCGCGGCGTCACCGCCGCATCGTCGATGACCACGCCAGCCGCCTTGGCTCCGGCCTTGCCGGCCTGCGCCACGACATCGTCGACGGAGGACGCCGCGATCTTGGCGATGCCGGCGATATCGTCCAGCAGCGCAAACAGCCCCGAAGCCAAGCGGCTCTCCTCGGAAAGATTATCGGTTCAGGCGAGGATAGAGCGCTTTTTGCCTGCCGTCATTCTCCGGCCGGTCAGGCCCCGGCATGAGGAGCCTGGTCCATCATCCTTTCAGGCTCGCGAAACCTTTGCCCTCGGCGGCGAGGCGTCTGAGCAGCGGCGCCGGCTCCAGCGCCTTGTCGCCGATCTCCACCGCCAGCGCTTCGAGCCGCTTGACGATGACGTCGAGCCCGACACTGTCCGCCCAGAACATCGGCCCGCCCCGCCAGGCCGGCCAATTATAGCCGTTGATCCAGACGATATCGATGTCGCCCGGCCGTACTGCGATGCCCTCTTCGAGGATGCGCGCGCCCTCGTTGACCATCGGGTCGAGCAGCCGCGCGAGGATCTCCGGGGCAGCGCTGCCCGGCGCGGGCGCCTTCCGGATAGACGTAATAGCCGTGGCCGGTCTTCTGGCCGAACCAGCCGGCCTCGCAGATCGCATCGGCGACGGCGGCCTTCAGCCCGCGCGCCTTGCGCGAGCGCCAGCCGATATCGTTGCCGGCGAGATCGGCCATGGCGAAGGGCCCCATCTTGAAGCCGAAGCCGACCAGCGCCGCATCGACCTCGTGCGGCAGGGCGCCGGCGACCAGCAGGCGCTCGGCGGCGCGGGTGCGCTGCTCCAGCATGCGGTTGCCGACGAAGCCGAAGCCGTTGCCGACCACGACCGGCACCTTGCCGAGCTTGCGGCCGAGCGCGACGGCCGTCGCGATCGCATCATCGGCCGAACCCTTCGGCCGGACGATCTCCAGCAGCTTCATGACATTGGCAGGGCTGAAGAAATGCATGCCGATCACGTCCTGCGGACGTTTCGTCGCCGCCGCGATCGTCGGCACGTCGAGATAGGATGTGTTGCTGGCGAGAATGGCGCCGGGCTTGGCCACCTTGTCGAGCTCGCCGAAGATCTGCTGCTTGACGCCCATCTCCTCGAAGGCGGCCTCGACGACGATATCGGCCCCGGCCGCAGCCGCAAGCCCGACCGCCGGCTTGATCAGCCCCATGCGTCCGGCCTTCGCCTCCGGGGTCAGGGAGCCACGCGAAACGGAGATGTCGTAGATCGCGCCGATGCGATTGACGCCATTGTCGAGCGCGGCCTTGGCCGTCTCGATCAGCGTCACCGGGATGCCGGCATTGGCGAAGCACATCGCGATGCCCCCGCCCATCGTCCCGGCGCCGATCACCGCGGCGCTGGCGATCTCGCGTGGTTTCACCTCCGGCCCGATGCCAGGCACCTTCGCGATCTCGCGCTCGGTGAAGAAGACATGGCGCAGCGCCTTCGAGCGCTCATCGACGAGAAGCGACAGGAAGAGCTTGCGCTCGACGGCTGAGCCCTCTGCGAAAGGCAGCGTGAAACTAGCGCGCACGGCCTCTACCAGCGCCGGCACGTTCGGCATGCCCTCGGCCTTCTTCAAGGCTTCCTTGG
>SEEM01000093.1 GCA_004144595.1 Hyphomicrobiales bacterium
AGCCGCGGCAGGGCCGGCCCGGCAAGGCCGAGCGCGGCCGTCCCCATCAGAAAATCGCGGCGCTTCATCTGGACTCTCCCCATTATGATTGTTCTGGAATGCAGGCCCAGCCTCAGGCGAAGCCGATGAAGTTTGGACTTTCGCTGATCGGCCGCGCCTTGGCGAGCTTGGCGAGGTCCGGCACCGGGCGCGCCGTCAGCGGATCGCCCGCGAGCGCCGCTTCAAGCGCGGCCGCCACCGCCAGAACCTTGGCGTCGCCGCCGCGCGGCCCGACGATCTGCAGGCCGAAGGGCATGCCGTTGCGGTCGAGGCCGACCGGCAGCGAGATCGCGGGGTGGCCGACGATGGTGACGGCATAGGCCGCCGCCAGCCAGTGGAAATAGGTCCGCGTCGGCTTGCCGTCGATCTCGGACGGGAAGAGCTCGGTCCAGGGCCGCGGGCTCAGCGTCACCGCTGGCGACAGGATGACGTCGTAATGCTCGAAGAACTGCTGCCAGCGCTGGTAGATCGCCGTCTGCTGCTTCATCGCGCGGGTGACGTCGAGCGCGGAATAGCGCAAGCCCTCATCGACATTGGCGCGCACGTTCGGCCCGACCATGTCGGGCGTGTCGCGGACCTTGTCGAGATGGGCGGCGAGGAAGTTGCTCGCGCGCAGGATTTCAAAGACCTCGTCGGTGCCCTCGCAATCCGGCGTCGCCTCCTCAGTCGCATGGAAGAGGTGGCTGAACGCCTTGGTCTTGTCGAAGAAGCTGTCGCGAATCAGGCGTTCGGTCGGCGCGAAGCCGAAATCAGGCGTCAGCGCCACCTTGAGCGAAGCGAGATCGATGGTGTCGGGACGGGCGAAATCCTCCGGCCGCCGCACCGTCTTGCCATGAATCGTCGTCGCCAGCGGGTCGGAGCCGGCATCGGAAACCATGGTCGAGAGCAGCAGGCAGAGATCCGGCACGTTGCGCGCCATCGGACCGAGCACCGGCAGCGGCGACCAGCCGAGCTGGCGCTTTTCGCTGGGCACAAGGCCCGGCGTCGGCCGGAAGCCGACGATGCCGTTGAAGGCTGCCGGATTGCGGAGCGAGCCGCCGGTATCGGAGCCGGTCGCGAGCGGCACCATGTTCGTCGCCAGCACGACGCCGGAACCGCCGGACGAGCCGGCCGCACTCCTGGAGGGATCGAACGGGTTGCCGGTCGCGCCATAGACGGCGTTGCGGGTATTGGCGCCGGCGCCCCATTCCGGGGTGTTGGTCTTGCCGGCGATGATCGCGCCGGCCTTGCGCACGCAGGAGACGATGAGCTGGTCTTCCGTCGGCACGAAATCGCGATAGAGCGCGCTGCCATAGGTGGTGCGCAGGCCGGCGACGTTCTCCAGGTCCTTGATGCCGATCGGCAGGCCGTGGAGAGGCCCGAGCGCATCGCCGCGCGTGGTGGCCTCGTCGGCCGCGAGAGCATCCTTGCGCGCCTTGTCGTCATCGCGCGCGACCATGGCGTTCACGGCCGGATCGATCGCATCCATGCGGCGGATGCAGCTGTCGAGCAGTTCGCGGGCAGAGAGCTTCTTGGCCCCGATGAGGGCGCGCGCGGCAACGGCGTTGAGATCGCAGGGTTCGGTCAAGGCATGTCACTCCGTTGCGCTCAGACCCGACGCGAGCGCTGACGCCGCGCGGGTAATCCGGCCAGACTAGGCGACGAGGCCGATATGTCCATGTCCGAAGCGCGCATGCGGCCCCTCCCCCTGCGCGGGTTCCATGCCGGCGAAAGCCGACCGTGAAGCGGCTTGAGCGAAGGCAACAGGCTGGGCGGGCGATGCCGCAGCGCAACATCGACTTGACGAAGCCGTCGGTTTCCTGTTCGAGAGAGGCCATGGACAAGCCTGCAGAGCCATTCCCGCAGCGCCTGACGGAAGGCTACCGCGCCTTCCTCGACGATCGTTTCATCCGCGAGCAGAGCCGCTACGAGGAGCTCGGCGAGAACGGCCAGACGCCGCAGATCATGCTGATCGGCTGCTGCGACTCGCGCGTTTCGCCGGAAGTGATCTTCGATGCGCGCCCCGGCGAGATGTTCGTCGCCCGCAACATCGCCAATCTCGTGCCGCCTTTCCAGCCTGATGGCCAGCTCCACGGCACCTCGGCGGCGCTCGAATACGCCATCCAGGCGCTCAAGGTGCAGCATATCGTCGTGCTCGGCCATGGCCGCTGCGGCGGCATCCGCGCCTTCGCCGACGACAGCCAGCAGGCGCTTTCGCCGGGCGACTTCATCGGCAAATGGATCACCCTGATCGGGCCCGCTGCCGAACGCACAGGCGGACGTGGCCGCAACGAGAATTTCGACGACTATCTCCAGCGCCTGGAGCTGGCCTCGATCCAGCAATCCATCGCCAACCTGCGCACCTTCCCCTGCGTGCAGATCCTGGAGAGCAAGGGCCGGCTGCACCTGCACGGCGCCTATTTCGCCGTCGCGACCGGCGTGCTGATGATCCTGGACAACGCGACCGGACAGTTCATCCCGGCCGTCGGCGAGATGCCCAAGCGCGTCCAGCAGATCCGCTGCTCGGAGGCGTAGGGCCTATTCTCCATCCGCCAGGGGATGGAGGTCGCGAACCATGCTCTTCAATCGCTCGTCGAGGACATGGGTGTAGATCTGCGTCGTCGCGATATCGGCATGGCCCAGCAGCTCCTGAACGACCCTGAGATCGGCGCCGTTCTGCAGGAGATGGCTGGCGAAGGCATGGCGCAGCACATGCGGGCTCAGGGCGGCAGCCGAAAGCCCGGCCGCCCCTGCCAGTGATTTGAGATCCCGGGCGAAGACCTGACGCGTCAGATGCCCGCTCTCGCCCTCGGACGGGAAGAGCCATCGCCCATCCGCCGCTCCGGCCTCTTTCAGCGCCTCCAGCCAGTCCCGCGCCGCCTGGCGCGCGGCATCGTTCAGCGGCACCAACCGCTCCTTGTCGCCTTTGCCGCGCACGATCAGGAAGCGCTCGCGCGTCGTCGCGGCCGACAGGGGCAGCGCGATCAATTCGGAGACGCGCAAGCCGGTGGCGTAGAGCATCTCGACGAGGCAGCGCATGCGCAGGGCCTTCAGCCGCACGGCCTTCGACAGCCCCTCGCCCTCGCAAGCGGCCCGCGCCGCTTCCAGCAAGCGGTCGACATCCTCGACGGTCACCACCTTGGGCAGGGGCCGGCCCAGGCGCGGCCCGGCGATGGCGGCCGAGGGATCGGTGCCCGCGAGCCCTTCCGTGTAAAGGAAGCGGTGGAACTGCCGCACGGCCGAGAGCCGCCTTGCTGCCGAGGAGGCCTTGAGCCCGCGCGCTGCGAGTTCGGCGAGCCAGCCGCGGATATCGTTCGCCGTCGCATCGGCCGGCGCCCTGCCGCCAAGGAATTCGAGGTAATCCGCGATGTCGCGCTCATAGGCATCGAGCGTGTTGCGTGCTGCGCCGCGCTCGGCTGCCAGCATGTCGAGAAAGGCGTTCAGTCGCTGGCGCGCCAGCCGGCTCATTTCGGTTGCAATTTGGCGGGCGGCACGTTCTCGATCATCTCGCGCTGGACCGGTTCCACGAAGGTAACGAGCGCGACCATGCCCCCGAAGATCAGCCCAGCGACGATCGCGATGAAAGCCAGGAAACGGAACAGCGTCGGCACGTCGGGCGGACTTTCGCAATCGCTTGGGGCGCGCGTGATCCCGGCGCCCGTCCCGTTATCTCCGATCGCAGCCGCGCCGCGCAAGAGCCGGCTGGCCACAGCTGGGAGCATTTTCGAGCGAAAGGGGCACCAGTTCGCGTGAAGAAAATGCGCTGGACCAGAAGCGAGAGCCATTCGGCGTTTCGAGGAAGCGCGGAATGGCTTTCGTGCAAACCGCGTCCCAACGCATGACGGGGGCATGACGCAACTGCCGGCCGATGCTACAGCCGTGCCGAGGATTTGAATTGTCATGACTGTCGCCGCTTCCGTCGCCACGCCCGATAAGCTCGATCTCCGCACCGCTCTGGGTGCGCGCGCGATCGTGCTCGTCGGCATGATGGGCTCGGGCAAGAGCTCGGTCGGCCGCCGGCTGGCTGGGCGGCTTGGCCTGCCCTTCGTCGATGCGGATATCGAGATCGAGACGGCAGCGCATATGTCGATACCGGAAATCTTCGCGCAGCGCGGCGAGGCGGAGTTCCGCGAGGGCGAGCGTCGCGTCATCAGCCGCGTGCTGACGACGCGGGCTCCCTTGGTGCTGGCGACTGGCGGCGGTGCCTTCATGAATGCCGAGACGCGCGCGCGGGTGAAGGAACTCGGCATCTCGGTCTGGCTCAAGGCCGAGCCGGAAGTGCTCATGCGCCGCGTCCGCCGTAACGCGAAACGCCCATTGCTCCAGACCGCCGATCCTGAGGCGACGCTCCGCCGGATGCTGACAGAGCGTGAACCGGTCTACGCTCTCGCCGACATCACCATCCAATCGAGCGACGAGCCTCACGAGGTCGTGGTCGGCGACACCATCGCCGCATTGGGCGATTATCTCGGGCCGGCAGCCGGAGCGACAGCATCATGAACGCCACCACGTCCGACAAGACCGGAGCCCGCATCGTCGTCCCCGTCGCGCTCGAAGGCCGCGGCTACGACATCCATATCGGCCGTCACCAGCTCTGCGAGGCCGCGGCCCTGATCGCGGCCTTCGCGCCGGGCGCCAAGGCCGCGCTGGTCACCGACGACAGCGTCGCCGCCTTGCATGGCGCGGCCTTCGAGACCTGCCTGCAGCAGGAAGGAATCTCGGCGACCCGCATCACCATCCCGCCGGGCGAGGCGTCCAAGTCCTATGCCCAGTTCGTCGCGCTTTGCGACGCATTGCTGGCGGCCAAGATCGAGCGCAATGACCTCATCATCGCCTTCGGCGGCGGCGTCGTCGGCGATCTCACCGGATTCGCGGCGGCGTGCCTTCGGCGCGGCGTGCGCTTCGTGCAGGTGCCGACCACCCTGCTTGCCCAGGTCGATTCCTCGGTCGGCGGCAAGACCGGCATCAATTCGCCCCATGGCAAGAACCTGATCGGCGCCTTCCACCAGCCCGCGCTGGTCATCGCCGATACCGCCCTGCTGGACACCCTGAGCGAGCGCGAGTTCAAGGCCGGCTATGCCGAGGTCGTGAAATACGGGCTGATCGACGACCCCGCCTTCTTCGACTGGTGCGAGGCGAACTGGAGCCGCGTCATCGCCGGCGGCCCCGAGCGCGACCACGCCGTCGCCGTCTCCTGCCGCGCCAAGGCCGCCATCGTCGCCCGCGACGAGCGTGAGGAAGGCGACCGCGCCCTGCTCAATCTCGGCCATACCTTCGCCCATGCGCTGGAACGGCTGACGAATTACGATTCCGCCCGCCTCGTCCATGGCGAGGCCGTCGCGATCGGCCTCGCGCTGGCCTTCCGCTTCTCGCAGCGGCTGGATTTGTGCTCGGGCCAGGATGCCGGCCGCGTCTCCCGCCATCTCGACCATGTCGGCCTGCCCAGCCGCTTGCAGCAGGTCCCGGGCGGCGCCGGCAGCGCCGAGGAGATTGTCAACGCCATGGCGCAGGACAAGAAGGTCAAGCGCGGCGTGCTGACCTTCATTCTTGCCCGCGGCATCGGCAAGAGCTTCATCGCGCCGGGCGTCCCGGCAGACGAGGTGCGCGGCTTCATCGAGGACGAGCTCGCAGCCTGAGCGCGCTCAGGCAAGGCCGAGCTTGGCCAGGAAGTCGCTCGCGCGATAGCCGGGCTCGACGCCCTTCACCAGCATCGTGACGCCGCGCGAGTTCTCGGTCCTGAGCGGCAGGATTTCGCGGTAGGCCGGTGAATCGTACCAGGCGCGCGCCCTCTCCATATCGGGAAAGGCGATGATGACGAGATCGCCCGGCCATGGCCCCTCGACGATGTCGGGTGTCGCGCCGTGGACCAGGAACTGGCCGTCATAGGGTGCGAGTGTCCCATCGATGCGCGCGATGTAGTCGACGATTTCGGCGCCGACCCTGACATCCTGCAGGTGGGCGATGGCATAGGCGGTCACGGCATTCTCCTGCAAAGCCCGGCCGGAAGGCCGTTCGTTGCGGAGGACCATGAAGCCCATCGCGCATGGCGTCGATTACCCCAGGGGTAATCGCATGGCGGTCAGGGGCTGAAGACCAGCACGATGAAGACGAAGAACACCGCCAGATGCACCGCGCCCTCCAGCATCGTGGTGCGGGTGCCGGTGAAGGTCAGCGTCGAGAGCAGCAGCGTCATCGCCGCGATCACCATGTTGGTCGCCGACAGGCCGAGCACGACCGGCTGGCCGGTGAAGACGCCGATCAGCAGAACCGCCGGCACCGTCATGCCCAGCGTGGAAGCGGCAGCCCCCAGGCAGAGATTGACCGCGCGCTGGAGCTGGTTCGAGGTGATCGCCCGCAGCGCGGCGATGCATTCCGGCGTGAACACCACCATCGCGATCAGGATGCCGCCCAGCGCCGCCGGCGCGCCGAGCTTGGCGATGCCGAAATCCAGTACCGCGGCGAGGCCCTTCGACAGGATGACGATCGGCAGGATATTGGCGAGCAGCAGCCCGACATGCGGCAGCACCTCCCGCATCGAGGATCGTGAAGTCGTTTCGCCTTCCTTGTCCGCGGCGGCGGCCGGCTTGCCGTCCTCGGCTTCCGGCTCATGGAAGAAGGCGCGATGCCGCCCGGTCTGCAGGATGAGGAAAGCGCCATAGAGCGCCATGGTGAAGATCGAGAAGGCGACCGCCTGGAACGGCGTCAGCGTGCCGTCCGGCGTCGATGTCGTGAAATTCGGCAGGAACAGCGGGATCACGGTCAGCGGAATGATCACCGCGAGATAGGACGATGCGCCCTTCAGGTTGTAGCGCTGCTGGAAATGCCGCAGGCCGCCGATCAGCAGGCCGATGCCGACGACCCCGTTGAGCACGATCATCAGCACCGCGAACATGGTGTCGCGCCCGAGCGTCGGGGCGCCCTTGGCGCCGAGCATGACCGCACCGACCAGCGCCACCTCGATGATCACGATCGAGAGCGTCAGGATCAGCGTGCCGTAGGGCTCTCCAAGTCGATGCGCGATGTCCTCGGCTTCATGGACCACGCCGAAGGCGGACCAGATGATGACGCCCATCAGCCAGAGGAAGACCAGCAGCGACGGCAACGGCGCGCCGAGCTGGCCGAGCACGGTATCGCCGAACAGCAGGAAGGCGACAACCGAGACCCAGGCACAGGCAAGGCGGAGCGTCATCATCGTTCGTTCACTCAAGGATTGCGGCGGGGAGGGCTTGCGCCCAATAAGCGGGAAAGGCGGCACCGGCGCAACGCCTGATCTCGCCTGCGGTCCCCGGACCGGCTCAAAAGCGCGGTTTGTCAGCTGGGAAGGATTTTCTGCGCCAGCGGGCTCGGCGTTTCCTCGGCCGACAGCGGCCTGTCGGCGACGAGATACTGCGCCCGCGCCAGCGCCGCAAAGCGCCCGCCCTTGGCGACGAGTTCGTCGAAGGTGCCCATCTCTTCGACCTGCCCCTGCTCGAAGACCAGGATGCGGTCGGCATTGCGGATCGTTGCCAGGCGGTGCGCGATGACGAAGGTCGTCCGGCCCCTCATCACCTCCTCCAGTGCCTTCTGGAGCTTGACCTCGGTCGCCGCGTCGAGCGCCGAGGTCGCCTCGTCGAGGATCAGGACCGGCGGATTCTTGAGCAGCGCGCGCGCGATCGAGAAGCGCTGGCGCTCGCCGCCTGACAAGGTGCGGCCACGCTCGCCGACCAGCGTATCGAGCCCGTCGGTCTGGCGCGCCATCACCTCGGCGGCCTGGGCGCGCTCAAGCGCCTCCATCATCTCGGCATCGGTGGCATCCGGCTTGCCGACGAGCAGGTTCTCGCGGATAGAGCGGGCGAACAGCATCGGCTCCTGGAAGACGACGCCGATATTGCGCCGAAGCGAGAGCAGCGAGATATCGCGGATATCGGTGCCGTCGACGGTGATCCGGCCGGATTGAGGATCGAAAGCCCGGTGCAGGAGACCGAGCGTCGTCGACTTGCCCGAGCCGGTCGAGCCGACGACGGCGATGGTCTCGCCTGGCTTCACCGAAAATGAGACGTCGCGCACCGCCGAACGCTTGCCGTCATAGGAGAACGAAACGTCCTCGAAGGCGACCGCACCCTCGAGCCGGCCGGGATCCCGGGCGCCGGGCTGATCGCGCACGCTCGGAAGCGTGTCGAGCACCTCGAAGAACTCTCGCATCTTCGGCGCCTGCATGAAGATGAAGTTCACGAAGCTGACGATCTGCTCGAGGCGCCCCACCAGCATGGTGGCGAAGCCCATGAAGGTGACGATCTCGCCGACCGTCGTCTGGCCATGCATCAGCAGCCAGGTGCCGACGACGAAGATCAGCAGCACGGTCAGCGTCGCCGAAGCGCGCGTCGCGACATTGGCCACCGCCCACCAGGACAGGACCGGCAACTGCGCCGCCAGCACATTGGCGATGGTCGTGCGCAGGCCGCGAACCTCGGCCTCGATGCGGGTGAAGCTCTGGATCACCGGCACATTGCCGAGCGCGTCCGAGGCCCGCTCCGCCAGATTGGAGTTGAACGCCTCGACGCTGCTCTGCAGGCGGTCAGTCTTGCGCAGCACGAAGGCGGTCAGCGACCCGAACAGCACGACCAGCGCGATCAGCAGCAGTCCGAGCTGCCAGTTTTTCCAGATCGTGAAGGGCAGCAGCACGAACAGCGCCACGGCCGAGGCGCAATGCTCGCGGAAGAAGGAGAGCCACAAGCCCCACAGCGCATTGGTGCCGTCGAGCATCACCTTCAGCACGCGGCCGGAATGGGTCTGTGTGTGGTAGCCGAGCGGCAAGGTGAGCGCGTGCTCGAAATAGCGTGCCATCACGGTGAGGCGTGCACGGTGGGCGAGCCGGTCGGCATGAAGCGCGACGAAGACACCCAGGGCGATATTGGCGAGGCCGAAGCCGACCCAGGCGACGATCAGCAGGTTGATGCTGGCCCAGGTCAGCGTGCCGCCCGATGTCTGGATCGTGGTCAGACGGTCGATCAGCGCGCCGAACAGCATCGGCTCGGCGAAGGCCACCGCCGCCAGCACGATATTGGCCAGCGCCAGAATGGCGCCCAATCGCCTTTCCGAGCCGAGTTCGCCGAGGACGCGGGCATAAAGAGAGAGCAGAGACATCGCGACGAGCTTTAGCGAAACCGGCGCTGGCGGCAAGCTGTCATAGAGCTGAATCAGGAGGACCCGCGGCAATCCAGCGGGCTCGGCCATGGCGAACCACTCAAGCCCTACCGCAAGGCTTCCGCCAGCGCCTCCGCCGTGACCTCGGCCATCGCCATCTGCAGCTTGTAGGCGCGGGTCTTCTCGCCGGGCTTCATCACCAGAATCACCGTCTCGTTGCCCGGACAGGCGGGATCGGCACAGAGGATTTCGCTGACGGCGATCACCGCCGCCTCGGGCAGGTCCAGCAGGTCACGGACCTGCGCCTTCAATCGTTCGGACAGGAGCTTGGCCTCGGCCTTCGCATCGCCGCCCCTGCGAGCTTCAGGCTTGCCGAAGAGACCGAAGCGCATGCCGCTCTCAGCTCGGCAGCATAAGCACGCCGGCCGCGCCATCTTCGGCGCCGAAGGCGAGTCGCTTGCCGGCCTTGTCCCAGGCGAAGGCGCTGATGCCGCTGCCGCGCAGGGCCGGGCGCACCAGCAGTTCGGAGCCGTCGGTCAGCCGGACCATCAGGATGCAGCCATCGTCATAGCCGATCGCCAGGACCAGCGCGCCCGGATGGAAGGCCACGCGGGTGACGCGGGCATGGCGCACGCCGCATTCGCGCGGCGCCTTGCCTTGCGGCCCGTCGCCCTGGAACGGCCAGACGATCGCGCCATCCGCGCCACTCGACGCCAGCCAGAGCCCGTCATGCGACCAGGAGAGCGAGCGGGGCTTCGCCGGATAGCCGGTCATCCGCATATGGCCGGGCTTGTCGCCGAGTTTCCAGCCGTGCAGCGCGTTCTCCTGCATCGAGGAGACGACGAAGCGCCCGTCCGGCGACCAGACGACGTCGATATGCGAGCCCTTCCAGTCCAGGAATTCCGGCTTGGCCTCGGTGTTCGGATACCAGAGCGAGACGCCGTTCATCTGGGCGATGGCGAGGCGATAGCCCTTCGGCGCGAAGACGACGCCTTGCGGCGTGCTCGCCGCCTCCAGCGTACGGACCCGGCCCTTCTCGTCGCGGGCCTGCACGGTCTTCCCCGTGTTCCAGGCGAGATTGCCCGAGGGCGACAGCGTGATCGCGTCGATCCAGCGGCGCTTCGGGTCTTTCGCCAGTTCTTCCGGCTCGCCCTCGAAGCGGGTGGCAACGACGCGCCCGTCATCGCCGCCCGAGATCAGGCGATCGCCGTCGCCGGTCGCGCAGAGGATGCCGCCGGCATGGGCCTCGACACCGTCTACGGCAGCGCCGTCGCGCCAGCGCAGCACGCGCCCGTCGGCGAGCGCCAGCACGAGTCCCTGCTTGAGCCAGTGGGCCGCGACGACATGCGTCTCCGCAGCAATCGGGGTGACATGCTCGCGCAGCGAGACGGGTGGGGTCATCGTCGTCATGACGCGGCTTTAACTCAGGCCGCGCAGGCTTCAAACCCCTTACGCAATTCGTTCTCGTTGAGAT
>SEEM01000026.1 GCA_004144595.1 Hyphomicrobiales bacterium
GCGGGGCTGGTCGACATGTCCAGCTTTGCCAAGTTCCTGCTGCAGGGACCGCAGGCAGAGGCCGCCCTGCAGCGCCTCGCCGCCAATGATGTCGCCGTTCCGGTCGGCACCTCCGTCTACACGGCGCTGCTCAATGCCCGAGGTACGTTCGAGAGCGATCTCACCGCCGCCCGCATCGCACCCGACAGCTATCTCCTGCTGACAGGCACCGCGCAGGCGACGCGCGACGCGCACTGGATCAGGCGCCAGCTCCCCGAAGGCGTGACGTTGACCGACGTGACCTCCTCCTATGCGGTGCTCTCGCTCGCCGGACCGAAGGTTCCCGAGATCCTCAGCCGCCTCTCGCCGACCTCGTTCGACCTCGCCGATTTTCAGGCCAATGCCATCCGCAAGATCACGATCGGCTATGCCACGACCTGGGCCTGCCGCCGCTCCTATCTCGGCGACGGGTTCGAGCTCTATGCCCCCGTCGAGTTCACGGCTGCGATCTACGACGCGCTGCATGAGGCCGGGGCCGATCTCGGCCTTGTCGATGTCGGCTACTACGCCGTGGACTCCCTGCGCATCGAGAAGGGTTTTCGCGCCTGGGGCCGCGAGCTGACGCCGGACGTAAATCCCTACGAAGCGGGCCTCGGCTTCGCCGTGACGCTCGGCAAGGGCGACTTTCTCGGCCGCGAGGCGCTGGTCGCCGCCAAGGCCGCGCCGCGCACGAAACGCCTGATCGCTCTTGTCGGGCCGCGTCCGAGCGGGCAGATGGCCTGGGGCGGCGAAGCCATCCTGGCGGACGGCAAGCCTATCGGCGAGATCACCTCGGCCGGTTTCGGCGCGAGCCTCGACGGCATCGTGGCGCTGGGCTGGGCCTCAAGTGACCAGCCGATCGACCAGGCCTGGCTCGATGCGCGGAGCTGGGCTATCGACCTCGCCGGCACGAGCGTATCGGTCAGCGCCAGTCTCGCGGCACCGCTCGACCGAACGCATTCCCGATCCTGAGCACCGCCGGGGTCTCTTAAGAGAAGGCGACGTTTTGCGCCTGCGCCCGCAGGCGCGGGTCCCGTGAACGGATCTGGACCGGTCTGCCGTCGAGAATCTCGAAGCAGCGCGCCAGCGTGTCGTCCGAAAGGCGCCGCATCGCCTCCACCGTGAAGAAGGTCAGGTGCGGAAACAGGATGACGTCGTTGCGCCCGAACAGAGCGCTGAGCGGATGGCCCTGCCGGGCGAGCGGCTCCTGGCTGTAGACATCGAGTCCGACGCCGCCGAGGCGCCCTGCCAGCACCGCCTCGACCAGCGCGGCCTCGTCGATCAGCGCGCCGCGCGAGACGTTAACGAGGATCGTATCCGGCTTGAGGCAAGCGAGCTCCGCCCGGCCGATGATGTGGCGGGTCGCGTCGTTCAGGACGCTATGCATAGAGACCACGTCGCATTGCCTGAGCATGGTGTGGAGGTCGTCGACCTTCTCGATTCCCACCGCGGCCATGGTCGCGGCATCGACATGCGGGTCGTAGCCGAGGACGCGCGCGCGGAACCCCTGCCCCGCCATCCGCGCCATGCTGCGCCCGATCTTGCCGGTGCCGACCAGCCCCAGCGTCGCGCCAGAGATGTCGCGACCGAGCCAGCGCTGCGCCGGCCAGATCCAGCCCTCGCGATCCATCGCGCGGCCGATCTCCGGCAGGCGCTTCGCCAGCGCGATCATCAGGGCGAAGGCGCCCTCGGCGACCGTCTCCTCGGCATATTCGGGCACGTTGACGACGGGGATGCCGCGCGCGATCGCGGCGGGAATATCGATCGCATCGATGCCGACGCCGTATTTGACGATGCCCTTGAGTTTGGGCGCCGCCGCGATCACCCGTGCGGTAACCGGCGTGTAGCACATCAATAGCAGGTCGGCGTCGGCGACCTCCCGCATCAGCGCTTCCTCGGAAATCCCGTCGGGGAGCGTGACGAGGTCGACACCGCGGGCGCGAAGCCCGGCGTCGATCTGTGGGCATTCCAGCTCTTGGTCGGTGCGGACGGCCTTCATTGCCACGCCCCTCAGCCCGCCAGGATCGCCTGCTCGACGATGCCGAGCGCGCGTTCCAGATCGGCCCGCGCGATCACCATCGGCGGAGACAGGGTCAGCACGTTGCCCTGGCTGATCTTGAAACTCAGACCCGCCTCGAGGCAGCGGTAATATACGCGCTCTGCAAGCGCATTGTCCGGCGTCCAGGCATCGCGATCCGCGACGAGTTCGATACCGAAAAGCAGGCCGCGGCCGCGCACGTCGCCGACAGCCGGACAGCTCGCGCCGAAATGGCGCAGGCGCTCCATCGCATAAGCGCCGAGTTCCGCGGCGCGCTCCGCCAGCCCCTCCTCGCGGATGATGTTGATCGTGGTCAGCGCCGCGCGGGTCGTGACCGGGTTCTTCTCATGGGTGTAGTGGCCGATCGCATAGCCGCCGGCTACATCGAGATCGCGTCGCGCGATCACCGCGGCGATCGGCAGGATGCCGCCGCCCAGCGCCTTGCCGAGCACGACCATGTCGGGCTGCACCTCGTCATACTCATGCGCGAAGAAGCGCCCGGTCTTGCCGAGCCCGGTCGGGATTTCGTCGAAGATCAGGAGCGTGCCGTGCCGGTCGCAAGCCTCGCGTACGCTCTTCCAGAAGCCCGGGGCCGGCGGGTGTGGCGTCGCCCGCATCGGCTCTGCAACGACTGCCGCGACATCCCCTTCCCGCGCCAGCACATAGGCGATCATGCGGGCGCAGGCGCGCGCCGAATCCTCCAGATTGTCATGGCCATAAGCGCAGTTGCGGACGCCCCAGGGCGCGACATGCTCGGCGCCCGGCAACAACGGCCCGGCGATGCCGGAGCGGAAGGTCGCCTCGCCGCCGACGCTGGAAGCGCCGAAGCCTGCACCGTGGAAGGCGTCCCAGAAGGAGAGCGTCTTGAAGCGGCCAGTCGCGGCGCGCGCGAGCCGGAGCGCAACCTCGATCGCATCCGAGCCGCCGGTGGTGAAGAGCACCTTGCCGAGATCGCCCGGCGCCAGTCGCGCCAGCGTTTCGGCCAGTTCGACGGCCGGCTCGCAGGTGAAGCGGCGCGGCGCGAAGCAGAGGTCGTCGAGCTGTGTCTTGATCGCTTCCTTCAGGCGTGGATGGCCATAGCCGATATGGTGGACGCTGTTGCCATGGAAATCCATGTAGCGGCGCCCCATCGTATCCTCGATCCAGATGCCCTCCGCCCTGGCGATGGCGGTGAGGCACGGGCTCGACAGGCTCTGGTGCAGGAAGGTGGCGGAATCGCGCGCCAGCAATTCGCGGGTTCCCGCGTCACCGATTCCGGCGGACCAGTCGCTGCGCGCCGCGGAGGTGTTGGATTCGCCTTCGGTATGGACGATGGCGGCGGTTTCGGCGCGCATGGCAAGGCCTCGGTTCGCGCTTGTGCAGCGCTGTCGAGGGTCACAATGCCTTCGCCTTATCGATCTGAAAAATCGCTATTTCATATTCAAGTATAAATTTCAGCGATATCATTTCGCATCGGCTTTTCGAGGCTTCGTCTGCCATGCGTCATGTCCAGCTCCGGGCTTTCCATCAGGTCGCGCTGTCCGGCGGCTTTTCGAAAGCCGCGCTCGCACTGAACCTTACGCAGCCGGCGATCTCGGATCAGGTCCGGAAGCTTGAGGAGGAATACGACGTCGCGCTGTTCAGCCGCCGCCATCGCCAGATCGTTCTGACGCCGGCCGGGCAGCGACTGCTCACGGTGACGCATCGCCTGTTCGGCGCCGAGGGCGAGGCGCTGGAATTGCTGCAGGAAGAACGCTCGCTGCGGACAGGCGCGCTCAGGATCGTCGCTGATTCCGTGCATCATGCGCTCGATGTGCTGACCGCCTTCCGTGAGCGCCATCCCCGCATCCAGGTCTCGATCGCGCAGGGCAATACCGGCAGCATTGTCGAGACGCTGATCGGCTACGAGGCCGATATCGGCGTGCTCGGCGAACTCGCCGACGAACGACCGTTCGCGGTGCTGCCGCTCAACGTCTCGCCGATCATCGCCTTCGCCGCGAAGGGCCACCCTGCGGCGGCGCGCTCACCGCTTTCGCTGCACGAACTCGCAGCCTGGCCGCTCGTCATGCGCGAGCGTGGATCGCGGACGCGGCAATTGCTGGAGCAGCGGGCGGCGGAACAAGGTGTCGCGCTGCGCTACGCCGTCGAGGCGGAAGGGCGAGAGGCGGTGCGCGCCATCGTAGCGGCCGGTGGCGGGATCGGCTTCGTCTCGGCGGCCGAGTTCGACGAGGACGACACGCGCCTCGTCGGCATCCCGCTCGATGGGCCGCTCCTCCTGATGCACGAGAAGCTGATCTGCCTGCACGAGCGCCGCAACAGCAAGGCGATCCAGGCCTTCTTCGCGCTGGCGCGGTCCCTGCGCGTTTGAGCGCGCCGCGCTACGGAAGCGCTGTCCCGGTCCGCAAGGCGTGCGCCCAGTCGGCGCGTCCATTCGCCTCCGCACGTTGGGCCGAGTGCTCCCAGTCATAGGCGACGAGATGATGTTCGATCGCGATCCCCGCACCGAGCGTGACGACGGCGAATCGGGCATGGGGCATGCCGCTCTCGGAGACATGGGCCGGATCCGTATCGCGATAGGCCGGATTGCCGACGCTACCGGGGTTGAGCACGATCGCCCCTGATTGAAGCCGAACGGCGCGCGGCAGGTGGCTGTGCCCACAGAGCATCAGCGGCGCGGTCCACCCCGCGAGGCGCTGCTCGATCAACGCGATCGGCGCCGGCACGAGATGGCCGTTCCGGACCTCCTCCATCAGATAGGCCGAGTCGTTTCCAGGGCTCGCATGGAAGCAGAGCGCTTTTTCCATCGTGATCTCGACCGGCAGTGCGGCGAGCCAGGCGCGCGCCTCTGGATCGAGCGCCTGCCAGGCATAGCTGTCCGATCCGCCGAGACCTTCGGGCGACGCCGCGGCCATCGCCCGGTCATGATTGCCCCGGACATGGCTCATCGCGCATGACCGCAGAAGCGCGACCGTCTCGGCCGGCCAGAGCGGGCCGGAGGCGCAATCGCCGAGATTGATGATGAGGTCCGGCGCGAGCGCGTCGAGCTTCGCCATCACCGCCTCGAGCGCCGGCAGGTTGCCGTGGATATCGGCGATCACGCCCAGGCGCATGCCTCGATGTTTTTGATTTAGCATCGGCTTTTTCCGAAAACCGCGTTCCACTTTTCGGGCCGATGCTCTAGCGCTGGCGCCATTGCTGCAAGCGGCCGAAGACCAGTTGGTCGAGGCCGACATGGGCGAGCTTCACGGCGATAGCGGTCGCCATGATGACGCTTGCCATGCCGGCGGCGGAGGCCATGGCGCCGGCCTCGTCCATATGGACGATCGCGATCGAGGCGAGCTTGGTGTCGGCCCCGTAGAGGAAGATCACGGCGGAGACCGTGGTCAGCGCGTTGACGAAGACATAGACGGCGATGTCGAGGATCGCCGGCAGGCAGATCGGCGCGGTCACGCGGCGGAAGGTCGACCAGAACGGCACCTTGAGCGAGGCCGAGACCGACTCGAATTCGCCGTCGAGCTGCTTCAGGCTGGTCAGCGCCGTGATGTGCCCGACCGTGTAGAAATGCGCGACGGTGTTGATCACCAGAATCGCCAGCGTCCCGTAGAGGAAGCCGAGCGGATTCCAGCCCGCATTGTAGAAGAAGACATAGCCCAGGCCGAGCACGAGGCCCGGCACCGCCATCGGCAGCATCGCCAGGAACTGGGCGAAGGCGCGCAGGCGCGGGAAGAGCTTCACCTTCTCGATCAGATAGGCACCGGTGAAGATCAGTGCGGTGCCGATCACCGCCGTGAGCGAGGCGAGCAGCAGCGAGTTTCGATAGGGCCCCCAGCCGTCGGGTTCGACCGCAGCGAAGTCGTAATTGCCCAGCGTCAGCGAGAGATTATAGGGCCAGTATTTGACGAAGGAGCCCCAGAAGGCGACCGCATAAGGGCCGACGATGGCGAGTGCGATCAGGCCGACGAAGCCGAGCAGCGCAAGGTCGCGGCGCCGGTCCGGCTTGGCGATATAAGGTACGGCGCGAGCCGAGAGCATGGCGCTCTGGCGCCGCTGCACCACCCGGTCGACGAAGAAGGCAAGCACGGCCGGCACCAGCAGGATGATGCCGACGACGGCACCCATCGGGAAATTCTGCTGGCCGACGACCTGCCGGTAGGCGTCGGTCGCGAGCACGCTGAACTGCCCGCCGATCACCTTGGGAATGCCGAAATCCGTGATGACGAGCGTGAAGACGACGAAGGTCGCGCTGATCACGCCATAGCGCGCACCCGGCAGCGTGATCGTATGGAAGATGCGCCAGCGCGAGGTGCCCATGGCATCGGCAGCCTCGCGCAGACGCCCGTCGGAAAGCGCCAGCGCCGTGACGAGGATCAGCATCGCATGCGGGAAGCAATAGAGCACCTCGGCGGCGATGATGCCGACGGGGCCGTAGAGCGAGGCGCCCATCATCCAGGATTTCAGGATGCCCTGGTTTCCGAAGAGGTAGATCAGCGCGAGGCCCGAGAGCAGCGAAGGCGCGAAGACCGGCACCATTGCCGCCGCATAGAAGGCGCCCTTGAGCGGGATGCAGCTGCGGCGCAACGCATAGGCATAGAGGAATGCGAGCGGCACGACGATCGCGGTGGTGACGCTGGCGACGAGCAGGCTGTTCAGCAGCGAGTAGAACAGGCTTGGTGTCGTCGCGTAGCTGACGAAATTGGCGAGGCCGACAAACTTGCCCTGCGTGTTCTCGAGGCTCTTGGAGAGCAGCGCCCAGAGCGGCAGCGCGATGATCAGGACCAGCAGCAGGCAGAGCGCCAGGATCAAGGCGCGGGCGACATGGCGTTCGCTGATCCGCAGCGGCGAGATTTTCACGGGCGTATCCGTCATCGTCAGCGGCGGCGCGAGATCGCTCATCGTCCGTCGCCTGCAAAGACGTGCAGCGCCTCGGGCGGAAAGGCGACGGCACGGACCTGCCCCGGGACGATGCCGAGATCGCGCATCGCATTGGTCGAGAAATCGGCGGCGATGCTGGTCGCGCGCGAGCTCGTCGGCTGAAGATGCGCCCGGCAATAGGAGCCGAGGAAGGCGAGGTCCCCGATCGTCGCCTCGAAGCGGTTCGGCGTGTCCGCGCCGATGCCGCGGGTTCGGACCTCCTCGGGGCGCATCGCGAGCCTGACCGGCGTGCCGACGGCGAAGGGCGCGGCATTGGCGACGACGAGATCGAGCTCGTCGACGCGGACCTTGCCTGGGCCGGTGACGATCGCGTCCATGAAGGTCATGTGCCCGACGAAATCGGCGACAAAGGGCGTCGCCGGGCGCCGGTAAATCTCCTCTGGCGAGCCGACCTGCTCGACCGCACCGTCGCGCATCACGACGATGCGATCGGCCATCGCCAAGGCCTCCTCCTGGTCATGCGTCACCATGATCGTGGTGACGCCCAGCCGCTGCTGCAGCGAACGCATCTCGTCGCGCAGGCGCACACGGACCTTGGCGTCAAGTGCCGAGAGCGGCTCGTCGAGCAGCAGCAGTTCCGGCGAGGTGGCGAGCGCACGCGCCAGCGCCACACGCTGCTGCTGCCCGCCCGAAAGCTGGACCGGATATTTCTTGCCCTGTTCCGGCAGGCCGACGAGCGTCAGCAGCTCGCTGACGCGCTTGCCGATCTCGTCTCGGGAGCGGCGCCGGTTGACCAGCCCGTAGCCGACATTGTCGATGACGGTGAGATTGGGGAAGAGCGCATAGGACTGGAAGACGATGCCGAAATCGCGCTCGGAGGGGCTGGCATGCGAGACATCGCGCCCGCCCATATGGATCGTGCCGCTGTCCTGAAGATCGAGCCCGGCGACCGCCCGCAGCAAGGTGGTCTTGCCGCAGCCGGACGGGCCGAGGAAGCAGACGAATTCCCCGCGATGGATGTCGAGGTCGATATCGCGCAGTGCCCGGAACGCGCCGAAGTTCTTGGCGAGATTGCGGATCGAAAGAAACGGGGCCGCACTGATGGACGCGGTGGTCTTGGACGCCGTGGTCTTGGACGTCGAGATATTGGACATCGGGCCGGCCTTCATCTGAACGGGGCAGAGGCTCGGCTCGCCGGCGAAGACGAAGCCGATCTCTTCACGTCATGCACAGAGACGTCTTGCACAGACCATGCCGCCGGCCGCCCACGCGGGCGGCGGCACAGAGGAGGCTCAGTTCTTGGGTGCCGCCTTCGACTCGTAGCGCTTCGACCATTCGGCGAGCACGCGGTCGCGGTTGTCGGCCATCCAGCCGAGATCGTTCTTGATCATGCCCGCCTCGGCATTGGCAGGGTAGTTCGCCGGCTTGCTCCCGACGCCGGGCGCAGCGACGATCGCATAGGTCTTCGAATAGAGCTCGTTGGCGTCCTTCGTGGTCGACCAGTCGGCAATCTTCTTGGCAAGCGCGAGGTTCTTGCTGCCCTTGACGATGGCGCTGGCTTCCATCTCCCAGCCCACGCCCTCCTTCGGGATCACGACCTCGATCGGCGCGCCCTTGCTCTTCTCGGAAGCGCCGCGCATGTCGAGCGCGAGCCCGATCGTGCGCTCGCCGCGCGCGGCCTGCACGCAGGGCGCCGAGCCGGAATGCAGGTAGGCGCCGATATTCTCGTGCAGCCCGTCCATGAACTTCCAGCCCTCAGTCTCGCCCATGCTCTGCAGCCAGCCGGCGACCATCAGGTAGCCGGTGCCCGACGAAGCGGGATGCGGCATCACGATCTTGCCCTTGAAAGCCGGATTGAGCAGATCCTTCCAGGAGCTGGGTACGGCCACGCCCTTGGCCTCGGCGGTATTGTAGCAGACGACGCCGAGATAGGCGTCCATGCCCGTCCAAGTGTAGGGTTCGTTGGGATCGCGGAAGACCGGCTTCAGCGCATCTGCACCGGCCGGCTTGTAGGCTTCGAGCAGGCCGGCCTTCTCGAACACCAGCAGGCTCGACGCCGCCAGACCCATCACCATGTCGGCGCGGGGATTGTCCTTCTCGGCGAGAAAGCGAGCGGTGATGACGCCGGTGGAGTCACGGACCCAGACGACTTCCGCCTCGGGTACGGCCTTCTCGATCGAGGCCTTGAAGGGTCCGAGTTGGTCGTTCTCGAGGGCGGTATAGACGGTCACCTTCGTCTTTTGCGCCTGGGCGACGCCCGGAAGCGCGAGCGCGATGGCCCCGATGACGCAGGAAGCAAGCCAGTTCTTCATATTCTCATCCCCTGTTTTTCAATTGGTTTGAACGCTCTTTCGACGTTTCTTCCCCTGACATGTGAAAACGCAGGCGGATCGCTCCGCCTGCGCTGGCCTTCTCGTTCACGCGGTCCAGGGCATGGACCACGTCTTGACGTTGGTGAAGGATTTCATGGCCTCGACGACGCCCTCCTTGTAGCCGAGGCCGGAATCCTTGATGCCGCCGAAGGGGGACATCTCGATCCGGTAGCCCGGAACCTCCCAGAGGTTGACGGTGCCAACTTCCAGTTCTGCGACAAAGCGCTGGATGTAATCGTAGCGGTTGGTGCAGATGCCGGAAGAGAGACCATAGGCGGTCGAGTTCGAGATCCGGATCACCTCGGCGATGTCGTCGGGCACGCGCACGATCGGGATCACCGGGCCGAAGGTCTCCTCATGGACCAGTTCGCAATCATAGGGGATCTTGTCGACCACGGTCGGATGGAACAGCGCGCCCTCCGCCCGCTTGCCGTAGAGAACCTCGGCGCCCTTGCTCACGGCGTCGTCGACGCGGGCCTGGAAGAGCGCGGCCGAGCGGGCGTTGATGACGCAGCCGACATCGGTAGCCGGGTCCATCGGATCGCCGCATTTGAGCTTCCTGGCCTTCTCGACCACGAGTTTGGAGAAGGCGTCGGCGACGCTCTCGACCACCAGGATGCGCTTCACCGCCGTGCAGCGCTGGCCGGAGTTCTTGGTCGCGCCGGTGACGGCGAGCTCGGCCGCCTTGTCGAGATCGGCATCTTCCATGACGATCAGCGGATCGTTGCCGCCGAGCTCCAGCACGATGCGCTTGTAGCCGGCGGTCGCCGCGATGTGCTTGCCGACGCGAACCGAGCCGGTGAAGGTCACCAGATCGGCGTCCGGATCGGTGATCATCGCATCGCCCATGGTCGAGGGGTTGCCGGTAACGACCGAAAGCATCTCCGGCGGCAGGCCGGCTTCGTAGAGCACGTCGGCCAGCGCCAGCGCGGTCAACGGCGTCAGTTCGGTCGGCTTCAGCACGAGCCGGTTGTTGGTCGCGATCGCCGGGGCCAGCTTGTGGCTGACCATGTTGAGCGGGTGGTTGAACGGCGTGATCGCCGAGATCACGCCGAGCAGCGGCTGGCGCGTCGTGAAGATCTTGCGCGCCTTGCCGTTCGGCGAGATGTCGCAGGAGAACATCTCGCCATCGTCCTTGATGGTGAGTTGCGCCGCGAAGGACCAGACGTCATAGGCGCGGCTCGCCTCGTAGAGCGAGTCCTTCCAGCACAGGCCGGCTTCCGCCGTGATCAGCCTGGCGAAGAGCTCCTTGCGGTCGCGCAGCAATTCGGCCGTCTTCTGCAGGATCTGCTGGCGCTCGTAGCGTGAGAGCGTCGGCTTGAACGCCTTCGCCTTGGCGAAGGCCTCGCGGACATGCTCGGGCCGGGCGGCCGGGATCAGGCCGACCACACTGTCGTCATAGGGGTTCCTGACCTCGACCATGTCGTCGGTCGTGACCAGCTTGCCGGCGATGCGCATCGCCTCGCGCCGCACCGGCGGCTTCACCGCAGCGTTCATCTCAGTTCACCAGGTTCAGGGCGACGTCGAAGACGTCGAAATTGCGGAGGGTGCGGCCCATCGGCACCGTGATCGGCCGGTTGGCGATCATCGGCACGCGCTGCTCGGTGATGCCGCCATGCGAGCGCAGCGGCTCGGTCAGGCCCGAGAGGTCGTGCCGGTCGGGCGAGGTGCCGATCACCTTCTGCCGCGTCGAGACGACCACGACATCGCCGATCCGGTCGGCCGGCAGTTCGAAGCGCTCGCAAGCCTCCGCCGAGGTCACCGCCAGCGCAATGCCGTCGAGGCCGGAGATGCGGGCGGCGACCTCCTCCTGGCTGGCGCCATCCGGCAGATAGACCGTGGCGAAGGAGCCGAGCGCGCCGTGATGGACGACATAGGGGTCGGTGATCGGCAGGATCACGCGCATCGTGCCCTTGCCGTACCATTCGTCCATCAGGCTCTGGAGATAGACGACATCGGGCTCGCCATTGGCGAGATGCTTGTCGTTCATGCCGTGGTCGGCGGTGATGACCAGCGTGCAGCCCTGCGCATCGAGCCTGCCGACATAACCGTCGAACATGGCGTAGAACTGATCCGCCATCTCCGAGCCCGGCGCCGCCTTGTGCTGCACGTAATCGGTGGTCGAGAGATACATCAGGTCCGGCTTGAAGGTCTCCAGCAGCTTGACGCCGGCGGCGAAGACGAACTCCGAGAGATCGGCCGAATAGACCGAGGGCACGGGCATGCCGACGAAATCGAGCACGTTCTCGATGCCGTTCTCAGGCATGTTGGCCTTGTCGGCCTTTTCCGAGGAGAAGGCGATCGCGCTGCCCGAGGCGAAGTCGAGCCCCTTGCCGAGCAGGGTGCGCAGCTTGTCCTTGGCAGTGACCATCGCGACCTTGAAGCCGGCCTTCTGGAACTCCGCCAGGATGGTCGGCGCCCGCAGGAAGCGGGCATCGTTCATCATCACCTCTTCCTTGGCCTCGCGGTCGTAGAAGAAGTTGCCGGCGATGCCGTGCACGGCCGGCGGGCGGCCGGTGATGATCGAGAGGTTGTTGGGGTTGGTGAAGCTCGGGATCACCGAATAGGCATGGGTGCTGGCGCCGGTCTTCATGATCCGGTCAAGGTTGGGCGTCAGGCCCTTGGCGCTCGCCGCCTCGATATAGGCCGGCTCCGAGCCGTCCATGCAGATCACCACCACCGGGCGCTGCGGGCGGGCATAATTGCGGCCGTTCGCAACGACATCCGAACCGATCTTCGCGTGCATTGTCATCTCAGGGCTCCTTACGCGGCCGACTTCAGGCCGACGCCCATTTCAGCAAGGACGTCTGACACCGTGGCGACGAAGGCGCGCATGTCCTGCGCGCCGAGCGCGCCGATGCAGCCGATGCGGAAGCTGTCCGCGACCGTCAGCTTGCCGGGGTAGATGACGTAACCGGCATCCTTCAGCGCGTCGTAGAAGCGCTGGAAGACGAAGTTCTTGTCCTCCGGCATGTGGAAGGTGACGATGATCGGCGCCTGCCGGGCCGCCGGCAGCAGCGTGCGGAAGCCGAGCCCCTGCATGCCCTCGATCAAGATACGGGCATTCTCGGCATAGCGCTCGCCGCGCCCAGTGACGCCGCCCTCGGCCCAGAATTCCTGCAAGGCGGCGTGGAAGGCGACGATGACATGGATCGGCGGGGTGAAGCGGTACTGGCCGGTGCGCTCGAAGCCGGCGTTCTGGTCGTGCAGATCGAGCACCAGCGTGGTGGCGTTGCCCTTGGTCTCAGCCAGAGCGCTCTTGCGGGCAATGACGAAGCCGAGGCCGGGAACGCCCTGGATGCACTTGTTCGAGGAGGCGGCGACGGCGTCGAAATAAACCTCGCGGCTGTCGAGCGGCAGGGCGCCGAAAGCGCTCATCGAGTCGACCAGCAGGCGGCGGCCATGGCGCTTGGCGAGCGCAGCGATCGCCTCGACCGGGTTGCGGATGCCGCTCGTCGTCTCGCAATGGACCGTGAAGATATGGGTGATCGCGGGGTCCGCCACCAGAATGCGATCGACCTCGGCGAGATCCGGCGGGGTATCCTCGGGGGTCTCGTGCACGGCGATGGCGCGGCCGGCGATCTCGACGATGCGCTTGGCGCGCTGGCCATAGGCGCCGTTGATCAGGATCAGGATCTTGCCGTCACGCGGCACGAAGGTGGTGAGCATCGCCTCGACGGCGAAGGTTCCGGAGCCCTGCATCGGCACGGTGACGAAATCCTCGCCGCCATGGATGATCTTCGGCAGCTCTTCCAGGACCGCCTTGTTGATGCCGACGAAGGTCGCGTCGCGCGAGCCCCAGTCATGCACCATCGCCTCCTTGATGGCCTTGCTGGTGGTCAGCGGGCCGGGGGTCAGGAGCAGCGGATCACCGGTTTCGGAAGAGGCAGGGCGGCGGGCCTGGGCCATGATGGTCTCGCGATGTCGTTGCGGCGGATGATCGCGAAGCTAGGAGGGTCGTTGACATAGGTCCAATACATCGTTTCCATATCTGTTATAGACAGGATCTATAGATAAGATGGCGATCAGCTATTCCGGCCTTTCGGCCTTTCATGCGGTGGCCGAGGCGCAGAGCTTCACCGGGGCTGCGAAGACGCGCCATGTCAGCCAACCCACCCTCTCCGCCCAGGTTCGAGGGCTGGAAGATGCCTATGGCGTGCGGCTGTTCGACCGTGCCGGGCGGCAGGTGAAATTGACCCCGCTCGGCCAGAGCCTCTTCGTCATCACGACCAAACTGTTCTCGGCCGAAGACGAGGCGGAATCCCTGCTCGCAGGCAGCCGCACATTGCAGCGCGGCCACCTGCGGATCGCAGCCGACAGCGCCACCCACGTCATGGCGGCGCTTGCCCGCATGCGCGAGCGCTATCCAGGCCTGACCTTCTCGCTGACCATCGGCAATTCCTCCGAGGTGGTCGACCAGATCATGGACTTCGCCGCCGACGTCGCGATCACGGCGCGGGCCAATTCCGACCCGCGCATCCACAGCATCCGGCTGCGCTCGGACGACCTCGTCGCCTTCGTCTCGGACCAGCACGAGTTGGCCCGGCACGAGCAGATCCCGATCGAGGCCTTTGCCGGCCAGGACATCGTGCTGCGCGAGCGCGGCTCGATCACCCGCGAGGTCTTCGAGAACAGGCTTTCCACGGCCGGGATAAAGCCTGCGAACCTGCTGGAGGTGCAGTCGCGCGAGGCCGTGCGCGAGGCCGTCGCCTTTGGCTTCGGGATCGGCGTGGTCTTCGCCGCCGAGTTCAAGCCGGAAACCGGGCTCAAACGCATTATCATCACGGGCGCCGATTTCGATGTGGGCGAATACATCGTCTGCCGAGCCGAGCGCCAGCGCCTGCCGCTGGTGCGCAGCTTCTTCGAGACGGTTCAGGACGTGATCGACGCGCGCTAAGATCGGCAGCCGGGCCAACCGTTCGCAATGCCGCAACAATCCGTTCGTGCAGCGTTACCTACCAAGTCGAGGAAGCGTCTCGATATCAGACCGGAGAGAACAACGGAGAGACAAAAGTCATGACCCTTCAGCTCACCGGCATCCATCACCTGACGGCGATCACAGCCGACGCGCCCGGCAACAAGCGCTTCTATACCGAAAACCTCGGCCTGCGCCTGGTCAAGAAGACCGTCAACCAGGACGACACCTCGGCCTATCACCTGTTCTATGCGGACGGTGAGGCGAGCCCCGGCACGGACATCACCTTCTTCGACTGGCCGACTGCGCCCGAACGGCGCGGCACGCATTCGATCTCGCGCACCGCGCTGCGCGTCGCTGGCGAAAACGGCCTGAACTGGTGGCACGAGCGGCTCTCCGCCAGCGGACACGCCAGGACCCCCGTGGCGCTGCTGGACGGCCGGGCTTCCTTCGACGCCGAAGATCCCGAAGGCCAGCGCCTGCGCTTCATCGACGACGGCGGCACAGGCGACGCCCATGCCTGGTCGGGCAGCCCCGTTCCGGCGGAGCACCAGATCCGGGGGCTCGGCCCGATCACGATCAGCGTGCCTGATCTCGGCCCGACGGAGGCCGTGCTGACCGGTGTCATGAACATGCGTCGCGAACGCAGCTACGCCTCGCCTGACGGCAAGGGCGACGTTCATGTCTTCGCGATGGGCGAAGGCGGCCCGGCAGCGGAGTTGCACGTTGCGGTCCAGCCCGGCCTGCCCATCGCGCGGCAGGGTGCCGGCGGCGTCCATCACGTCGCCTTCCGGACCCCGGACCTCGAAGGCATGACGAACTGGGCTCGCCGGCTGACGGAGCACCGCGTACCTTCCAGCGGCGAAGTCGAGCGCTATTACTTCCGCTCGCTCTATTTCCGCGAGCCCGGCGGGAATCTGTTCGAAATCGCCACCGACGGTCCAGGCTTCGCAGTCGACGAACCGCTGGCGACGCTCGGAGAACGGCTGTCCCTGCCACCCTTCCTCGAGGCGCAGCGGGCGCAGATCGAGGCCGGTCTCAAGCCGCTTGCCTAGGACCGCCGTCGGCGGCGGGCAGCCGCACGGGCGAGCCCGACAAGCACGGGGCGAAGGTCTAGCCTTCGCCCCGAAACGCGTTCAGGCCGTCAACTCGGTCGACCTGATGACGTATTTGAACGTATCCGGGTCGAGGCAGTCGAGCAGCGCCCCCGCAACCTCCGCCTGCGGATACATCAGGAAGCCGACCTTGTGATTTGAGCCGGGCAGGACGAGGTCGTGCGCGGCATTGTATCCGAGCCAGTTGCCTTCCCAGGCGCCGAACAGCGCCTGCCGGGCCGCAACGACCTTCGGATCGTCGACCGTATTGTTTCCAGGCGGTTCTTCGAGCACGACCTTGCGGACATCCGCCGGATCGGCCGCCACCCAGCCATAGCCGTCGAGCCAGATCTCTGCCCGGCAATGCTGAGCCTTGGTGATGACGTCCGAACCCGTCCCGAGACTCTTGTAGCCGAACTTGGAGGCCGCGACGCGGATGCCGTAGATGTCTCGGGCCGGGATGCCGACGCTGCGGACGAGGGCGACATAGAGCGCATTCAGATCGGCGCATTTGCCGCTCAGGTTGCCGGTCCGCAGCATCGAGGCGACGTCGCCGGTGCCGCAGCCCCGAGTCTTGGCATCGCGAAAGGTGTTCGTCACGACCCATTCATAGATCGCGCGCGCCCTGTCGAGATCACCCGTCTTGCCGGCGGCCGCCTTCTCCGCGGTTTCCCTGACGATGCCATCGGTCGGCATCAGTTCCGTCGCCTCGAGATAGAGCTTGCGATCGGCCTCTCCCAGCGCCGGAACAGTGGGTTTGGTCGCGAGGTTCTCGGCCCGGTCGCGCAGCGAGAAGCCGCTGCGGAGCTCGACGCGCGGTGCGGTCTCGCCGTCCTTGAAGACGAGGTGCAGAAGCTCGGAGCCGTATTTCGGGTCCCGGACGATCTCGGCGGACAGCGCATTGGTCTCCCAACCGCTCTTGGCGGGCTTGATCCACTGATCCTCCCGCATCGAAGGCAAGGGAATCCAGGCCTGAGCCTTGCCATTTGCCGGCAATTCGAGACGCGTCACCACTTCGAAATCACGCCAGTTCCCCGGCTTCGGCGCGAAGGCCACCGCCTGCGCATCGGCAGTGCGAGGGAGTGCCAAAGCGGCGGCTGCGCAAGCACCGGTCTTCAACATGTCGCGACGGCTGATCATGGCGGCGTCTCCCTTTCCATTTGGTTGTTTCTCGGCGACGTGGACGGCAAAGCCGCAAGCGCTGCGGCAACCGACGGGCTCGTCCAGTCGAGCGGCTCGGCCGTTGTGAGCGCGGGCCTGAGATCGCGATCGAGGACGAAGCTCGTGGGCAGGCCCTCGACCTGCCAGGCTTTCATCGGCGAGATCGATGCCGGGCCCGTCAAGCTGGCTGAGCACAAGGCCAGGCGCCGTCTCGTCCGGCCATCGGCGGAATTCGTCAGCCGCGCCGGATGTGCTGGCGACCATGAGCAATGCAGAGGCCAGCAGAAATCGCCGGAACAGGTCCAGCCTGCAACCCAGGCGATGAGCGCCCCGAAACTCGGGAGCCTTGATGGCGGCCACGTCGCATCTTGCGGGCAAGGTCCGGGAACCGTCAATTTCTACTTTTGGCATGACGAGCGCGGCGTAGCGGCATCAGCGGCCGGCAGGCCATGGCACACCTCGTCATTCAACGACTACACTGCCATCTCCACCCGCGCGGCGACCGCCGCTGACCGAGTCCCCGTCCGCGGGACCCCGATAGAGGAAGGATCGTCGTGACCAGCGGCCTGCATCACGTCACCCTTATCACCGGCAAGGTGCAGGCCAATGTCGACTTCTATGTCGGGTTCCTCGGCCTGCGCCTGGTCAAGCGCACGGGCGGTTACGAGGATGCCCGCCAGCTCCATCTCTTCTATGGCGATGCAAAGGGTTCGCCAGGTTCGCTCGTCACCTTCCTGGTCTGGGAGGACGGCTCGCCGGGACGCGTCGGCCACGGCCAGGTCAGCGAGATCGCCTTCGCCGTCGCGCCCGCCGCGATCGGCTTCTGGCTGGAGCGCGCCTTGCGCTTCGGCGTCGCGAGCGAAAGCCCGTCGCAGGAGTTCGGCGAAACCGTCCTGCGCCTGCGCGATCCCGACGGCTTCGTGGTGAAGCTGGTCGGCAGCGCCGTGTCTGGCGAGGGCTGGATATCGGACGGCATCCCGCCGGAGCACCGTATCCACCGGCTGCGAGGCGTGACTCTGCTCTCGGCGACCACCGAGGAAACCGTGCATTTCATGATCGCGCGGACCGGGTTTGTCCGACAGGGGCGCGACGGCGGCACCGAACGCCTGCGCTCCGATACCGGCGACAGCCTCGATATTCGCGATGCAGGCGGATTCTGGCCGGGCATTCCTGGCACGGGCACGGCCGACCATGTGGCGGTCCGGGTCCCCGATGCCGCCCGGCTGTCGAACATCGAGCGCGAGCTGTCCAGGCTGAATTCCAGCCCGACCACGCTGCATGACCGCCAGTATTTCGTCTCGCTCTATGTCCGCGAACCCGGCGGGACGCTGATCGAATTCGCCACGGACGGCCCCGGATTCACCGTCGACGAGCCTGTCGAGACGTTGGGCACGCAGCTCTTCGTCCCGCCCGATGCTCAGGGCGAGGCCGACGACATCCGGGCCGTTCTGCCGCAGTTCGCCCTCCCCGGCGCGGAGCGCGTGATCTATCGCGACCTGCCCTTCGTGCATCGCTTCCACCAGCCGGACGAGCCGGACCGCAGCGTGATCGTGCTGCTGCATGGCAGCGGGGGCAACGAGACCGACCTGATGCCGCTGGCGCAGCGGATCGCGCCGCGAGCGACACTGCTCGGCCTGCGCGGCCGCAGCACCGAGGAAGGGACCGCGCGCTGGTTCCGGCGCCATGCCGAGCAAACCTTCGACCAGGACGATATCCGCTTCGAAGCCGGCGCCCTCGCCGCCTTCGTCGAAGAGGCACGCGCCGCTTACGGTCTAGCCCCGGAGCGTCTTGTCTTTCTGGGCTATTCCAATGGCGCCAACCTGCTCGCGGCGGCGATGCTGCTGCACCCCGAACTGGCGCGGCGGGCCATTCTCCTGCGCCCTGCCGCGGTGCTGGAGGAACAGCCGATCACGGCGCTCCCCGGCGTCTCGCTGTTGATGCTGGCAGGTGCCGACGACCCCCATCGCGACCTGGCCGCGCCTCTCGAAACCGCGCTGCGCCGGGCCGGCGCGGATGTCGAGGCGCATGTCATTCCGGCAGGGCACGCGCCCACGGAGCAGGATCGTGATCTGGCGGCGGACTGGCTGACGCGCCACCTTTCCTGACTTGGAGTTCAGCGCTCGGCAGCTAAGGCGGCGAAGCCCGCGATGAGCTGAGCCAGACGCTGGCGAGTGGCCTTGTCGGTCAGGTTGCCTTCCGCATCGAAGGCGCTCTGTGCCCGTGACACCAGCATGCGCTCCTCGAGCCACGGCCGGGTTCCGAGGGTCAGGATACGCGTGTCAGGCTGACGACTTTCCTCGCGACGCGATAGGGCTGCCGCGTCACCTGAGATCGGCATTCGACGACGAGGTAAATTCACGAGCAAGATCGACGAATGCCTTGAACGCGGCGGACGGGTTCTTCCGACCAGGGTAGTAAAGGCATAGCGGCGCCACGGGCTTCATCCAGTCTTCAAGAACCCGGACCAGGCGGCCGGCGGCGAGGTCTTCCCGCACGTCCGATTCCATGAACAGGCCCAGGCCGACGCCACGTAGCACAGCGGTCCGCGACAGGCTGGCTTCGTCGAGGGTGATAGGTCCTTTGACGTCGATCTGGACCGGCTCGCCATCCTTATCGAAGTGCCATTTGTAGATGCCGCCATTGGGAAGGCGGATACGGATGCAGGTGTGATTGAGGAGATCGAGGGGCACGCGCGGTTTGTCGTGCGCCTCCAGATAAGCCGGCGACGCCACCACGACGTAGTATCGGGCCTGGCCGATCGGGACCGCGATCATGTCGCTGGGCACGAAGTCGGCGCTTCGGACGCCAAGATCGAAGCCGTCGGCGACGACATCGAGCAGGCGCCCCTCGGTGACGAGATCGATATGAACCTGCGGATATCGACGCAGGTATTCCAGGATCACCGGCTCCAGGATCTCCCGGGCTGCTGTCGGGAACGCGTTGATCCTGATCGTCCCGGACGGCACCTCTTGTTGCGACATGGCGCTGTCCATCGCGCTGTGAATCTCGACAAGAGCGGGCCCGATCTGTTCGACGAAGTTTCGTCCAGCATCGGTGAGGGAAACGCTCCGTGTCGTCCGGTTGAACAGGCGCACGCCAAGCTGCCTTTCGAACTTCGCGATGAGATTGCTCAAAGCCGTCGTGGAAATCTGCAGTTCCACCGCCGCCGCCCGGAACGAGTTCCGCCGTGCGACCGCGATTACGGCATCGAGCTCGATGAGGTTATGCCCGATCATTGTCCCGTATTTCGAAACGTTTCATCCCTTTTTATCCCGATTATCGATCACGCTGTCCAACGCTAAGTTGAGCTCCGTAGAAGCAACTGCAGACGTCAAATCCAAAGACGTCAGCTCACCCGCAAAGTTGCGGGCTTAATGTGTGAGGACGATGAAAAATGCCACTCGAACTTCCTGAACCCATCGCGCGATATTTTACCGCAGATCTTGATCCCAACCCTCAAGTCATGGCCGATTGCTTTTCGGATAGAGCGACCGTCCGGGACGAAAACAATATCCACACAGGGCGAGACGAAATTCGTCAATGGAAAGTGGATTATTCCAGAAAATATACCGCTAAGTCCACGCCTATCGTAATGGCCCAAGACCGTGGCCGCACCGTCGTCACCTGCCATGTCGAAGGGGATTTCCCGGGCAGCCCGATCGATCTGAGGTTTTTCTTTCGGGTTGAAGGCGACCTGATCAGCGAGCTGGAGATCACCGTATGAACCCGTTCATCAGCCTTGAGGGCAAGCGGGCGCTGGTAACGTCCGGCACGCGTGGCGCAGGCGCCGCAACCGTCAAGCTCTTTCGGGAGCTGGGCGCCAAGGTCCTGACCAGCGCCAGGTCGAAGCCGGCGGACCTGCCGGCGGAGATGTTCGTCGGCGTCGATCTCACGACGCCGGAAGGTTGCGCCCGGCTGGCTGAGGCCGTCCGGGAGCGCCTCGGCGGCGTCGACATCATCGTGCACATGCTGGGTGGCTCGTCGGCGCCCGCGGGCGGTTACGAAGCTCTGACCGACGAGGCATGGCGCCAGGAACTCGACCTCAACCTGATGCCCGCCGTCCGCCTCGATCGCGAGCTGGTGCCGGCGATGACGGCGCAGGGCAGCGGTGTCGTCGTGCACGTCACCTCCATCCAGCGCGTCATGCCCTTGCCGGAATCGACGATCGGCTATGCGGCCGCGAAGGCCGCACTCTCGTCCTACAGCAAGAGCCTCTCCAAGCTGGTCTCGCCCAAAGGGGTTCGGGTCGTCCGTGTCTCGCCGGGCTGGATCGCCACGGAGGGATCCATCGCTTTCGCGGAGCGCCTATCAGGTCAGCAAGGCGTCAGTGTAGAGGCCGGCAAGCAGATGATCATGGATGCGCTCGGCGGCATTCCGATCGGCCGCCCGGCCAGCACCGACGAAGTCGCAAGCCTGATTGCCTTCGTCGCCTCCGACCGGGCGGGCAGCATCACCGGGACCGAATATGTCATCGATGGCGGAACGGTGCCTACAGTCTAAGCCGCCTGGGACGTCGCCATTACCTCTTGGGGGCAGGATCCATCCCTGATCCTGCTCCTCCCGACGTGCCGGTGTGGCTGTAGATCGCATCGCGCAGCTGCCGGACCAGGCGATTGAGCTCGGCGAGGTGAGCCGGGCGTCTGTCCCGACGCCTCAAGCAGATGAACGTTCAGGCCTTGCTGGAGAGTGCGCGATGCTCAGCTCAAGTTCGCGGCGCACAATCTGCGTGCCGCAGATGAAGCGGATCGAGGCCATGCCGAAACCCGACCGGTCCAGCTCCGCCTTCGCTGCGGCCTCGATATTGGGATGATCGGCGAGGCCGAGTTGATTGGTGGGGCAGAGATTGATCATCTCGCGTCACGAGCTTGCCCTGCCGACCTGGATCCGCCCGCCTTCCGGCCCGTCGATCCGCCGCTCGCGCTTGGCGAGACCATCGGCCTCCATTTGCGCGAGCTGTCTGCCAATGCGATCGTCAACGCTAGACGGCGCGCGGCTTTCTTGTGCTGCTTTACGGGTAGAGGGTCGATTCCGGTGCGGTTTTCTCATGTCGAAGCGTTTCGTGCGGTGATCATCTCCGGCTCGACCACGGCCGCCGCGCGGATGCTCCACACCTCTCAGCCGAATGTCAGCCGCTCGATCGCCCAGCTCGAAAAGTCCATTGGCCTGCAGCTGTTCGAGCGGATGCCGGGAAAGGTGGTTCCCACAACGGACGGCCTGACCTTTTTCAACGAGGTTCAGCGCAGTTTCCACGGGCTTCTGCGGCTGGAGGAGGCAGCCAACCGGATTCGTCGGTTCAGCGGAGGTCTTCTGCGGATCGCCTCGATCCAGACGCTGGCGCATGGGCTGATCCCGCGCGCGCTCAAGCGCTTTACGCAGATCTATCCCGAGACCATCATTTCGATTCACGCCGGACATTCCGCTGCGGTGTCGCAATGGGTGGACGAGCTGTCATGCGATGTCGGCATCGTCTCCCATATCTACGAGAACTACGGCTTCGCGAGCGAGGAGCTGTACAGCATCGACGGTATCTGTCTGATGCCTGCGGATCACCGCCTGGCCAACAAAGCTGTCGTGCGTCCCGCCGATCTTGCGGACGAGCCTTTCATCTCCTTCGCCCAGAACGACCATGGCCGTTCGGCCGTCGATGAGGTTTTCGCCAAGGCCGGCATCGAGCGCCGCATCACGCTGGAGACGCCGTTCAGCACGATCACCTGTGCGCTGGTGGCGCAGGGGCTTGGCCTGGCGATCGTCAATCCGATCGCGGGCCAGGATTATCGCACTATGGGCATCGTGATGCGTCCGTTCCGTCCCTCCATCAAGCATAACGCCCGCCTCATCTATCCCAAGGGTCGCCCCGAAAATCGTCTGGTCGCCAGCTTCGTCGAAGTGCTCAAGGCCGTGACGGAAGAGGAGCGAGCAGCCCTGTCGACACCGCCGGACAAGGTTGCGCCCTAGCGGGAACGGACGAGCATCATTGCCGCCGAAAACGTGCAAAAGCCGTCTTGATGAGCCGTCCGAACCCATAAACGGACCGCGAAGTCACCGCGATAAGCGGGCCGCCGGCAGGGCCTTTGGCTCGTGAAAGCCTATATCAATGGCGCATAGACCCCCGGCTTATTTTGATTTGCTCCAATAGCAAGTGGCTCCTACCCTTTTCTGGCCATGAGGCACTGACGCGGGAGGAGAACCCGTCATGACTCAAGCTCACAAAGCTTCTGGAGGGGTTATGATCAACGTCCGCTATCTGCTTTTGGCCGGAACAGTGGCCTTCGCTTCGCCCGCGCTGGCTCAGCAGACCATGTATGTCGCCGGCCCAGGCGGCAGCACGCAGAAGCTGCTCCAAAGCCAGATCTTCCCGGCGTTTGAGGCCAAGCACAACGTCAAGATCACCTACGTTGCCGGCATATCGAGCGAGATCGTCGCGAAGCTTCAGGCCCAGGCCGGCAAGCAGGAGATCAACGTTGCCATCGTCGACGATGGCCCGCTCTATCAGGCGATCCAGTTCGGCTATTGCGGCAAGCTGACCGACGCGCCGATCTACAATGACATCTACCCATTCGCCCAATTCGGCGGGAGCGGCATTGGCCTCGGGCTGGTCGCAACGGGGATCGCCTACAACACCGCGAGCTACAAGAAGAAGGGCTGGCCGGCGCCGACCTCGTGGAATGATCTGACCGACAAGAAGCTGGAAGGCCGCGTCACGGCCTCGTCGCTCTCGGGCACCTACGGGGTACATACGCTCGCGATGTTTTCGCGCATCAATGGCGGCAGCGAGACCAATGTCGATCCTGGCTTCGAGGCGATCCGGAAGGGGCTGGCGCCGAATGTCCTGAGTTGGTCGTCCTCGCCCGCCAAGCTCGCCGAGATGTTCCAGAACAATGATGTCGACATCGCCGTCTGGGGCACCAGCCGCACCATCGCGATGAAGAACACCGGCTTCCCGATCGAATTCGTCTATCCGAAGGAGGGCACGCCCGCCCTCGTGCTCGGCGCCTGCCCGGTGGCTCAGAACAGCCAGCCTGCCGCATCCCAGGCGCTGCTGCAGTATCTGGTTACCCCCGAAGTCCAGGAGAAGCTCGCGACCGAGGGCCTCGGCCCGACGAACCGCCAGACCAAACTCGACGCCAAGCTCGCCGAGCAGGTGCCCTACGGCGAGGATCGGATCGGCAAAATGATCACGATCAATTGGAATGAGATCAATCCGAAGCGCTCCGAGTGGACCAACCGCTGGAACCGCACGATCGAGCGATAGGCCCGACGCGCAGATAGATCACGCCAGTCGCTCCAGCCGAGGCATCGTTCATGAGCAGCTTGTCCTTGCGAGCCCTGTCCAAGACCTATGGCCAGGTCCACGCCGTTCGCGACATGGACCTGGACGTCAAGCAAGGCGAGTTCCTGTCGCTGCTCGGCCCTTCGGGCTGCGGCAAGACGACGACCCTGCAGATGGTGGCCGGCTTCGTGCCGCCCACCACCGGCCGGATCGTCGTCGACGGCCAGGACCTGACGAATATCGCGCCAGAGAAGCGCGATATGGGGGTAGTCTTCCAGAGTTACGCGCTCTTCCCGCACATGACGGTGGCGCAGAATATCGGCTTCGGCCTGGAGATGCGCCGCGTCGGCCGCATGGACGTTCGCAAGCGCGTGGAGGAGGCCCTTGCCATGGTTCGGCTGTCGGGCCTGGGCGAGCGTTATCCGAACGCGCTGTCAGGCGGCCAGCGTCAGCGGGTCGCGATCGCCCGGGCGCTGGCGATCCGCCCGCGCGTGCTTCTGCTCGACGAACCCATGTCCAATCTCGACGCCAAGCTGCGCGGCGAGATGCATGTCGAATTGCGCGCGCTCCAGCGCCATCTCGGCATCACCGCCATCCTCGTCACCCACGACCAGGTCGAGGCGATGACGATGAGCGATCGCATCGCAGTGATGACGAATGGCGGCATCGCCCAGCTAGGCACCCCGCAGGAGGTCTACGACAGGCCGACCTCGGAATTCGCTTCGCGCTTCCTCGGCCACACCAACGCCGTCGAAGGCCTGGTCGAATCCCGGCAGGGCGAGGAGGCCGAGGTCAGGGTCGGCCCGAGCGTCGTCCGCACGGTGCTGCCGGCCGGCCATGCCGGCTCCGAAGTCACGGTCTTCATCCGGCCCGAGCGGCTCGCGATCACCCCGCCCGGTCAGGGCCAGATCCCCGGCCGTGTCGCAACGCGGCTCTTTCTTGGCGGCGCCTGGATCTACGAGATCGAGACCGAGATCGGACAGCTTCGCGTGACGGCGCAGAACGCGCGTGCCGTGCACCCGCAGGAGGGCGAGACGGTCGGGATCGGCTGGCATGCCGATGATCTCCGCGTGATCCATGCGGAGGCGAGCCATGACTGACCAAGCCTATCAGCAGGGTCGCGGCACGCCCTGGCTCCTGTCTTTGCCGGCGCTGGCGCTGTTCGTCGCCCTCCTCGCAATCCCGCTGGTGCTGACCGCGATCCTGTCGTTCAACGCCTTCGACGGGATGCGCGGCATCCAGCAGACTTTCGGCTTCGGCAATTATGCCGCCGTCCTCTTCGACGGCTACTATCAAGAAATCTTCCTTCGCACGGGCGGGATGGCGCTGGCCGTTACGCTGATCTGCATCGTCCTCGGCGTGCCCGAAACGCTGATCCTGGCCAAGATGCAGTCGACCTGGCGCGGCGTCTTCTTCGTGGTCATCCTCGGCCCACTCCTGATCTCGGTCGTGGTGCGCACGCTGGGCTGGTCGGTGCTGCTGGGCAGCCAGGGCCTCGTCAATTCGGCCTTGCGCGGGCTCGGGATCATCGACGAGCCGATCCGGCTCCTGTTCTCGATGACCGGCGTGATCATCGTCCTGACCCATGTCTTCCTGCCGTTCATGATCATCGCCGTCTGGAGTTCGCTGCAGCGGCTGGACGGGCAGATCGAGCACGCCGCCCGCTCGCTCGGCGCAAGTCCGTTCACGGCTTTCCGCCGCATCATCCTGCCGCAGCTGATGCCAGGCATCCTCTCGGGCTCGATCATCGTCTTCGCGCTCGCGGCCTCGGCGTACGCCACACCGGCGATCATCGGCGGCCGCAGGGTCAAGGTCGTCGCGACGACGCTGTACGACGAGTTCTTCAACTCGCTGAACTGGCCGCTGGGGGCTGCGATCGCGGTGCTGCTGCTGATCGCCAACATCCTCATCATCATCGGATGCAACCGCCTCGTCGAGCGGCGCTTCAAGCAGGTGTTCGCATGATCGGCCGCGATCTCGGCAAGAACGGCCCGCTGGCCCTGCTCTTCCACACGCTGGTGACGGTCTTCATCGCTGCGCCGCTCGTGGTGGTGATGCTGGTCTCGCTGTCGGACAAGGAGTATCTCTCCATGCCGTTCGACGGTGCCTCGCTGCGCTGGTATCGAGAAATCCTGGCCGCTCCAGAGTTGATCAGCGCGTTCTGGCTGTCGTTCTGGCTAGGTCTCGGCGCCGCGACGATCTCCTGCCTCGTCGCCGTGCCGGCAGCGCTCGCCATCGCCCGCCATCGCTTCCCTGGCCGCGACGCGCTGATGGCATTCCTGATGTCGCCGCTGATGATCCCGCATGTCGTGCTCGGCGTCGCCTTCCTGCGCTTCTTCTCGATCATGGACTGGACGGGCTCCTTTACCGCTCTGGTTCTGGTCCACGCCATCACCGTCGTTCCCTATTCGCTGCGTCTCACGCTCGCCGCGGTCATCGGGCTCGAGCGCGATGCGGAATCCGCCGCCCGCTCGCTCGGCGCGTCGCGGCCGGTCGCCTTCCGGCGCATCCTGCTGCCGCTGATCCTGCCCGGCGTCGCGGCCGGTTGGGTCCTGGCCTTCATCCAGAGCTTCGACGAAGTCACGATGACCATCTTCGTGGCGACACCGGGCACGACCACGCTCCCGGTCGCCCTCTACAACCGCATCTCGCAGCTGACCGACCCGGTTACGACATCGGTCTCGACCATCCTGATCCTGGGGACCATGGCGTTCATGCTCCTGCTCGACCGGATCGTCGGTCTCGACAAAGTCCTCGTCGGCAAAAAATAGGCCTCGCGGCCGGCGCGACGGCTCGGGATCGGGCGGCGTGCTGCGCGTCGCACCCACGGACGGCTCGCATTCGATCGGAGTTGCACATGAGCAACCAGACATTGACCGTGGTGGGCGGCGGGCTCGTCGGCGCCGCGATCGCCTACGGCGCAGCCCGCGCCGGCAGCCGGGTTCGCCTGCTCGACCAGGGCGACGCGGCATTCCGCGCCTCACGCGGTAATTTCGGGCTGGTCTGGGTATCCAGCAAGGGCGGCAGTATGCCCCGCTACGCGGCCTGGAGCCGCGACGCGCTGAAACTGTGGCCCGAGCTGCAGGGCGAATTGTTGCAGACGACCGGGGTCGATGCCGGCCTGGAACAGCCGGGCGGCTTCTGGCTCGGTTTCAAAGAGGCCGATGTCAAGGCGCGCGAAGATCTGCTCGCCAGGATCGATCGCGAGGTCGGCGGCATTCCCTTCAAGATGATGGACCCGTCCGAACTGAGGCAGTATCTGCCCGGCATCGGCCCGGCGGTGGTGGGCGGCAGCTTCTGCCCACTCGACGGTCACGCCAACCCGCTGATGCTGCTGCGCGGGCTCCATGCCGGACTGCGGCAGCGCGGCGCCGACATCATCTCCGGCGTCGACATCGCCAGCGTTCAGCATGATCGCGCCAACGGCACATTCGAAGCAGTGGCGCGTGACGGCCAGCGCTGGCCAAGCGATCGCATCGTGCTGGCGGCAGGGCTCGGCAATAGCGACCTCGCATCACAGGTTGGCCTGCACGCACCGATCTCGTCGACGCGCGGCCAAGTCCTGATCACCGAACGGCTCAAGCCGTTCCTGAACTATCCCACCAACAAATGCCGGCAGACGCGCGAGGGAAGTGTTCAAATCGGCTCGACCTCCGAGGATGTCGGGCTCGACGACGGCACGACGACGGAAAAAATCGAGGCCCTCGCGCGTCGAGCCCTCGACACCTTCCCCGCCTTGTCGCGAGCCCGCCTGGTCCGAGCCTGGGGCGCGCTGCGGCCGCTGACGCCGGACGGCTATCCGATCTATCAGGAATCGGAAAGCTGCCCCGGCGCGTTCGTCGCGACCAGCCATAGCGGCGTCACCCTCGCCGCCGCCCATTGCTTCGCCATCGGACCTTGGATGGCTGGGCTCTCGCAGGCCCCGGCCGGGTTCGAGGCCTTCAAGGGCGACCGCTTCAGCGATCCGAACGCGAGTTTTTCCCATGATCACTGACGCGATGTTCTCGATCCCGCGGAGCGATGGCGGCGACTTCGTCTCCATCACCTTCGACGGCACAGTTCTTCAGGTGCCGGCCGGGATCACCGTCGCCGCAGCCCTGCTCGTCGGTGGCGTTCGCGATTTCCGCGCCAGCATCGTCGGCGCGGTTCCGCGGGCGCCCTATTGCATGATGGGTGTCTGCTTCGAATGCCTCGTCGAGATCGACGGTGTCCCGGCGAGACAGAGCTGCCTCATCCCCGTCAGCGACGGCATGGTCGTGCGCCGCCAGATCGGCGCGGCCCATCTCGACGACCTCAGTTTCGGAGACGAGCCATGAGCGCGTCCGTGACGGATCTCGTCATCGTCGGCTGCGGTCCGGCCGGCATGGCCGCGGCCTGCGAGGCTCGCGCTTCGGGGCTGTCCGTCGTCCTTCTCGACGAGCAGGCGGCTGGCGGCGGCCAAATCTACCGCAATATCGAAGCGGCTCCGGCCGATCGGATCGACCTTCTTGGCGAGGATTACGCTGCCGGCCGCACCTTGGCATGCGAGTTCGCCGCGAGCGGAACCGAACATCTGCGCGGAGCCACGGTCTGGAACGTCGCGAATGACGGCGCGGTCGACTATGTCGCCGAAGGCCGGTCCCGCCAGATCGTCGGCCGAGCGGTCATTCTCGCCAGCGGCGCGATGGAGCGCCCCTTCCCGATCCCGGGCTGGACGCTGCCCGGCGTCATGGGGGCCGGCGCGGCCCAGATACTGCTGAAGGGGTCGGGCGCCCTGCCCGGCCGCCCGGTCGTGCTCGCCGGCTGCGGCCCGCTCCTTTATCTGCTGGCCTGGCAATATCTGCGCGCCGGCGCGACGATCGCAGCGGTAATCGATACGACCCCTCGATCGAGCTACCTTCGGGCCATCCGGCACGGATGGGGCGCCGTGAGGGGCTGGCACGACCTCGCCAAGGGTCTGAAGCTGCTGGCGGCGCTGAGGAAGGCCCGCGTGCCCGTTCATTCGGGCGCGAGCGGTCTTGCAATCGAAGGCGACCAGCAGGTCGAGGGCATTCGCTTCACCTCGCGCGGCAAAACCACGAGCCTTGCGACCTCGCTGATGCTTCTTCACCAAGGCGTCGTTCCGAATACCCAGCTGAGCTGGTCGATGGGCGCCAAGCACCATTGGGACAAAGATCAGCTCTGCTGGCTGCCGCAGACCGATCCCGACGGTCGCCTCGGCGACACATCGATTTACGTCGCCGGTGACAGCCGCGCGATCGTGGGCGCGAAGGCCTCGGCCGCCCAGGGCCGGTTGGCCGCGATCGCGATCGCGGAACGTCTCGGCCGCGATGTCGACGCGCCACGGCGCCAGGCCCTCCTCGACGCTTTCGTCCGTGCCAACCGGATCCGTCCCTTTCTGGACGCGCTCTACCGCCCCAACGACGAGAACCGGATCCCGCGCGACGCCGAAACCGTGGTCTGCCGCTGCGAAGAGGTCACCGCCGGCCAGATCCGCCGCTATGTCGAGCTCGGCTGCCTGGGTCCCAACCAGACCAAGGCTTTCGGCCGCTGCGGCATGGGTCCGTGCCAGGGACGCTTCTGCGGCCTGACCGTGACCGAGATCATCGCGGACGCGCGCCGGACCGCGCCGGAGGACGTCGGGTACTACCGGATCAGGGCGCCCGTGAAGCCCATCTCGCTCGGCGAGCTGGCCGGATAGGCCAGGACGCTCCACCACCAGACATCGCATTCACCAATCGAGGGAAAACTCACCATGAGCGACATCACACGCATCGAGACCGATCCGCGCCGCAGCCGTGCCGTGGTCTACAACGGCGTCGTCTATATCGGCGGCATGACGGCCGACGACCGCAGCCAGGACATCAAGGGCCAGACCCGGCAGACGCTCGCGAAGATCGAGCAGTACCTTGTCAAAGCCGGCACCGACAAAAGCCGCGTGCTGACCGCCCAAATCTGGATCAAGGACCTGTCCCGCGATTTTGAAGGCATGAACGAGATCTGGAATGCCTGGACGGCGCCGAACGCAGCTCCCACGCGCGCGACCGCGCAGTGCGAAATGGGTGCACCGGACGTGCTTGTCGAGATCATCGTGACAGCTGCAGCGGGCCAATAGGCCTGCAAGGCCAGCCGCAGGGAGACGCGCCATGAAGATTGCAGATCTCAGGCTGCATGTGCTCGCGAATGCGAACAAGCACTATCTTTTCGCGGCCCTTCAAACCGACAAAGGCGTCGTCGGCTTCGGCGAGGCGACGCTCGACCACCGCTGGCCATCAGTTGCGGCAGGTATCGAGGAAGGTTTTCGCGCCATTGCCGGGCAGGACCCGACTAAGGTCGCAAAACACTGGGCAATGCTCAAGGACAAGGTCTACTGGGGCGAAGGCGCCAGCAGCATGGCGGCGCTCGCGGCGATCGATCAGGCGCTGTGGGACATTACCGGCAAGGCCTATGGGGTCCCAGTCCACAAATTGCTTGGCGGCGCCGTGCGCGATCGTGTCGACGTTTATGTCAACCAGTGGTGGGCCGGTTACGAGTCCACGAACGACCTAATCGGCAAGGCCCAAGCTGCGGTCGCACGCGGTGCCACCGCTCTGAAATGGTATCCCTTCGGGACGCCTGACCAGCTCCAGTACCGCGTCCGCCAGCATGACGTCGCCGCTGCGGTCGCGCAGGTCAAGGCGGTTCGGGAGGCCGTCGGTCCCTCGATCGGATTGATGGTCGATCTCTGGCGGCGGCTCGACTGGGCTTCGGCGGCGCAATTCTGCACCGGCGTCGCCGAATGCAACCTCGTCTTCGTCGAGGAGCCGACCGAGTTCCAGAGCGCGGACGCGCTCCAGCGGCTTTCGTCGGCCACACAGACCCGCATCGCCTTCGGCGAGCGCCTGCACTCGCGCAGGCAATTCGCCGACATCATCGAACGGCAGGCCGTCGGGCTCGTGCAGCCCTCGATCATCCGCGTCGGAGGCCTGAGCGAGGCCCTCAAGATCGGCCAGGCTGCCGAAACCTACAATATCGGCGTTGTCCCGCATAATCCGCACGGACCCGTAGCGATCGCCGCGTCTGTCACCCTCGCCTCGCTGCTGACCAATTTCGTCATCTTGGAATCCTACGAGAACGATAATCCGCCCTTCCGAGCGCAGTTCGTCCGGCAGGGTCCGTTGATCGAGGGCGACAGCTACGTGCTATCGGATCTGCCTGGCCTTGGGATCGAGATCGATGAAATCGCGTTGGCGAGACTGGCGCTGACAACCAAAAGCGTGAGTTCGTAAATATAATCGATCATCCAAAAATCCAAACTGGAAATCAGTCACGGCAAATAGGGTATGTCGTATAGCGCCTTCTTCCCGCCGGTAGAGAAGTTCTGCGTCAACACTGAGAAGATCGGCCCGCGACGTTCTCGAAAGGCGCGTCGATGCCGTTCGCAGCGCGCCAGGACCTGACATTGCCATGCCGCCTGGAGGTGGGCATCCAGCTGGACCGGCCCCTGCATATGCGATGCAGCACAGCAGCCTCTATCGCCGTGGCCGGCAAAATGCATGATGATCTGGCAGGTCGATCGGCCCGCCCATGTTCGCGCGGTCTCCGCGCAGAAGGCATCGCGTGAAACTCAGGATTGGCTACCAGCTCGACTACGATTTTCCGCAACCGACACCCGTTATCCTGATGCTGAACGTGCATTTCAGCCGGGTATCGGACCTAGCCCAACCAGACCATATCCGCGTCGAGCCTTCTGTCCCCGTCAGTGCCTATCGAGACGGCTTCGGCAATTGGTGCACGCGGCTGCTGGCGCCACGGGGGCTGATGCGGATCACAGCCGACGCGATCATCTCCGATAGCGGCCTGCCCGAAAGCCACGACCGCCATGCTGGCCAAGTGCCGGTCGAACGGCTGCCGGAGGAGAGCCTCGTCTTTCTGCTGGCGAGCCGCTTCTGCGACAGCGACCGCATGCTCGATCTCGCCTGGGAGCTCTTCGGTCATACTGAGCCGGGTGCGCCACGTGTTCAGTCGATCTGCGATTTCGTCAACGAGCGCATCACCTTCGACTACAACGACGCCAGTGTGACACGCTCAGCGTCCGACGCCTACCGCGAACGCCGCGGCGTCTGCCGCGACTACGCTCATCTGGCCATCGCCTTCTGCCGGGCGATGAACATCCCGGCACGCTACTGCACGTGCTATCTCGGCGATGTCGGCACGCAGCCGCCCTATCCGCCGGGCGATTTCGCGGCGTCCTTCGAAGCGTATCTCGAAGGCGGCTGGCAGATGTTCGATCCGCGCAACAACGTGCCGCGCATTGGCCGCGTGCTGATCGCGCGCGGCCGTGACGCCGCCGATGTCGCCATCGCCACGACGTTCGGGCCGAACACTCTGACCGGGTTCAAGGTCTGGACCGACGAGGTGGTGGAAGGGGCGCCGTAGTCCCGCCACCCAGCGACATCCTGGACGGGCCAACACGGTCAATCAAACATCCAGAACCGGGACACCGCAGCAAGGCGCAGGCCGGGAAACGCGCCGATCTTATGCCGGATCTGGTTGGTCGCTCGACCAAACCACTAGCTGCTGCCGACCCACCGCGGTCGGCCTGATTTTCCGGATCTTTGTCACAAGGCGATCGACCTTTCTGCTCGGTCGCGCGCCGAGAGGCAGCCGAGGTTCGTGACTTGAGCCGCACCTAAAACCAAGGGCGCGAGCGGCTGAGGTTTGGGCTCGGCCGGTCCAGGCGTCCCGCCTACCGCCCCTTCCCCCTCGTCCGCTTCACATCGGGCGTCTTTGCCCTGTTCTCCATATCGAGCTTGCGCCAGCGTGCCAGCCGCTCAGGGTCGATAACGCCCTTGGCGACGGCCCCCTGAACCGCGCAGCCGGGTTCGTGCTCATGGGTGCAGTCGCGGAAGCGGCAGAGCGGGCTTAGCTCCGTGATCTCGGCGAACAGCGTTTCGAGACCACTCGCCGCATCGCTGACATGGAGCGTGCGCATGCCCGGCGTATCAATAACCCAGCCGCCGCCGGCAATCGCATGCAGCGAGCGCGACGTCGTGGTGTGGCGCCCCTTAGCGTCGTGGGCGCGGATGTCGCCGGTCTGCTGCGGTTCGCCCTCGATGGTGCCGGCAAGCGCGTTCACAAGCGTCGATTTGCCGACGCCGGACGAACCGACCAGCGCGAGGGTTCGGCCTTCGCCACACCAGGACGCCAACGCAGCCGCCGGGTGAGAGCTGCGCGGGTTGACGACTGCCACAGACAGCCCGCGCTGCAGTGCGGCGGCCTGGTCGAAATAGGGCTGCACGTCCGGCACGAGATCAGCCTTGGTCAGCAGGATGACAGGTTCGGCTCCGCTCTCATTGGCCAGCGCAAGATAGCGCTCCAGGCGTGCGACGTTGAAATCAGCATTGCAGGAGGTGACGATGAACAGCGTGTCGATATTGGCCCCGGCAAGCTGCGGCGTCATGCTGCCCTCGGTACGCCGCGCCAACACCGTCGCGCGCTCCAGCCGGCGTCGTAGCAGATGTGTGACGGGCTCGATCAGAACCCAGTCACCCACCGTGAAGTCGCCTGTATTGGTATGCACCGGCAGCTTGAGCCTGATCGGCCCATCGGGCGTGATTGCGCTCATGCGGGCGCGGTGCACAGAGTCGATGCGCGCAGGCTGGAGGCGGGCGTCATCCGGTTCGCATTGATCCGCGAAGAAATCCGTCCAGCCCAGCGCCGCAAGTGACGCTGGTGCGGGGGCCGTGTCGCCTTGTGTCACAGTATCGCCCCACCGTTCCGCGTCCTCATCAGGGTGACGATAGAGCGGGGTTTAGCCCGGCTGGCAAGCACCGGAAGACAGATAGCGAGCGCTGTCCGTGACGCCGATAAAGCGTGTCGCGCCCGCTACCGCCTGGCCCTGCGCGACCAAGACATCCAAAACAGAGCGGCATCGGCTATATAGAGGTCTGGCGAGCGCTACGGGTTCGCATGGCCGCCATGGGTGCACTCAGGGAGAAGTCGCCCCTCGCTCGCCATCGCTCATTCTGCGGCGGCGCCGCGACAAGCAGTCTGGTTGGAGGGCGAGGTCGTACGGCTTTGCAAACGGGCCTGGCGGAGCGGCGATCCGGCACCGTGGAGGCCACAGCGGAGGGCGCGAGCGCTCATGGGATATTGACCAAACTGGCTAATATCCGGGCCGCGTCGACCCGGCTTCAGGAGACCTAGCATCCGATGAATATCGCGACCGTCCGCGACGTGAATGCCCACCGTCGCCAGGGTCAACCGACGCTCCGAAAGACCAACCGGGAGAAAAATTGTAATGAGGGCCGCTGGAAAAACGATAATGACCAGCCGGTCAAATGGCCTAAGCCCTTGATTTAAATGGCGCGGGCGACGGGGCTCGAACCCGCGACCTCCGGCGTGACAGGCCGGCACTCTAACCAACTGAGCTACGCCCGCGCAGGGCAGCTGAGGCATTCGCCGCCAGCGACGTGGTGAGTATTGCCCCCGGCCGAAAGTGTCAAGCGAGTGACGCCGGCAAATTCGCATCTGGGGAAAATTATCCTCGACCCCGCCTATGGCTCGCCTCCGCCGGCCCCGTTTTCCGGCGATGCAAGGCAGGGATCGAGCATCACATGACGCTTGTCCTGGCGGCTGTATCCGCCACGCAAGACCGCCCTGTCGCCGAGTTTCAGATCATTGGCGCCATAGGTCACGCAGAGAACCCGCACGCCCGGCTCGGCGCAGACCGCGACATACCAGAGCGCGCCATCCGTCCGGATGAGGCTCACCGTTCCGGCGATCGCCATGTCAACGCGCGAATCGGGCGGCACCGAGTCGGGAAGCTGCGCCGCGATGGTCTCGCAACTCGCCGGCTTGCCGGGCTGCTCCGGCTGCGAGAAAGCCGGGCGGTCGACGAAGAAGGAATCGGGCAACAGCGACTGGGCCGGAGCCGGCCCCGCAGCAAGGACGAGCGAGAGACAACCGGCAACAGCCGCATGGCTCCGGACGGGACAAGGGCGGATCAGAGAGCGCGTGTTCATGCCAGCGGCAGGGTGACGATGAAGATGGCGGAATTCGGCCGCCGGAACGCGTTCGCGCGTCACGACAGCGCTTGCGATGCGGCGGCCAAGGCCTTAAACGCGACCGCGAGGGCGGTTAGCTCAGTTGGTAGAGCGTCTCCTTTACACGGAGAGGGTCGGCGGTTCGAGCCCGTCACCGCCCACCAGATCAAATCGACAGTCGTTATGGATTGATCGGCGCTACCGTATCGGACTGAATATCGTATTCAGCCCGATACGGTAGCGCTTTGATTTTGCATCGGCTTTTTCCCAAAAGCCGTGTGCCGCTTTTCGGGCCGATGCTCTAGCCGATGCGGTCCGCGCGCCGTCTGGCCGCTGCATCGAGCCGGGCAATCCGGCGAATCGCTTCGCCTGCATCGGCCGCACCTACCAGCTTGAGCGGGTCCAGCGAATGATCCGCAAACGCCAGCGCACGCCGCACGGGCGGCGGCAGGCTATCGAATGCCGCCCAGCGGTCCGGCTTCGATCTGCACCTGGGAACGCGTCTGAGCTTCATGGTCTTCTGAGATGCTCCGCCGGTGGCGGCGCAGGCTCAAGATGGTCCCGCGCATGCCTTGGGGCAATGACCCCTCAAACGAAACCGCCGGCGCTCGCGCGCCGGCGGTTCATTCCTCCGCGAGCGGAGATCAGTGGGCGACGAGACCGGCGGCCTCGTCGTCCGCGCTCTTGGGCGGCACGGCCTTGAGATCCTCTTCCCAGACGATCGGAACCGGCTGGCGGGTCAGCGCGTGCTGGAGCACCTGCTCCATGCGCGCGACCGGGATGATCTCCATGCCGTCCTTCACCGACTTCGGCAGGTCGATCAGGTCCTTGGCGTTCTCCTCGGGAATCAGCACCTTCTTGATGCCGCCGCGCAGAGCCGCCAGGAGCTTCTCCTTCAGACCACCGATCGGCAGCACCCTGCCCCGCAACGTGACTTCGCCGGTCATGGCGACGTCCCGGTTGGTCGGGATGCCGGTCAGGATCGAGACGATGGTTGTCGCCATCGCGATGCCGGCCGACGGGCCGTCCTTCGGGGTCGCACCCTCGGGAACGTGGACGTGGATGTCACGCCGATCGAAGAGCGGCGGCTCGATGCCGAAATCGAGGGCCCGGGAGCGGACATAGGACGCCGCCGCCGAGATCGATTCCTTCATCACGTCCTTGAGGTTGCCGGTGACGGTCATGCGGCCCTTGCCGGGCACCATGACGCCTTCGATCGTCAGCAGTTCGCCGCCGACCTCGGTCCAGGCCAGGCCGGTGACGACACCGACCTGATTCTCCGTCTCCGCCATGCCGTAGCGATAGCGCGGCGGGCCGAGATACTCCTCGAGCAGCGGCTCGTCGACGACCACCTTGGCCTTCTTGCCGAGCACGATGTCCTTCACGCCCTTGCGGACCGTGTTGGAGATCTCGCGCTCGAGATTGCGGACGCCGGCTTCGCGGGTGTAACGCCGCACCAGGGACTGCAGGGCGTCGTCGGTGATCGACCACTCCTTGCCGTCGAGCCCGTGCTTCTTGATCGCATTCGCGATCAGGTGCTTGCGGGCGATCTCCGTCTTCTCTTCCTCGGTGTAGCCGGCGATGCGGATCACCTCCATCCGGTCCAGCAGGGCCGGCGGAATGTTCAGCGTGTTGGCCGTGGTCACGAACATCACGTTCGACAGGTCGTAATCGACCTCGAGGTAATGGTCGTTGAAGGTCGAGTTCTGCTCGGGATCGAGCACCTCCAGCAGGGCCGCCGAGGGATCGCCGCGGAAGTCCTGGCCCATCTTGTCGATCTCGTCGAGCAGGATGAGCGGATTGGAGGTCTTGGCCTTCTTCATCGACTGGATGATCTTGCCGGGCATCGAGCCGATATAGGTGCGGCGGTGACCGCGGATCTCGGCCTCGTCACGCACGCCGCCGAGCGACATGCGCACGAACTCGCGGCCTGTCGCCTTGGCGATCGACTTGCCGAGCGAGGTCTTGCCCACGCCGGGAGGGCCGACGAGGCACAGGATCGGACCGGCGAGCTTGTTGGCGCGCTGCTGCACGGCGAGGTATTCGACGATGCGGTCCTTGACCTTGTCGAGGCCGAAATGATCGTCGTCGAGCACCAACTGGGCGGCGCTGAGGTCCTTCTTGATCTTGGACTTCTTGTTCCAGGGGATGCCGAGCATCCAGTCCAGATAGTTGCGCACGACGGTCGCTTCCGCGGACATCGGCGACATCTGGCGCAGCTTCTTCAGCTCGGCCGTCGCCTTGTCGCGGGCTTCCTTCGTGAGCTTGGTCTGGGCGATGCGCTCCTCCAGCTCGGCCAGCTCGTCACGGCCTTCATCGCCGTCGCCCAGCTCCTTCTGGATCGCCTTCATCTGCTCGTTGAGATAGTACTCGCGCTGGGTCTTCTCCATCTGGCGCTTGACGCGCGAGCGGATGCGCTTCTCGACCTGCAGCACGGACATCTCGCTTTCCATCAGCGAGAGCACCTTCTCCAGGCGATGCGCGACGTTGGTGATCTCCAGCACGCCCTGGCGATCGGCGATCTTGACCGCGAGATGCGAGGCGACGGTATCGGCGAGCTTGGTCGGCTCGTCGATCTGCGTGACCGCAGCGACGATCTCGCCCGAGATCTTCTTGTTCAGCTTCACATAGCTCTCGAACTCGCTGACGACCGAACGGGCGAGCGCCTCGACCTCGACCTTCTTGCCTTCTTCTTCGGCAAGGCCCGTGGCCTCAGCCTCGTAGAAGGATTCGCTCGCCGCATAGGACAAGGCCTTGGCCCGGCCGACGCCTTCGACCAGCACCTTCACGGTTGAGTCGGGCAGCTTCAGGAGCTGCAGCACGCGGGCGAGCGTGCCGATCTCGTAGATCTCGTTGGGCTGGGGGTCATCGTCGCCGGCGTTCTTCTGGGTCGCCAGCAGGATGAGCCCGTCCGTCTTCACCACTTCCTCGAGCGCGCGGATGGACTTCTCGCGGCCGACGAAGAGCGGGACGATCATGTGGGGGAAAACGACGATGTCGCGCAAAGGCAGAACCGGGTAGGTGCCGGTCTCGCCTGTGACGAAAGGAGCGCGGGGCGTCGAGCCAGTCATGGCAGTTCCTTTGCAGTTGCGCCCGGCGGACCCCCAAGATGGGCGGAACGATCGGACGTGTGCGGCCTAGGCGACCATTCGCCTCTCCGCCCTCGCGCATCGCACCCTATTAGGCATGCGACTCTCGCAAGTGCACCTAAAGTGGAGACTTCCTCGCCGGCTTTCAAGCGAGGTATCCGGCTCATGCACCACAGGCTTGCGTGGCGAACAGCCCTACCGGCCGTCGATCCGGCGTCATGACCAGTCGTGACCCGGGCATCTCCTGCCGAAGGGGCGCCCGGCGCCGCTCTATCCAGTAATTCTCGGGTCAAGCCCGAGAACGACGCCCGTCATGACCAGAGGAGCCGAACGCAAAACGCGCGCCAAAGGGCGCGCGTCCTGTTGTCGCAAGCGGTGAGAGATCAGGAGGCCGAGGCCGTCTTGGTCTCGTCCTCGCGCTCCGCGTAGATGAAGAGCGGGCGGGCCTTGTTCTCGACGGCCTCGGGGCCGATCACGACCTGCTCGACGCCTTCAAGGCCGGGCAGTTCGTACATGGTCTCGAGCAGGATGCCCTCCATGATCGAGCGCAGGCCGCGAGCGCCGGTCTTCCGCTCGATCGCCTTGCGGGCGATCAGGCTGACCGCCTCGTCCGTGAAGGTGAGCTGGGTGTCCTCCATCTCGAACAGGCGCTGATACTGCTTGACCAAAGCGTTCTTCGGCTCGGTCAGGATGGTCTTCAGCGCCGGCTCGTCAAGATCCTCCAGCGTCGCCAGAACGGGCAGACGGCCGACGAATTCCGGGATGAGGCCGAACTTCAGGAGATCCTCGGGCTCAACCTGGCGGAAAATCTGACCGATGCGACGCTCGTCGGGAGCTTCGACCTTGGCGCCGAAACCGATCGAGGTGCCCTGGCCGCGGCTCGAGATGATCTTGTCGAGACCGGCGAAGGCGCCGCCGCAGATGAAGAGGATATTGGTGGTGTCGACCTGCAGGAACTCCTGCTGCGGATGCTTGCGCCCGCCCTGCGGCGGCACGGAGGCGACGGTGCCTTCCATGATCTTGAGCAGCGCCTGCTGGACGCCCTCGCCCGAGACGTCGCGGGTGATCGAAGGGTTGTCAGACTTGCGGCTGATCTTGTCGATCTCGTCGATATAGACGATGCCGCGCTGCGCCCGCTCGACATTGTAATCGGAGGCCTGGAGCAGCTTGAGGATGATGTTCTCGACGTCCTCGCCGACATAGCCGGCCTCGGTCAGCGTCGTCGCATCCGCCATCGTGAAGGGCACGTCGAGGATGCGGGCGAGCGTCTGCGCGAGCAGCGTCTTGCCCGAGCCGGTCGGCCCGATCAGCAGGATGTTCGACTTCGCGAGCTCGACATCGTTCTGCTTCGTCGCGTGCGAGAGGCGCTTGTAGTGGTTGTGCACCGCCACCGAGAGCACTTTCTTGGCGTGCTCCTGGCCGATGACGTAGTCGTCGAGGACCTTGCGGATCTCCTTGGGAGTCGGCACGCCGTCCTTCGACTTCACCAGCGCGGATTTCGATTCCTCGCGGATGATGTCCATGCAGAGCTCGACGCATTCATCGCAGATGAACACGGTCGGGCCCGCGATGAGCTTGCGCACCTCGTGTTGGCTCTTGCCGCAGAAAGAGCAGTAAAGCGTGCTCTTCGAGTCGCCGCCGGGCTTGTTAGCCATCCGTCCATCTCCAGTTCGGGAGCCGGGAGCCGCACCGTTCGAGGCGGGTGCAGCCGTCGTCTCTCCGTCATATCTAAGCGCTCAGATCACGATGATTAGGTTAACGGCCCGTTCCGGTACATTCGATACGCAGGGCCGGCCCAAGCCGGATCAGAATGGAGCGCTCGTCCGCTCACCCCCGGCCCCATGCAAACACAGGGCCGTTCCTCATTGCAATATGGGGGGTCCAGCGAGCCGGACCAACCCACAGGATCGCGAGCGCCGCAATCAGGCCTCGGCCTCGGCGCGGCGCTCCATGACCTTGTCGATCAGGCCGAAATCCCTGGCCTGCTCGGCGGTCATGAAATTATCGCGCTCGAGCGCGGCGACGATGTCCTCGTACGGGCGCCCGGTGTGCTTCACGTAAATCTCGTTCAGCCGCTTCTTCAGGCTCTCGACCTCCCGGGCGTGGATCAGGATGTCCGTGACCTGACCCTGATAGCCGCCGGAGGGCTGATGAACCATGATGCGGGCGTTCGGCAGGGCGAAGCGCATGTCCTTGGCACCGGCCGTGAGCAGGAGCGAGCCCATCGAGGCGGCCTGGCCGATGCAGACAGTGGTCACCGGGCAGCGGATGAGCTGCATCGTGTCGTAGATCGACAGGCCGGAGGTGACCACGCCACCGGGCGAGTTGATGTAGAAGGAGATTTCCTTCTTGGGGTTCTCGGCCTCCAGGAAGAGGAGCTGCGCCACGATCAGCGACGCCGAGTAATCCTCGACCGGCCCGGTCAGGAAGATGATGCGCTCGCGCAGCAGGCGCGAATAGATGTCGAAGGCGCGTTCGCCGCGGCTCGACTGCTCGACCACCATCGGGACGAGATTGTTGTAGGTCTCGAGCGGATCGCGAAGCATGAAGCTGTCCTTGAAGTGGAGCGCTGGGGAACCCAGCGATATGTCGAATCAGCGGCGTCTAGGAAGACACTCACTTAAGCACGGCAATCGCGGCTGAAAAGGGAAGCGCCGCCGGTCTCGAAGGCCGGCGGCGCGAATGCTGTCGTTAAGGTTGCCGAGAGACCGGATCGCCATGCGTCCCGTTGGACAATAGCGGCGCTCCAGCGTCCTGGTTGCCATCAGGCAGAGGCGTCGTCCGTGTTGGCTTCGGCCTTCTTCGTCTTCTTGGCAGCGGCCTTCTTCGGCTTGGCCTCGGAGGCTTCCTCGGCGTCGTCGTCGTCGGCGTAGAGCGCCTCGCGCGAAACCGTCTGGTCCTCGACCTTCACCTGGCCCAGCAGATGGTCGACGACCTTCTCCTCGAAGATCGGGGCGCGGATCTCGGCGAGAGCCTGCGGGTTGTTGCGATAGAACTCCCAGACCTGCTTCTCCTGGCCGGGGAACTGGCGGGCGCGCTCGATCAGAGCCTGGGTGACCTCGTCATCCGAGATCTGGACCTTGGCCTGCTCGCCGATCTCGGCCAGCACGAGGCCCAGGCGCACGCGGCGCTCGGCGATCTTGCGGTAGTCGGCGCGGGCGGCGTCCTCGGTGGTGTCCTCGTCGGCGAAGGTCTTGTTGGCCTGCTTCATGTCGGCCTCGACCTGGCTCCAGACGCTGGCGAACTCCTGCTCGACCAGGGTCGGGGGCAGTTCGAAGGCGTATTTGCCGTCGAGCGCGTCGAGCAGGCCCTTCTTGAGCTTGCGGCGCGACTGGGCGGTGAAGTCCCGGCCGATCTGCTCGCTCACCGCTTCCTTGAGCTTGTCGAGCGACTCCATGCCAAAGCCCTTGGCGAGCTCGTCGTCGATCTTGATGGCGTCGGGACCCTGGACATCGGTCACGGTGACCTCGAACTCGGCCGGCTTGCCAGCGAGGTTCTCGGCCGCGTAGTTCTCGGGGAAGGTCACCTTGACGGTCCGCTTCTCGCCGGTCTTGGCGCCCTCGAGCTGCTCCTCGAAGCCGGGGATGAACTGGCCGGCGCCGAGATCGAGCGGGATGCCCTCGCCCGTGCCGCCGTCGAACTTCTCGCCGTCGAGCGTGCCGACGAACGAGATGATCAGGCGGTCGCCCTTCTCCGCCTTGGCCTTCTCGCCCTTCGAGGTGTAGTTGCGGTTGCCGGAGGCCATGCGCAGCAGCGCGGCGTCGACGTCGGCGTCCGGAACCTCGGCGACCGGCTTCACAAGCGCGACGTCCGAAAGATCGGCGAGCTCGATCTTCGGGAGCACTTCGAGCGCGACGGTAAAGGCGAGATCGCCCTTGGCCTCCATCGCGGCCTCGATCTCTTCCTTGTTCTCGGGGAAGCGGATCTGCGGCTCGAAGGCGAGCTTCAGGTTGTTGTCGGCGACGATCTTCTGGTTGGCCTCGTTGACGGCGTTCTGCAGCACATCGGACATGACCGAGCGGCCATAGAGCCGGCGCAGATGCGCGACCGGCACCTTGCCCGGGCGGAAGCCGTTGATCTTGGCCTTGCCCTGGAGATCCTGGAGGCCGCCATCGAGCCTGGTCTTCAGGTCGGCGGCGTTCAGCACCACCTGGAATTCGCGCTTGAGGCCCTGGGACAGGGTTTCGGTCACGTTCATTTTTGTACCGCCAACAGCTCGTTTACGTCTCGATGTCCAAAGCGCGGCGTCGGTTCGACCGCCGCCGCGCTCGCGAAAAACTCTTCGCATCGGACCGAAAAGTGGATCCCACTTCTCGGATGAATCCGACGCCATAACAAACTATCGATCATCGTTTTCGCACCCTGACGGGCGCGCGACGATCTTGAACCGATGGTGCGGGCGGAGGGACTCGAACCCCCACGACTTTCGCCGCTGGTACCTAAAACCAGTGCGTCTACCAATTCCGCCACGCCCGCCGGCCGATAGCGCTGACGCGCGAAAAACGCAGCGCGGCCATCGTCAAGCCGCAGGCCTATACGCATTTCGGCCGGGCCATGCAGCAAAAAAATGACGGTTCTGCAAAACTGGCCTTCCAGCGGGCATTTCGCAATTGAGCCGGAACCGGCTCTCGCCAGAGCGGGCTGCCCGGATTATGCGGTATGGCATGACGAAGCCGCCCGCCTCCTCCCCGCTCCCACTCACGCGTCGCCAATGGCTTGCGGGGCTCGCCGGCACTGGCTTCGCGATTCCGCAGGCCGGTTCCGCGCAAGTGCCGGCTCCGGCTGCCAAGCCGGCCGGCGAGCCGCTGCGGCAGACACTCGTCGCAGCGCCGGTGAAGGCGAGGCTGCGGCCATCGCCCCCGGTCGATACGGAGATCTGGTCCTTCGACGGCGCGACGCCGGCCCCGCCCTTGCGAATCAAGCAGGGCGAGACGCTGGTTCTGAAGCTGGAGAACAAGACGACGGCGCCGCTCGACCTGCACTGGTACGGCCTGCGCGGCGAGGCCGAGCGGGATGGCGCCGCCTCGTTCGCGCGGCCTCCGATCGCCCCCGGAGAAACCGGCGAGTTCCGGATCTCGCCGCCGGATTCCGGCACGCTGCTTTATCGTCCGTTGCGTGTGGGCAGTTCGTCCGAGCCTGCCGGGCGAGGCCTGAGCGGGCTGCTCATCGTCACTGAGAAGGAGCCGCCTCCGGTCGATCTCGATCTGCCGATCCTCATTACCGACTGGCTCATCGGCGACGATCAGGCGCTCCAGCCCTTCGTGCCGCAAGGCAACGCCTCGGCTTCGGCCGGCCGGCTCGGGAGCTGGCTCACCGTCAATGGCCGCTCGCCGCCGCAGCCGATCGCGGCCCGGCCCGGCGCGCGCATCCGCCTCAGGCTCGCCAATGCCTGCAACGCACGGATCATGCGGCTGCGCTTCGACGGCGGAAAGGCGACCGTGATCGCGGTCGACAGCCAGCCGACCGAGAGTTTTGCGCCGGTGCGCTCGCAACTGCCCTTCGCGCCTGGCACGCGCTACGACGTCATCCTCGACCTGCCGATCGAGGTCGGCGCAGCGGTGAATGTCAGCGCGCTGATCGGCGGCGGGCTGCCACTGGTCAGGATCGTGACGGCCGGCGAACCCCAGGTGCCGCCTGCCGCCGCGCCGGCCCTGAAGCTCAACCCTGCCCTGCCGCTCGGCGTGCGCATGCAGGATGCGCTCCGGCCCGAACTCGTCATCGAGGGCGGCGCCAAGCTGACCGAAGACCAGAAGCTCGATTTCACCGGGCTCGACCTCGCCCGCCCCTGGCGGGTCAACGGCGGCACGGGCTCGTTCGATGGCAAGCCCCTGTTCAGCGTCAAGCGCGGCACACCGATCGTGATGGCGATCGACAACCGCACCGCCTTCGTGCAGCCGTTCCATGTTCACGGCCATAGCTTCCGGCTGCTGCATCCGCTCGACGACGGCTGGGAGAGCTATTTCCTCGACACCGTGCAGATCCCCGAGCGCAAGAAGCTGCACATCGCCTTCATCGCGGACAATCCCGGCCGCTGGCTGATCTCGTCGACGGTGCTGGAGCGCTTCGACCTCGGGCTGTGGAGCTGGTTCGAGGTGACGTGAAGGCGAAGGCGTCATTCTCGGGCGGAGACCCGAGAATCTCAGGACGAGAAGGCACTGGTTTCCGAGATGCTCGGGTCAAGCCCGAGCATGACGGCGGTGATGACCACCCGGCCGCTTACAGCCCCAGCCGCTCGACCACGTCCTGCACGATCGCGTCCTTGCTGTCCTCGACCGATACGACCAGCGGGTTCTCGTCGGCGCCAGGCTCCTCCAGCGCGGCGAACTGGCTGTCGAGCAGGGCCGGTGGCATGAAATGGTGCTGGCGGGCGGCCATACGGCGTCCGATCAGTTCGCGCGAGCCCTTAAGATAGACCAGGCGCACATCCGGCCGGCCGCCGACGATGACGTCGCGATAGGCCTTCTTCAGCGCCGAGCAGGTGACGATGCCATGCTCGCCCTTGGCCCTGAGATCGTCGATCCAGGCGGCGATGGCCGCGAGCCAGGGCTTGCGGTCGTCGTCGTTTAGCGGCGTGCCGCCTGCCATCTTGGCGACGTTCTCGGGCGGGTGGAAGGAATCGGCGTCGCGGAACGGCCAGCCGAGGCGCTCCGCCAACCGTTCGCCGAGCGAGGTCTTGCCCGAACTCGCGACGCCCATGACGACGATGACGGCGGGCTTTTCCCGCGCTTTATCGACGATGCTCAAGGCTCAGTCCTGCTTGTCGGCAGGGGAGACGGGAATCGGAGCCGCCCCCACCGCGACCGGACCCGTCGGCATCGCCACGCCGGGCTTCGGTTCGACATGGCCGCCGAAGCCGGCGCGCATCGCCGAGAGGATCTTCTCGCCGAAGGTGTGCTCGACGCGCGAGCGGAACCGCGCGAACAGAGCCGAGGTCAGCACCTCGGCCGGGGTCGCGGTCTCGACGGCAGCGTCGACCGTCCAGCGGCCCTCGCCGGAATCCGAGACGTTGCCGGTATAGGAGGAGAGCTCCTCGTCCGCGGCGAGTGCCTCCGCCGTAAGGTCGAGCAGCCAGGAGGTGACGACCGAGCCGCGGCGCCAGACCTCGGCGATCTCGGCCGCATCGAAATCGAAGCCGTATTCCGCCGGCAGGCCTTCCTTGGCCGAGGCGTTGCGCAGCAGGTCGAAGCCTTCCGCAAAGGCCTGCATCATGCCGTACTCGATGCCGTTATGGATCATCTTGACGAAATGGCCGGCGCCGGTCGGGCCGCAATGGAGATAGCCCTGCTCGCTGGTCGGGTTGCGGCCCTCGCGATGCTTGGTCGGTTCGATTTCGCCCTTCCCGGGCGCCAGCGTCGCGAAGATCGGCTCCAGCCGATCGAAGGCTTCCTTGTCGCCACCGATCATCAGGCAATAGCCCCGGTCGAGTCCGTGGACGCCGCCGGAGGTGCCGATATCCATGTAGTGGATGCCCCTGGCCGCCAGTTCCTTGCCGCGGCGGACATCGTCCTTCCAGAAGGCGTTGCCGCCGTCGATCAGCGTATCGCCTGACGCGACGAGGCCGGCGAGCTCGGCGAGCGTCGCCTCCGTGATCTTGCCGGCCGGCAGCATCACCCAGATCGCGCGCGGCGCCGTCAGCTTGGCGACCATGTCCTTGAGATCGCTGGCGAGCGTCGCGCCATCGGCGGCGAGCGCCTGGCCCGGCTTGGGATCACGGTCATAGACCACGCATTCATGGCCGGCCCGCATCAGCCGGCGCACGATATTGCCACCCATCCGGCCGAGGCCGATCACTCCAAGCTGCATGTCAGACACTCCGCAAAGCCGGCTTCTGCTGCTTCAAGCATGGAGGCGGCGGGCGGGGCAAGCCAATGCGACGCAGGTCTCAGCCCCGGATTTGCCGTTGCAGAGCCCGCCATCGCCCTGGCGTGACGCCATAGGCGCGCCGGAACTGGCGGGTGAGATGGCTCTGATCGGCAAAGCCGCAGGCGAAAGCCGCCTCGGCAAGGGGCATATCCTGCGCCAGTATCCGGCGGGCGCGGTCGAGGCGTCGCATCACGAGGTAGTTATAGGGGCTCGTGCCGAAGGCAGCGCGGAACTGGCGCGCCAGTGCAAAGCGATCGAGCCCGGTCATCGCCTCCAGCCGCCTGGAATCGACGGCCTCCGTCGCATGGGCATCGAGATAGTCGCGCGCCCGCTCCAATGCCGTGGCGTCGATCCGGGAGGACCGCGCGTTTCCGGCGGAGGGGTCGAGCGCGAGCAGGGCCTGCGCGAGCCGCTCGACCATATCGTCGGCCGCCAGCGGATCGAGCGGCTGCCCGAGCTCGCCTAGCGCACGGGCGATCACCGCAACGAGGCGCGGTTCCTGAGAAACGGCTGTGGATATGAAGGGCAAGGCGCGGCCGCCCTCGCCCAGCGCCTGCTGGATCAGGCGCGGTTCGACATAAAGCATGCGGTAGCGGAAGCCGCTCTCGATGCCGGAGCGGCCGTTATGGACCTCGTCCGGGTGCAGGACGATGGCGTGGCCACCGAGGCTGTCGCGCCTTGCGCCGCGATAATCGAAGGATTGCACGCCGGACAGCGTCAGCCCGAAGGCATAAGTGTCGTGGCGGTGCGGGTCGTAGGCATAGCCGCGGAAGAACGCTTCCATGCGCTCGATGCCGGCAGCGCCGGTGCCCAGGCGAACCCAGTCACGCTCGGGTCCGCACGATCGTTCAAGACGGGCCTTGCCAGCCTCGGTTAGCGATGAACCCATGCGTTACGATACCAAAATCGCCATCGTGGTTCGCGATGATCTCGCAACCTGGCAAAAACTCAATGTCGCCAGCTTCCTCGCCGGCGGGCTCGTCGGAGCAGCCGCGGAACTTGCGGGCGAGCCTTATCAGGATGCCTCCGGCCGCTTCTACGGGCCGCTTATCCGCCAACCCGTGCTGATCTTCGCGGCGAGCGCCGCAGAGCTGACGCATGTGCTCCAGCGGGCGCAGCAGCGTGGCGTCAGGCCGCATCTCTATACCAGGGAACTGTTCGCGACCGGAAACGACATCGACAACCGTGCGGCCGTCGCGGCGGTCGCAACCGATGCGCTCGACCTCGTCGGTCTCGGGCTCCATGCCGATCGCAAGGAGATCGACAAGATCACCAAGGGGCTGAAGCTGCACGGATAACGCCCTGCCGCATCTGCCTTTTGCGCAGACTTGCCTGCCTCATTTCTGTGCATCGTCAGAGCGAGCATCGGCTTTTGCGGCCCGAAGCGCGACTTTCGTCGGGCTCGGTGCGCGCATTTTTTGCCATTTACGAACCCCCAAGAATCGCCTTAGCCTCGTTCTTGTCGGTAACAACTGAAAGGAGGTGATCCAGTGTCTCATTGTCATCAACCGCTGGTGCAAGGCGGGCGGACCTGGACCTCTTCTTGCTGGGGTATCTATTCCGCGTGAGTTTTCGCACCTTCAGATCCGGTTCGCCGGATCGCGGTTCGGCAATGGAAGGGCTGCCCGACAGGGCAGCCCTTCTTACTTTCGAAGCCGCGACGCTGCGCATCGGGCCGAAAGGTGGATCGCGGTCTGCGGAGAAATCCGATGCGCGAACAAAGAGATAGATCGCCGCTTTGCGCCCGGCGCGCGCATGGTGATCTAGCGTCCGGCCGCAAGCCGTGGCAGACAGGCGGCGTGTCACGCTTTTCCCGATCCAACGTTCCGAGTACCGGCCGTGTCCGTTCCTGATCCGAGCCGCGAAGCCATTCTCGACTTCATCGAGGAGGAGCGCGCAGCTGGCCGAGAGGTCGGCCGGCGCGAGATCGCGAAAGCTTTTGGGCTCGATGGCGGCGGGAAGATCTGGCTGAAGCGCCTGCTCAAGGAGCTCGCCGAGGAAGGCGAGATCGGCGGCGACGGCAAAGAGCGCCCGGTACATCCGCGCGGCGCGCTGCCGCCCGTGCTGCTCTCCGAGATCAAGCGCCGCGACCGCGAGGGCGATCTCGTCGCCCAGCCGCTCGAATGGAACGAAGCCGAGGATGGCGCCCCGCCCCAGATCCTGATCGAGCGCACTCGCGAGGGACGGCGCAAGGACAAATCGGCCGCGCCTGCGCCCGGCGTCGGCGATCAGGTCATCCTCAAGCTGACGCGTTTGCGCGGCGTCGAGAGCTTCGCCTATTCCGGCCGCGTGCTCAAGGTGATGGGCAAGGCGAAGGCTGCCGTGCTCGGCATCTTCCGCGCCCTGCCCGACGGTTCCGGCCGGCTGGTGCCGATCGACAAGAAGGCGCAGGGGCGCGAGGCGATCATCCCGAAGGGCCGCACCGGCGATGCGCAGGATGGCGACCTGGTCTCGGTCTCGTTGCGCCGTGAAAGCCGCTTCGGCCCGCCCGAGGCGCAGGTGCGCGAGCGGCTGGGCTCGATCAAGTCGGAGCGCGCGGTCAGCCTGATCGCGATCCACGCGCATGGCATTCCCCACGAGTTTCCGCCCGCCGCCCTCCAGGAAGCCGCGAACGCCCCGCTTGCCACGCTCAAGGGCCGCGAGGACTGGCGCGAGCTGCCGCTCGTCACCATCGACCCCGCCGACGCCAAGGACCATGACGACGCGGTTCATGCCGTGCCGGACGACAGCCCTGACAACCCCGGCGGCTTCGTCGTCACCGTCGCCATCGCCGATGTCGCGGCCTATGTCACGCCACGCTCCGCGCTCGACCGCGAGGCGCTGGAGCGCGGCAACTCGGTCTATTTCCCCGACCGCGTCGTCCCGATGCTGCCGGAGCGGATCTCCAACGACCTTTGTTCGCTGCGTGAGCACGAGGACCGGCCGGCGCTCGCCGTCCGGCTCGTGCTCAAGGCCGACGGCTCAAAGAAGAGCCATTCCTTCCACCGGGTGCTGATGCGCTCGGCGGCGAAGCTCTCCTACCAGCAGGCTCAAGCCGCGATCGACGGGCAGACCGACGAGAAGACCGCGCCGATCCGCGAAAGCGTGCTGATGCCGCTCTGGGCGGCCTATGGAATCGCGGCGCGCGCTCGCGACCAGCGCCAGCCGCTCGAACTCGACCTGCCCGAGCGCAAGCTGATCCTGAAGCCCGATGGCTCGGTCGATCGCGTCATCGTGCCGGACCGGCTGGCGGCGCACCGGCTGATCGAGGAATTCATGATCCTGGCCAATGTCGCGGCGGCCGAGACGCTGGAGAAGGCCGGCAGCCAGTTGATCTATCGCTGCCATGACGAGCCCTCGCTGGAGAAGATGCGCGCGCTCGGCGAAGTGCTCGCCTCGATCGGCATCAAGCTGCCGCAGGACGGGGCGCTGAGGCCCGTGCTGTTCAACCGTATCCTTGGCATGATCAAGGGCTCGGAGAACGAGACGCTGATCAACGAGGTCGTGCTGCGCACGCAGGCGCAGGCCGAGTACGTCGCCGAGAATTACGGGCATTTCGGCCTCAACCTTCGCCGCTATGCCCATTTCACCTCGCCGATCCGGCGCTATGCCGACCTGATCGTGCATCGCGCCCTGATCGCGGCGCTGAAGCTCGGCGATGACGGCCTGCCGAAGAGCGTAACGCTCGCCGAACTGCGGGAGGTCGCGACCCGGATATCGGCCGCCGAGCGGCGCGCAATGGCGGCCGAGCGCGAAACCACCGACCGATTGATCGCGCATTTCCTCGCCGACCAGATCGGCGCGAGCTTCGACGGGCGCATCGGCGGCGTCCACAAGGCCGGGCTCTTCGTGAAGCTCGACGGCACCGGCGCCGACGGCTTCATCCCGGCCTCGACGCTGGGCGGCGACTACTACCGCTATGACGAGGCCGCGCATGCGCTGATCGGCGAGCGCACCGGCGAGAGCTGGCGCCTCGGCGATCGGGTCCATGTCAAGCTCGTCGAGGCGGCCCCGGTCGCGGGCGCCCTGCGCTTCGAGATCCTTTCGCCCGGACGGAAAGTGGCCACGGGCGGTGGAGGCAGGCGGCGCGGGGGCGCGGCGCCGTTCGGAACCAGCCGGCCGGCTGCCAGCTTCGGCAACAAGGGCAAGCCCGGCGGAGGCGGCTTCGGCAAAGGCAAGCCCGGCAAGAGCAAGCCCGGCAAGAGGCGGTGATGGGCGTCCAGATCCACAGCGCGGACGGGCATATCGAGGAGCGCGACTGGCGCCAGGCGGTGGCGCGCGGCCTGACGGGACGCTGCCCGCATTGCGGTCAGGGCCGGCTGTTCCGCGCCTTCCTGAAGCCCGTCGACGCTTGCGAGGTCTGCGGCGAGGATCTGCACCACCAGCGCGCCGACGATCTGCCGCCCTATATCGTGATCACCATCGTCGGCCACATCATCGTCGGCGGCCTGCTGCTGGCGGAGAAATTCGGCGACTGGCCGATGTGGCTGCACATGACCGTCTGGCCGCTGCTCACCGTCCTGCTGTCCGTCGCGCTGATGCAGCCCGTGAAGGGCGGCGTCGTCGGCCTGCAATGGGCCGTGCGCATGCATGGCTTCGGCGGCGAGCCCGACCGGCCCGAGCGCCAGCCCCTGCCTTCCTCGGAATCACGTTCATGACCGACCATACCGTCACGCTGACCCAGGCAGAGCGAACCCGCACGACCGCCAACCAGCGTCCCCGGGACGCAGCGACCATGATGATCCTGGACCGCAGCGGCCCGCGCCCGAAGGTGCTGATGGGCAAGCGCCATGCGAGCCACAAGTTCATGCCGGGCAAATATGTCTTCCCCGGCGGACGGGTCGATGCGGCTGACCGGCAGATGGTCGCGACCGGCGCGGTCCCGCAGATCTGCGAGGACAGGCTCGGCAAGCGCTGCCTGCGCCCCAGCGCCGGCAAGGCGCGGGCGCTCGCGCTGGCCGCCATCCGCGAGACCTTCGAGGAAACCGGACTGCTCTTCGGCTCCGACGAATTCGGCACGCCGGAAGCACCGCCGCCGGGAAGCTGGAGCGATTTCGCGGCGCAGGGCATCTATCCCGATCTCTCGACCGTGACCTTCGTCGCCCGCGCGATCACGCCGCCGCGCCGGCCGAAGCGATTCGACACCCGCTTCTTTGCGATCGACGCCTCCGCCGTCGCCAAGCGGATCGACGGCGTCATCAGCCCCGATTCGGAACTGGTCGACCTGGTCTGGGTCGATTTCGACGAGGCCAAGGAGCTCGACCTGCCGACCATCACCAAGGTCATCATCCAGGAGGTCGAGGCCCGTATCGCGGGTGGTTTCGCGCCCTATCTGCCGGTCCCGTTCTACTGGGAGAAGCGCGGCAGCTTCGTGCGCGAGGAGCTCTGAGGCGATGGCGATCCCGGGCGAGCTATTCTTCCTTGACTTCGCTGGGCCTTTGCGGCATTTCCCGCGCTGACGGTTTGCCGGGTCCGCCCGGCCATTTTCTTTTCTGAGGGCCACCCGCGGCCCGCATGGTTCGAGGATAAGCCCATGGCCAAGGCCGTGACGATCAAGATCAAGCTGATTTCGACCGCCGACACCGGCTTCTTCTACGTGACGAAGAAGAACTCGCGCACGATGACCGAGAAGATGTCGAAGAAGAAGTACGACCCCGTCGCGCGCAAGCACGTCGAGTTCAAGGAAACCAAGATCAAGTGAGGCGATAGCCTCCGATCTGGTACGATTTGAAAACCGCCCTCTCGGGCGGTTTTTTCGTTCTGGCTCTCCCCAATTTCTGGTACAGCCACTGGCCATCCCGGGCTTTGCCCGGGATGGCGCGATCAGGAACTGCGTCGCCTATCCGCAATAGGCCCTGATGATCCTGCCGGTCTTGGGATCGGTCTCGATGGTCACCCGCTCCCGGCGGTAATCCATCGTCACACCCTGTCCCGGCCGGATCTGCCGGACGATGGTCGCGCCCGTGGCCTGCTGCGCCGCAGCATCAGCGATGCGCCCCTTGCCTGAGAGTTCCTCGGCCGCATCCTCGCGGCACAGGCCGGGCAAGCCGGGCGCGGCTCCCATCGGGGCCTGCTGCGCATCGCTCTGGCAGGCCGCGAGCGGCAGGGCGGCGAGCGACAGGGTGCCAGCCACGATCAAATTCTGCACCATCGTCACCGCCCCTTTCACGCAATCCGAACATGGCCGGAGGCTCTACGATCGCGCTGAGGCGCAGCCGTGGCAAGGGATGGCCGTGCTCACGCCGCGAGCCCCGCTGCGTCCGGACTGCTCGAAGCCTGCTGCCAGGCTGCCAGCGCGATGCGGCCGGCCGCGGTCAGCGCATAGACGCCGCGCCCGGAACGTTCGAACCAGCCATAGACGTTGCGGTGCAGGATTTTCTGAGCATCCGGACAGGACGGCTTGAGATCACGCGGGCGCTTCGGCTCTGCGGCCATAGCTGCGGCGCAGGCCAGCGCCTGCTGGCGATAGGCCGTCATGATCGGCTTGCGCGTACCTCCACCCATGGCGGGGTCGCCCTGGCGGCGCTTGTGCTCGTCCACCAGCCGCGAGCGCCGGCGCGGATCCTTGCGGGGCGTGTGGGCTGCCGGCGAGACGAGGATAGCGACATCGCCCGCTTTGGAGACGCCGAGCAGGCCGAAACCGAGGCGCCGGCAGAGATTGCGATAGCGCGGATCGCTCTCGCGCCCCTTGCCCCTCGCGGAAAGCTGGGCCGCGAGCCAGATCTCGTCGCCGAGGCTCAGCCTGTCCACGCCCTGCAGGACGAGCTCCAGATTGAAGCTGAGCTTGAGTTCGCCGATGACCACGACGGACGGATCACCGTCACGCAGTCCGACGAGATCACAGGGCCCGATCTCGCCCTTCACGGTGTAGCCGAGCCCTTCGAGGAAGCGCTTGACGGGCAGATAGAGCGACGTTTCCACATCGGCCTCCGGGCAGCAGAGTGACATAGATGCCCGAGACTCGTTTCCGAGAGGCAAACGTCGTCAGGCACGATGATGCTTACACGACATCCACCCGCCTCCTGCCGAAATGGTCAGCCGATGGCAGGTGGATTGGCCTTCGCTTCAGATCCCGCTTACTCCCACTCGATCGTGCCGGGAGGCTTGCTCGTCACGTCGTAAACGACGCGGTTGATGCCCTTGACCTCGTTGATGATGCGGGTCGCGGCGCGGCCGAGGAAGTTCATGTCGAAGGGGTAGAAATCCGCCGTCATGCCGTCGACCGAAGTCACGGCGCGCAGCGCGCAGACATGGTCATAGGTGCGATAATCGCCCATCACGCCGACGGTGCGCACCGGCAGCAGCACCGCGAAGGCCTGCCAGATCACGTCGTAGAGGCCGGCCTTGCGGATTTCGTCGAGATAGATCGCATCCGCCTTGCGCAGGATGTCGAGTTTCTCTTTTGTGATCTCGCCGGGGCAACGGATGGCGAGGCCCGGCCCCGGGAAGGGGTGGCGGCCGACGAAGGCCTCGGGCAGTCCAAGTTCACGGCCGAGCACACGGACCTCGTCCTTGAAAAGCTCGCGCAGCGGTTCGACGAGCTTCATCTTCATGCGCTCGGGCAGGCCGCCGACATTGTGGTGGCTCTTGATGGTCACCGAGGGACCGCCGGAGAACGACACGCTCTCGATCACGTCGGGATAGAGCGTGCCCTGCGCCAGGAAATCGGCGCCGCCGATCTTGGCGGCCTCGGCATCGAAGACGTCGATGAAGAGCCGGCCGATGGTCTTGCGCTTGGCTTCCGGATCGGCGCCGCATTTGGCGAGCTCGGAGAGGAAAAGCTCTTCGGCCTCAACATGGACGAGCGGGATGTTGTAGTGATCCCTGAACAGGCGGACGACCTCTTCGGCCTCGTTCATCCGCATCAGGCCATGATCGACGAAGACGCAGGTGAGCTGATCGCCGATCGCCTCGTGGATCAGCACCGCCGCTACGGCGGAGTCGACGCCGCCGGAGAGCCCGCAGATGACGCGGCCGGTGCCGACCTGCTCCTTGATCTTCTTCTGCATCTCGGCGCGATAGGCCGACATGCTCCAGTCCGGCTTGCAGCCGCAGATCTCGACCACGAAGTTGCGCAGCAGCTTGCCACCATCCGGGGTGTGCACCACCTCGGGGTGGAACATGGTGGTGTAGAAGCGGCGCTCTTCGTCGCTCGCCACCGCGAAGGGGGCGTTTTCCGAGGTCGCCTTGACGGTGAACCCGGCGGGGAGCTGGGTGACCCGGTCGCCATGGCTCATCCAGACCGGATAGCGGCCGCCCTCTTCCCAGACGCCCGCGAACAGCGCCGAGGGCGTGACGATCTCGACATCGGCACGGCCGAATTCGGCTGCGTGGCCGCCCTCGACCTTGCCACCGAGCTGGTGCGCCATGGTCTGCTGGCCGTAGCAGATGCCCATCAGCGGGATGTTCGCGCTGAAGACCGCCTCGGGAGCGCGCGGGCTGCCCTCGTCAGGCACCGAAGCCGGGCCGCCCGAGAAGATCACGCCCTTCGGCTTCATCCGGGCGAAGGCCTCGGATGCCGACTGGAACGGGGCGATCTCGCAATAGACACCGATCTCGCGGATGCGCCGCGCGATGAGCTGCGTCACCTGCGAGCCGAAATCGATGATGAGGATGGAGTCGTGATGGGGCTGAGCGCTCGTCATCGCGTTCCGTTAATGGATCGCGCGGGCGCGTGCAACGCCCGCGAGAGCCTTAGTCCCCGCGCTGAAGGCAGGCCAGATAGAAGCCGTCCGTGCCGGTGCGCCGCGGCGAGAGCTGCAAGCCGTGATTGGTCACGAAACGGGCGAGCAGGGAGACGTCGCTTTCGGCGCCCCTGAGCACGTCGATCGGCGCGACGACGGAAAAGCCCCGATGCTTGCCGAGGAAGGCGCTGATCGCGCCGTCGTTCTCCTCCGGCAGGACGGAGCAGGTGATGTAGGCGATGCGGCCGCCGGGCTTCACCAGCCTTGCGGCCCGCGCCAGCACCTCTGCCTGGTCCTTGATGCGCTCGGCCAAGGCCCCGGGGCGCACGCGCCATTTCGCATCGGGGTTGCGCCGCCAGGTGCCGGAGCCGGTGCAGGGCGCATCGACCAGCACGAGATCGACCTGGCCGGCAATATCGGCGAAGGGCTCGTGGCCGCGCGAGCGGGGAATGCGGACCTCGACGATGCCGGCGCCCGAGCGGGCCAGCCGGTCATGCAGCGGCGCGAGGCGGCGGCTGTCGAGATCGGTGGCGTAAAGGCTGCCGCGATTGGCCATCAGGGCGGCGAGCGCCAATGTCTTGCCCCCTGCCCCGGCGCAGAGATCGATCACGGTCTGGCCGGGCTTAGCGCCGGCCAGCAGCGTCACCAGCTGCGAGCCCTCGTCCTGGATCTCGAATGCCCCGGCGAAGAAGCCGGGCTCGGTCTGCAGCGAGGGGCCGCGCCCGTCATGACCGGGCTGGAAGCGCAACGCGTCCGGAGACCAGGAGCCTCGCTCCGGCTGGAGATGAGCGAGATCGTTCAGGACGGCGTCCCGGTCCGCCTTGAGCCGGTTGACGCGCAGGTCGATCGGCGCGCGGGCGGCCAAAGCCTCGCCCTCGGCGATAGCGGCCTCGCCCAAGCCCTCCCGGAAGGACGGCCAAAGCCATTCCGGCACGTCCGCCTGCACCCATTCGGGCGCTCCCTCGACCGAGTAGGCGGTCAGCAGTGCCGTCTCGTCGTCGCTCAGGGGTTGCGGCGCGTGATTCTCGCCCGAGCAGAGCTGAGCGATCTCGGCGACGCCGAGGCCGCGCAGGCCGGCGAGCATGCCGAGGACGAGCGCGCGCGGCGTCTCGGCCGCCATCGCATAACCGGAGGAGGCCTTGCGGCGGAGCGCGTCATAAACCAGCGAGGCGACGGCAGCGCGGTCCTTCGAGCCGGCGAAGCGGCGCGAGAGGCCCCAGTCCTTGAGCGAGTCGGCGGCCGGGCGGCGGCGCTCGACGATATCCTGGAGCACCTCGATGGCGGCACTGATCCGGGCGGCTGGGGTCATGACGCTTCAATCCTGGCAGGCCCGGACGCGTTCCGGAATGCCGCAAAGGCGAGGTCGAAATGCCTTCGACCGGTTCGAACATGACGCTGGGACATGAAAACCCCGGCGCCACGCTCTTGACGCGGTCGTTTCACAAGCGGAAAGACGATGCAACCGCATGTCGCGGCCATTGGGATACACTTACATGAAAAGCGCCAGCCGCATCGTCATCCTGAGCCTGGTTGCGCTCGGCCTCGCCGCCTGCGCCACCCCGCAGCCGGACTATACCCCGCCGGCCTCAAAGCGCCTCGACGCCAAGACGACGCTCGAAAACCGCCGCTGAGATTGCGCGGAAGGGGACAGGCTGGCCGTGCCGAGCGGCCGGCTGATCCTGCTGGCATCAGCGATCGAACCAACCCGCACCGGCCTGTCGCCAAGGCGGGTTTTTCATGACGTTCTTCCAGAGCGAACGCCGGAAAGGGCAGGAAGCGGCCTGCCCCCGAACAGTCGTCACTTTTTACGAACATCCAGACCCAAAGCTCTGGCGATGACGATGGTCTGCTCGATCGTGATGATCGCGCCGCGAAGCTGGGTGTTGGCCGGCTCCAGGCTACTGAGCTCGCTTCCCCTCAGGTCACATTTCGAGAAGTCGGCGCGGTGCAACGAGGCTCCCGACAGGTCGACATCCCGCATCGAGCCATCCTGGCAACGCGCGCCGTTCAGGTCCGCCTCCCGCAATCGGGTTCCCCGGAAAGCCGCTTTTTGCAGGTCGGCTCTGGACAAACCAACGAAGGACCAATCGCCATCGACCACCTGCATGCTGTCGAACTGGCAGCCATCGAACACGCTCCCCAGGAGCTTGCATTCGGTGAAGGTGGTGTCGAAGAAATTGCATGCCGTGAAGGTGCAGTTCACGAAGGCCGCGCTGTGATGCGACGATCCATTGAAGCGCGCCCGGCGAAACGTGCATTCGTTGAAGACGGAGCCGGTATTCCGGGCGTCGCTCAGATCGAGGTCGGCAAAGAGCGTGCTCTGATAGCGCTGCCGGTTCAGCGCATCGCCAGACCAATCCGCGCCGGAAATCGTCTCAACCGTCTTGGGGGCGGACGCGCCGTGTTTTCGTTCAGCCATGATGTCTCTGCTCATTCGAAACTCAGACTGCGATAGAAGGCTGCTGTCCGTTTTCGTCTGCTGCGTCGATGGTCGAGCGGGCGCCAACGGCAGTTTACCCGATTCCCCATCGTTCCCGAGGCGGCGCAAGAGCCACGAGCCCCCTCAAATCCGCGCGCTGGCCTTCATGGTGGTGTCATCTCCGCCACCCTAAGCTTCCGCGCATTTCCGTGAGGCTGGGCCAGATCATGACAAAAAACCTCCTTCTCTCGACATCGATCCTCGCCGTTCTGGCCTTCCTGGCCCCGGCTGCGTTCGCCCAGGCTGCTCCGACGCTGTCGGGCCAGAAGCCGATCGTCATCGCCCATCGTGGCGCCAGCGGCTACCTGCCCGAGCATACGATCGAGGGTTACAAGCTCGCAATCCAGCAGGGCGCCGACTTTATCGAGCCGGATCTCGTCTCGACCAAGGACGGCGTGCTGGTCGTGCGCCACGAGCCGATGCTATCAGGCACGACAGACGTCGCCGACCGTCCGGAATTCGCCAATCGCAAGACCACCCGCAAGGTCGACGGCGTCGATACCACCGACTGGTTCGCCAACGACTTCACTGCCGCCGAGATCAAGACACTCAAGGCCAAGCAGGCCTTCGCCGACCGGGACCAGTCGCATAACGGCAAGTACCAGATCCCGACCTTCCAGGAGGTGATCGACCTCGCCAAGGCCGAGAGCGCCCGCACTGGCCGCACCATCGGCATCTATCCCGAGACCAAGCACCCGACCTATCACGCCGCGCTCGGGCTCGCCTTCGAGGACAAGCTTCTGGATATGCTCAAAGCTGTCGGCTGGACCGACAAGACCGCGCCGGTCTTCATCCAGAGCTTCGAGACCGCGAACCTCAAATACCTGCGTCCGAAGACGCAATTGCGCCTCGTCCAGCTCGTGGATGGCGACGGCGTCGACAAGGACGGCAAGGTTACGCTCGTCGCGCCCTTCGACCGCCCCTACGACTTCGCCGTGCTCGGCGACAAGCGGACCTTCCAGGATATGCTCTCGGCCGAGGGGCTGAAGGAGATCGCGACCTATGCCGACGGCGTCGGCCCCTGGAAGCCCTATCTGATCGGCGCCAAGCAGACGATCGGCGCGGATGGCAAGCCGCAGGACCTCAACAGCGACGGTGCGATCGACGAGCGCGACCGCACGCTGATCGCCCCGACAAATGTGGTGAAGGATGCCCATGCGGCTGGGCTCATGGTCCATAGCTGGACCTTCCGGAGCGAGCCGAAGCGACTGACCTCCGACTTCAAGGGCGACGCCGGCGCCGAATACAAGGCCTTCTTCGCGCTCGGCCTCGACGGGCTGTTCTCGGATTTCCCCGACCAGGCCGTGAAAGCGCGCGACGGCAGGTAAGCGATCTCGGCAGAAGGCCCGCGATGCCCGGCATCGCGGGCCTTCTGTTTGGCAGATGCAGCGCCTGGCGGCGCGGCCGAAATCAATCGCAGACGCGGCTGGTCCTGCGCACGACGCCGCGCGGGGTCTCGCGCTCGGTCGTCACGGTGCGGCAACGGTCCCCGCGGCGATCGGCACGCCAGTCGCGCTCGCGTCGACGATCGTAGCGGTCGCGGCGATCGTCACGGCGGATTTCGCGGTCGACAGCCCGCTCGCGCGGGGAGCGTGTATCGACACTGACACCGCCGGGGCCGACATTGATTGACTGGGCATAGGCCCCGCCGCTGATCAGCAGCGCGGCGAGCAGGGCAGGCACAAGACGTTTCATGAGGTATCCTCCGTTCCCGTCACCAACGGGTCACCTCCGGATTCGTTCCGATACGTCACCGCTCCCCAGCTCCGGCCGCCACTTCGACGCCCTGAAACGCAAAACGCGCCAGCGAAGCCGGCGCGTTTGCAATCGAGACCTGGGATGGTTTCTCAGTGCAGGATCTGGCTGAGGAAGAGCTTGGTGCGCTCGTGCTGGGGGTTCTTGAAGAACGCGTCGGGCGTGTTCATCTCGACGATCTGGCCGGCGTCCATGAAGATGACGCGGTCGGCGACCTGGCGGGCGAAGCCCATCTCGTGCGTGACGCAGAGCATGGTCATGCCCTCGTCGGCGAGCGAGACCATGGTGTCGAGCACCTCCTTGACCATCTCCGGGTCGAGCGCCGAGGTCGGCTCGTCGAACAGCATGATCTTCGGGCT
>SEEM01000094.1 GCA_004144595.1 Hyphomicrobiales bacterium
GACAACATCTCGATGGAGGTGACGCTGATCGCCCCGATCGCGATGGAAGAGAAGCTGCGCTTCGCCATCCGCGAAGGCGGACGTACCGTCGGCGCCGGCGTCGTCGCATCGATCATCGCGTAACGCGTTTGCGTGAGGGGCAGGGGCCCTTCGGGGCCTTTGCCTTTTTCTCACGTCACGGAGAATTGAGACCATGAACGGTCAGAACATTCGGATCCGCCTCAAGGCGTTCGACCACCGCATCCTCGACGCTTCGACGCGCGAGATCGTGTCGACCGCGAAGCGGACGGGCGCTCAGGTCCGCGGACCGATTCCGCTGCCCACGCTCATCGAGAAGTTCACCGTCAACCGCTCGCCCCACATCGACAAGAAGTCGCGCGAGCAGTTTGAGATGCGGACCCACAAGCGGGTTCTCGACATCGTCGACCCGACCCCCCAGACGGTCGACGCCCTCATGAAGCTTGATCTCGCCGCCGGCGTCGACGTCGAAATCAAGCTCTGATCCGATTAAACGGGTCCTCTGTTTCCGGTTCCCCCGGATGGACATGACCCCAAAGGAAGGTATGCACCGATGCGTTCCGGTGTGATTGCACAGAAAGTCGGGATGACCCGCATCTTCACGGATGCCGGCGAGCACATCCCGGTCACCGTGCTGAAGCTCGATAACTGCCAGGTCGTCGCACATCGCACGATCGAGAAGAACGGCTATGCGGCCGTGCAGCTTGGCTCCGGCCAGGCCAAAGTGAAGAACGTCTCGAAGGCGGAGCGCGGTCATTTCGCGGTCGCCAAGGTCGAGCCGAAGCGCAAGGTGGTCGAGTTCCGCGTCAGCGACGACGCGCTCATCCCCGTCGGCGCCGAGCTGACCGCGGACCACTTCGTCGTCGGCCAGTTCGTCGACGTCTCCGGCACCACCACCGGCAAGGGTTTCGCCGGCGGCATGAAGCGCTGGAACTTCGGCGGTCTGCGCGCCACGCACGGCGTGTCGGTCTCGCATCGCTCGATCGGTTCGACCGGTGGCCGTCAGGACCCGGGCAAGACCTTCAAGAACAAGAAGATGCCGGGCCATCTCGGCGCCGAGCGCGTCACCACGCAGAACCTGCGCGTCGTCCAGACGGATGTCGAGCGCGGCCTGATCCTTGTCGAGGGCGCCGTTCCCGGCGTCGCCGGCGGCTGGATCCACGTCCGTGACGCCATCAAGCGCGCCCTGCCGAAGGATGCACCGCTGCCGGGCAAGTTCAAGGTTTCCGGCGAGGGCAAGGCGGAAGAGGCTCCTGCGGCCCAGGCTGAGGAGAACGCGTGATGAAGTTCGATATCACCACTCTTGAGGGCAAGTCGGCCGGTTCGGTCGAGCTGTCGGATGAGGTGTTCGGCCTGGAGCCGCGCGCCGATCTGCTCGCCCGCATGGTCCGCTATCAGCTCGCCAAGCGCCGCGCTGGGACCCACAAGTCCAAGGGCCGCTCGGAAGTCGATCGCACCCGCAAGAAGATCTACAAGCAGAAGGGCACCGGCGGCGCTCGCCACGGCGCGGCTTCGGCTCCGCAGTTCCGCGGCGGCGGCAAGGCCTTCGGCCCGGTCGTGCGGGATCACGGCCACGATCTTCCCAAGAAGGTCCGTGCGCTGGCTCTGCGTCATGCGCTCTCTGCGAAGGCCAAGGATGCCGGCATCATCATCATCGACGATGTGACGCTGTCCGAGCCGAAGACCAAGGTGCTGCTCGGCCATTTCGGCAAGCTCGACCTGTCGAGCGCGCTGATCATCGGCGGCGCCGAGATCGATACCAATTTCGGCCTGGCCGCTCGCTCGATCCCGAATGTCGACGTGCTGCCGGTTCAGGGCATCAACGTTTACGACATCCTGCGTCGCGACAAGCTTGTCCTGACGCGCGCGGCCGTCGATGCGCTGGAGGCGCGCTTCAAATGAGCCAGTCCGCCAAGAACCTCGACCCGCGCCATTACGATGTGATCGTGGCGCCGGTCATCACCGAGAAGGCGACGATGCTCTCGGAGCATAACAAGGTCGTCTTCAAGGTTGCCAAGACCGCAACGAAGCCGCAGATCAAGGCGGCGATCGAGAAGCTCTTCGACGTCAAGGTGAAGAGCGTCAACACGATCGTCACCGAGGGCAAGGTCAAGATGTTCCGTGGCCGACCCGGCCAGCGTTCGGACGTCAAGAAGGCGGTCGTGACCCTCGAAGAGGGCCACTCCATCGACGTGACCACGGGCCTGTGAGGGAATCATCATGGCTTTGAAACACTTCAAGCCGATCACGCCGAGCCTTCGACAGCTCGTGATCGTCGACCGCAGCGAGCTCTACAAGGGCAAGCCGGTCAAGGTGCTGACCGAGGGCAAGAGCTCCTCGGGCGGCCGCAACAACACCGGCCGCATCACCGTCCGCTTCCGCGGCGGTGGCCACAAGCGGACGCTGCGTCTCATCGACTTCAAGCGTCGTGGCAAGGCCGGCATTCCGGCGACCGTCGAGCGGATCGAGTACGATCCGAACCGCACGGCCTTCATCGCCCTGATCAAGTATCAGGACGGCGAGCAGGCCTACATCCTGGCGCCGCAGCGCCTCGCCGTCGGCGATACGGTTGTCGCCGGTGACTCGGTCGACGTGAAGCCCGGCAACGCGGCTCCGATGGGCTCGCTGCCGATCGGCACGATCGTCCACAACGTCGAGCTGAAGATCGGCAAGGGCGGCGCTCTCGCTCGTTCGGCCGGCAACTACGCCCAGATCGTCGGTCGCGACCAGGGCTACGTCATCGTTCGCCTGAACTCGGGCGAGCAGCGCCTGATCTCGGGCCAGTGCTACGCCACGGTCGGCGCCGTCTCGAACCCGGACCACATGAACCGGAACGACGGCAAGGCTGGTCGCTCGCGCTGGCTCGGCCGTATGCCGCATAACCGCGGTGTCTCGATGAACCCGGTCGACCATCCCCATGGCGGCGGCGAAGGCCGCACCTCGGGTGGCCGTCATCCGGTTACGCCCTGGGGTCTGCCGACCAAGGGCAAGAAGACCCGCTCGAACAAGCGGACCGATACGTTCATCGTGTCGAGCCGTCACGCCCGCAAGAAGAAGAACTGAGGTCCGTCATGGCGCGTTCGCTTTGGAAAGGTCCGTTTGTCGACGGATACCTCCTGAAGAAGGCCGAGGTCGCCCGTTCGGCGAGCCGGTCGGAAGTCATCAAGATCTGGAGCCGCCGCTCCACGATCCTCCCGCAGTTCGTCGGTCTGACGTTCGGCGTCTACAACGGCCACAAGCATGTGCCGGTGAACGTCTCCGAGGAGATGGTGGGCCACAAGTTCGGCGAGTTCTCGCCGACGCGCACTTTCCCCGGCCACGCTGCCGACAAGAAGGCGAAGAGGAAGTAAGCCATGGGTAAAGCATCCGCCCCCCGTGCGCTGCCGGAGAACGAAGCCACTGCGATCGCTCGCAACCTTCGCGTCTCGCCGCAGAAGCTGAACCTCGTCGCTCAGCTCATCCGTGGCAAGAAGGTCTCGACCGCGCTCGCCGACCTCGAGTTCTCGCGCAAGCGGATCTCGCTCGATGTGCGCAAGTGCCTCCAGAGCGCGATCGCAAACGCCGAGAACAACCATGATCTCGACGTCGACGATCTCGTCGTGGCGCAGGCCTTCGTCGGCAAGGCCCTGGTCATGAAGCGTTTCCACGCTCGTGCCCGTGGCCGTGGCGCCCGCATCCTGAAGCCCTTCGCGAACATCACGATCATCGTGCGCGAAGTCGCTGCGGCCAAGGCCTGAGGAGAGAACGATGGGTCAGAAAATCAATCCGATCGGCCTTCGCCTCGGCATCAACCGCACCTGGGACTCGCGTTGGTTCGCCAACAAGGGCGAGTACGGCAAGCTGCTGCATGAAGACATGGCCATCCGCGCCGCGCTCATGAAGCTGCTGAAGCAGGCAGCGGTGTCCAAGATCATCATCGAGCGCCCGCACCGCAAGGCGCGCGTCACCATCCACTCGGCGCGTCCGGGCGTGGTGATCGGCAAGAAGGGTGCGGACATCGAGAAGCTCCGCAAGGAAGTCTCGAAGCTCACCAAGGCCGACGTGACGATCAACATCGTCGAGGTGCGCAAGCCCGAGATCGACGCGACGCTCGTCGCCGACTCGATCGCTCAGCAGCTCGAGCGCCGCGTCGCCTTCCGTCGCGCCATGAAGCGCGCCGTGCAGTCGGCGATGCGTCTGGGCGCCGAGGGCATCCGCATCAACTGCTCGGGCCGCCTCGGCGGCGCCGAGATCGCCCGCCTCGAATGGTATCGTGAAGGCCGCGTGCCGCTGCATACGCTGCGCGCCGATGTCGACTACGGCGTCGCTACCGCTTTCACGACCTACGGGACGTGCGGCATCAAGGTCTGGATCTTCAAGGGCGAGATCCTGGAACACGACCCGATGGCCCAGGACAAGCGCCTCTCCGACGAGGGCGGCCGCTCCGGCGGACGTGATCGCGACCATCGCGATCGTCGTGAGCAGGCTGCGTAAGGCTGATCGAGAAGAGTCATGCTGCAACCAAAACGCACCAAGTTCCGCAAGCAGTTCAAGGGACGCATCTCCGGCGTCGCCAAGGGCGGCACGGACCTCAACTTCGGCCAGTTCGGTCTGAAGGCCCAGGAGCCCGAGCGCGTCACAGCCCGGCAGATCGAGGCGGCACGCCGCGCGATCACCCGTGCCATGAAGCGCGTCGGCCGTGTCTGGATCCGCATCTTCCCGGACGTGCCGGTTTCCAAGAAGCCGACCGAAGTCCGCATGGGTAAGGGCAAGGGTTCGCCCGAGTTCTGGGCGGCCAAGGTCAAGCCGGGCCGGATCATGTTCGAGCTCGACGGCGTGTCCGAGGAGATCGCCCGCGAGGCGCTCCGTCTCGGCGCTGCTAAGCTGCCGATCAAGACCCGTTTCATCCAGCGCATCGCCGAGTAAGGGAGGACAACATGAAGATTACACAGCGTCAGTCCGACCTGAAGGCCATGAGCACGGACCAGCTCCAGGACGAGCTCCTGAACCTGAAGAAGGAGCAGTTCAACCTGCGCTTCCAGAAGGCCACCGGGCAGCTCGAGAACACCGCGCGCGTCACCGAAGTGCGCAAGGACATCGCCCGCATCAAGACGCTGCAGCGGTCGAAGACCGTCGCAGCGAGCGCGTGAGGAGAGAATAATGCCTAAGCGCGTACTGCAGGGCGTCGTCGTCAGCGACAAGCAGAACAAAACTGTTGTGGTGAAGGTCGAGCGGCGTTATACGCACCCGCTGCTCAAGAAGACGGTGCGCCGCACGAAGAACTACCACGCCCATGACGAGGCGGGTTCGTTCAAGGTCGGCGACACGGTTTGGATCGAGGAGTCCAAGCCGATTTCCAAGCTGAAAAGCTGGGTTGTGCTCGAAGACGCCCCCAAGGCGTGATTCGAGACGGCTTCGTCCGGCCCCGAATCAGGGGCGGGGCGGGGCAGGAAAGAAGCCGGACATGTTTCTCCGCAAAGGTGGAAGCCACTTTTGCGGATCGTGTTTTGTTTGAGGCCTGGGGGCGTCGACCCCCGTCAGTCGTAGTCCCGGGCAGCGCTGATGCCGTCCGGGAAACCGCGCTGATATACAGATTGGAAGGATCAAGGCCATGATCCAGGTGCAGACGAATCTCGACGTCGCCGACAATTCCGGCGCCCGTCGCGTGATGTGCATCAAGGTTCTCGGCGGGTCGAAGCGGCGCTATGCCCGCATCGGCGACATCATCGTCGTCTCGATCAAGGAAGCCATTCCGCGCGGTCGCGTGAAGAAGGGCGACGTCATGAAGGCGGTCGTCGTTCGCACCGCCAAGGACGTCAAGCGCCAGGACGGTTCGGTGATCCGCTTCGACCGCAATGCGGCCGTGCTGATCAACAACCAGAAGGAGCCCGTCGGCACGCGTATCTTCGGACCGGTTCCGCGCGAGCTGCGCGCCAAGAACCACATGAAGATCATCTCGCTGGCGCCGGAGGTGCTTTGATGGCTGCTAAGATCAAGAAGGGCGACAAGGTCGTCGTGCTCGCTGGTCGCGACAAGGGCAAGTCGGGCGAAGTGTTGCAGGTTATGCCGAAGGATGCCCGCGCCGTCGTGCGTGGTGTCAACCTCGTGAAGAAGCATACCAAGCAGTCGCAGACGTCCGAGGGTGGCATCATCTCGAAGGAGGCCACCATCGACCTGTCGAATATCGCCGTGGCCGATCCCAAGGACGGCAAGCCGACCCGCGTCGGTTTCAAGGTGCTCGATGACGGCCGCAAGGTCCGTTTCGCCAAGCGTTCGGGGGATCTGATCGATGGCTGAGGCTCAGCAGGGCGCGCTCTCGCCGCGCATGAAGAAGCATTACGAGGACGTCGTCCGTCCCGCGATGATCGCCGAATTCGGCTACAAGAACGTCATGGAAGTGCCGACGATCGAGAAGATCGTCATCAACATGGGCGTTGGTGAAGCGACTGCCGACCGCAAGAAGGTCGACAACGCCGCCGGCGACCTCGCCATGATCGCCGGCCAGAGGCCGGTCATCACCAAGTCCCGCCTCGCCATCGCCGGCTTCAAGCTGCGCGAGAACATGGCGGTCGGCTGCAAGGTCACGCTGCGCAAGACCAAGATGTTCGAGTTCGTCGACCGGCTCGTCACCATCGCCTTGCCCCGCGTGCGCGACTTCCGGGGCCTCAACCCCAAGTCGTTCGACGGGCGCGGCAATTTCGCGCTCGGGATCAAGGAGCACATCGTGTTCCCCGAGATCAACTACGACAAGGTCGACCAGGTCTGGGGTATGGACGTGATCGTCTGCACGACTGCGAAGTCGGACGACGAGGCACGCGCTCTGCTCAAGCACTTCAACTTCCCGTTCCGGCAGTGAACCTCAGCGTTCATACGCGGAAACCAGGAGAGATCGATGGCTAAGAAAAGCTCCGTCGAGAACAACGAGCGCCGCAGGAAGCTGGTGAAGAAATTCGCCGGCCGCCGGGCTCGCCTTCTCGCGATCGCCAATGACGACAACCAGCCCATGGACGAGCGTTTCCTCGCCCGCCTGAAGCTGGCTGAACTGCCGCGCAACTCGGCCAAGATCCGCATTCGCAATCGCTGCGAAGTGACGGGGCGCCCGCGCGCGGTTTATCGCAAGCTCAAGATGTCGCGTATCGCGCTGCGTGAGCTCGGCAACAAGGGGCTGGTTCCCGGCCTCGTCAAGTCGAGCTGGTAAGGAGGACTGGAACAATGGCTATCATTGATCCGCTCGGCGATATGCTGACCCGCATCCGCAATGCGCAGATGCGTCGCAAGTCCCGCGTTTCCACCCCAGGCTCGAAGCTGCGCGCCCGCGTGCTCGACGTGCTGCAGTCCGAGGGCTACATCCGCGGCTACAGCCAGACCGAGTTCGGCAACGGCCGGACGGAGTTCGACATCGAGCTGAAATATCACGAGGGCCAGCCGGTCATCCGGTCGATCTCGCGTGTTTCGAAGCCCGGCCGCCGCGTCTACTCGTCGGTCGAGACCATGCCGCGCGTGGCCGATGGCCTTGGCGTGACCATCGTCTCGACGCCGCGTGGCGTTATGGCCGATCACGTGGCCCGCGAGCAGAACGTGGGCGGCGAAGTGCTCTGCAAGGTCTTCTGACCTTACAGGCGCCCCGCTCACTTTCAGGAGAGATCCAAATGTCTCGTATCGGTAAGAAGCCGGTTTCGGTTCCCGCCGGCGTCACCGCCTCGGTCACCGGCCAGCTGGTCAAGATCAAGGGCTCCAAGGGCGAGCTCTCCTTCACGGTTCCCGACGACGTGTCGGTCGCCATGGAGGACGGCGCGATCGCGGTTCAGCCGCGCTCGCAGTCGAAGCGCGCCCGTGCGCTCTGGGGCACCTCGCGCGCCCGCATCAACAATCTCGTCGTCGGCACCACTGCCGGCTTCGAGAAGAAGCTCGAGATTAACGGCGTCGGCTACAAGGCCGCCGTCAACGGCAAGGTGCTGAAGCTCTCGCTCGGCTACAGCCACGACATCGACTATGACATCCCGGAAGGCGTCGCGATCACGACGCCGAAGCCGACGGAAATCGTCGTCGTCGGTATCGACAAGCAGATCGTCGGCCAGACCGCCGCGGAAATCCGCGACTATCGTGGTCCCGAGCCCTACAAGGGCAAGGGCGTCAAGTACGCCGGCGAATTCATCTTCCGCAAGGAAGGCAAGAAGAAGTAAGGACGCCAGCCATGAGCAAGCAGAACGATGTGACTGCGCGCCGCAAGGCCCGCGTCCGCCGGGCGATCAAGGCAGTTGCCAATGGTCGCCCGCGCCTGTCGGTGCACCGGACCGGCAAGCAGATCTACGCCCAGGTCATCGACGACGTGAAGGGGGTCACCCTCGCTTCCGCTTCGTCGCTGGACAAGGATGTGCGCGAGCAGATCAAGTCCGGCGCGAATGTCGACGCCGCCAGCCAGATCGGCAAGATCGTCGCCGAGCGCGCGGTCAAGGCCGGCGTGACGGATGTGGTCTTCGACCGCGGCCCGTACATGTACCATGGCCGCGTCAAGGCGCTGGCCGATGCAGCCCGCGAGGGCGGCCTCAGGGTTAGGCTCGAGCGAGCGGCGGGGCTTTGCCTTCGTCCGCGCAAGTAAGAGGACAGACATGGCTAGAGAGCCGCGTGAGCGTAGGGACCGGGAAACGGAAGTTTCCGAGTTCGTGGACAAGCTCGTCCACATCAACCGGGTCGCCAAGGTGGTGAAGGGCGGACGTCGCTTCGGCTTCGCCGCGCTCGTCGTCGTCGGCGACCAGAAGGGCCGCGTCGGCTTCGGCCACGGCAAGGCCCGCGAAGTTCCCGAGGCGATCCGCAAGGCCACGGAAGCGGCCAAGCGCGGCCTCGTCCGCATCCCGCTGCGCGAGGGCCGTACCCTCCATCACGACGTGCAGGGTCGCCATGGCGCCGGCAAGGTCGTGCTGCGTGCGGCTCCGGCCGGTACCGGCATCATCGCCGGCGGCCCGATGCGCGCCGTCTTCGAGGCGGTGGGCATGCAGGACGTCGTGTCGAAGTCGCTCGGCTCCTCCAACCCGTACAACCTCGTGCGCGCCACGTTCGACGCGCTGAAGAACGAAGACAGCCCGCGTTCGGTCGCGGCCCGTCGTTCGCTCAAGGTTTCGGCCCTGCAGACCCGTCGCCGCGATGCCGGCACGGATGCGGCCGCGGAAGCGTGAGGGGGTAATCATGGCAAAGGCTGAGAAGACCTTCACCGTGGAGCAGACCGGTTCGCCGATCCGCCGCGAGGCCGCCCAGCGCCAGACCCTGATCGGTCTCGGCCTGAACAAGATCCGCCGCCGCTCGACCCTCCAGGACACCCCCGCGGTGCGTGGCATGGTCGAGAAGGTCAAGCACCTCGTGCGCGTCGTCGACGCGAAGTGAGGAGGGCGACACATGAAACTCAATGATATCCGTGACAACGAAGGCGCTCTGAAGGAGCGCATGCGTGTCGGCCGTGGCATTGGCTCCGGCAAGGGCAAGACCGGTGGTCGCGGCGTGAAGGGCCAGACCTCGCGCGCCGGCGTCGCCATCAAGGGCTTTGAAGGCGGCCAGATGCCGCTGTATCGTCGCCTGCCGAAGCGTGGCTTCAACAACCTGTTCGCCAAGGACCTTAACGAGGTGAATCTCGGGCGGATCCAGCAGGCGGTCGAAGCCGGCAAGCTCGATGCCAAGGGCACCGTGACCATCGAGGCGCTCGTCGCCGCCGGTGTCATCACCCGCCAGGCCAAGGACGGCGTCAAGATTCTCGGCGTCGGCGAGCTCAAGTCCAAGCTTGCCTTCGAGGTCTACGGCGCGTCCAAGTCGGCCGTCGCTGCGATCGAGAAGGCCGGCGGTTCGGTCAAGCTTCTGGCTGCCGCTTCACAGGCGTGACGTTTGGGAGGCGGATTCGGCTTCCAGATGGCTGCGCGACGCGCAGGCATCTGGTACCATCCGGCTCCAGCGCCTACATGACCTTTGCGAACGGCGGCCGGGCCCAGCGCCTTGGCCGCCGTTCGACTGTTTGACGCAAGGCACGAATCCGCCGACAGCACCACGGGTGCGTTCGGGAAACGTGCTTCCAGAGCATCGGATCGGTCCGATGCTCCGACAACGAGAATAGATCGTCGTTACCGCGCTCGGTGGGACGCGCGATGATCTACGGACCAGTTTGAGACCCAGGGACCGGACGCATGGCATCGGCGGCTGAACAGCTTGCGGCGAACCTCAATTTCGGGGCCTTCGCCAAGGCGGACGAACTCAAGAAGCGAATCTGGTTCACGCTGGGCGCGCTGGTCATCTACCGGCTCGGCACCTACATCCCGCTGCCCGGCATGAACCCGGATGCGGTGGCCGACCTGTTCCGCCAGACCCAGTCCGGCATGCTCGGCATGTTCAACATGTTCTCGGGCGGTGCTGTGGGGCGCCTGGCGATCTTCGCGCTGGCGATCATGCCGTACATCTCGGCCTCGATCATCGTGCAGCTCCTCTCCAGCGTCATCCCAAGCTTCGAGGCGCTGAAGAAGGAAGGCGAGCAGGGCCGCAAGACCCTGAACCAGTACACCCGCTACCTGACCCTCGTGCTGGCCGTGTTCCAGGCCTATGCGATCGGCGTCGGCTTGCAGGGGTCGGGCAACCTCGTACTCGAACCCGGGCCGTTCTTCCTGCTCTCGACCACGATCACGCTCGTCGGCGGCACGATGTTCCTGCTCTGGCTGGGTGAGCAGATCACCAGCCGCGGCATCGGCAACGGGACCTCGATGATCATCTTCTCGGGCATCATCGCGGAATTTCCTTCTCAGCTTGCCCAGACCTTCGAACTCGGCCGCCAGGGCGCGATCTCGACCGGCCTGCTGCTCGGCGTGCTGGTGATGGCGATCTGCGTCATAGCCTTCTGCGTGTTCATGGAACGCGCCCAGCGCCGCCTGCTGATCAACTATCCGAAGCGCCAGGTCGGCAACCGCATGTATGAAGGGCAGACCTCGTTCCTGCCGCTGAAGCTCAACACGGCCGGCGTCATCCCGCCGATCTTCGCCTCCTCGCTGCTGCTGCTGCCGACGACCGTCGCCAGCTTCCAGCAGGCGTCGGGCGGGACCGGCTTCCTGTCGACCATGGCGACCTATCTCGCCCATGGCCGTCCGGCGTTCATGATCCTCTACGCGGCGCTGATCATCTTCTTCTGCTTCTTCTACACCGCGATCGTGTTCAATCCGGTCGAGACGGCGGACAACCTCAAGAAGCATGGCGGCTTCATGCCGGGCATCCGCCCGGGCGAGCGGACCGCCGAGCACATCGATCGCATCCTCACGCGCATCACCGTTCTCGGCGCAGGATATTTGACGATCGTCTGCCTTATCCCCGAGTTCATGATCACCTATGCTCAGATCCCGATCATCCTGCTGGGCGGCACCTCGCTGCTCATCGTGGTGACGACGACGATGGACACCGTGGCGCAAGTTCACGGACATCTGCTGGCCCATCAGTACGAGGGGCTGGTCAAGAAGGCCAAGTTGCGAGGAGCGAGGCGCTAAATGCGACTAATATTCCTGGGGCCGCCGGGGGCGGGCAAAGGCACTCAGGCGGCGCGGATCGTCGCGAAGCACGGTATTCCGCAACTTTCGACCGGCGACATGCTGCGCGCGGCCGTCGCTGCCGGTACGCCTGTCGGCCAGAAGGCCAAGGCGGTGATGGATGCCGGCGGGCTGGTCTCGGATGAGATCGTCATCGGCATCGTCGCCGACCGCATCGAAGAGGCGGATGCGAGGCAGGGCTTCATCCTCGACGGCTTCCCGCGGACGCTGGCGCAGGCGCAGGCGCTCGACGCGATGCTGGATGGCAAGGGGCTCAAGCTCGATGCCGTGCTGGAGCTGAAGGTCGACCAGACCAAGCTCGTCGACCGCATCGTTCGCCGCGCCGAGGAGGCGAGGGCGGCCGGGCAGCCGGTGCGCAAGGACGACGATCCGGAGGTCTTCAAGACCCGGCTCGAGGCCTACAACCGCGATACCGCGGTCGTCTCTCCCTATTACGACAAGCGCGGCCAGTTGACGACGATCGACGGCATGCAGCCGATCGACGAGGTCTCGCAGGCGATCGCCAGCGCGCTCTCGGTGGCGGCGCAGGGCTGATCCGCTCTTCAGCGTGACAGGTTCAAACCCGGGCGGACCTCACGGTCCGTCCGGGTTTTTCGTTGGGCGGTGCGCTTTTGCGGGATTGCCTTTGCCGTTTCTCGCCCCGCCTGTGCGTTGACAGGCACATGCCCGGCGGATGTGCTGAGATCCAATCCGCGCAAAGCGGTGGCGAGCATCCGACGACCAGGAGGCGAAGCGATTTCCGGTCCGGGTGCAGGACAGGGAGCAGGCGCATGACGAGGTTTGGAGCATTGCTGGTGGCGAGCACGCTGGCACTGATGCCGGCAGCGGCGCGGTCACAGGATGCCGTCAAGATCGGCATCCTCAACGACCAGTCGGGCAACTATGCCGAATTCGGCGGGCTGGGTTCGGTCGAGGCGGCGAAGCTGGCGATCGAGGATTTCGGCGGCTCGGTGCTCGGCAAGCCGATCGAGATCGTTTCGGCCGACCATCAGAACAAGCCGGATATCGGCGTCGGACTGGCCCGGCGCTGGTACGATGTCGACGGCGTCACCGCGATCGCTGATCTCACCAACTCCGCAGTGGCGCTGGGCGTGGCCGGGATCGCCAAGGAAAAGCAGAAGATCGCGCTCTATAATGGCCCGGCGACGACGCGCCTCTTCAACGAGGACTGCTCGGCAACCGGCTTCATGTGGACCTTCGACACGGCGACCTCGGCCAAGGGGACGGCGGTTTCGGTGCTGCGCGAGGGCGGCGACAGCTGGTACATCATCGCTGCCGACTATGCTTTCGGCCATCAACTCACCGCCGATATCGAGACGATCGTGAAGGCCAATGGTGGCAAGACGCTCGGCACGGTGCGGGCGCCGCTGGGCACGCCGGACTTCTCCTCCTTCCTGCTGCAGGCGCAGGCATCCAAGGCCAAGATCGTCGCTTTCGCCAATGCCGGTACGGACACGATCAACTCGATCAAGCAGGCGGGCGAGTTCGGCCTCGTCGATGGCGGCCAGAAGCTCGCGGCGATGGTTGTGGTACTCAGCGACGTCCACGGGCTCGGGCTCGACAAGGCCAAGGGACTGATCACCACGACCGCCTATTACCACGACGCCGACAAGCCGAGCCGGGATTTCGCCGACCGCTACATGGCCAAGACCAAGAAGATGCCGGGCATGATCCAGGCCAGCGTCTATTCCTCGGTGCTGCACTATCTCAAGGCGGTGAAGGCGGCGGGCACGGCCGCCGGCCCGGCTGTCGCGGCGAAGATGAGGGAGCTTCCGGTCGACGACTTCTATGCACCGGGCGCGAAACTCCGCGAGGATGGCCGGCTGATGAACGACATGCTGCTGGTCGAGGTGAAGAAGCCTGCTGATTCCAAGGCGCCGTGGGACTACTTCAAGGTCGTTCGCAAGATTCCGGCAGCCGAGATCATCGCGCCGCTGTCGGAGAGCAAGTGCAGCCTCGTGAAAAAGTAGGACAGCGCCGGCAGAGCCAAGGACAGGGCCGTCATTCTCGGGCGAGGCGAAGCGCAGATCCGAGAATCTCTTGCAGAGAGAGGTTCGAGCGCCCATCTCGGCGCGGGATGCTCGGGTCAAGCCCGAGCATGACGGTGGTTTGCCCGGCAGGCTTCGGCCTTGCCGCGCCCTTGGCATGGTTCTTGGTTGCTGTGGGGTTGACTCGTTGCGGCCAACCAGTTAACGACCCGCCATCCGGTTTCATGGGAGCGATGCCGTTGCCTTCGCGAGAAGGGACGACGTCGCATTATCGCGTGGAACCGTTCAACCTCCTGCATGAGCCGGCCTCCACCGGACGCAGGGTTTCCCCCGCCGGGGTGCCATCGGGTGCTTCGGCCGACATGGAGATGAGATCATGGCTCGTATCGCGGGCGTTAACATTCCTACCGGCAAGCGCGTCGTCATCGGCCTGCAGTACATCCATGGCATCGGCTTGGCCAAGGCCCAGGAAATCTGCGATAAGGTCGGCATCGCCGCCGAGCGCCGCGTCAACCAGCTGACCGACGCCGAAGTCCTGCAGATCCGCGAGACCATCGACCGCGACTACCTCGTCGAGGGCGACCTGCGCCGCGAAGTCTCGATGAACATCAAGCGCCTGATGGATCTCGGCTGCTATCGCGGCCTCCGTCATCGCCGCTCGCTGCCGGTCCGCGGCCAGCGCACGCACACCAACGCCCGTACCCGCAAGGGCAAGGCGAAGCCGATCGCCGGCAAGAAGAAGTGATGACCGCCTGAGGCGAGCATCATCCTCGGGCTTGACCCGAGGACCTTCTGACGAGAGGGCGTCGCGAGGCGCCTTCTTCTGCCTGAGATGCCCGGGTCAAGCCCGGCATGACGGCGAAAAGAATACTCCCCAGCGCCTGGCATGACGGGCGCGCCTGAAGGATGGAAGAAGAGTTATGGCCAAGGAAGCCCAGCGCGTCCGTCGTCGCGAACGCAAGAACATCGTCTCTGGCGTCGCGCATGTGAACGCCTCGTTCAACAACACCATGATCACCATCACCGACGCGCAGGGCAACACGATCTCGTGGTCGTCGGCCGGCACGATGGGCTTCAAGGGCTCGCGCAAGTCGACCCCCTATGCCGCCCAGGTCGCCGCCGAAGATGCTGCCCGCAAGGCTGCCGAGCACGGCATGCGGACCCTCGAGGTTGAAGTGACCGGTCCGGGTTCGGGCCGCGAGTCGGCTCTTCGCGCTCTCCAGGCCGCGGGTTTCACCGTGACCTCGATCCGCGACGTGACGCCGATTCCGCACAATGGCTGCCGTCCGCGCAAGCGCCGTCGCGTCTGACGCCTGACTAGTAGCCTTGAAGGCGCCCGCAGGGGCGGGCGCCTGTCCGGGGCGGCGGTGGCCGCCAGAAGAATTCAGCACCAGGAGTGCGGTCGTGATCAGCAAGAACTGGCAGGATCTTTCCAAGCCGAACAAGCTCGAAGTGAAGGTCGGAGACGACCCGAAGCGTCAGGCGACCGTCGTTGCGCGTCCGCTCGAGCGTGGCTTCGGCATGACGCTCGGCAATGCGCTCCGTCGCGTGCTGCTGTCGTCGCTCCAGGGCGCGGCCGTGACCGCCGTCCAGATCGACGGCGTCCTCCACGAGTTCTCCTCGATTCCGGGCGTCCGTGAGGACGTCACCGACATCGTCCTCAACATCAAGGCCGTCGCGGTCAAGATGCAGGGCGAGGGCCCCAAGCGCATGACCCTGCGCAAGTCCGGCCCGGGCACCGTCACCGCCGGTGACATCAACACCATCGGCGACGTCGCGATCCTGAACCCCGACCTCGTGCTCTGCACGCTGGACGACGGGGCCGAGATCCGTATGGAGTTCACGGTCAACACCGGCAAGGGCTATGTCCCGGCCGAGCAGAACCGTCCCGAGGACGCGCCGATCGGCCTGATCCCCGTCGACAGCCTCTACTCGCCCGTCAGAAAGGTGTCCTACCGCGTCGAGAACACCCGCGAGGGCCAGAACCTCGACAAGGATTCGCTCACGCTGCAGATCGAGACCAACGGCTCGGTCACCCCCGAGGACGCGCTGGCGCTCGCCGCCCGCATCCTGCAGGACCAGCTTGCGGTGTTCATCACCTTCGAAGAGCCGCGCAAGGAAGAGGCGGTCTCGACCGCTCCGCAGCTGCCCTTCAACCCGGCTCTGCTCAAGAAGGTCGACGAGCTCGAACTTTCGGTCCGTTCGGCGAACTGCCTGAAGAACGACAACATCGTCTATATCGGCGACCTCATCCAGAAGTCCGAGGGCGAGATGCTGCGCACCCCGAACTTCGGCCGCAAGTCGCTGAACGAGATCAAGGAAGTGCTGGCGACCATGGGCCTGCACCTGGGCATGGACGTCCAGGGCTGGCCGCCGGAGAACATCGAAGAGCTCGCGAAGCGCTTCGAAGAGCACTACTGAGTTGCTAGATCGCCATGCGTCCGATCGGACGCGAAGTGGCGATCTAGCTCTTTGTTTCAGCATCGGATTTTCTGAAAAGTGCGTTCCGCTTTTTGGTCCGAGCTCTAGCGGCGCGGGAGGCATCCCGCGCCAATCCCGCCCGGCTCACCCGAGCCGGAGCATAAGGAACGGCCGTTCCGTGGCACGGCGGCCGTAATCAACGAAGGAGCCAATCAATGCGTCACGGATTTCGCGGTCGTCGTTTCAATCGCTCGGTCGAGCATCGCCAGGCGATGTTCGCCAACATGGCCCAGGCCCTGATCAAGCACGAGCAGATCACCACCACGCTCCCGAAGGCGAAGGACCTGCGTCCGGTCGTCGAAAAGCTCATTACGCTCGGCAAGCGCGGCGATCTGCACGCCCGTCGTCAGGCGATCGCCCAGATCAAGGATATCGAGATCGTTGCCAAGCTCTTCGCGGTCCTCGGCCCGCGCTACAAGGAGCGCAACGGTGGCTATCTCCGTATCATGAAGGCGGGCTTCCGCTTCGGCGACAACGCCCCGATGGCGATCATCGAGTTCGTCGACCGCGACGTCGACGCCAAGGGCAAGGATTCCGGCCCGGTCTTCACGGCCGAAGACGAAGCGGCCTGAGCCGTACCTCGTCGCATTGTTCGTTCGAAAGGCGGCCGTAAGGCCGCCTTTCCTTGTTTTGGCCGGTCGCTCGCATCGGGTCAGGGCCGGAACAACAACAGGGTGCCGACGGTTCACATCGTTCGAATCAGACGTATCGAGCCTTCATGATCAAGCAGCTCTGCTATCACAGCCGCATCAAGCCGGAAGCCGGAGGCCGGGTGCTCTCGGTTTTTCGCGACATCCTGAAGACGTCTCAGCGCAATAACCAGGCGCAGGGACTGAGCGGTTACCTGCTCTTCGACAGAACCTATTTCGCGCAGGTTCTCGAAGGTCCGGCAGCCAAGGTCGACGACACCTTCGCCCGCATCAAGGCCGATGCACGCCATTCGAGCGTGACGATCATAGGCACGCGGGACAGGTCCGGCCGCCAGTTCGGGGGCTGGACCATGGGAGGGGCGGCGCTCGAGGTTCTGCAAGATCGGGAAGTCCTCCTCAGCCACGGCCTTGACGTCGAAGGCTGGCAACACAAACTCGACTGCCGGGGGCTGATCGACGTCGCCCTGGACTTTGCTCATAAGCGTGCCTCGAACGGCTGAGCTTGCTGGCAATACCGCCGACGCTGGCCTATCTCTGCACAGACTCGATACTTCGGAGACGACGCATGGCCGCCCGCTTTCCCCTTGCCGCCGCAGCGGCTCTCGTTTTGACTTGCGCGGGCCCGGTTGCCGCGCAGGCGCCGGCTCGGCAGGTGCCCGAATCGCGTGAGCAGGTGACGCTGTCCTTCGCGCCGCTGGTCAAGCAGACGCAGGCCGCGGTCGTGAACGTCTATGGCGCGCGAGTCGAGAAGCGCCCGCAGAACCCCTTCATGGACGACCCGTTCTTCCGCCGCTTCTTCGGCGACGGCGGTTTCGGCGTGCCGCGCGAGCGGGTGCAGCGCTCGCTCGGCTCGGGCGTCGTGGTCGATGCCGGCAGCGGGCTCGTGGTGACGAACAACCACGTCATCGAGAACATGAGCGAGGTAAAGGTCGCCTTCGCCGACAAGCGCGAGGTGGAGGCCACGATCCTCCTGCGCGATCCGCGCACCGATCTCGCCGTGCTCAAGCTCGCCGACGCGAAGAACCTGACCGCGATCGAGCTCGCCGATACCGACGAGCTTCAGGTCGGCGACATCGTGCTAGCGATGGGCAACCCCTTCGGCGTCGGCCAGACGGTGACGCAGGGCATCGTTTCGGCGCTGGCGCGTACCCAGATCGGCGTCGGCGATGCGCAGTCCTTCATCCAGACCGATGCCGCGATCAATCCCGGCAATTCCGGCGGCGCGCTGATCGACATGAAGGGCCGGGTCGTCGGTATCAACACCGCGATCTATTCCCGCTCTGGCGGTAGCGTCGGCATCGGCTTCGCCATTCCCTCCGCCATGGTGCGGCTCGTGGTCGAGAGCGCCAAGGCCGGCGCCAAGACGGTCAAGCGGCCCTGGTTCGGGGCGCGGCTGCAGAGCCTGACGGCGGAGGTCGCCGAAGGGCTCGGGCTCGACCGCCCGGCGGGCTCGGTCGTCGCCAGCGTCGTCGACAAGGGGCCGGCCGACCAGGCCGGCCTGAAGCGCTCGGACGTCATCCTCTCGGTCGACGGCGTCAATGTCGATGACCCCGAGTCCTTCGGCTACCGCTTCGCGACCCGGCCAATCGGCGGGACGACGATGCTCAGCGTGCTGCGCGGCGGCAAGCGCATCTCGGTTCCGGTCAAGCTCGTCGCCGCGCCCGAGACCCGGCCGCGCGACATGGTCAAGCTGACCAGCCGCTCTCCGCTCGCGGGCCTGACGGTCGGGAACATGTCGCCGGCCCTGGCGGAGGAACTCTCGATCGAAACCGGCAACGACGGCGTCGTCGTCAGCGAGATCGAGGAAGGCAGCACCGCGGCGAATGTCGGTTTCCAGAAGGGCGACCTGATCAAGGCGCTGAACGGCGAGCCGATGCCCAGTTCGCGCGATGTCGAGACGGCCCTGAAGGAACGCAAACGCGCCTGGGAGGTGACGATCATCCGCAACGGCCAGACGATCACCTCGGTCTTCCCGGGGTGAGCGACCTGTTCGCAGCCTCTGGGCTGGACAAATCCGGCCCTCGGCCGCTGGCCGACCGGCTGCGGCCCACGACGCTGGCCGAGGTCGCCGGGCAGGAGCACCTGACCGGGCCGGACGGCGCGCTGACACGGCTGGTCGCTTCGGGCACGATCGGCAGCCTGATCTTCTGGGGGCCGCCCGGCACCGGCACAAGACCACTGTGGCCCGGCTGCTGGCGGGGCTGGTCGATCTCGGCTTCGAGCAGATCAGCGCGATCTTCTCCGGCGTCGCCGATCTCAGGAAGGTTTTCGAGGCGGCACGGGGGCGCCGGCTCGGCGGCCGCGGCACGCTGCTCTTCGTCGACGAGATACACCGCTTCAACCGCGCCCAGCTCGACGCCTTCCTGCCGGTCATGGAAGACGGCACGATCACGCTGATCGGCGCGACCACCGAGAACCCGTCCTTCGCGCTCAATGCGGCGCTGCTGTCGCGGGCGCGGGTGCTGACCTTCAAGTCGCTCGACGAGGGCTCGCTGCTCTTCCTGCTCGGCCGGGCCGAGGTGCTGGAAGGCCGCGAGCTGCCGGTGACGCCCGAGGCACGTTTGGCGGTGGCGCGCTTTGCCGATGGTGACGGGCGGGCGGCCCTGACGCTGGCCGAGGTCGCCGGGCAGGAGCACCTGACCGGGCCGGACGGCGCGCTGACACGGCTGGTCGCTTCGGGCACGATCGGCAGCCTGATCTTCTGGGGGCCGCCCGGCACCGGCA
>SEEM01000268.1 GCA_004144595.1 Hyphomicrobiales bacterium
TGCACGCCAGCGACCTTGGCCGCCTCGACGACATGGATCGTGCCCTCGATATTGGTGCGCGTATCCTCGAGCCAGTCGTCGGGATCCTTATAGGCCGCGGCCGAATGGATGACATGGCTTGGCCTGAATGCAGCGAACAGCCTGTCGACCAGAGCGCGGTCCTGGACCCTACCCTCGACGACGGCCAGCCCCGGATGCGCCTCGGGCAGCGAGCCGCGATGGCCAGTGACGAAATTGTCGAGGATGAGCACCTGGTGCCCGGCTTCGAGATAGCGCTCGGTCAGGTTCGAGCCGAGGCAGCCGGCGCCGCCGGTGATCAGGATACGCATGTTCGCCTCAGCCCTTGGCCGCGGTCTTGATGTCGGCGCGAGCTTCCTTGAGATGGGTGTAGCCGCCGACCACGCCTTCCTTCTCCCAGCGCTCGACGGAGAGCCGCGCGATCTCGTCGAGTGGCGTGAACTCGATATCGCCGAAATCGGCGAAGGTGCGCGAGGGGTCGAGCAGGATCGAGGCGGCATCGTCCGGGCCGAGAGGCTTCACCTCGGGCTCCGGATAATCGTTGAGCTTCATCGCCTTCACGACGGCGTCGTAGAGCTCCTTGATCGCCACGTCCTTGCCGGACGAGAAGTGATAGGTGCCCTTGCCCTTGCCGTTGGCGGCCTGGACGACGACCTTGGCGAGGTCGCCAGCATAACAGAAGTCGCGGCGGGCCGGCGTGACGAAGCACTTCTTCCCCTCGGCGAGGCGGCCATAGAAGATCGGCAGCGGGCCGGAGACGTTGCGCGGGCCGATGACGTTGGCGAGGCGGAAGGTCACCCAATCGACGCCCGAGAACTGAACATAATGCTCGCCCGCGGTCTTGGAGATCGCATAGCTCGAATTCACCGGATCGATCGGATGGTCGAGCGTGATCGGCTGCTGCAGCGGCTTGGTGCCGTAGCACAGAGCGGTCTGGAAATAGATCAGGCGTCCGACCTTGTGCAGCTTGCAGCCCTTGGCGATGTTGGCGCCGCCGACCGCATTGACCAGGGCGTCGGTCTCCCAGTCCTCCGGGTCCTTATAGGATGCGGCGGTGTGCACAACGACGTCGGGCTTGAAGTCGGAAAACAACTGGTCGACCAGCTTCCAATCGGTGATCGAGCCTTCGACCTGGGTCAGGTTCTCCTGGTCGAGCAGATTGTCGCGCCGGCCGGTCGAGAAATTCTCGAGCGACATCACGGTATCGCCCCGTGCCAGGAACATGTCCGCCGCCGTCGAGCCGACCTGGCCTGAGCCACCCGTAATAAAGACCTTCATCGTCTGGTTCCCGTTAATGCTGGAGTTACTGGGCCGCGACCTGAGCAGGCTCGACCTCGTCGAGCATGCGCCCGTAGGAGGCGGCACGGTCGTGGAAGATCTGTTGCCAGAGCTCGAGGCTGAGCAAGCCCCAGGTCTTGCGCGAGAAGCGCTCGGCCTTGTCGAAATTGGCCAGGATCGCGTCGGAATTGAAGAACTCGCGGTGACGGTTCTTCTGCGTTGCGAAGATGTCGGCCACCATGTCCTTGAGCTCGCCCGAGAACCACTCCTTCAGCGGCACGGGGAAGCCCATCTTGTCGCGGCGCTGCGCCAGTTCCCGCGGCAGGTCACCGGAGAAGGTCGACTTGATGAAGTGCTTCATCTGGCCGCCCTTGAACTTGAGGTCCGCGGGAATGGTCGCGGCGAACTCGACGACGGAGTGGTCGAGTAGCGGCACGCGCGATTCGAGCCCATGCGCCATCGACATCCGATCCTCGACCTGGAGCAGCGCCGGAAGCAGGCACTTGAAGTCGAAATGCGTCATCGAGTCGAAATAGGCTTCCTTCTTCACATTCCGTTCGGAATTGAAGATCGCCTGGAAGCGCGAGAAGACGCCGGCCCTGTCAAGAGCCGACCAGTCGACCTCGTTCTCCATGTCGGCGGAGCGGTCAATGAGGCGGAAATAGCGCTCGTCCAACGGCCCGAACAGGCCCTTTGAGAAGAGCTGGCGGATCAGGGGCTTGTATTCCTGCAGTACCGTCAGGTGCGGAATGATCGATTCCGGCGTTACGACGAAATTGCCGTTGCGCTGGGTGCCGTCGATCGATGCCTTGATGGCCTGTTCGAGATAGGCGATCAGATAGCGCGCATAGCCGCCGAAAATCTCGTCGCCACCTTGGCCGCCGAGGACCACTTTGACGTGGCGGGCCGCCAGTTCCGAAACCATGTATTGCGGGAAGGAGCCGGGCCCGCCGACCGGCGTGTCGAGATGGTAGAGCACCTTCTCGATATTGTTGCGGAAGTCGCTCGCCGTGATGTCGATCTGATGAAGGT
>SEEM01000269.1 GCA_004144595.1 Hyphomicrobiales bacterium
GCCGAGGACCCGCATCTATCGTTCCTGCTTGGCGCGGCGACGCCTGCCATCTGGCAGGACGGCAGGAGCTTGCCGCCCGCTGGGCTGGCGGGAATGCGTCATGTCATCGAGGAGGCACGTGCCACGGCGGTGGAGCAGGGCCAGAGCTCGGACGGCGCGCTGGCCTTGATCAGTGCCCGCGCCGCTGCCCCTGAAATCCATCAAGCGCATGATACCATCGCCGTCGTGACCGGGCAGGGCGCCGCCGATCCGCGTAGCCGGTTTGGCCTGATGGCGGCTACGCTTTTCGCCGGTGACCAGCTCGGGGAGCTCCCCGACTGGCTCGAAGCGTTGCCGGACGGAGCGCGTATCACGGTCGTCGTCGCACCTGACGCGACGGATGCGACGGTGCTCGACCGGCTATCCGCGCGCATTGACACCCTGACGGTCGTGCTGAAGCTGCTGGCGGCCACGCAGCGCCCTTGCCGGATGCTCGTTCTGACTGAAACTGGAGCCGGTGGCGCCCCGGCGGGCGAGGAGGCCGGTATCCGCGCCTTCATGCGGGTCGCCATCAACGAGTTTCCCGATATCGATCCGCGCCTGGTCGATGTCGCCTCGCCGGCGCCGACAGAAGCGCTTGCCGCTATTATGGCCGCGGACGATGCCGAGCGGGAACTGCGGATCACTGCGTCCGGCGTCGAAATCAGCCGCATCCGGCGTGGCATGGAGCGCGAAGCGCCGCTCGGCCCTGACGAGCGCGCCGTCCTGCACTTCGCAGACGGCGTCGGCCTCGACGGCTTCGAATGGCTGCGGCAGGCGCGCCAGGAACCGGGCGAGGGCGAAATCGAGATCGAGGTCGCCGCAGCCGGTTTGAATTACCGCGACGTGATGGTTGGCCTCGGTCTCCTCGACGACGACCTGCTTGGCGCGGGATTGACGCGTGCGGCGCTCGGTTTCGAATGCGCGGGACGGGTGAGCCGTGTCGGCCTCGGTGTGACGCGCCTGCGGCCGGGCGACGCCGTGATGGGCTTCGCCGCCGGAGCCTTTGCGTCCCATATCACCTGCCCCGACTGGCATTTCTTCCCGGTCCCGGACGGGCTCGATCTCGAAGCCGCCGCGACGATTCCCGTCGCCTTCTCGACGGCCTGGTATGCCCTGGTCGAGCGCGGCCATGTCCGCGCCGGCGAGACCGTTCTGATCCACGGCGCGGCCGGCGGCGTCGGCCTCGCAGCGGTCCAGATCGCCAAGCTGCACGGTGCGCAGGTCCTCGGGACGGCGAGCAACGATGCGCGGCGCGCCATCGCCATGGCGGCCGGTGCAGATGCGGTCTTCGATTCGCGGCGGGAGCGCTTCGCCGACGAGATTCGCCGGCAGATCGGCAGTGTCGACGTCGTACTGAATTCGCTGGCTGGGCCGGCGATGCTGGCGAGTTTCCGTCTGCTCAAGCCCTTCGGCCGTTTCCTCGAACTCGGCAAGCGCGACTTCCTCGACAATACGCAGCTCGCGCTGCGGCCCTTCCTGCGCAATATCGCCTATAGCGGCGTCGATCTCGACGAATTGCTGGCCGCCGATCCCGCGCTGGTGCGCGAGATGATGGCGAAGTTGGCCGAAGCTTTCGGCAATCAGAGCCTGCGCCCGCTGACCTATCGCAGCTTCGAGGCCTATGAGGTCGGGGCGGCATTCCGGACGATGCAGGCCTCCGAGCATGTCGGCAAGATCGTCATCCGGCCGCCCCAGGCAGCGCGGACCGATCTCGCATCGCTGAGCTACGCTGCCCGCCCCGGCCTCTACGTGGTCGTCGGAGGTACCACCGGGTTCGGCTTCGCGACGGCGCGATGGCTAGCACGGAAGGGGGCTTCCCACCTCGCGCTGCTCTCCCGGCGCGGCGCCGTCGATGCCGATCTCGCCGCGGAGCTTGCCGAGATGCGCGCCAACGGCGCCACGGTCGTCGTCGAGGCGCTGGATGTCTGCGACAAGGCGGCCGTCACCGAGACGCTCGGTCGCCTGATGCGGGAACACGGGCCGCTGCGCGGTGTGATCCACGCCGCGGTGCATCTCGATGACGGGCTGATTGCCAACCTGACACCGGAACGACTGAGAGCCGTGCTGCGGACGAAGGTGGACGGCGTGATCAACCTTTCGGACGCGACCGAGGATCTCGACCCCGATATCTTCGTCGCCTATTCCTCCGCGACGACGCTGATCGGCAGCCCGGGCCAGGGCGCTTACGTCGCCGCCAACGGCTTCATGGAAGGCTTCATGCGCGGCCGCCGCAGCCGGGGCAGGCCCGGCCTTGCCGTCGGATGGGGCGCCATCGCGGATGTCGGTCTGATCGCGCGCGATAAGC
>SEEM01000270.1 GCA_004144595.1 Hyphomicrobiales bacterium
TGACCGAAAGCTTTGCTGGCAAGAACGTGCTGGTCGTCGGCGGCGCCGGCTTCGTCGGCTCCAATCTGGTGAAGCAGATCCTGCGCGAAAGGCCGCGCAAGCTGACGATCGTCGACAACTTTCTCTCGGCCGACCCGATCAACGTCCCGGACGATCCGGCGGTGAAGCTCGTGTCGGGACCGATCACGAGCGATCGTATCCTGGCCGAACTCGACAACGATCTCGACTACGCCTACCACCTCGCGTGCTTCCACGGAAACCAGTCGTCGATCCACGACCCGCTGATGGATCACGACAACAACACCCTGACGACGCTGAAGCTGTTCGAGCGGCTGAAGGACATCAAGTCGCTGAAGAAGGTGGTTTATTCCGCCGCGGGCTGCGCTGTGGCCGCCAAGACCTTCGACGGCGCCACGGCGACGACCGAGGAGGCGGCGGTCTCGCTCTTCCACGATAGCCCGTATTCGATCTCGAAGCTGATCGGCGAAATGTACGGGAACTACTACTTCACCCGACACGGCCTGCCTTTCGTCAAGGCACGGTTCCAGAACGTCTACGGCCCTGGCGAAATCCTCGGCGCTGGGCGCTGGCGCGGCACGCCGGCGACCGTGTGGCGCAATGTCACACCGACCTTCATCTGGAAATCGCTGCACGGCGAGGCCCTGCCGGTCGAGAACGGCGGCATCGCTACCCGCGACTTCATCTTCGTCGAGGACATGGCGCGCGGCCTGATGGCCTGCGGCCTGAAGGGCGAGCCGGGCGAGATCTACAATCTCGGCTCGGGCGCCGAGATCTCGATCCGCGAGTTAGCCGAGCGGATCAATGCCGCGACCGGCAATCCGACGCCGATCGCCCTGACGCCGGCACGCGACTGGGACCGCTCAGGCCAGCGCTTCGCCTCGACCGACAAGGCTCGTGAAAAGCTTTGCTTCGTCGCGCAGGTGCCGCATGAAGAGGGCGTCCGCCGCACTGTGGAATGGACGAAAGAAAACAGCGCAACGGTGTTACGTTGCATGACGCAGCACGTGCATTTCGTGCCGGACGTGCGGAAATACGCCGGCTGACTAGCGGGCTCGGCGTTATCCGGTCACGTTGAGGCGGCCCGCTTTCGCGAGCAGGGTGTCGTAACCGCGCCGCCCTGCCTGCGCACGTCCCGTGAGCGCCCGGTCAATGCGCTCGGAGGGTGGCATCGCTTCGGGAGTCCACCATTCCGGATGGGTCAGGAGATGCAGCCGCGGGTGGCCAGCGGCGATTACCTCCGCCATCGGTTGGAAGCGCCAGTAACCGTTGGAATCCGAGCCGTAGACATAGTCCCGGCGCAGCGTCGCCCCATAGGCACTTACGAGTCCGCCGATCAAGTCGGCATCGAAGGCGAGCAAGTTCGACATGTCCGGATTGTGCCAGCTTACGGATCGAATCGGCTTGTCGAGTATCAGTTCCAAGATAGCGCGCTCGCGCGCGAGCGCGCCTTCGAGCTCAGGAAGTGTCCAGTTCTTGGCGCCATAGGCGGCCGCATCAAAATGCAGGCCGATCTCATGGCCGAGATCCTGGATTCGAGCGGTGAGCCGGGTGATCACGGGCTCGAGCAGATTGTAGAAAGCGCAACGCGGGTTGACGAAATAAATCGCGGTCACGCTTTCCTCTGCTTCGATTGCGGCAAGCTTAGCCGCCCGATGCATGGAATAGTCCACATCATGCCGCCAGATGACATGGAGGTCGTCGACATTCTCGCCGTAGCGCGCGAAGCGGTAGCCTCCTGCCTTCAATTTCTGGAGTAGAAGGCGGAAGCCAGCTTCGGTGAATTCCGCGAAGTCTTCGGCGGGCTTGCTCATCAAGCGGCTTCCGCAAGGACCGCCATAACGACCTCGTTCTGCCAGTGCCCGTCAATGAAGGCGGCGCGCCGCAACAGGCCTTCCGTCTGAAGACCAGCCTTCTCATAGGCCCGGATAGCCCTTGCATTGTTGGCGAAGACCTTGAGCGAAACACGCTGCAGGTTGCGGTCGCGGAAGGCAAACTCTGTCATCATTCGGACCGCCTCGCTGCCGAAGCCCTGTCCGCGATCACCGTCCGCGCCGATCCGGATGATCAGCTCAGCGCTGCGATGAACCGGGTGGATGTCGATCAGTTGGATGACGCCGACGAGCCGCTGGGTCGACTTTTCGCGAATGGCGAAGATGATGCGTGCCGGATCAGCCGTTACGCGCTCGAACCAAGCGAGATGGGAAGGTTCGTGGACAGGAGTGAAAGCCGCGTTGAAGCGTACGGTATCGGGGGTGTTGATCCAGCCGAACAAGGTATCGGCATCGTC
>SEEM01000271.1 GCA_004144595.1 Hyphomicrobiales bacterium
GCCATCGTCGCCGCCAATGTCGCGGGCTCCAAGGGCGCGCTCGACGGCAACCATCAGGCCTACACGATCAGCGCCAACGACCAGATCGGCAGCGCCGCGGCCTATCGCGACATCGTCGTCGCCTATCGCAGCGGCGCGCCGGTCTTCCTGCGCGATGTCGCGGTGGTGCTGGAAGACCTCGAGAACAGCCGCGTCGGCGCCTGGTTCCGCGGCAGGACGGCGGTGGTGCTCGACGTGATGCGCCAGCCCGGCGCCAACATCGTCACCACGGTCGCGCAGGTGAGGCAGGAGATTCCGCGCCTGCGCAACGGCATGCCGGCCGGCGTCGAGCTGCAGGTGGTCAGCGACCGCACCGAGACGATCCGCGCCTCGATCGCGGACGTCCAGTTCACGCTTGTGCTGGCCTGCGCGCTGGTCGTGCTGGTCGTGCTGCTCTTCCTGCGCACGGTGCGCGCCACGATCATCGCCGGCGTGGCCCTGCCGCTCTCGCTGATCGCGACCTTCGCGGTGATGTGGCTCGCCGGCTTCAGCCTCGACAATCTCTCGCTGATGGCCCTGACCATCGGCACCGGCTTCGTCGTCGACGATGCGATCGTGATGATCGAGAACATCGTGCGCAACATGGAGCAGGGCAAGAAGCCGCTCCGCGCCGCCTATGACGGTGCCCGCGAGATCGGCTTCACCGTGATCTCGCTGACGGTGTCGCTGGTGGCGGTCTTCATCCCGCTGCTGTTCATGACCGGGCTGGTCGGCCGCATGTTCCGCGAGTTCGCGCTGACGCTGACCATCGCGGTCGTGGTCTCGGCGGTGGTCTCGCTGACCCTGACGCCGATGATGTGCGCCCGCATGCTGCGCCAGGGCGGCCATGGTGCCGGCCAGGAGCGCGAGAACTGGCTGATGCGGCTGGCGGAGTGGCCGGTCACTGCGATGGCACGGCTCTACGAGGTCACGCTCGGCTGGGCGCTGAAGGCGCGCGGGCTGGTGCTGCTCGCCACCGTCGCCACGGCGGTGCTGACCGTGTGGATGTACATCGTCATTCCCAAGGGCTTCCTGCCGAGCCAGGACACCGGCCTGCTCAATGTCGTGCTCGAATCCTCGCCGGACGTCTCCTTCAACGAGATGAAGCGGTTGCAGGAGCAGGCGGCACGGGCCTTCGAGAAGGACGGCGACGTCACCGGCGTCGTCTCCGTGCTCGGCATCGGCCAGGCCAACGCCACCTTGAACACCGCCCGCATGACGGTGACCCTGCGCCCCAAGGACGAGCGGCGCGACGACGCGGTCGCGATCGCCGAGCGGCTGCGCCTCGCCGCCGCGGCGATCCCGGGCGTCGTGGCCTATGTCCAGCCCGTGCAGGATATCCAGATCACGACCCGCGCCAGCCGCTCGCAATACCAGTACACCCTGACCGGCGCCGACCAGTCCCAGGTCATGGAATGGGCGCGCAAGCTCTCGGAGGCGCTGCGCCGCGAGCCGATCGTGCGCAACGTCGCCAACGAAACGCAGGATGGCGGCTTGCGCGCCCATGTCGAGATCGACCGGGCCAAGGCAGGCCGGCTCGGCATCTCGATCCAGGCCATCGACGATACGCTCTACGACGCCTTCGGCCAGCGCCAGATCGCGACGATCTACGAGCAGTCGAACCAGTATCGCGTGATCCTGGAGGCTGCGCCGCAGTATCTGCGCGACCCCGCCGCCCTCGCGAAGCTCTACGTCACCGGCAACACCAACACGCAAGGCCAGACCAACACCGCCGGCACCACCACGGTGACGCAGAACAGCGTGCAGGTGCCGCTCTCGTCGTTCACCCGGCTGATCCGCGAGACGGCGCCGCTCTCCATCGCCCATCAGGAACAGTTCCCGGCCGCGACCATCAGCTTCGACCTCGCGCCCGGCGAAGCGCTCGGCGATGCCGTCAAGATGATCGCCGCGGTCGAGCGCGAGATCGGCATGCCGAGCGCGATCTCCGGCGCGTTCAGTGCCGATGCGGAGGAGTTCAACCGCTCCCTCGCCAACCAGCCCTGGCTGATCCTCGCGGCGATCGTGACGATCTATCTCGTCCTCGGCATCCTCTACGAGAGCTATGTCCACCCGTTCACGATCCTGACGACGCTGCCCTCCGCCGGCGTCGGCGCGCTGCTGGCGCTGGTCCTGACCGGCCGCGAACTCTCGATCGTGGCGTTGATCGGCATCATCCTGCTGATGGGCATCGTCAAGAAGAACGCGATCATGATGATCGACTTCGCGCTCGACGCCGAACGACAGGAGGGGCTGTCGCCGGAGGAGGCCATCGT
>SEEM01000272.1 GCA_004144595.1 Hyphomicrobiales bacterium
TGCCCGCCCGGTGCGGTGATGGTGATCGATAGCCGCAAGGACCCGCGCGCGGCCTCGGCCGGCGGCATCCTCGTTTCGCGCCTGATGAAGCGCGGCGTTGCCGGCGTGGTGACAGATGGCGGCTTCCGCGATTCCTACGAGATCGCGGGCTTGCCGTTCCCGACCTATCACAACCGCCCGTCTTCCCCGACCAACCTGACCCTGCATCAGGCGATCGATATCAACGTGCCGATCGGCTGCGGCGATGTCGCGGTCTTTCCGGGCGACGTCGTGGTCGGCGATGCCGAGGGCGTCATCGTCATTCCCGCCCATCTCGCCGACGAGGTCGCGACTGAGGCCGTCGAGATGACCGCGTTCGAGGATTTCGTCACCGAGGAGGTCCTGAAGGGCCGCTCGATCCTAGGCCTCTATCCACCGACCGAAGAGCAGAGCAAGGTCGACTTCGCCGCCTGGCGCAAGGCCAACGGCCGCTGACCCGGCCTGCCTGCCGTTTTGCGGCAGGTCAATTGGGGGCCGTCGGCGCCAGTTGCGCCCGGCCCAGAACCATCATCCGGTCGACCTTGAAGCCCGAGCGCTGGAGCGCGTCATGGTCCTGCGGCCAGGCGGCGGAGCGCTCCAGCGAGATGGCGATCCGGGGCAGATCGAGCTCGACCGCGAGCTGGTTGGCGAAGCGCAGCAGCGCGTTGACCAGATGCGTGCCCGGCAGCCGGAGCATCGCGAGTTCCGAGATCTCCAGCGCAGCGCCGCCCGCGATCGTCTGCGCGACGCGGAAGGTGAAGACCGCATGCGGCAAGGCTCGCGCGTCGCGCAGCGCGAAGACGCCACGCGGCCTTGCGCCGTCCTGCGAATGGTCGCGCACGAATTCGGCCCAGCCCTCCGGCGTCACCTCCGGATGCAGCATGGCGACGAGGCTGAAGACCGTGTCGGCGCCGGCCGGCGCGATGCGCGCGACCTCGAAGATATCATCGCCCGTCACCGGTGGCCTCTCCCGAATTCAGGGGCGCACGGTGGTTGCGCGGGGCCTGTCGTCGCATTGATCTGGATCAATTTCGCCGGCTGCGATTGCGAGCGTGCTTTGTGACCTTGCCAGCCTCGGTTATCGTCTTTCCGATCAGTGGGAAGATGCGATCGTGAACTGTCACCCCTCGGCCTGTAGCGCTGCTCATCGCGGCGAAGGCAATTGCCGCAGCTGCATGGTTCGCCTGGTCAGCGTCTGCGCGTCGCTCTCCGACGATGAGCTGTCGCTGTTGGAATCCATGGCGCATCCGACGCATTTCGCTTCGGGCGAGACGCTGTTCACGCAAGGGCGAGAGGCCCATTCGGTCTACAACGTCACGGCCGGCGTTATCAGGCTCTACAAGCTCCTCGCCGACGGCCGCCGTCAGGTCGTCGGCTTCGCTTTGCCGGGCGATTTCCTCGGCCTTGCGATGCGCGATGCCTTCGGCTTCTCTGCCGATGCGATTGGCGAGGTCGCAGCCTGCGCCTTCTCGCGCGGCGCCTATACCGCGCTGGTCGATGCCAAGCCGCATCTGCTGAAGCGCCTGCACGAGTTCGCCACCCATGAGCTGACGCTCGCCCACGAGCAGATGATGCTGCTGGGCCGGCGGACCGCCGAGGAAAAGCTGATCTGCTTCCTGCTCGGCATGCAGCAGCGCTGGGCCAGGCTCGGCAAGCCCTCGGTCACGGTGCCCTTGCCGATGACGCGGCAGGACATCGCCGATTTCCTCGGCCTGACCATCGAGACGGTCAGTCGCACCTTCACCCGCCTCGCCAAGGACAAGACGATCCTGATCGTTCCGGGTGGCGTGCGCGTGATGAACCCCGAGCGCATGAGCGCCGTCGCGGCCTGAGCCTGCGCGGCCGCGCCGCACCCTGCGCGGCGCCGCCGTTGACCTGAATCAACGCCCCGCGTTCTCCCGCTCGCTAAGCCTCCCGTCTAGGGCGCGCTCATGCGCCGGAGACCAAGCGGGAGTCGGATGTGACGGCAACGGCAAGCCCTGTCAGGCAGGCGACTGTCGGCGAAATGTTGGGGATGCTGATCGCGGCCGCCTGTGTGCTGCCTCTGATCATCATCGCCGCGCTGACCGAAAGTTCCGGCTACGCCTTCCACGCCATGCTCGGCGTCCTGGCCTCCGTCTCCGCGATCGTCCTGATCGCCAATCGCTGCTTCGACGGCACCATCCCGGTCGAGCCGCAGGAGATCGACGGCAAGCCCAACTACAATATGGGGCCGGTCAAGTTCGCGACCGTGGCCGCCATGGTCTGGGGCATCGCCGGCTTCAC
>SEEM01000273.1 GCA_004144595.1 Hyphomicrobiales bacterium
CGCAGCACCCAGGCGATCGCCATCTGGGCGAGGCTCTGCCCGCGCGCCGCTGCGATCTCGTTCAGCGCCGCGATGCTCCCGAGATTGGCCTCGCTGAGGAAGCCGTCGCGGAAGGAAGGGGCCTTCTTGTCGGCACGGCTGCCGACTGGGACGCCCTTCAGGTACTTGTCGGTCAGCATGCCCTGCGCCAATGGCGAGAACACGATCGAGCCGATGCCCTCGGCATCCAGCGTGTCGAGCAGGCCGTCCTGCTCGATCCAGCGGTTGAGCATCGAATAGCTCGGCTGGTGGATCAGGCAGGGCGTACCGAGCCGGCGCAGGATCGCGGCCGCCTCCTGCGTGCGTTTGGCGTTATAGGAGGAGAGGCCGACATAGAGCGCCTTGCCCTGGCGCACGATGGCATCGAGCGCGCCCATCGTCTCTTCCAGCGGCGTGTTGGGGTCGAAGCGGTGCGAATAGAAGATATCGACATAGTCGAGCTTCATCCGCTTCAGGCTCTGGTCGAGGCTGGAGATCAGGTATTTGCGGCTGCCCCATTCGCCGTAGGGGCCGGGCCACATCCGGTAGCCGGCCTTGGTCGAGATCACCAGTTCGTCGCGATATCCGGCGAAGTCCTGGCTCAGGATCTCGCCGAAAGCGCTCTCGGCCGAGCCGGGCGGGGGGCCGTAATTATTGGCGAGGTCGAAATGAGTGATGCCGAGATCGAAACCCGTGCGGCAGATCTCGCGCATGTTCGCGTGGCTGCCGGTCTCGCCGAAATTCTGCCACAGGCCGAGCGAGAGCGCCGGCAATTGCAGGCCGCTGCGACCGCAGCGGTTATAGCGCATCGCATCATAGCGGTTCGGATTAGCCATGGCCCTAAGCCTCTCGATCGATTGAAACGGAGCCTAAAATGAAGGCCCGGTGGATTTGGTCCACCGGGCCTCTTTGTCGCGGGAGCCTCGCCGTCATGCTCGCCCGTGTGGCGAGCATCCAAGTCTGTCTTGAACACAGCCCTTCAAGAGCGAAGACGTGGATGGTCGGGACAAGCCCGACCATGACGAGAAGCGTCCTTGCTCAACGACCAGGCGCGATGTCTCACGCCGCGGCGTAGCCGACCGTGCCCTTGATCTCGAGGAACTCCTCGAGGCCGAAATCGGCATATTCGCGGCCGTTGCCGGACTGCTTGTAGCCGCCGAAGGGCGCGCCGGCGTCCCAGGCCGGGTAGTTGATGTAGACATTGCCGGCGCGCATCTGGCTCGCGACCTTGCGGGCACGCTCCTGCGAGCCGGACTGGACATAGGCGGCCAGGCCGTAGGGCGTGTCGTTGGCGCGCGAGACGACCTCGTCGTCGCTCTTGTAGGGCAGGATCGACAGCACGGGGCCGAAGATCTCCTCGCGGGCGATGGTCATGTCGTCGGTGACGCCGCCGAACACGGTCGGGCGGACATAGTAGCCGCGGTTCAGCCCCTCGGGGCGGCCGGCGCCGCCGGTGACCAGCGTCGCGCCTTCCTTGATGCCGGCCTCGATCAGGCGCTGGATCTTCTCGTACTGCACTTCGCTGACGACGGGGCCGAGGAAGACCCCGTCGGCCGAGGGAGCGCCGACCTTGAGCGGCTCGGCCACCTGCTTGGCGATGGCGAGGGCCTCCTCATGCAGCTTCTCCGGCACGAACATGCGGGTCGGCGCGTTGCAGGACTGGCCCGAGTTGCGCATTACGCTCTCGACGCCGAGCTTCACCGACTTCTTCAGGTCGGCATCGTCGAGGATGATGTTGGCCGACTTGCCGCCGAGCTCCTGATGCACGCGCTTGACCGTGTCCGCCGCCGCCTTGGCGACGAGGATACCGGCGCGGGTCGAGCCCGTGAAAGAGACCATGTCGACGCCCGGATGGCGCGAGATCGCTTCGCCGACCGTCGGGCCGTCGCCGTTCACGAGGTTGAACACGCCCTTCGGCACGCCGGCCTCGTCCATCGCTTCCGCGAAGATGATGGCGTTGAGCGGCGCGATCTCCGAGGGCTTCAGCACCATGGTGCAGCCGGCGGCGAGCGCAGGCGCGACCTTGCACATGATCTGGTTCAGCGGCCAGTTCCACGGCGTGATCATGCCGACGACGCCGATCGGCTCCTTGGCGATCAGGGTGGTGCCGCGCAGCTCCTCGAACTCGAAGTTTTCGAGCGTCTCGATCATCTTGGCGAGATGGGCGGTGCCCATTGCGGCCTGCGAGCGATGCGCCAGCTCCTTCGGCGCGCCCATTTCGCGCGAGAGGATATTGGCGATGTCGTCGTAACGCTTCTTGTAGGCCTCGGCGATGCGGCGCATCAATGCGAGGCGCTCGGCCTTCGAGGTCGCGGCGAAGGCGGGGAAGGCGGCGCGCGCGGCGGCGACGGCCTTGTCGACATCGGCCTGCTCACCGAGCGCGATCGTGGCGAACACTTCCTCGTTGGACGGATCGATCACGCCGAGCGTGCGGCTGCCCGACGGCTTCACCCACTGGCCGTCGATATAGAATTCGAGTTCATGCGCCATGTCTGGTCTCCTGACTTCGTCTTGGCCCGGGGCGCCGACAATCCGCCGGCAAGCGGCCGATCGTCCAAGTCCCGGGAGGGAACTGTCGATGTCCAAGCGAAAGGCGACCCTGCGCGATCATGCATCGCCGGCCGCCACCAACGCTGTGTCTGACAAGGCATAACGTTAGGGGGCGAGAGCGCGCCTGTCACGCGGCGCCGCGCCGCGTTTGCGGATGGTCGCCATGCAGCGGTGCTTCTTGTGGGCGCTAGAGCCGCGCCTTGACGCTCCGCGGCGTCGCCAGCAGCAGGCTGGTCTCGCTGTTGGTGACGCCGGGGATCATGCGGATGCGGCGCAGCACCTGGTCGAAGGCTATCAGGTCGGAGGTGCCGAGCTCGACCACGAGGTCCCAATTACCGTTGGTGGTGTGGATGCTGGAGACCTCTGTGAAGCCGGAGAGCGCATCGATTACCGTGTCAGCCGCCTGGCCGGCGATCTCGATCATGGTGATGCCGCGCACCGGCAGGTCGATCGCGTCCGAGCGCAGGATCACGGTGAAGCCGATGATTTCGCCGGATTGCTCCAGCTTCTCCAGCCGCGCACGCACCGTCGCCCGCGTCAGGCCGAGATCGGC
>SEEM01000274.1 GCA_004144595.1 Hyphomicrobiales bacterium
CAGCAGCAGGCCGGGCGCTCCCCGGCGTAGCGCCCCGACGATCGGTGGCACGAACAGCGCGAAGCTGCCGAGAATCCAGACCCCGAGCGCGAGGGTCGACGTCACCGTGGCGAGGGTGCCGACCGGCTCGAACAGGGAGCCGTCCCAATAGGCGATCAGGGCGGCGACGGCGAAGGCCGGGTAGCCGAGTGCCGTCGCGACGGTGCCGAAGACCAGCGACAGGAAGGCGAAGGTCGCACTCGGACCCGCTTCTCGCAGCAGGCGCAACGGCGCGCGCGAATGCGTCACCAGCGTCTGGATATAGCCCTTTATCCAGCGCGAGCGCTGATGGAGCCATGCGGGGATGGTGACCGGCGCCTCCTCGCGGGTGTTCGAGGGCAGATCGCCGATCCGGTAGCCGGCGCGCACCAGCCTGAAGCCGAGATCGGCATCCTCGGTCACATTCCAGGCGTCCCAGCCGCCGACAGCGCGCAGCGCCGCCGTGCGGAAATGGTTCGAGGTCCCGCCAAGCAGGATCGGCAACTGGAACTGCAGCAGGCCGGGATTGAGCACTTCGAACAGCCCGGCATATTCCAGCGCGAACAGGCTCGGGAGCACGCCCTCCTCGGCATGGTCGATGACGAGCCTGGCCTGCAGGCAGCCGAGCTCCTTCGGGCCGGCAAGGAAGCGCGCCGCCGCCATCCGGAGCTGCTGCGGGTCGGGAATATCCTCGGCGTCGAAGATCGTGAAGAGCGTGCCCCGCGCTTCGAGCAAAGCGAGGTTCAGCGCGCGCGGCTTGGTGCGCGGGAAGCCCGGAGGGACGACGGTCACGGCGAAATGCGCCGGCAATGCCATCTGCGCCAGCGCGTTGCGCATGGCGGTGTCGTCGGCTTCGATCAGCAGGCGGATGTCGAGCTTGGCGGCGGGGTAGTCGAGCGCGCCGAGCGCGTCCGTCAATTGCCGGAGGACCGAAAGCTCGCGGTAAAGCGGCACCGCGACGGTGTAGACGGGCAGGCGGGCCTCGTCGACGCGCCAGCGATGGCTGCGCCACAGATCGGGCGCCGAGCGCTCGATCGAGGCGGCCAGCCGCAGCAGGATCAGCCCGAGGAAAAGCGGACCGAGCAGCAGCGCGAGTCCGAAGAAGGTTTCGAGCGGCGCGAAGACGCCGCCGATCGCGGTGGCGCCGACACCGCCACCGGCCGCGATCACCTGGCCGCGGCTTGCACCGGTACGGGCGCTTTCGCGGGTGAGCCCGGCGGTGTCGAGCCCGGCTGCGTGTGTCGCCAAGGCCTCCGCATTGCTCTGGCGCAAGGCGCTGGCGAAGCCGCGCGGGGTCGTCACCGCGATATCCCCGCGGTTGCGCGGCCCGGCCTCGATCATGCGGCGCAACGCGGGACCTTCCGGTGCCAGGATGAAGCGAAAGCGCCGGTCGCCGCCGGTCGGCGCGATTCCCTCGCGCAGGATCGCCTCGTGATCCCCGCCCGGCTGCAGGGGCGGTGGCTTTTCCACGAAGGCCAGCCCGAGTTCGGCCGCGAGCGCGCGGTAGAGCCCGATCTCATCGATCAGCCCCAGCGTGATCGCTTCACGCGCCGGTTCGGTGCGGTTGCGTCTGGATTTTTCAGCGGCGCGGGCGAGCAGCGAAGGCACCAGGCCATGCCGCGTCAACAGGGCGAGTTCGACCGGCAGGCCGGCGGCACCCGGCCCGAGCCCGGTCGGACTGTCGTCGTTACCGCTGCCCCCCACTGGCCCCGGTCCCGCTCCACGCTACAAATCCCGGCGCGAGCGCGCCGAGGCAACTCATGGTTGCCGTTGACGTAGCGAGAGTCGAGGGTGCGGGCCTAGAACTTTCGGCGCAGCCGCGGGATGTCAGCGCGCCGCAAGGATCTCCGCAACCTGCGGGATATCCTTGTCGCCCCGACCGGAGAGGTTGACCACCATCAGGTGGTCCTTGGGCTTCTGCGGGGCGAGATCGGCGACGCGGGCGAGCGCATGCGCGGACTCCAGCGCCGGGATGATGCCTTCCAGCTTGGAGATCAGCTGGAACGCCTCCAGTGCCTCCTCGTCGGTGGCCGAGAGGTACTTCGCCCGGCCGATATCATGCAGCCAGGAATGCTCCGGGCCGATGCCGGGATAATCGAGACCGGCCGAGATCGAATGCGCGTCCTTGATCTGCCCGTCATCGTCCATCAGCAGGAAGGTGCGGTTTCCGTGCAGCACGCCGGGGCGCCCGCCGCTCAGCGAGGCCGCGTGCAG
>SEEM01000027.1 GCA_004144595.1 Hyphomicrobiales bacterium
GCCGAGCCCCCGCACCCGCTCGGTCATGATCCGGGCAAAGGTCGTCTCGTCGCCGGCGATGGCTTCCGCCAGTGCGATCGCAGCGTCGTTTCCGGATTGGACGATGATGCCCTGCAGAATGTCGGAGAGCTTGATCCGGCTGTTGATGATGGCGAACATCGCCGAGCCGCCGGACGGAGCACCGCCCTTGCGCCAGGCGTTCTCGGAAATGCCGATCTCGCTGTCGGGCGAGAGACGCCCCGCATTGATGTCCTGGAAGGCGACGAGCACCGTCGCGAGCTTGGCCATGCTCGCCGGCACCATCAATTCGTCGGCGGCCTTCTCGTAGAGAACCGCTCCCGTATCCGAATCGAGCAGGACGGCGAAGGGAGCCTGCGTCTGGAAGTTCTGGGCGACGGCCATCGGGCCGAACAACGCGAGCCCGAGCAACAGCGCAAGGCTGGCGGCCAACCGGCTGACAGCCAGCGACGGCGCGGCACTTCCTGGCAGACGGCAAAAGGCGCTCATGCCTCGATGTGAAGCAGAGCGCCCGCCATCAGGTCAAGCAGGAGATCAGTTCCGCGCGAGCGGCTGCAAGGTCTGCGGCGCGAGCTTGTTGAGCGGATGGGTTTTGGCGAGGCGCTCGCCTGCGTCCTTCTCCGGCGCTGCGAACAAGCTCGCGACGCTGGCGCGCGTCGGCGGCAACGTCGTGCGCAAAGCCGCCGCGGGAACCGAAACAGGTCTGGCCGCGTTGGCAATGGTATCGAGATCGAACGGCCGGTTCGGCGGCAGCGGAGCGGCGCGCAGCGACGGTCCGTCAACGGGCGTCGAAACAACGGAGGCCAGGCTCGCGACAATCGGGGTCGAGGGCGAGATCGTCTGTGGCTGCTGCGGGGCGTACGCCCGCACGACAGGGGCCGCGACGGGAGCGGGTTCCGGCTCGACGGCGGGCTGCGCCTCGATATCGACGCTGCGGGTTCGGGTGGTGGCGACGGGCTCGGCGCTGGCGACCATTGTTCGCGCGCTCGTGCCCGGGATCGGCGCGGCCGAGCCATCGGTGCGCAAAGTGGCGAGAAGCAGCTTGTCGTCGGAGCCGGCAAGCGAGGCCTGTCCCAGATATTCCATCTTGATTCGCGCTGTGCCGAGATGGCGGAAGGCAAGCGCGTCAGCTGTCGTCTGCGAAAGGTCCATCATGCGGCCGCCATGGAAGGGGCCGCGGTCGTTGACGCGCACGATGATGGAACGGCTGTTCATCAGGTTGGTGACGCGGGCATAGGCCGGCAGCGGCATCGTCGGATGCGCGGCCGACACGCTGTGGCGGTCATAAACCTCGCCATTGGCGGTTCGCCGCCCATGGAAGGCCTCGCCATACCAGGAGGCAGTGCCGACCTGCGTGAAGCCGACCGGCTTCTCGAACGGGGTGTAGCGCTTGCCGGCGACGGAATAGGCCTTGCCGACGAGCTGGCGTCCGCCGCCCTTCGGCACCTCTTCGCCTTCGGCCACGACACGCTGGCTGGCGGCACCGTATTTCGATTGGGGGAAGGCGCCGATTTCCTTGGAGCGACGACCAGCGACCTGGTTGCCGGCGCAGTTGGCCGCAAACAAGCCGACGAGAACGACACACCCCATGCGGACGACGGTAGGCATGGAAGACGCTGGCGTCGATCCGGACATCGTGGAAGCGGACTCCCGGGCCGAAAAGCGAGCGTCTCGTGTCATTCCGCCAATTCCGCTTTCTGCGCCAAAAACCATTCTGCCGGCTCGCAGCCATAGGCAGCGAAACCGAGCTTTCGGCCAATTCCATTAAGGGATCGTTAAGCCGCTAAAATTCGCCAGAAAGCGAACCGTTGAGCAGGCCGTCCCTGCGCCGTTGGGCGGCCACAGGAATGTTCGAATTGAGGCACATGTCAACGCCGAGGCGATCGTCGGCGCCATTTTTCTGTGCAGCGTGGCCATCCGGACACGCTCGAGCCGTTTCCAAAGCGCCATCCGATTTTGGCTCGATCATCACTGCATGCTCGCGCCGACATGCCATCTTCTGCTTGCAAATCGGCGCCTCGCCCGGCATTGAACGCTCGCCGGAAGGGTGGCCGAGTGGTTTAAGGCAGCGGTCTTGAAAACCGCCGTGGGTGCAAGCCCACCGTGGGTTCGAATCCCACCCCTTCCGCCATCATTCGCATTGCGAGATGACGCCAACCGTCGCGCGGGTTTCGAATTCGAATCTCCGGCCGTGCTCACCGCATGGCCGCCCGGTGATCACGGGCGGTTGACCCCCGGCATGCACATTCTAAGCTTTGAGCCGATCTGCGGCATGGGCCGCGCCTGACGCAGGCACGTGCGGAGAAATTGGGTCATGCAGCTTGCTCTCGTTACGTGGCATGAGGTCGAGGAATACCTCCAGACATCGCGGGGCATCATCGTGCCGGTTGGGTCCACGGAGCAACATGGACCCAATGGCCTGATCGGAACGGACCACCTCGACGCCGAATTCATAGCCAAGGGCGTTGGAGACAAGATCGGTGCAATGGTCGCACCGACGCTCGCCTATGGCATGTCGCAGCATCATCTCGGCTTTGCCGGATCGGTCACGCTGCGCCCCTCGACGATGATCGCGATGGTGGGAGACATCGTGCGCTCGCTGGCCCGCAACGGATTTGAGCGCTTCTTTTTCATCAATGGGCACGGAGGCAATATTGCGACCGTGACGGCTGCCTTCGATGAAGTCTACGCCTCACTGTCGCTGCAGCCGGATGGGAAGCCCTCACCGATACGCTGCCGGATGGTGATGTGGTCCAACGGCGAACGTGCAACCGGTATCGCCGAGGACCTCTATCCGGGAGTGAACGGTTCGCACGCGACCGCGGCCGAGGTTTCACTCGCGCAATTCTACCACCCGGAAGCGATCAAGCACGCCCAGATGTCTCCCAAGGTCGCGCCGGCCAGCTCGTCGTTCTTCGATTGCTTCGACTATCGTACGCGTTACCCCGACGGCCGGATCGGATCCGATCCGTCGCTGTCGACGCCGCAGCACGGCGAAAGGCTTTTCGCGGCGGCCGTAGACGATATGGTCGACGCCTATCGTGCCTTCACGGCCTAGCTTCCGTCGGTCGCTTTGCCGCCGCCCGCAAAGCTTCCGACTGGCGCCCGGCCAAGAGCGACAGCGCAGCCTTGGGTAACCATCGGCAGGACCTTCAAGGCGCCGGCCTGATCGGGCAGGTCTGCTTCGCCTGCCCTTGCAAGCGCTGAAGCATGCTCCGGCGATCTCGCCGCGGTCGCGAGCTGCTGCCCGCGCCTCAAGATCTGATGTCGGCGCAGCCATCCGCTCTGCCGCTACGGCGCCGTGGAGCGCGTCCTTCCGTACCTCGCCGCCGATCGGGGCGGGCGACGCTGCGCGATCCCGGATTGCCGGCAGGCTTCGCCCATTCGCCGACTGGACGCCTGAGCCCGGCCATGCATTGCTGGCGCGCCAACGAAAACACGGCATCGAATGCCGGGGGCAGCCGTTGCTGAAATGGTGGAGGGAAGTCCATGAAGGAACAGGAAATCCGCGGCCTGGTCGCGGGTGTGAAGGACGGCTCGCTGTCGCGACGATCCTTCATCCAGAAGATGGCGGCAGTGGGCATCACGGCCCCGATGGCGAGCCAGATCCTCGCTTGGAACGACGTCGCAATGGCCCAGCCGGCCGATCCCTACAAGCCGACCAAGGCCGGCGGCGGCGGGCCGCTCAAGATCCTGCTCTGGCAGGCCCCGACCCTCCTCAACCCGCATTTCGCCGCGGGCACTAAGGACCAGATCGCCTCGCGGATTTTCTTTGAGCCTCTCGCCGGCTGGGACAAGGACGGCAACCTGATCCCGCAGCTCGCCGCGGAAATCCCGAGCAAGGCCAATGGCGGTCTCTCTGCCGATGGCAAGGAAGTGACCTGGAAGCTGAAGAAGGACGTGAAGTGGCATGACGGCAAGCCGTTCACGGCCGACGACGTCGTCTTTACCTGGGAATACGCCGCCGACCCCGCGACAGCCGCCTACACCACCGGCTCCTATGCCAATATCAAGGTGGAGAAGATCGACAGCCACACCATCAAGGTGATCTTCAAGGAAGCGACGCCGTTCTGGGCGGATCCCTTCGTCGGCGTCGCCGGCATGATCATCCCCAAGCATCATTTCGGCGAATACAAGGGTGCAAAGTCGCGCGAGGCGCCGGCCAACCTCAAGCCGGTCGGCACCGGCCCCTACAAGTTCGTCGACTTCAAGCCCGGCGACATCGTCCTGGGTACCCGCAACGAGGAGTATCACGTCAAGAACAAGCCGCAATTCGACACGCTCGAGGTCAAGGGCGGCGGTGACGCGGTCTCGGCGGCGCGTGCCGTGCTGCAGACCGGCGAATTCGACTATGCCTGGAACCTTCAGGTCGAGGACGAGGTCCTCAAGCGCATGGAAGCCGGCGGGCGCGGCAAGGTCGTGGCGGTGAAGGGCGGCGATGTCGAGTTCATCATCCTGAACACGACCGATCCGTGGACCGAGGTCGATGGCGAGCGTTCGAGCGTCAAGACCAAGCACCCCTCGCTCAGCGACCCGGCCGTCCGCCAGGCGATCAACCTGCTGATCGACCGCGACTCGATCGAGAAATTCATCTACGGCCGCGGCGGCGTCGCGACCGCGAGCTTCGTCAATGAACCCAAGAAGTTCAAGTCGGAGAAGCTCAAGTACGAGTTCAACATCGACAAGGCCAACAAGATTCTCGACGACGCCGGTTGGAAGAAGGGTGGCGACGGCATCCGCGAGAAGGATGGCAAGAAGCTCAAATACGTCTTCCAGACCTCGATCAACGCCCCGCGCCAAAAGACCCAGGCCATCATCAAGCAGGCCTGTCAGCGCGCCGGTATCGACCTGGAGCTGAAGTCGGTGACGGCTTCGGTATATTTCTCGTCGGACGTCGCCAACCCCGATACCTACACCAAGCTGTACTGCGACATGGAAATGTACACCACGACGCAGCCGCAGCCCGACCCGGAGCGCTTTCTCAACCAGCTCGTCTCCTGGGAAATCGCCAGCAAAGAGAACAAGTGGCTGGGCCGCAACGTCTCCCGCTGGTCCGACCCGGCTGCCGACGAAGCCTACAAGGCCGCCCAGAAGGAGCTCGACCCCGTCAAGCGCGCCGCGTTCCTGATCAAGGTCAACGAGATCTTCTGCGAGGCCAATGTCATCCTACCGGTGCTGTCTCGCACGGTCGTTGGCGCTTCCGCCAACAACCTGACGCCCGACATCTCCGGCTGGGAGGTGACGACCTGGAACCTGGCGAGCTGGTATCGGAGCTGATCGCCGCCCCGGCTTCCGTTCGGAATATGCCCTCGGCCCCTGGGCCGAGGGATGCCTGTCTTTTTACGCAATCGGGTTGCATCGGCCGCGCCCGGCATAATCTCGCCCGCGGCACGACCGGCTTCCCTTCCTGTGCACCTGAACCCTCCTCGCCACGAAGGCAGGGCCCGACAAGCGCCGCATCAAGGGAGAAGCGCATACAATGACGACGAAACGAGACCTGATCCTCGCGACCGCAGCCTTCGCGCTGCTCGCGGCGGCACCGGCACTGGCCGAAACCTGGCCGCAAAGGCCGATCACCTTCATCGTGCCCTTCCCCGCCGGCGGCGGCACCGACACCTTTGCCAGACCTCTTGCCGCCCAGCTCGACCAGCAGCTCGGCCAGCGCATCATCATCGAGAATCGCGGCGGCGCCGGCGGCACGGTCGGCGCATCGGCTGCCGCCAAGGCCAAGCCCGACGGATACACCTTTTTCGTCGGAGCGGCGCATCACGCCATCGCGCCGGCACTTTATCCGAAGCTCGACTACAACATCCGCACCGACTTCGTCCCGATCGCGGTTATCGCCCAGCCGCCTCAGGTCATCGTCGTCCATCCCGGCAAGGTCCAGGCCAAGACCGTGGCGGAGCTGATCGATTTCGCGCGGAAGAACCCGGAGAAGCTGAACTACGCTTCGGCCGGCAACGGCACGACGCATCATCTCGCCGGCGAGCTCTTCCAGATATCGAGCAAGACCAAGCTGACCCATGTGCCCTATCGCGGTGCGGGGCCGGCCTTGCAGGACACGATCGCCGGTCAGGTCGACCTGTTGTTCGACGGCCTCGGCTCATCGGCCGCGCAGATCCAGAGCGGCGCGCTGCGGGCACTGGCCGTCGCCGCCCCGACCCGTTCCGAGGCCGTACCAGACGTGCCGACCGCCAAGGAAGCCGGCCTGGAAGGCTTCGAGGTCTCGACCTGGTACGCCCTCTGGGCGCCCAAGGGCACGCCCCCTGAAATCGTGACGAAGATGCGCGGAGAGGTGCAGAAAGCGCTCAAGGCACCAGCGATCGAGGCCGTCTGGAAGAAGAGCGGCTCGCCGATGCCGACCCTGACCGGCGAGGATTTCGGCACGTTCGTCACCGCCGAGGTCGAGCGCTGGGGCAAGGTCGTCAAGGAGGCGCAGGTCAAGCTGGAATGACGCTGGCCGCCAGGGTCGCCCTTCCCTTGTTGGATCGACCTGAACTACGGTCCCGGCGCCAGAGGGACGGAACTTGGTGAGGCTCGCCGCCATCGGCTTGGCGATCGCGGTTGCGGCCTTCGTCGTGCTGCTGGCGGTCGGCCTCTTTACCGACTTCGCGACCGTGCCTTGCCAGGACGGGGTGTGGGATTCAGCCAGGCAAACTTGCATTCCAACCTGAACGATATGCGGGGACAGTTCAGTTCAGCGGACAGTGGTTCGTATCCTCATCGTCCGTGCCGTCGATCACCGCACGGGCAACCGCGATCGCGAAGCCGGCGCGCGCCATCGCAGCGAGATCCTTCTGGCGGCTAGCTGCCCGGTCTCCGCGCGACCACGGACCGAGGCGCTTGCGCCGCGCGGCTTTCCGCGCCGCGGCCAGTTCTTCCTCGTCGCTGACGCTGCTGGCCTGTTCCGCGAGCTCGCGGCCAACGCCCTTCGCGGTGAGTGTGGCCGCAACGGCGCGCGCCGAACGGCCGCGGCGCCTGAGTGTGGCAGCCCTCGCCTCGGCGAAGCGTTGGTCGTCGACCAGCCCGGAGGCGGCGCAGCGCGCCACGACATCGTCGAGCGCCTGCCTATGCGCAGCCGGATCCTCGCCATGATGACGGCAGCTCAGGGCGATCTTGCGCGCCAGCACCCGGCGCAATTGTGCAGCCGGCGCAGAGTAACGTTCGAGGTAATGCATCGCCGCGCGCTGGAGATAGTCCGGAGTGATGCGCCGGGGCACGCGAACGGGGCGTGCTTCCCGCCCTCGCCTGTCGCCTTGATCCCCCACGCTAGTCGGACCCAGGCCTCTGACGGCCGGCCTTGACGCCGGAGCGCTTCTCTTTGGACGCGAGCCGGCGTTCCTGCGAGGCCTTGGTCGGCTTCGTTGCACGCCGGACCTGCGGGCGCACGGCGGCCGTCCGGATCAGTTCCAGCAGGCGCGCCACCGCTTCCTCGCGATTGCGCTTCTGGCTGCGGTGCGTCTGGGCGACGATGACGATCACGCCCTCCTGCGTCAGCTTGCTGCCGGCGAGCTTCATCAGCCGGATCGCGACCTCGTTCGGCAGGGACGGCGAGCGGCGCACGTCGAAGCGGATCTGGACCGCGCTCGAGACCTTGTTGACGTGCTGGCCGCCGGGGCCTGACGCACGCACGAAGCTTTCCTCGATTTCGCTCTCGTCGATCGCAATGGACGGGGTAGCTTGAATCATGGGAGGAGGATTACCAGAGTTTTGCGCATCGCCTCAGCGAAAAGCCGGCTTCCCCCTGCCGCACAAGGCTCCGCCCGACGTCACGGAGACATGAGAGCGTTGAAGCCTTCTCGCGAGATTGCCGGCCTGATCGAGATCATGGCCGCGTTGCGCACGCCGGGCATCGGCTGCCCCTGGGACCTGGAGCAGGATTTCGCTTCGGTAGCGCCCTACACCATCGAGGAGGCCTATGAGGTCGCCGACGCCATCGCGCGTGGCGACAAGCTCGACCTCAAGGACGAGCTCGGCGATCTGCTGCTTCAGGTCGTGTTCCATGCCCGCATGGCGCAGGAGGAAGGCGCCTTCGCCTTTCCCGATGTGGTTGAGGCCATCACCAGCAAGCTGATCCGCCGGCATCCCCATGTCTTCGGCGATGCGCGCGATCTCTCCCCCGCCGAGGTGAAAGTTCTCTGGCACAAGATCAAGGCAGAGGAGAAGGCCGCCAGGGCAGCCGCACGCGAAGCGGCCGGCCTGCCGCCACAGATGGAGGAACGCGGCGTGCTGGCCGGCGTCCCGCACAGCATGCCCGCCCTCACCCGCGCCTGGAAGCTTCAGGCCCGCGCCTCCACCGTCGGTTTCGACTGGAACGATGCCCGCCTCGTGCTCGACAAGATCCGCGAGGAAACGGCCGAGATCGACGAGGCCCTGGCCAGCGGCGACAAGGCTGCGATCCATGAGGAGATCGGCGACCTGCTCTTCGTCGTCGCCAATCTCGCGCGCCATGTCGATGGCGACCCGGAAGGCTGTCTCGCCGCCGCAAATGCCAAGTTCGAACGCCGCTTCAAGGGCATCGAGGCCGCGCTGGAGGCCGAGGGCCGGACCGCGAACGATGCGAGCCTCGACGAGATGGAAACGCTCTGGCAGGCGGTGAAGAGGCGGGAGAAGAGCTCTGACTAGCAACGCCGAGATGGTCGGGCTTGACCCGACCATCTCGGAAACGAGAGAGCGCCTTTTGCGGTAGCGATTCTCGGGGTTGCGCTTGGCTCCGCCCGAGAATGACGCTCTTGCTAGGGCCGCTGTCAGCCCTGCCGCTCAGCCTCGCGAAAGCGCGCTGTAAACGCCCCTTCCCGCTCGGATGGCAGCCGCACGACAAGCTTCAGCCCGCCGTCTTCGCCATCGTGGCGTTCGAGAATCTCGCCATTGGCATGCAACCAGGCGAGCGACTTACCGTCCCCGGGGGGAAGCTCCAGCTTGTAGACCGGGCGGTTCAGCGTGATCCGGGCCTCGATCGATCGGGTCAGGCGCTCGACGCCTTCTCCGGTCAGCGCCGAGACAAGAGCCGGGCGCGATCCATCCGGTCGGAGCGTCGCGATGCCGAGCTGGCGCTCGCGCTCGGCCGGGTCGAGCAGGTCGGCCTTGTTCCAGACCTCGATGACGCGCTGGCCATCGTCCGGATTGATGCCGAGATCGCGCAGGATCGCCTGCACGTCGGCAGCCTGCGCCTGCGTATCCTCATGCGCGACGTCGCGGACATGCAGCAGTACGTCGGCCTCGATCGCATCCTCCAGCGTGGCGCGGAAGGCGGCGACGAGCTGCGTCGGCAGGTCCGAGATGAAGCCGACCGTATCCGAGAGCATGATCCGGGCGCCATGCGGCAGCTTGATCGCCCGCGCCGTCGGGTCGAGCGTGGCGAACAGCATGTCCTGCGCCAGAACCTCGGCCGAAGTCAGCCGGTTGAACAGCGTCGACTTGCCCGCGTTCGTGTAGCCGACCAGCGCAACGATCGGATAGGGCACGCGCTTCCGGCTGGCGCGATGCAGAGAGCGCGTGCGCTTCACGCTCTCCAGGTCGCGCTCGATCTTGGTCATCCGCTCCTGGATGATACGCCGGTCCGCCTCGATCTGGGTTTCGCCGGGGCCGCCAAGGAAGCCGAAGCCGCCGCGCTGCCGCTCAAGATGGGTCCAGGACCGCACCAATCGGCTCTTCTGGTAGTTGAGATGCGCGAGCTCGACCTGAAGCGCGCCTTCCTTCGTGCGCGCCCGCCGGCCGAAGATTTCGAGGATCAGCCCGGTGCGGTCGATGACCTTGCAGCCGAAGACCTTCTCGAGGTTGCGCTGCTGCACCGGCGACAGGGCGCAGTCCATCACGACGAGGCTGATCTCCTCGATCGTGATGCGCTCGGCCAGTTCCTCGACCTTGCCCTTGCCGAGATAGGTCGCAGGCCTGAGCGCGGTCAACAGCACCTGCACCGGCTCGACGACCGTCAGGTCGATCGCAGCCGCAAGTCCGACGGCCTCTTCCAGCCGCGCCGCGAAGGAACGCTGGTTCGCGTCGATGCCGACGCCGCGCTTTTGCAGATAGGGCCCCACGACGAAGGCGCGCGTATTCGCCGCGATGTCGCGTTCGATCTCGTCGAGCGGCTTGGCGCCTGTGACCCGCGTGGCCGCCCGATCCTTGTGGCTTGCAGCCAAATCAGTTCTTGTCCGTTTCCTCGGGCTCGAACAACTGCACCGGATGGCCGGGCATGATGGTCGAGATCGCGTGCTTGTAGACGAGCTGCGAGTGACCGTCACGGCGCAGCAGCACGCAGAAATTGTCGAACCAGGTGACGACGCCCTGCAGCTTGACGCCGTTGACGAGGAAGATCGTCAGCGGGATCTTCTGCTTGCGCACATGGTTGAGGAAGGTGTCCTGGAGATTCTGTGCCCGCTCGGCGGCCATGGGTAGTCCCTGTTGTTGGGATCGCCGATCGGATTAAATCCAGCGATCCAATTCGTTCCGTTTCAGGCCGGCGGCGCATTCCACCAGCGTCGGAACACCGATGCTCCATTAGATCGTCGTCTTCGCCCACAACGCAAGTGCAGCAATGCCGACTTTAGATGCATGCCGCCTGCGTATCGCGCAATTGGGTATGCGTGTCACGCCTGACGCGCTAGCCGACGCCGAGCGACTTCAGCTTCCGGTGCAGCGCCGAGCGCTCCATGCCGATGAACTCTGCCGTGCGCGAGATATTGCCCGAGAAGCGCGCGATCTGCGCGATCAGGTACTCGCGCTCGAAGATCTCGCGCGCGTCGCGCAGCGGCAGGCTCATCAGGCGCTCTCCGCCCGAGCCCGACGGCGTCGTCGGCACCATCGCACCGACTTCGGCCGGCAGCATCTCGATCGTTACCTCGGCCGTCGGATCGCCCTTGGTCAGGATCATCAGCCGTTCGACATTGTTGCGCAGCTCGCGGATGTTGCCCGGCCATTCATGCGATTGCAGCACCGCCATCGCATCGCTGCCGATCTGCCGCTTCGGCAGGCCGCTCGCGATCGAGATCTGATCCATGAAGAACTCGATCAGCTCGGGCACGTCCTCGCGCCGTTCCGACAGCGGCGGCACCTTGATCGGCACGACGCTGAGGCGGTGATAGAGGTCCTCGCGGAAATGCCCGTCGGCGATGAGCTGCGCGAGGTCGCGGCTCGACGAGGAGATCACGCGGACATCGACATGAACCCGTGTCGCGCCGCCGACGCGCTGGAAATTCTGGTCGACGAGGACGCGCAGGATGCGGTTCTGCGTCTCGCGCGGCATGTCGCCGATCTCGTCGATATAGAGCGAGCCGCCATGGGCCTCCTCGAGCGCGCCGATCCTGCGCGAGCGCCCGTCGCCGCCCTCGACGCCGAACAGCTCCTCTTCCATCGTCTCGGGCGTGATCGTCGCCGCGTTGATGACGATGAAGGGCCCGCTCGACCGGGTCGAGGCGTCGTGCAGCGTGCGCGCCGCCAATTCCTTGCCGCAGCCCGGCTCGCCGGTGATCAGCACGCGCGCATTTGTCGGCGCAACCCGCTCGATCGTCTGGCGAAGCTGGTTGACGACCGTGGTGCGGCCGACGATCCGGTCGGCCTGGACCGAGCGCGTCTTGAGATCGCGGACTTCGCGGCGCAGCCGCGAGGCTTCGAGCGCGCGCTCCGCCACCAGCACCAGCCGGTCGGCCTTGAACGGCTTCTCGATGAAGTCGTAGGCGCCACTCTTGATCGCGGAGACGGCCGTCTCGATGTTGCCGTGGCCGGAGATCATCACCACCGCCAGATCGGGGTGGTTCTCCTTGATCAGCTCCAGCACCTGCAGACCGTCGAGCCGGCTGCCCTGCAGCCAGATGTCGAGAAAGACGAGATTGGGCCGGCGCGATGCGATCGCAGCCAGCGCCTCGTCGGCCGAGCCGGCCTTGCGGGTGCGGTAGCCTTCGTCCTCCAGAAGGCCGGCGACCAGATCGCGGATATCGACTTCGTCGTCCACTACCAGGATGTCAGCGCTCATAGGCGTATCCCATTCTTCGAATCATCCGTGTTGCGCGAGCCGTTATCCGGCCGGGCGGCCCCATCGCCGCCCTCAGTATCCTGCTCCGGGCCGGTTTCGGGAAACCAGAGGCGGATGCGCGCGCCCCGTGCCCCGCTGGCGGCGTCCGGGCGGTCGAGCAGTTCGATGCCGCCGCCATGGTCCTCCAGGATCTTGCCGACGATGGCTAGCCCTAAGCCTGTCCCGCCCTCTCGGGTCGTCATATAAGGTTCGAGCAGCTTCTGGCGCTGGTCCGCCGGCAGGCCCTTGCCGTTGTCGATGACGTCGATGACGATCCGTCCGTCGTCCAGCCGCGCCATCTGGACATCGATGCGGCCCTGCCCGCGCTCCTCCGCCGGCACGGCCTCGATCGCCTCCGTCGCGTTCTTGATGACGTTGGTCAGCGCCTGCGAGATCAGGCGCCGGTCGAAGCGCGCCTGGACCGTCTCTGCCGGCAAGGATTCAGCGATCGTCGTATCGGGATTGCCGACGCGCCACAGGAAGATGATCTGGCGAACCGTCTCGACGATATCCTCGCGAGCGAGCGAAGGCTTCGGCATGCGGGCGAACGAGGAGAACTCGTCGACCATGCGCCTGATATCCTCGACCTGCCGCACGATCGTATCGGTGCACTGGTCGAAGACGTCCTTGCCCTCGGTAATGACGCGCCCGAACCGGCGTTTGATGCGCTCCGCCGAAAGCTGGATCGGAGTCAGCGGGTTCTTGATCTCATGCGCGATGCGGCGGGCGACATCGGCCCAGGCGGCGGTGCGCTGGGCGGAGACGAGATCGGTGATGTCGTCGAGCGTCACCACGAGTCCGGCCCCGGTCCCCTCGCCTTCCCTGACCGCGCGGATGTTGACCATCCGGTCCTGGCCGGCGCGCGTGAACGCCACCTGGCCGGAACTCTGGCGTTGCCGGTTCTGCAGGGCTTCGGTGACGAAGCCCGCCACCTCGGGCGCGACCTCGGCGATCGGCTTGCCGAGCAGGCGCCCGCCGGTCCCGAGCAGGTTCTCGGCCGATCGGTTGATCGTCGTGACATGCCCGTCGCCGTCGAGGCTGAGCACGCCGGAGGAGACGCCGGACAGGACGGTCTCGGTGAAGCGCCGGCGCCGGTCGATGACCTCGCTCGCCGTGACCAGGCTGTCGCGCTGGCGGCGCAGCTCCGCCGTCATCTTGTTGAAGGTCTCTCCGAGATGCGCGAGATCGCCCTCCGATCGTCGGATCGGCACCTGGACATAGAAATTTCCGCTCGAAACCTGGTCCGTCGCGTCGATCATGCGCCGGATCGGCGCGACCAGGCCATTGGCGAAGCTCAAGCCAAGCCATATCGCCGAGAGCAGCAGGATCAGCGCGATCAACCCGTACATCGAGGCGAAGGCGATCTGCACGCCTTTGCGGCGCGCATCGATCGAGAGATATTCGACGGCCGCCCCGCGCGCGACCGAAGGGAACTCCACGGCCAGCGGATCGACCTCGCGCGCGACATGCAGGAAGCTGTTGTCATAGGCGGGCAGCTTCACCACGGCGCCGAAGACGGTCCCCGTCCGCGGAATGACGCAGATCGGCTCCGGTGCCGACGTGGCATCGTCGAAGGCCGCCTGGTCCGGCATGGGCGGGTCGCGCAGCACGTTGATATTGGCGCGCACGACCACCTTGTCCGGCGGCTGGATGATCGCGGCAACCGGCAGGCCGAGCGCCGTCGCGCGCGACGTCAGAAAGTTCTCGAACCATTTGCGGTCGACGTCGTAGGCGGGCTTCGCCCGGCTCAGGTCGTCGGCGAGAACGCGGATTTCGCGGCCGAGCGAACGGCATTGGCTCGCGGCATACGCATCCGCGACCTCGACCGACTTGAACACCGCATCACGCATCCGGTCGGAGAACCACGGCTCCAGCCCGCGTTCGATCGTGACGGTGGCAATGATCGCGACGAGCACGGCCGGCAGCGCCGCGATGATGCTGAACAGGCCGACGATGCGGACATGAAGGCCGGCCGCCGCCGCTCCCGCCTTGCGGGCGCGGATCAGCACGGCGGCCTCGATCGCCACGATGACGATCAGAACGAGGATCAGCAGCGCGTTCAGCACGAACACGCCGACCACGACCTCGTGCACGGGCACGATCGGCGTCGCGCCGGACAGCACCAGGAAGGTGAGCAGCGCCGAGATCAGCGCCAGCGCGACAACGATCCCGCCGACCCAGCCCGAGACCCGGCGGGACTTCTCCTCGCCACGCGGCATCATTCTGGCTTCGTTGACAGACGCAGACACGTTTTCCGACAACTCCGAGATGGCAGGGATCGCAACGCGATCATGCCTGCGGGGCGCCACTGATGCGCCGCCGCAACGGTGTTGTCAAAATATGACATTCACAAGGCGGAAGCGCCTCGCTTCAGCGCGGCGAGCGAACGACCTGCATGTCGAGCTCGCGAATCTTCTTGCGCAGCGTGTTGCGATTGAGCCCCAGCAGCTCCGCGGCGCGGATCTGGTTTCCGCGCGTGGCGGCGAGCGCCGCGGCAATCAAGGGCGGCTCGATCTCGCGCAGGATACGATGATAGAGGCCCGGCGGCGGAATATTGTCGCCGAAACCGCCGAAATACTGGCCAAGGTGGCGCTCGACCGAGCCGGACAGCGTCTCTGCGCGTTCCGATACCGAAGGACTGCTCGCGAAGCCCTGCCCCACCGCCGCCGGCTGCAACTCGGCCTCGATGATCGGCGCGGTGATCGTCTCCTGCGGATAGAGCGCCGCCAGGCGCCGGACGAGGTTCTCGAGCTCGCGGACGTTACCCGGCCAGCGGTACTGCCGCATCACGTCCATGGCTTCCGAATCGACCTGCTTGCGCGGCAGTCCCTCCTTCTCGACCAGCGTGAAGAAGTGGCGGACGAGGTCGGGGATATCCTCGATGCGCTCGCGCAGCGGCGGCAGGCGGATCGGCACGACGTTCAAGCGGAAGAACAGATCCTCGCGGAACAAGCCCTGCGCGATCGAGATGCGCAGGTCCTTGTTGGTCGCGGCGACGATGCGGACATTGGTCTTGATCGGGGTGCGCCCGCCGACCGTGGTGTATTCACCCTGCTGGAGCACGCGCAGCAGGCGGGTCTGTGCCTCCATCGGCATGTCGCCGATCTCGTCGAGGAAAAGCGTGCCGCCCTCCGCCTGCTCGAAACGACCGGACGAGCGTGTTAGCGCTCCCGTGAAGGCGCCCTTCTCATGACCGAAAAGCTCGGATTCGATCAGGTCCTTCGGGATCGCAGCCATGTTGATCGCCACGAAGGGGCCGTTCTTGCGCTTGCCGTAATCGTGCAGGGCGCGCGCCACCAGCTCCTTTCCGGTACCGGATTCGCCGTTGATCATCACCGTGAGATCGATCGGCATCAGGCGTGCGAGCGCCCGGTAGACGTCCTGCATCGCCGGCGAGCGGCCGATCAGCGGAATATCCTCGGGCTCGGCCGCGTGGCCACGGGCAGCCTCGCCGCGCGGGCGCGACAACGCGCGCCCGACGATGGCGACGAGTTCCTTCAGGTCGAAGGGTTTCGGCAGGTATTCGTACGCCCCCCGCTCGGAAGCCTTGATCGCCGTCATGAAGGTGTTCTGCGCGCTCATCACGATGATCGGCAGCTCGGGCCGCACCCGCTTGATGCGCGGCAGCAGGTCGAAGGCATTGCCATCCGGCATCACGACATCGGTGATGATGAGGTCGCCCAGACCCTGGGCAGCCCAGGTCCAGAGCGTGGCGGCCTGGCCCGTGGTCCTGACTTCGTAGCCCGCTCGGGCAAGCGCCTGGTTCAGGACGGTGCGGATCGCGGCGTCGTCGTCGGCGACGAGGATATGACCGGTCGGCATGTGTTGCTTTAGGCCTTTACGTTGCCTGCCCCGACCTGAGCTGGTGCAGGGGCAGGAGGATCCTGAAATGGGTCCGGCGCGGAACGGATTCGCATTCGACGATTCCGCCGTGATCGCCGATCACCTTGGCGACAAGTGCAAGTCCAAGGCCACTTCCCTGGGCCTTGGTGGTGACGAAGGGATCGAACAGGTGCGGCACCAGATCGGCCGGGACGCCGGGCCCGTTGTCTCGCACGCCGATTTCCAGGGGCAGCGCGATGCGCTCGGTTGTTCCCGGCACTTGCAGCCTGATGCCGGGGCGATAGGCGGTCGTCAGCGTGATTTCGCCGTCGATCGCGCTCTCGCCGACGGCCTCGGCGGCATTCTTCACGAGATTGAGCAGAACCTGGACGAGCTGGTCGCGGTTGCCGGCCACCGGCGGCAGCGACGGGTCGTAGGCTTCCGTGAAGCGGATATGCCGGGCGAAGCCCGACTGGGCGAGGCGCTTCACATGGTCCAGCACGTCATGGACATTCACCGCGTCGCGCTCGCTCGGCCGCTCGTCGCCGAACAATTCGACGCGCTCGACCAGCTTCACGATCCGGTCGGTCTCGTCGCAGATCAACTGCGTCAGCATCCGGTCCTCGTCGCCGATCGAACCCTCGAGCAATTGCGCTGCTCCACGGATGCCGGAGAGCGGGTTCTTGATCTCATGGGCAAGCATCGCACCGAGCGCGGTGATCGAGCGGGCTGCTCCGCGATGCGTCAATTGCCTGTCCATTTTTTCGGCAATTGTCCGTTCTTGCAGCATCAACACGACCGCGTCGCCCTGGCTGGGCAAGGGAGAGGCAAAGACATCGACAATGTGATCGGTTCCGAGGCGGGGCGTGCCGAGATCGAGGCGATACTCGCTGACGCTGGCGCCGCGGCGTTGCACCTCCTCGATGACGCCGAGCACGGGTGAACCGAAGGCGACGAGGTCGTCGATGCGCTGGCGCTTGAGCAGGGCCGCGCTGGACTGGAAGAAATCTTCGGCCGCCGTGTTCGCGTAGAGCACGGCATGGCTCTCGCCGATCACCAGCACCGGCATGGGCAACACGTTCAGCGCCTGGACCTCGATCAGGTCGAGCAGGTAGTCGCTGCGACTTCCAAGCCCTTTTTCGGCAAACATCGCCGTCATCGGCTGCTCCTTGCGGCGTCAGGCCGCTTCGCGATTGCGATCGGTGGAAAACAGGCTCGTCAGCGCGGCCAGGACCTGCTTGGGCTCGTCGGAGGTCAGCAGGCTGCGGCGCAATTCCGCATCGGGCTCGCAGCCATCGGCCACGGCATCGTCCGCATAGGCCGCCAGATGTTTGCGGGCGTGGCGCACGCCATGCGCGACGCCGATCAGAGCGAGCAGGCCCTCGTAATGTTCACGCGCCAGCGCCAGTTTCTCGCCCAGCGTCGGCCGGCGGAACGCGCGCCCCTCTAAAGCCGCGCCGATCTCGCCGACCAGCCAGGGGCGGCCGAGCGCAGCACGCCCGACCATGACGAAATCGGCGCCGGACTGATCGAGGCAGGCGCGCGCATCCGCGGCGTCATGGATATCGCCATTGGCGACCAGCGGAAAATCCCCGCTAGCGCGCACCGCCGCGATCGCCCGCCAATCGGCCCGGCCCTTGTAGAATTGCTGGCGCGTGCGGCCATGGACCGTAATCATCCGCGCGCCCGCATCGACCGCCCTGCGGGCCAGCTCCGGAGCGTTGCGGGCAGCATCGTCCCAGCCGAGGCGCATCTTGACCGTCACCGGCACGCGGGTGGCCGCGACCGCGGCCTCGACCAGCGCAACCGCGTGGTCGAGATCGCGCATCAACGCGGAGCCAGCCCAGCCGCCTGTTACCTTTTTGGCCGGGCAGCCCATGTTGATGTCGACGATATCAGCACCATTGGCCTCGGCGAGCCGCGCCGCCTCCCCCATCCAATACGGGTCGCAGCCGGCGAGCTGCACGACATGCGGCGAGACGCCCTCGCCCTCGGCGCGGATGCGCGCCTCCTCGCTGCCGCGCACGAACTCGTCGGACGCGACCATCTCCGACACCACGATTCCGGCATGACTACGAGCCGCCAGGCGGCGCATGACGATGTCGGTCACGCCGGACATCGGCGCCAGGAAGGCGCGGGACGCGATCGGGATACCTGCAATGTCCAAAGGGTAGCCTTCTTTTAAGGCAATTCTCTCGATGCATATTTATTGGACAATGCTGCATGAGCGCAAGCGTTTACGACGAATGCTGCAATGCAACAACGTCGCACCCCCTGCCCCATCCCTGCAGAATTGGTTATTGCATGCACCCATGACCCGTTTGCAGACAGAACCCAGCGCTGTGCTCCGGCAATCCGATGCGCTCCCGCCGGTTGCCGCCCTGCTCGTCGCAGCCGGCCGCGGTCTGCGGGCGGGCGGTGGCGAACCGAAGCAATATCGCCTCGTCGAGGGGCGTCCCGTTCTAGCCCATGCGCTCACCCCCTTCCTGGCGGAGCCGTCGATCGAGCGCATCGCGGTCGTGATCGGCGAAGGCGACGAGGCGCGCTATGCCAATGCCATGGCCGGCATCGACAGCACTCGGCTCGCAACCCCGACGCTCGGCGGCGCGACCCGCCAGGCCTCCGTGCGGCGCGGCCTGCTTGCGCTGTCCCGCGAGGGCTTCGACGGGATCGTGCTGGTCCATGACGCAGCACGGCCTTTCGTCTCACGCGCGCAGATCAGCGCCGCGATTCACCGGCTCGGCGCCGGCGCAATTGCCGCGATCCCCGCCCTGCCGGTGACCGATACCGTGAAGCGCACCAGCGCCGACGGCCATGTCGCGGAAACCCCGCCGCGCGACCAGCTCGTCACCGTCCAGACGCCGCAGGCCTTCCGCTTCAAGCCGCTGCTGGAAGCCCATGAGGCTGCGGAAGCCGCCCTGCTCCATGGCTTCACCGACGATGCAGCCTTGATGGAATGGGCCGGCCACCCGGTCGCGACCTTCCAGGGCGACCCGGCGAATGTGAAGCTGACCCATGCCGTGGACTTCGTGCGGGCTGCGGCGCAGCCAGAGGTGCTGGTGACGAGGGTCGGCACCGGCTACGACGTGCACGCCTTCGGCCCCGGCGACCATGTCTGGCTCGGCGGCGTCAGGATCGGGCACGACCAGGGCGTCGTCGCCCATTCCGATGGCGACGTCGCGCTCCATGCTCTGACCGATGCCTTGCTCGGCGCGCTCGCCGACGGCGATATCGGCACCCATTTTCCGCCGAGCGATCCGCAATGGCGGGGTGCCGCCTCGGCCCAGTTCCTCGCCTTCGCCGCCGCGCGGGTTCGCGAACGCGGCGGACGGATCGACTTCCTCGACCTGACCGTCGTCTGCGAAACCCCGAAGATCGGCCCGCATCGCGAGGCCATCCGCGCCGAGATCGCGGCGATCGCCGGCATCTCGCTGGGCAAGGTCGCGATCAAGGCGACGACTTCCGAGCGCATGGGCTTCACTGGCCGTGGCGAGGGGCTCGTCGCGCTGGCGACGGCGACGATCCGCCTGCCCGAGGAGGAGTGAACATGTTCGATGCGGAGATCACCGCGCTGGCCGAAACGGTGCTCACGCGTTGCCGCGAGCGCGGCCTCAAGGCGGCGACGGTCGAATCCTGCACGGGCGGGCTGGTCTCGGGAGCCCTGACGGCGATCGCCGGCTCCTCCGATGTCGTCAATGGTGGGCTGGTGACCTATTCCAATAGCGCCAAGACGGCGCTGGCTGGCGTACCGTCCGCCATGATCGAGGCCCATGGCGCCGTCAGCGAGCAGGTGGCTCGCGCCATGGCCGAGGGAGGCCGCGCCCGGCTCTCCGCGGATCTGGCCGTCGCCGTCACGGGTGTCGCAGGCCCAGGTGGCGGCACGGAGCGCAAACCCGTCGGCCTGGTTCATTTCGCCTGTGCGGGGCCGACCGGCACCACTCACCGTGAAATGCGGTTCGGCGCCCTGTCGCGCGATCGCATCCGGCGCCTATCGGTCGTCGTCGCCCTCGAACTGTTGCGCGATGCCGCCGTCTGACGTCGTTCAGCGCGAGAGCTTCCGCCAGATCGCGCCGATGACGTCGGCATAGTCGTCACGCCAGGGCCGCACCCCATCACCTTGCTCGATCCGCCAATGCCCTTGCGCCGCAAATCGGAGATCGGCCGGATCGCGCGCGACCATGGCCACCTGCGATAGCAATTTGTGCTGATCCTTCATCTCCGGGGTCTGGCGATACTGGCTGATCCAGGTGACGAGCCCCTGCTCACGCGCGGTCGCTGCGACCACGGGGGCGAGGTCCATGTTTCGGTTGGAGATGTGGAACAGCATGGCGCCGTCGGGAGCCAGCTTGGACAGGTAGAGACCGAGCGCCTCGCGCGTCAGCAGGTGAACCGGTATCGCATCCGACGAGAACGCATCGATGACGATCAGGTCGAGCGAACCGGAGGCCGCGTCCGCAAGCGTCAGCCGGGCGTCGCCGATCACGAAGGGCACGTTCGGAGCGCACTGGCTGATGAAGGAGAAGCGTGCGGGATCGGTGGCGAGCGAAACCACGCGGGCATCGATCTCATAGAAGGTCCAGTCCTCGCCCGCACGGATCCGGCAGGCGAGCGAACCCGTGCCCACTCCGACGGAAGCAACCTTGCCCAGCGTTCCACCGCGGGCGCGCCGCAGCGCCTCGATGCCATCGGCGATGGCCCCTCCGGTGAAATAATAGCTCAGCGGCTCGGGCCGGCCGGTGACCGCGCTGCCGTCGTCATTGCGCAGGCGCTGCACGCCATGAACGGTGGTCCCGTGCACGAGCTTGCGGAAACGTCCGTCCTCCGTCTCCGAAATCCAGTTGATGCCGAAGAAGGAGCGGATCGAATCGGTGCGTTGCCGGTCGCCGGAAACCAGGAAAATCGTCACGATCGCGGTTGCCGCGATCAGGCCGAGCTTCAGCGGTCGTGGGGCGCGGCCCGCGGCAATTTCCGGGCGGCACAACAGCCCGGCCATGATCAGGATGGGATATTCGATGACCGCGTTGAACAGCATCGGCGCCAGCAGGCCGCTGAACAGCCCGCCGAGCACGCCGCCGAACGACATCCACAGATAGAACTCGGTCAGGCGCGATGCATCGGGGCGCCGCTGCACCAACTCGCCATGCGCCACCATGGCCGTCGCGAAGAACAGCCCGAGATGGAGCGCCAGGGAGACACCCCATCCGACCCGCGATTGGAACGGAATGGCGAGAATCATGCCCAGCAGCAGCACGATCTGCAAACACAGCATCCAGCGATGTGGCAGAACCGGGCGGCGCTGGAAGACGATGACGAAGGTTAGCAGGAAGAGCGCCAGAGGCAGCACCCAGAGCAGCGGCACGGCTGCGATGTCGGCGGAGATATGCGCGGTGACCGCGACTAGCAACCCCGACGGCACGAAGGCGAGCGCGACCCAGCCGAAGCGCTGCGTGCTGGCTATCGGTACGGCGGGAGCGGCCGGGGCCAGCGCGGGAGCATCCATCCGGCCTGTGCCGATGGCGAGCCCGGCACAGGCGGCGATTCCGGCAAGCAGCAGCGCGAAGCCCCAGGTCCAGCCACTCGCCTGTATCGCCAGCGGTAGCAGCGGCTCCACCACGAGCGGATAGGCGATCAGCGCGAGGAAGCTGCCGATATTCGAGGCCGCATAGAGGAAATAGGGATCGGCGGCGTGGCTATGCCCCGAGCGGGCAAACCAGGCCTGGAGCAGCGGGCCGTTGGCGGCGACGGCGAAGAAGGGCAAGCCGACCGATACCGCGAACAGGCCGATCAGCCAGAGGGCCTCCCCTTCCTGCGGAGGCCTTTCGAAGCCGGCGGCGATATGGATCGGCAGGCTGGTCGCGAGCACCACGATCATCAGCGTCAGGTGGATCAGCGCGGCACGTCGCAAGGTCAGTCGGCTGACCAGCAGATGCGCGTAGCCGTACCCCGCGAGCAGCACCGCCTGAAAGAACACCATGGCGACAGACCAGACGCCGGGCGAGCCGCCGAGCTTCGGCAGCACCATCTTGGCGAACATCGGCTGGATCCCGAAAAGCAGGAACGCCGAGACGAAGATCGTCGCGAGATAAACCGGCAGCGTCGCTGCCATGCGGCGCGCCTGAAGGCGATCGACGGCCTGTGCTGCGAATATGTCCATGGGCATGTCCTCGGCCGAGCGCCGGAACATGCCATGCAAGACTTAAGAGCCCGTCACTTCCGTTGGGGCGTTGCGCCCGTAGACCAGATCGGCCCGCTTCTCGAAAGCTTCGGCGAACCTGCGGAAAGCTTTGTCGAACATCGCGCCCATCAGCAGGCCGAGCATGCGGCTGGCGAATTCGTAGGAGATGAAGAACCCGATCTCGCAGCCCGCCTCATGCGGCTTGAAGGTCCAGCGATTCTCCAGGTAGCGGAACGGCCCGTCGACATATTCGACGAGGATCTTGAGATTGGCGGGATCGAGCGTGACCCGGCTGGTGAAGGTCTCCCGGATCGCCTTGTAGCCGACGCTCATATCGGCCAGCAGCACCTCGCCGCCGCCCTCGCGCGGCGTGCGCCGCCGCACCGTCAACCCTTCGCAGAGCGGCAGGAACTGCGGGTACTTCTCGACATCCGCCACGAGCGCGAACATCTGCTCGGGCGAGTGCCTCACCCGGCGGGTGCTGTTGAACATCGGCATCGAGGACGTGCCTTCCTAGATCATCGCGCGTCCGACCAGACGCGGCCATGATGATCTATCTTATGGGTCTGCATCGAATTGATCCGATGCTTAAGCGCGGCTGTTGTGGCCGACACCGATCTGGGCATCGCGCGCTGCACGCAACTTGGCGAAATCCTCGCCCGCATGATGCGAGGAACGGGTCAGCGGCGTCGAGGACACCATCAGGAAGCCCTTCGCGTAGGCGATGGTCTCGAAGCTCTTGAACTCGTCGGGCGTGACGAAGCGGATCACGGCGTGGTGCTTGCGCGAGGGCGCGAGATACTGCCCGATCGTCATGAAGTCGACCTCGGCCGAACGCAGGTCGTCCATCAGCTGTAGCACCTCGTTCCGCTCCTCGCCGAGGCCGACCATGATGCCGGACTTCGTGAAGATGGTCGGGTCGAGCTCCTTCACCCGCTGCAGCAGGCGCAGCGAATGGAAATACCGCGCGCCCGGCCGCACCTTGAGGTACTTGCCCGGCACGGTTTCGAGATTGTGGTTGAAGACGTCGGGCTTGGCCGCCACGACAACTTCCAGCGCGCCGGGCTTGCGCAGGAAATCCGGCGTCAGGATTTCGATTGTGGTACCGGGCGAAGCGTTCCGGATCGCCTTGATGACCTGAGCGAAATGCTCGGCGCCGCCGTCCTTGAGGTCGTCGCGGTCGACCGAGGTGATCACGACATGTTCGAGCCCGAGCTTGGCGACGGCGTCAGCCACCTTGCGCGGCTCTTCGAGGTCGAGCGGCTGCGGCACGCCGGTCTTCACGTTGCAGAAGGCGCAGGCCCGCGTGCAGGTGTCGCCCATGATCATGAACGTGGCGTGCTTCTTTTCCCAGCACTCGCCGATATTCGGGCAGCCGGCCTCCTCGCAGACCGTGACCAGCTTCTCGGCCTTCACGATCGCCTTGGTCTCGGCCCATTTCGGCGAGCCCGGCGCCTTGACGCGAATCCAGTCCGGCTTGCGCAGAACCGGGTTCTCCGGCCGCCTCTGCTTCTCGGGATGGCGCACGTCCGCAGGTTGCGCCTTCGGATTGCCGGCATTGGGCCGCGGATCGCGGTTCAGCAGGTCGAGAACAAGCGCCATAACAGGGTCCGGGCTTCAACAGCAGGAGCCGGCCAGAGCCGGCTCCCTCTAGCTAATCCCCAAAGTGCTCTGCCGCAACTGCCGGCCCGGCAAGAGAGCTTCACTTGTACCGAGTCACCTGCGACCGCGGGCCGCGTTCCAGATCACGATGACGATGATCGCGCCGGCTACCGCCGCAACCAGCGTCCGCCAGAAACCGAAGACCGGGATAGCCAGGAGTTCCGCGACCTTGGCACCGACGAAGGAGCCGGCGACGCCGACGAGCATATTGGTGAAGAGCCCATGGTCGGACGAGGTCAGGCGCTCGGCAATCCAGCCGGCGAGCATGCCGATCAAGAGCGTCATGAAGAAGCCATAGCCCGGCTGGGCCATGGTGGCGGCAAAGCTTTCCATCGCGGATATCCCCCTAGCCATGCGCGAATGCGCGCGTCGTCAACGGCCCCGGCCGTCGCCGGTTCCTCCTGCGATGTTATCTCAGGCGACGAAGCGCGCCAGCAGGATGACGAGGATCGCGCCGATGACCGCCATGCCGGCATCGTCCAGGAAGCTATATCCCGTGTTCAGGCGCCAGCCGGTCAGGCGCACGATGCCCTGCCCGATCAGCATGCCGAGCACGCCGACAACCGCATGGCGGATCAGCCCACCGCCTCCCATGATGAGGCTCGCGGCAAAGCCGATGACGGTTCCGGAGGCGACCGTCGGCACGATGACGCTCCAGTCGAGCGGCAGCGTCCGGCGCGGCGGCAGGATCTCGATCTCCTCGTCGCGGATGATACGATCGGGCTTGGATGATTTACGGGTGCGTGGCGGCATCGGCGCAATATGGAGCGCGGAAGGGCTGGCGCCAAGCGGCGGCCACAGCGCATCGGCGTCATTCTTGAAACAAGGTCGTCATTCTCGGGCGGCGCAAAGCGACGACCCGAGAATCTTTTGCGGGATGAGGCTCAGGCGCCCTCTCGTCACGAGATGCTCGGGTCAAGCCCGAGCATGACGCGCTCTAAAAAATCAGGCGTTCAGCACCTTGCCGTAGGCGTCGAGCACGCTTTCCTTCATCACCTCCGACAGGGTCGGATGTGGGAAGATGGTGTGCATCAGCTCTTCTTCCGTCGTCTCCAGGTTCATGGCGACGACGAAGCCCTGGATCAGTTCGGTCACTTCCGGGCCGACGAGATGGGCGCCGAGCAGCTTGCCGGTCTTGGCGTCGAAGATCGTCTTGGCCAGACCGCTGTCTTCGCCGAGCGCCACGGCCTTGCCGTTGGCGACGAAGTTGAAGCGGCCGACCTTGATCTCGTGGCCGGCGGCCTTGGCCTTCGCCTCGGTCAGGCCGACGCTGGCGATCTGCGGGTGACAATAGGTGCAGCCCGGGATCATCAGCTTGGCCATCGGGTGCGGATGCAGGCCCTTGATCGCTTCGACGCAGATCACCGCCTCATGCTCGGCCTTGTGGGCCAGCATCGGCGGCCCCGCGACGTCGCCGATCGCGTAGACGCCCTTGACGTTGGTCCGGCAGAGATCGTCGATGACGATGCAGCCGCGATCGGTCTTCACGCCGAGCGCCTCGAGCCCGAGATTCTCGATATTGCCGACGACGCCGACGGCCGAGATCATCCGGTCCGCGGTAATCGTCTGCTTGCCGCCCTTCTCGTCCTCGATATGGGCGGTGACGGAATCGGCACCCTTCTCAACCTTCGTCACCTTGGCGCCGGTCAGGATCTTCATGCCCTGCTTCTCGAAGGCCTTGCGGGCGAAGGCGCCGATCTCGGCATCCTCCACCGGCACGACCTGCGGCAGCACCTCCACAACCGTGACCTCGACGCCCATCGTCCGGTAGAACGAGGCGAACTCGATGCCGATGGCGCCGGAGCCCATCACGAGCAGGGATTTCGGCATCTTCGCCGGCACCATCGACTCGAAATAGGTCCAGATCAGCTTGCCGTCCGGCTCGATGCCGGGCAGCGCGCGCGGCCGGGCGCCGGTCGCGACGATGATGTGGTCGGCGCTATAGGTGCCCTCGCCCTTGGCGTTCTTCGGCGGCGGCACCTGCGGCTGCATCGCCGGCTTGCTGGTAGGCGCGACCGCGATCGTGCCCGGCTTGGTCAGCTTGGCCTCGCCCCAGATCACGTCGACCTTGTTCTTCTTCATCAGGAACTGGACGCCGTTGTTCATCCGCGCGGCGATGCCGCGCGAGCGCTTCACGATCGCCTCCAGATCGGCCTTGAACGAGCCCTCCAGAACCAGCCCGTAATCCTTGGCGTGCTGGCCGTAATGCAGGATCTCGGCGGACCGAAGCAGGGCTTTCGTCGGGATGCAGCCCCAGTTCGAGCAGATGCCGGCGAGATGCTCGCGCTCAACGATCGCGGTCTTGTAGCCGAGCTGCGCCGCCCGGATCGCAGCGATATAGCCGCCGGGGCCGGAGCCGATGACGATGATGTCGTAGTCAGCCATGGTTTTGTCTCCCGCCGCTCAGACCAGCATCGCCATGGGCTTTTCGATATAGCCCTTGAACGCCGCGAGAAGCTCGGCGCCGAGCGCGCCGTCGACGGCGCGGTGATCGGTCGAGAGCGTCACCGACATCACGGTCGCGACGGCCGGCTGGCCGCCCTTGACGATGACGCGCTGCTCGCCGGCGCCGACCGCCAGGATCGTCGCATGCGGCGGATTGACGATCGCGGCGAAGTCCTTGACCCCGAACATGCCGAGATTGGAGACCGCCGTGGTTCCGCCCTGATACTCCTCGGGCTTCAGCTTGCGAGCCTTGGCGCGCCCCGCCATGTCCTTCATCTCGTTGGAGATTTGCGACAGTGTCTTGTGGCAGGCATCGCGGATGATCGGCGTGATCAGGCCGCCGGGAATCGAGACGGCGACGCCGACATCGGCATGCTTGTGCTTGAGCATGGTGTTGTCGGTCCAGGACACGTTGGCGTCCGGCACGGCCCTGAGCGCCAGCGCCAGCGCCTTGATCACCATGTCGTTGACCGAGAGCTTGTAGGCCGGCTTGCCGTCCTTCTCGGGTGCAGCCGCGTTGAGTTCGCCGCGCAGCTTCAGCAGCGCGTCGAGTTCGCAATCCACGGTGACGTAGAAATGCGGGACGGTCTGCTTGGCCTCGGTCAGGCGGCGCGCGATCGTCTTGCGCATCCCATCATGCGGGACTTCCTCGTAGGAGCCCGGCGCAAACAGCTTCTTGACCTGCTCGTCCGAGGGACCGCTCGCGAGCGGCGCAGCCGCAGGCTTGGCGGCCGAAGCCCCGGCGGGTGCAGCTGCCGGGGCAGCCTTCGCGCCACCGCCGGCCTTGGCCGCCTCGACATCCTTCTCGACGATCCGGCCATGCGGGCCGGAGCCCTTGATCGCAGCGAGGTCGAGCCCGGCATCCTTGGCGATGCGGCGAGCGAGCGGCGAGGCGAAAGCACGGCTGCTACCAGCAGAAGCCGGAGTCGCCGCGGGAGCCGCCGCAGCCGGAACGGAGGCCGCGGTAGCGGTCGAAGCCTCAGCCTTCGCCGGCTCAGCCTTCGGTGCGTCGCTCTTGGGCGCCTCGGCCTTGGCAGACGCAGCGCCGCCGGCAGCCGGCGCGGAGACGCTCTTGGCGTCCTCGCCCTCGCCGGCGATCACGCCGATCACCTCGTTGACCGCGACATCGGCCGTGCCTTCCGGCACCACGATCCTGGCGAGGATGCCCTCGTCGACCGCCTCGACCTCCATGGTCGCCTTGTCGGTCTCGATCTCGGCGATGATATCGCCGGACTTGATCGTGTCGCCTTCCTTCTTCAGCCATTTGGCGAGATTGCCCTTCTCCATCGTCGGAGAGAGCGCGGGCATCAGGATGTTCGTCGGCATCGGTCAGCCCCCTCTCAGCGATAGCAGACGGCCTTGGCCGCCGCGATGACTTCACCGACATTCGGCAAAGCGAGCTTCTCGAGATTGGCCGCATACGGCATCGGAACGTCCTTGCCGGTGACGCGGGCGACGGGAGCGTCGAGATAGTCGAAGGCCGCCTCCATGATCTTCATGCCGATCTCGGCGGTGACGCCGGACTGCGGGAAGCCCTCCTCGACCGCGACGCAGCGATTGGTCTTCTGCACCGAGGCGATGACGGTCTCGATATCCATCGGCCGGATCGTCCGGAGGTCGATGACCTCGGCCTCGATGCCCTCCTTGGCCAGCGCTTCGGCGGCACCCAGCGAATAGACCATGCCGATGCCGAAGGAGACGATCGTCACGTCCGTCCCCGGACGCACCACCTTCGCCTTGCCGATCGGGATCAGGAAATCGTCGCCCTTCGGCACGTCGAAGGACTTGCCGTACATGATCTCGTTTTCGAGGAAGATCACCGGGTTCGGATCGCGGATCGCGCTCTTCAGCAGGCCCTTCGCGTCGGAGGCGCTGTAGGGCATCACCACCTTGAGGCCAGGTACGTTCGAATACCACGCCGCGTAGTCATGGCTGTGCTGGGCGCCGACGCGGGCAGCCGCGCCGTTGGGGCCACGGAACACGATCGGACAACCCATCTGTCCGCCGGACATGTAGAGCGTCTTGGCGGCGGAATTGATGATATGGTCGATCGCCTGCATGGCGAAATTGAAGGTCATGAACTCGACGATCGGCTTCAGACCCGACAGCGCCGCGCCGACGCCGATGCCGGCGAAGCCATGCTCGGTGATCGGCGTATCGATGACGCGCTTGGCCCCGAATTCCTGCAGCAGGCCTTGCGTGACCTTGTAGGCGCCCTGGTATTCGGCGACCTCCTCGCCCATGACGAAGACGTCCTTGTCGCGGCGCATCTCCTCGGCCATCGCGTCGCGCAAGGCTTCGCGGACCGTGGTGCTGACCAGTTCGGCACCGGCCGGGAATTCCGAGGAGGAATCGTAGGACTTGGCCTGTGCGGGCACGCTGTCCGGCTTGCTGGCGGCCGGCGCGTCGTCGCTCTTGGCCTCCGCCTTCGCTTCCGCCTTGGGCTCGGCCTTCGCTTCGGGAGCGGCAGCCTTGCCGCCGCTGCTGGCCGCCGCCGAAACATCCTCGCTCTCGGCGGCGATCACGCCGATCGGCGTGTTCACCGCGACGTTCTCGCTGCCGTCCGGCACCAGGATCTTGGCGAGCACGCCCTCGTCGACCGCCTCGACCTCCATCGTGGCCTTGTCGGTCTCGATCTCGGCGATGATATCGCCGGCCTTGACCTGATCGCCCTCTTTCTTCAGCCACTTGGCCAGTTTTCCTTCCTCCATGGTGGGAGAAAGGGCAGGCATGAGAATGTCGATCGGCATGAACGCACCCGGATTCTAAGACGCGGGGAAAAGGATGAAGGCCGGCAAGCGCAGGGCGATCAGCCCCGCGGGGCTTCCAGCAGGATGTCGGTGTAGAGCTCCGACGGATCCGGCTCGGGATCGTGGGTCGCGAACTCGGCCGCATCGTTGACGATCTCGCGCACCTTCGCGTCGATCGCCTTGAGCTCGTCCTCGCCGAGCTTGAAATCGCGGACGAGGCGGGCGCGCACCTGCTCGATCGGATCGTGCTCCTCGCGCATGCGCTGGACCTCGTCCTTGGAGCGATACTTCGCCGGGTCGGACATCGAATGCCCGCGATAGCGATAGGTCTGCATCTCCAGGATATACGGCCCCTTGCCGGAGCGGGCGTGCTCGACGGCGCGAACGCCGGCCTCGCGCACCGCGCGCACATCCATGCCGTCGACCTGCTCGCCGGGAATGTTGAAGGAGACGCCGCGGCGGGAGAAATCGGTCTGCGCCGAGGCGCGGCTCACCGAGGTGCCCATGGCATAGCGGTTGTTCTCGATCACGAACACGACCGGCAGCTTCCAGAGCTCGGCCATGTTGAAGCTCTCGTAGACCTGGCCCTGATTGGCCGCGCCGTCGCCGAAATAGGTCATCGAGACCGTCTTGTCGTCGCGGTACCAGTCGGCAAAGGCGAGGCCGGTGCCGAGCGAGACCTGCCCGCCGACGATGCCGTGACCGCCATAGAAATTCTTCTCGCGGCTGAACATGTGCATCGAGCCGCCCTTGCCGCGCGAATAGCCGCCGCGCCGGCCGGTCAGCTCCGCCATCACGCCGCGCGATTCCATGCCGCAGGCCAGCATATGGCCGTGGTCGCGATAGCCCGTGATGACCTGGTCGCCATCCTTGGAGGCCATCTGCATGCCGATGACGACGGCCTCCTGGCCGATATAGAGGTGGCAGAAGCCGCCGATCAGGCCCATGCCGTACATCTGGCCGGCCTTCTCCTCGAAACGCCGGATCAGCAGCATCTCGCGATAGGCGTGGAGATCTTCTTCCTTGCTGAAGGTCGGCGTGTTGCTGAGGGCCCCCTCGACCTTGCCGGCGCTTTCCTTGCCCGCACGGGCCTTCGCCGGCTTTGCAGCGGCTTTGGGTTGAGCGGGAGCTTTCGACTTACGCGCAGCAACAGCCATAGGCGGTCCTCCAAGGTCATCCGACTATTGTTGTAGAGGATCGCAAAAACCTTGGCGAGCACGCTATCTCGCAATGCAACATGATCCAACCCATTGAAAAACAAGGGCCATGCTACTTTAACTGGAATCAAGTTAATCGATACGTCCGGGACTAAAGCGTCGCCGATGCGCGAACGCCCGGAGCGAAGGCTGAGCCCGCCTCTCAGCGCGGGGGACAGGGTGAGATGGAACGGCACGCGCGATCGCCGCGCGGCATCCGCGCAGGCTCCGCGAGTACAGCCGCTCAGCGCCCCATGATGACGATGTCGTTCTTATGGGTCCGGCCGAGGATCTCGCGGGCGTTTTCTTCGAGGAGGTCGCGATCGACGGCCTCGCTGCGCACCAGGGCGAGCTTCTGCTCCCACGACTTGCGTTCGGTCATGAGGGTAGCGAGCTCGCTCTCCATGTCGCGCAGCGACTCCCGGATCGCGCCACGCGCCTCGAGGCCACGCGCGCCGTGCTGGGCGTGGAACATGAAATAGGCCACGGCCGCCCCTGATACGAGGTAAAGGGCCAATGTCACGAAGATCGACCGGAGACCGCGGCGAATAACCATGCCGAAAACGCTAGGACGGTTTGGTTTCCGCCGGGTTAACGCGCCCGACCGAACCGGTCGGGCGTCACCACAAAATCAAGCATTGTGACTGCTTGCGGTGGTGAGCGGGGTGGGGATCGAACCCACGACCACATGATTAAAAGTCACGTGCTCTACCACTGAGCTACCCGCCCTCACCGCGCCGCTGAATACGGAGGCGATCGACGCCGGTCAACTCGTTGCGTGAAGATTGGTCGTCGCCCGCGCTCTTTCTCACATCTTTCACCCGAGCCGCCGGGTCACGCCGCCACCCTTGTGCCCGTGGCTCGGGCGAGGCGCCGGCACAGGGAGCAGATAGGCGCCACCGGCTCCGCTGAGCGCGGGCCAGCCGGGGTCGGCATAGGCGTTGAGCTCCCAGCAGCGCAGGCGCTGGCGCTCCGTATCGGTGGTGGCATCCGAACAGGCAGAGACCTGCGAACGCTGCCAGAAGGCAGATGCCGGCGCGCTGGCCGCCGCGATCGCCGCCGCCAGGCCGGCCGGAATCAGAAAACCTCGCATCGCCCGCCCTTTCGGCACCTTGCATCCCGCCGGGAAGCGCTCATCATGACCGCCTCGCTCTTGCTGAAGGCTTAAGTCGACGATCCCAACCTCGCACCCGAAACTCCCGACATGTGGTCGCGCAACACAGGCGTGGCGACGGATGGCCGCCGACGGGCCGCGTCGACGCGTTGCCAGGCAAGGAACCCATTGTGCGGGGCGGCGTTCGGTTCGACGCCGGCATACCTCGACCGTCGCGACAATTCGCCATGCTCGCCGCTCGGCCATGCCACGCCACACAGGAGACCGTTCCCCGTGAAGCTGCCTATCGTGATCCACACCGAGGAAGACTACGACCGCGCGCAACAGCGTTTGACGGAGCTGAACGCAATGCCGGAGGGGGCGGAGAAGGAACGCGAGTTGCATGCGCTCGCCGAAGCCATGCTGGCCTTTGAGCTGCGGCTCGACGAAGGTACCGACGACTGAAACGAAGCCGCGTCAGCGCGATCAGGAATCGTTGCTGGCGTTGAGATCTTCGGGTCGCAGCCCTTCGTCCGGCTCGGCAGCATGCTCAGGGCTGGCGGCCCAGCCGGCCAGAATCTCCGCGATGACCTCGGCACGCGAGCGTCCCTGCCGATGGCGTTCGATATGACGGTCGAGCAAGGCCAGCGTCCGGTCGTCGATCGAAAGCGTGACAGGGATTGCCGGCATCAAAGCACCTCATGGAACCGAGAGCGGAACAGCATCCAAGGCTGCGACGTTCCAACAAAGCGGCATTGGAGCACGGCTCCATCCTGCAAGCAACCGCCCGACGGCAGCAAGCTTAAAACTGCCAAAGCTACGATTGCGTCGCTTATTCAGCCTATCGATTCGTCGCATCCGACCAAAAATCAAAAATCCGCGAATTATCGTCTGAACAAAATCATCTCTCGTTTGTTGCCTATTCGACCCCCGCATCAAAGCGGAAGCAAATTTGGAGGAAGAATATGATCAGGCATCATCATCTCATGCTGTCCACTGTTGGCATCGCGATGCTCGCCACGGCCGCCATGGCCCAGACCACTGCGCCGACGCCCCCCTCCGCCGCGCCCGCCGCACCGACCGCGACGCAGTCGACGGCCAGCACCGCGGCTGAAACCAATCTCGCCGGCCAGGGCAAGTGGCGCACCAGCAAGCTGATCGGCGTCGATGTTTACGGTCCCGACGACAAGAAGGTCGGTGACGTGACCGAAGTCATCGTCGACAAGACCGGCAAGGTCGAGATGGTCACCATCGGTGTCGGCGGCTTCCTGGGCATCGGCTCCAAGGATGTCGCGGTTCCCTTCGACCAGGTGACATGGAGCGACCAGCCGATGGCAGCTGCTGCTCCTGCGCCCGCTCCCTCGGGCAGCGCCGGCAGCACGGGTGGCATGGCTGCGGCGCCGGCGGCATCTGCTCCGAAGGCCCCGGCGATGTATCCGGATCACGGCAAGATCACGATGACCAAGGATCAGCTGAAGTCCGCGCCGAGCGTGACCTACTCGGGCACCTGACCGAGTTCCGCCTCGCGGATCGATAGACGAGAAGGCCCGCTCCGTGAAAACGGGGCGGGCCTTTTTCTGTCGATTCCCGTCAGCCTGAGGGGATGTTCCGCAGCAGCGCCGGGATAGCCTCCGGCAAATCGTCGGCGATCAAACCCATTCCAAGCGTTTCCCCGGCCAGACCGTGCAGCCAGACGGCCGCGCAGCTCGCCGCGAAGGCCGGCATGCCCTGGGCCAGGAGGCCGGCGATCAGCCCGGCCAGCACGTCGCCGCTGCCCGCCGTCGCCAAGGCAGCCGAACCGGTGGTGTTGATGGCAGCGCAGCCATCCGGCGCGGCGATCACCGTATCCGGCCCCTTGTAGACGATGATCGCGCCAGACAGCGCCGCGGCTTTCCGCGCCCGCTCGAGCTTCGAAGGCTCCAGCGCGACACCCGGTGCAGACCCGAACAGGCGCTGGAACTCGCCTTCATGGGGCGTCAGCACGGTCTCGGGATCGCGGCGGCCCAGCAGGGCCGCGCCGCCCTCGGGAAACCTTGCCAGCACGGTCAGGGCATCGGCATCGAGCACGGCCGGCTTGTCGCCGTCGATCACGGCCCGCACCAGATCGCCCGCCCGTCCGTCGAGCCCAAGCGCCGGCCCGGCCAGGATGGCAGAAACCCGGCGATCCCGCAGGAATGCTCCCAAAGCCTCGCGATCGGCCACCGCTCGCTGCATCAGCGCATCCGGCCCACGCGCGGTATGAACCGCCAGGGCTTCGGGCTCGCACAGAAGCGTCGCAAGCCCGGCCCCGATCCGCAGTGCCGCGCGGGCACTCAGCCGCGGCGCGCCGACACCCGCGATCCCGCCGGCCACGACGGCGACCGCGCCGCGCCGGAACTTGTGCGTGTCGGCGCCATGCTCCGGCCAGGCCCACCGCCAGAGCGCGGGATCGTTGCGGAAAGCCCTCGGCCCGATCGCCGCGAGCGCCGGCTCCGCGGGAATGCCGATATCGGCGACGGTCACCGGGCCGCAAAGCGACCGCCCCGGCTGGAGCAGATGTCCGGGCTTCAACCGGAAGAAGGTGATGGTCTCGCTCGCTTGGACCGCGACACCCTCCGCCCGGCCGGTATCGCCGGACACGCCGCTCGGCATATCGACGGCAATGACGGGGCGCCCGGCAGCGTTGAGAAGCGCCGCCGCCTCGGCGAAAGCTCCCGATAGCGGGCGCGCCAGGCCGGCACCGAATAAGGCGTCGACGAAAATCTCGCCCTGCGTTGCCCCAAGCGTACTCAGCGGCTCGACCGGGCCGGCCCAGCGCTGGAGCGCAATGGCGGCATCGCCTTTGAAGCCATCGGCCCCGCCCGGCAGAACGACGCGCACCGTCAGCCCCTGTTCGCGCAGAAGGCACGCCGCGACCAAGCCGTCGCCGCCGTTGTTGCCGGGCCCGCAGAGCACGGTGACGCCCCCCGCTCCGCTCGCCCGCCTCCGCACCGCGTCCGCCACCGCGCGCCCCGCGCGCTCCATGAGCACGATGCCGGGCGTGCCGGCTGCGATCGCGACCCGGTCGGCCATAGCCATCTGCTGCGTGGTCAGCAAGGCGAGTTCCGCCTTGCCCGCCATGTCCGTGCCTGCGTCGTTCATGCCGCATCTTCGGGCGGCATGAGGCAGGCCGCAAGTTGCGGCAGAATGCCGCTTTTGATCAACAGATGCGCATATGCCTATTTTTTATGCTGTTTATTGCCTTTCCCTGGGGCGCTTCGGCGGGAGCTGCCGCATGGCGGGGCGTGGGCGCCAATGCTATGAGCAGAGGCAAGGTTGCATGCGTCCGAGCTGCGGGGCTCTTTCCCGCGCAGGATGGCGTCGTCAGTCAAAGTCCGGCCCGGGCCGGACCTCGAAATGCAAGGGAGGCCGGTCGGCGCATGAAGAAGATCGAAGCGATCATCAAGCCCTTCAAGCTGGACGAGGTGAAGGAAGCCCTCCAGGAAGTCGGCCTGCAGGGCATCACGGTCCTGGAAGCCAAGGGCTTCGGCCGCCAGAAGGGCCATACCGAGCTCTATCGCGGTGCCGAATACGTCGTCGACTTCCTGCCGAAGGTGAAGATCGAGATCGTGCTGGCCGACGATATGCTGGATCGCGCCATCGAGGCCATCATGAAGGCCGCCCAGACCGGCCGCATCGGAGATGGCAAGATTTTTGTATCGAGCATCGAGGGGGTGATCCGCATCCGCACCGGCGAGACCGGCGCGGACGCGATCTGAGCCGTCTCCCCGCTCATTGGATAACGAGCCGCCGACCGGATTGGAGCCGGTCGCGGCAGCGTGAAATTGAATAACTGCTGGCAAGAGGAATGCTGAAATGAAAAGCGCCAAGGATGTCCTGAAGGCGATCAAGGACAACGACGTCAAGTATGTCGACTTCCGCTTCACCGACCCGCGCGGCAAGTGGCAGCACGTGACCTTCGACGTCGGCATGATCGACGAGGACATCTTCGCCGAGGGCACGATGTTCGACGGCTCCTCGATCGCCGGCTGGAAGGCCATCAACGAGTCCGACATGCTGCTGATGCCGGATCCGACGACCGCGACGATGGACCCGTTCTTCTCGGCCGCGACCATGGTCATCAACTGCGACGTGCTGGAGCCCGGCACGGGCGAGCCCTATGGCCGCGATCCGCGCGGCATCGCCAAGAAGGCAGAGGCCTATCTCAAGTCGACCGGCATCGGCGACACCGTCTATGTCGGCCCCGAGGCCGAATTCTTCATCTTCGACGACGTCAAGATCTCCGCCGACCCCTACAACACGGGCTTCAAGCTCGACGCCTCCGAGCTGCCGACCAACGGCATGACTGATTACGAGGGCGGCAATCTCGGCCACCGCGTTGCCACCAAGGGCGGCTATTTCCCCGTCCCGCCGCAGGATTCGGCGCAGGACATGCGCGGCGAGATGCTGGCCGCGATGCAGTCGATGGGCGTGGTCGTCGAGAAGCACCATCACGAGGTCGCCTCGGCCCAGCACGAGCTCGGCATGAAGTTCGACACGCTCGTGCACACCGCCGACCTGATGCAGATCTACAAATACGCGATCCACAACGTCGCGCAGAGCTACGGCAAGACTGCGACCTTCATGCCGAAGCCGGTCTACGGTGACAACGGCTCGGGCATGCACGTCCATCAGTCGATCTGGAAGAACGGCAAGCCGGTCTTCGCGGGCAACAAATATGCCGACCTGTCGCAGGAGTGCCTCTGGTACATCGGCGGCATCATCAAGCATGCCAAGTCGCTGAACGCCTTCACCAACCCGTCGACCAACTCCTACAAGCGCCTTGTGCCGGGTTACGAGGCCCCGGTGCTGCTCGCCTACTCGGCGCGCAACCGCTCGGCTTCCTGCCGTATTCCGTGGACGACCTCGCCGAAGGCCAAGCGCGTCGAGGTCCGATTCCCCGATCCGATGGCGAACCCCTACCTCGCATTCGCCGCCATGCTGATGGCCGGTCTCGATGGCATCGTGAACAAGATCGATCCGGGTCCGGCGATGGACAAGGACCTCTACGACCTGCCGCCGCGCGAGCTGAAGAAGATCCCGACCGTCTGCGGCTCGCTGCGCGAAGCGCTGGAGTCGCTGAAGAAGGACAACGCCTATCTCAAGGCCGGCGGCGTCTTCAACGACGACTTCATCGAGAGCTATATCGAGCTCAAGATGCAGGATGTGGCGCGCTTCGAGATGACGCCGCACCCTGTCGAGTTCGCGATGTACTACTCGTACTGAGGATTCCGGCCGGCTGCGCAGGCACCGGCCGATATCCGCAGGACCATCGAAGCCGGGGCGGTGACGCCTCGGCTTTTCGTTTCGAGCGTCCGGCGCGGCAGGGCCGCAAGTGCGATCGGCGAGACTGTCTTACGGCTCCCTGCCGACAAGCCTGCGATAGCTTTCGATCGTGCGCCCGACATGCCGTTCCATCGTCAGCGGATCGGCCCAGTAGCGGCGATAGGCCGCCGCCCCCATCGCGCTGGCGCAGGCATCGTCCTGTAGCCGCTTGAGCGCGGTCGACAGGCCCATGACATCGCCGCCATCGACGAGGATACCGTCCTCTCCGTCCGCGACCCAGCTCGCAGGCCCCGTGGTCCGCGCCAGGACGACCGGCACGCCGAGCGAGCGCGCTTCGGCGATCACCAGCGGCCCGGGCTCGTACCAGATCGACGGCAGCACCAGGCAGCGTGCCTGCGCGATCTCGTCGAAGACCTGCGCGGCCGGCACCCAGCCGCGGATTTCCGCCTGCGGATTGAGCCGCGCGATCTCGCCGGCGAGCGGCCCTTCGCCGACGAAGCGCACGGGCGCATCGGCGTCTCGCGCAGCCTTCGCCAGGACATCCGCCGCCTTTTCCTGGGTGAAACGCCCGAGGAACAGCGCGTGCCGGTTGCGAGCGGCGTCGACGGGGGGCCGCTGCTCCGCCTCCATCATGTTCTCGACCACGACATGACGCGCCTGCTGCGGCAGGAAAGGTTCGGCAAACCGCCGCGCGAAGTCGCTGACATGAATGAAGAGCGGCGCTGCGAGCCTGCGCATCGCTTTGTCGGAGCCGAATTGCCGGGCGACGCGGACCAGCTTGTGCGGATAGGAGGCGCGGTCGCAGTTGCGGGCCATGCAACTCGCCGACATCGGTTCGCGTTGGCAGACCGCGTTTGCCCTGAAGTCGAAATAGCCGCCGACCGGGCAGAACGAGAAATAGTCGTGCATGGTGATGGCGACGGGCAGCCCGCTATCGCCGGCAGCGGCGATCGCGGCCGGGCTGAACGCCTTGGTCCACTGGTGGAGATGCACCAGCGTCTCCCCGCGCGGCTGGCGCGCCAGGAGCTCGCCGAGGAAGCGCTGAGCTTGCGCATTCCAGATGCCTTGCCGGGCCGCGGCGAGCTTGCTGCCGACCTGCCAGATCTCCTCGCCGGCAAAGCGCTCGACATGGATCAGCGGATGATCGAGCCGCTCGGAAATTGGGCCGATGGCGCAGGCGAAGACGATTTCGATGCCGGCCTCGGCCAGCCCGCGGGCGCTCTCGATGGCGACCTTCGCGGCACCGCCATTGACCGAGCCGAAATCGCTGATGATGACCGCGCGCACGAAATCCTCCCACGGGCATTGTCACCGCGAAAGATTGAGGAAGGGCTGACGCCCTATTCGAGGGAGAGAATCCGCTGCGGGTTCAGCCGCGCGCGCAACAGGTCGAGCAAGGCGATGCCGTTGCCTTTCAACCGGCCGCGGCGGTCGACGAATTCCTGCTCGCGCAGGCTCCCGAGGAGGTTGGCGGCGACGTTGCCCGCCATCAGGCGCAGGATTCCGGGCAGGTTCATGCTTCCCTTGCGCCAGAGATAGATCGGGTTGGCGATCTGCGAGTATCCGAAGCGCAGGCCCGAGGTCCGCCCGCGCTTGCTGCCGAGATGGACGCCCCGGAGCGCCGTGCTTTGAACGATATCGCCCGTGGAAGCGAGCTGGCGGCAGAAATCGAGATCCTCCTGCCAGCCGTAGAGCGGCAGGTTCTCGTCGAAGCGTGCCGCAGCGGCCCGGACGGCCGCCATCCGAACGAGCATGTTGCAGCCATAGGCATTGTAGACCGGGCGGGTCACCCTCGCCTCGCCCGGATCGGCCGCCAGGATATCGATAGCGGCCGCCGCGCTGATCCCCGGTCCATGGATGCCGTCGGCGAGAACCGTGCCGGTGGCGACCACGATTCCCGCCCTCTCCGTGAACAGGGCCTCGGCCTCGGCGAGAAAATCATCGGCCGGCATGTAATCGTCGTCGAGAAAGACGATCAGATCGGCATCCACGGCAGAATCCAGAATCGCGTTGCGCTGGCCGCAGCTTCCACGTCGCCCCTCGACGCGGCGTGCAGACAAGGACAGTGCCCCGGCCACGGTCTCGTCGAAATCGGCAGGATCCGCCGGGCAGACGAAGGCGGCGTCCGGCAGGCGGCTCTGCCGCGTCAAATGCGCGAGCGTCTCCGACAGGACGTCGCGTCGCCCCGCCGTCGCGATGCCGACGACGATCTTCATGAAGCCTCCGGCGTAGCGCCCCGGCGCTCCAGCAGCGAAGCGATGGTTGCGACGGCCGGGGGAATGCACAGCAGAAGGACCCCCAGCGCCACCGGCACCGAGGTCTGCGGTACGCTTCCATTGGCCAGCGCGGCAACGGCGAGAGCGGCCGATGCGCTGGCCAGGGGCAGCCCATGCCAGCGCATCGGCATCGACAGGAATAACGGCGTTCCGACGAGCACGGCGGCGACCGCCCCGGCCGCGCCACCGTAGAGCAACCCGGTCAGCGAACCGCCGGACAGGCTCCAGCCGGCGAGCGAACCGAGATTGAGAAGAGCGGCATCGGCAACGGCGAGCCCGATGATCGGGCGCAGCCGCTGCATCAGATGCGCCGGCGTTGGCAGCAGGGTCTGCACCCAGGCCCGCAACAGGGCGAGGATCGTCACGGCCGGGGCGGCGAGCAGGAAGCTTTCGCGTAAATCGGGCTTGACCAGCCAGAAGGCAGCCGGCGCCAGCAGGCACAGGATCACTGCCGCGGTGGCTAGCGAGCAGCTGGCCAACTGTCCGTAATAGTCGCCGAGCCGCGCGCGAAACGCGGGCGAGCCCGGCTCGCGGTCGTAAGCCGCGACGATATCAGGATAACGGATCGCCTGGAGCGCGGAGACGACCATGACGAAAGGCCTCTGCAGCAGGTCGAGCGCGAGCAGGGCTCCGGCGGCTCCCTGAGCGCCTACCACCGCAGTGAGCAGCGCCTTCAGCCCGAGCGGGGCCAGGATGCCGGCGACGGACGCGCCGGCCGAAACGCCGCCATAGATCAGGTGCTTGATCAGCAAGGCGCGCCCCGGCCGCTTCAAGCCGGACGCGAACGAACCGCCGGCAAGGCGCGCCGCAACGCCATAGACGAGGTAACCGGCCAGCAGGCCCGCGACCGCTCCGCCAAGCGAGGGAGAGAGAATGGCACCGCCGAGCGTTCCGGCGGCCAGGAGTGAGGCACGGGCGGCCTGCAGGATCGAAAACAGCCGGAAATCCTGCCGGAAGCGCAGCATCGTCAGGTGCAGCTCCGAGCCGCCCTGGGAGACCGCGACAAGCGCTCCGCCCAAGGCGACCCCAGCCGAGGCCAACCCAGCCACAAGAACGCCGGCGCCGGCCAGCAGACAGAGAGCTGCGCAGACGACGAAGGACGACAGGATCACCGCACGCTGCGCCACCTCGTCCGAGCCCGGATAGAACCGGCTGCAGGAAAAGCGCAGCCATTCGAAGGCCGCGATGCTGCCGAACTGGCTGATCGTGACGAAGAGCGAGTAATGGGTGAAGTCCTGAGCCGGCAGGATGCGCGAGACCAGCAGCAACAGTCCGAGCGCCAGCACGGCCTGGTAGGCATAGGCTCCGAGAGCGGCGATCTGACCCACCGGCGCGATGCTCCGCTCAGCCCGCGCGAAGCGCGCGAGCGGGCGCTCGCAGCCTCATGCCGCGATCGGCCGAACCGGAATTCCTGACGATGACGCAGCGCATCCCATTGCCCTCCGGCCACAGGCCATAAGGCAAAAAGGTTGATATTTCCGCGCTGCGGAGAGCCGTGATTTCAGGAGAAATGCAGGACCATGAGCCCGGCGAATGCTGCAATGGCGGCCAGCCACCAGAGCCAGCGCGAGGCGTGCGCATCGGCAGGCGCCAAGGGCGTTCCGATGACATCCTCATGACCGAAGGATTCGCCGGCGAGGCGTGCAGCACGCTGCAAGCGCGCGATACCAGCAACCGGCACTGACTGACGCGACACCACGGCCTTCTCCCCCTTACCGCCGATCATAGCGCATTGCGAAAATCCGCATAGCCCCAGATCGTGCCGATCATCCTCGGCATCGATGGTTAACTTGGCCTGAACCGACCTGTTCCCCCTCGCTCTCGCCCGCGCCGGCGACAGCGATGTGAAAGGCCGACGAGCATCGTGAACGAAGCGGTTTCGATCCACGGATGAGGTGTCTATAAGCTGCCCCTGACAGGGCGTGACGGCTCGCGATGCGCTACAGTTCACAGTCGCGAATCAGCAGGCATTTGCGCGGGTCGGGAAGCATTTGGTGGCAATGGCGGATAACGGCGATCTTTTCGGCGGAGAACCGGAGCGGCCGGACGCGGCGAGCCCGCGGCCGGAAGCGCGCCCGCCCGCCGCAGCCCCCAAGGC
>SEEM01000275.1 GCA_004144595.1 Hyphomicrobiales bacterium
CCGAGAATGACGCGCCTGCGACGGCGCCCTGCATTGCACAGCCGCCCGGCGAAGGCTAATGATCGTCGCTGACGGTGCCTCCGCGAGGAGGTGAAAAGGGAACGCGGTGCGAGACCGCGGCTGCCCCCGCAACTGTAAGCGGATGTCCTTCGCCATCGGCCACTGGAGCGCTCGCTCCGGGAAGGCGGCAAAGGATGCGAAGTCCGCGAGCCAGGAGACCTGCCGTCGACCCGCAACGATCCAACCAGCTGCCGGCGGGGCGGCTACGGAGAGCACCTATGAACACCGCTTCGGTTTCCACGACCCAGATCAGCGTCTCGGAACGGGCGAAGGCAGTCGCCGCCGCCCTCATCGTCGGGATCGCACTGGTCTATACGACCGGCTTCGCGGCCTCGACCGATGTCCACAACGCCGCGCACGACACCCGTCACGGCCTCGCCTTTCCCTGCCACTGAGGGAAAGCCATCATGGTCACGCGTGTTCTCACGGTCAGCATCCTGGCCGGGCTTCTGGCTGGCTTGATCGTCGCCGCCCTGCAGCATGTCACCACCACCCCGCTCATCCTCAAGGCCGAGACCTATGAGGCGGCGCTGGCGCTGAAGGCGCCGACGCTCGCTGCCTTCGACGGTGAGGCGAAACTCATCCTCGCGCATGGACCGGCCGGCGATGCGCCCGGCCACGGCCATGCCGATTGGAAGCCGCAGGACGGCCTCCAGCGCACGCTCTTCACCGGCGCGGTGACGATCGCGACTGCGATCGGCTTCGCGGCGCTGTTGCTCGCGGGCATGATCGCGGCCGGCGACCGGATCGACCAGCGCAGCGCGCTGGTCTGGGGCGCCTGCGGTTTTCTCGCGCTCGGGCTCGCGCCGGCGATGGGGCTCGCGCCCGAACTGCCGGGCGCGGCCTCGGCCGCACTGGAGCAGCGCCAGCTCTGGTGGCTCTGGACCGCCGCCGCCACGGCAATCGGGCTGTTCCTGTTCCTGCGCTTCGAGCAGCCCTGGCTCAAGCTTGTGGCGATCGTGCTGATCCTGCTGCCGCATGTCGTCGGCGCGCCGCATCCGGCCGCGCCGGAGAGCAAGGTGCCCGCCGAGGTCGCCGCGCATTTCGCGTCGCTCTCGCTCGGCATCCAGGCCGCGCTCTGGCTTGCCACCGCCTTCATGGTCGGCGTGCTCTGGCCCTGGGCGAGCCGCCGGGCCACCGAGGCCTGAAGGCAAGCTTATGTCCGAAGGCGACCTCACCATTCATGTCTGCACGGCCTGCCGCCGCGCCCGCGCCGATCTCCCGGAAGGCTATGACCAGCCGGGACTGGCGCTGGCGGAGCGTCTGTCCGCCGAGCTCAAAGCCAAGGGCAGCACGATCCCCGTGCTGCCCGTCGAGTGCCTCTGCGTCTGCAAGCGGCCCTGCACCATCGCGCTCAGCGCCGCCGGCAAATGGACCTATCTGATCGGTGATCTCGACACCGACACCCATCTCGACGAGATCGTCGGCGCCGCGGAGGCCTATGCCGCCAGCGCCAACGGCATCGTTCCCTGGAAAGAGCGGCCGCAGTCCTTCCGCAAGGGCGTGGTCGCGCGCGTGCCGCCTTTGCCGGCGCGCCAGCAAGGATGACATCATGAACGCTCCGCAGACCCCTAATCTGGGCAAGGTCCCTTGCACGATCATCACCGGCTTCCTCGGCGCCGGTAAGACGACGCTGGTGCGCCATCTCCTCGAAAATCCGCAGGGCAAGAAGCTCGCCGTGCTCGTCAACGAATTCGGCGATCTCGGCTTCGACGGCGAATTCCTGAAAGGCTGCGGCATTGCCGGCTGCAGCGACGAGGACGTGGTCGAGCTGCCGAACGGCTGCATCTGCTGCACCGTCGCCGACGATTTCGTGCCGGCGCTGGAAAAGCTCCTGAACCGGCAAAACCCGCCGGAGCATATCCTGATCGAGACCTCCGGGCTCGCCCTGCCGAAGCCGCTCGTCACCGCCTTCAACTGGCCGGCGATCCGTTCGCGCGTCACGGTCGACGGCGTCATCGCCGTGGTCGATGGCCCCGCCGTGGCCGAGGGCCAGTTCGCCGATGATCCGGAGGCGCTCGCGGCGCAGAAGGCCGCCGATCCCAACGTCGATCACGACAACCCGCTGGAAGAGGTTTTCGAGGACCAGATCCTCTGCGCCGACCTGATCCTGCTCAACAAGAGCGATCTCGTCGACGAGGCCGGCCG
>SEEM01000276.1 GCA_004144595.1 Hyphomicrobiales bacterium
GCCCTATGGCCTCCCCGTCTGGATCGACACGACGATCCCTGACGGCACCGGCGGCGACGAGCATCTGGCGCGCCTGATGATCGCGCAGGATACCGGATCCGCCATTCTCGGCCCGGCCCGCATGGATATCTTCGTCGGATCCGGTGCGGCAGCCGGTCATCGCGCCGGTCTGATCCGCCATCCCGTCGCTTTCACCGTACTATGGCCGCGTTGAGATGCGCGCCCGCCGCGGAAAGACCCTGACGGAGGCCGATATCGCGCTCTGGCGCCAGGTGGCGCGCTCGGTCAAGCCTCTGCCGGGGCGGGCGCCTGTCGAGCCCGAGCCGCTCCCCGAAACGGCCGCTCCTGCGCCAGCCGAAATCGCTATTCGCGCTGTTGCGGCCGCGATGCCTGTGAAGCATGTGCCTGCGGCCGCCCCACCCCTGGCGCCGATCGAGCGGCGCTTGCGCACGCAATTGCGTCGCGGCCAGCAGAGCGTCGACGCCTCGATCGACCTGCACGGCATGCGGCAGGACGAGGCGCATCTGGCGCTCCATGCCTTCCTGCGCCGCGAGCAGCGCCGCGGCTGCCGTATCGCTTTGGTGGTGACCGGCAAGGGCGCGCCGGCGCTGGCGTTGTTCGGTGACGAGCGCGGCGTGCTGCGCCGGATGGTGCCGCATTGGCTGCGCCTTCCCGATCTGCGCTCGCTGGTTCTGGGCTTCGAAGAGGCCGAGCAGCGCCATGGCGGCTCCGGCGCACTCTATGTCCGCCTGCGCCGCCTGCGGGAGCATGGGCCGTGACGCCGTTCGGCCAGCGTGTCCGGGCCTTGCGGGAAGCGCGCGGCATGACCCTGGCGCAGATGGCGGACGGTCTCGGCGTCTCGCCGGCCTATCTCTCAGCGCTGGAGCACGGCAAGCGTGGCCGCCCGACCTTCACCCTGATCCAGGGCGCGATCCATCTCCTCGGCGTGATCTGGGACGAAGCCGACGAGCTCGTCCGCCTTGCCGATCTCTCGCATCCGCGCGTGATCGTCGACACGGCCGGCCTCGACCCCGAAGCGACGCTCTTCGCCAACCGGCTGTCGCGCGAGGTCGGCCTGCTGGAGGCCGAGGACCTGCGCCGCCTTGCGACCCTCCTCGACGAGGTCGCCACCCGCCGCAGCCCGTCCTGAAACGGCCGTGCTTGACCGCACGGCAGGCGGATGCGACAGGGCCACCATCTTCCCTACCGGCCGATGCGCCGCCCCATCCGGACAGAGCAAGCAGCAGCCATGACCCAGACCCGCACGGACGTTCTCGCCCTCGGCAATGCCATCGTCGATGTGCTCGCTTCGGCCGAGGAGGATTTCCTCATCGCCCAGAAGCTGACCAAGGGCGCGATGATGCTGATCGACGAGGAACGCGCGGAATCGCTCTATGCCGCCATGGGTCCGGCCCGGATCATTTCGGGCGGCTCGGCCGCCAACACCATCGCGGGCCTCGCCTCCTTCGGCGGCAAGGGCGGCTTCATCGGCAAGGTCCGGGGCGACGAACTCGGCAAGCTCTATCGCCACGACCTGAGCTCGCTCGGCGTCGCCTTCGGCACGGCCGATGCGACGGAAGGCCCGGCGACGGCGCGCTCCTTCATCATCGTCACGCCCGATGGCGAGCGCACGATGAACACCTATCTCGGCGCCTGCCAGGGCCTCTCGGTCGCCGATGTCGACGCCCAGGCCGTCGAGAACGCCGACATCGTCTATCTCGAGGGCTACCTCTGGGACCCGCCGGCCGCCAAGGAAGCCTTCCGCAAGGCCTCCGAGATCGCGCACAAGGCCGGCGGCCGCGTCGCCATCACCCTGTCGGATTCCTTCTGCGTCGACCGCTATCGCGAGGAGTTCGTCGGCCTGATCCGCAACCGTATGGTCGATCTCGTCTTCGCCAACGAGCACGAGCTCAAGAGCCTCTACGAGACCGCGGATTTCGACACCGCGCTGGCGGCGCTGCGTGCGGAGAACATCGCTGCCGTGATCACCCGCTCGGAGAAGGGCGCGCTGGCAGTGACGCCGGACGGCATCGTCGAGGAGCCGGTCTTCCCGGTCGAGCGCGTGGTCGATGCCACCGGCGCCGGCGACCTCTTCGCCGCCGGCTTCCTCTATGGCCTGACCTCGAACCGCGAGACCCGCGACTCGCTCCGCCTCGGCGCGCTGGCCGCGGCCGAGATCATCAGCCATGTCGGCGC
>SEEM01000095.1 GCA_004144595.1 Hyphomicrobiales bacterium
CGGGTTCTCCGCCATCATGCGGGCGACATAGCCGACATGGCGCATCTCCTCGAGCATGTTGTGGGGATAGGTGTCGGTGCCGAGCCCGATGCGGACGCCAGCGCGGCGATAGCGGCCGAAATCGTCGAGCGCGATGCCGCGACGCATGAAGACCGTCGGGCAATGGGCGACCATCGTGCCGGTCTCGGCGAGCAGCGCGAGATCGCGCCGGCTGTGCCAGGCGACGCGTGGATAGTCGTCGAGGAAGATGCCATGGCCGACGATGGTGGTGTCGCCGAGCACGCCGAGCTTCTCCAGCCACTGGATCGGAGAGACGCCGTGACGGCGCGTGATCTCGTGGAATTCGACCGTCGATTGGGCCGCATGGATCTGCCAGGGCAGGCCGCGACGCTTGGCCTCGGCGTGACTGTCCTTGATCAGGCCTTCGCTGCAGGTATCGATCTGCGAGGGGGAGACCATGGCGAAGAGCCGGCCGGAGGGGTGCTTCTGCGCCTGCTCTATGACCGTGAAAGCCTGCTCCATGGCCGCAACCCCGGCCTTCTCGTCCCACTCGTATTCGACGACATGGCCGTTCTTGGTGAACCAGCGGGCCGACCGGAACATCGGCGAGAGGCAGACGCGCAGGCCGCTATCGGCGGCGAGGTCGAGCCAACCGGGGTGAGCGACCGACATGTCCGCAAGCGTCGTGACGCCGGAGAGCAGCAGCTCCGAGTAGGCGACACGCACGCAGTCCGGCACCGCCTCTGCGTCGGGCCGCAGGATCGGCATGAATTCGTAGAGCGAGGAATTGTAGAGCGCGGGCGAGCCGAGCTCGTCCAGGAAGCCCTTGTTAAGCGCCTCGCTGGAGGGATGAGAGTGGATGTTGACGAGGCCGGGCATGACCATGCGCCCGCTTCCGTCGACGGTTTCGTCGGCCTGCCCCTCGTAGCGCGGCCCGACATAACGCAGCGTGCCGTCCTCGAAGGCGACATCGGCTCCGTGCAGATAGACGTGCCGGGAGGCTTCCGCATCCCAGGCGACAACGACGTCGGCATTCTTGATGACCGTGATCGTCATGGTGTTCTTTTCCTCCCTAGCGGCCAGACATGGAATGCGCCGCGCGGTCCTCACCGCGCGGCGCCGGTAAAGCTCAGCGCTTCAGCTTGAGGTCGAGCCCCTTGTAGAGGCCGGCGCCGTAGATGCCGTGGGCGCGCAAGCCCTCCACGCGGTCGCCGGCGACGACCCAGAGCGGCTGCGAGGCCAGCGGCACCCAGACATTTGCCTCGGTGAGCTGAGTCTGGACCTCGGCCAGCGCCTGCTTGCGCTTGTCGGGGTCGACAGCGGTCGCAGCCGCCTTGAGCAATTCGTCGGTCTTGGCATCCTTCCAGTTCATGCGGTTAGGCGTCGGAGCCTGCTGGCTGCGGAAATACAGGCTCATCGCCTCCGTCGCGGTCACATAGGGGTAGGACATCAGGAAGGCATCGAATTCCTGCGTCGCCAGCTTGCCCCAAGCCACGGTCGCATCCCAGAGCTGGATCTTCATGTCGATGCCGACCTTGCGCAGATCCGCCTGCATCGCCTCGGAGATCCGCGGGTTGTCGCTGTTGCGAATACCGTAGACGGTGAAGCTTGCCTTTTCGCCACCCTTCTCGCGGATGCCGTCCGCGCCCATCTTCCAGCCGCCGTCCTCCAGCAGCTTGGCGGCCGCTTTCGGATCGTATTTCGGCATCGCCTTGGCCGAGTCCTTATCGTAATCGACCACGGTGGGATTCAGCAGGGAGGGGAGGGTCTTGCCCTTGCCGAAATAGATCGCCTTGGCGATCGCTTCCTTGTCGACCGCCATGTTGGCAGCCTCGCGGATCACCTTGTCCTTCACCACGGGCTTATCAACCTTGAAGCCCATGAAGACGTCGTAGATGTAGTTTTCCTGCCGCTGCACCGTCATGCCGGGGATGCGCTGCATCGTGTCGAGCGCGATATAGGGCATGTAATAGGTCACGTCGGCCTGCTTGGCCTGGATCGCGGCCATCAGCGTGTTCGACTCGGGAATGATCTTCCAGACGATCTCGTCGATCTGCGGCTTCGGGTCCTTGTAGATCGGGGGGCCCCACGCATAGTGCGGGTTCTTCTTGAGCACGAGTTCCTGGCGCGGGGTCCATTTCGACCAGCAATAGGGGCCGGTTCCGTTGAAGCCCTGAACGCCGAAATTCGCGCCGAGCTTTTCGACGGTCGCCTTGTCGACCACCGAGGCGAAGGACAGGGCGAGCTGGAACATCAGGTCGCTATAGGGCTCCTTCAGCTCGTAGATCAGCGTGGAATCGCCGTCGGCGCGGATGTCCTTGACCGGGCCGCCGCGGAAGGAGACCGGCGACTTGTTGGCCGGGTCGGTCCAGCGCTTCAGCGAATAGACGACGTCGTCGATCGTCATCGGGCGGCCGTCGCAGAACTTCACGTCCTTGCGGATCTTGAAGGTGTAGGTCATGCCGTCGGGCGAGATCGTCCAGCTGTCGGCGAGGCCGGGCTTGATCGTCTTCATGTCGAAATCGACCGATACGAGCGTGTCCGCCAGCATGTACATGACCTCGGCCGCCGCGGTCGCGGTCGAGCGGATCGGGTCGTAATTATCGGCGTCGATGACGCGCAGGATCGAGAGCGGCGCCTTCTGCTGGGCGAGTGCCGGCACGGCCGCAAAACTCGTGGCAGCAGCGCCCGCGAGAAGCAGAGTAGAGAGTTTGAACATCGAGCAAGTCCCCTTTTTTGACGCTTCTTGGTTGATGACGGCTGCTATTTGCGCAGCTTGGGATCGAGGGCGTCCCGCAGGGAATCGCCAAGCACGTTGAAGGCCAGCACCACCGCGAAGATCACCAGGCTCGGCAGGACCGAGACATGCGGGGCGAAGAACAGGAAGGTGCGGCCGTCCGCCGCCATCGCCCCGAGCTCGGCCGTCGGCGGCTGGGCGCCGAGGCCCAGGAAGGACAGGGCCGCGCCGAGCAGGATCACCTGGCCGAAGCGCAGGGTGACGAAGACGAACAGCGCCGAGAGGCAGTTTGGCAGGACGTAGCGCAGGATGATGCGCATGTCGCTGAGGCCGAGCGAGCGGGCCGCCTCGATATAGCCCTGCTGGAGCACGACCAGCGCAGAACCGCGGACCACGCGCGCCATCAGCGGCACGGTCGCGATCGAGAGCGCAATGATCACCGCCAGCAGGCCCGGCCCGAAGATCGCGGCGATGGCGAGGCCGAACAGGATGGCGGGGAAGGACAGGAGGATATCCATGAACCGCATCAGCACGCCCGAAACCCTCGGGTAATAGGCGGAGGCGAAGCCGATGATGCCGCCGATCGTGCAGCCGAAAACGACAGAGGCGAAGCCCATCAGCAAGGTCGTGCGCAAGCCGAAGAGCAGGCGCGTGATCATGTTGCGGCCCTGCCCGTCGGTGCCGAGCAGGCCCATCTCGCCCGGCGGCTTCAACGTATTGGCGATGTCGTTGACGAAAGGATCGGTCGGCGCGAGCCAGGGCGCGAAGGCGCCGCAGAGGATGGCGAGGACGACCAGGGCCAGCGCGATGCAGGAGCCGACATCGGAGATCAGCATGCGCAGCACGGTCTTGCGGCGGAAAGGCGCGGCTGTGGCGACGCTGATGGCCGCTTCCACCGTCTTGGCGCCGGGCTGGAGCGCATCGCGATCGAGCTTCATGGGGGAGTTCATCAGGTGCCCCTCACGCGCGGATCGAGCACGGCATAGAGGACGTCCACCGCGAGATTGACCAGGATGAAGCCGAGCGAGAGCATGATGATGGTGCCCTGCGCCATCGGCAGGTCGCTCGACAGGATGGCGCCGACGGCGAGCCGGCCGATCCCCGGCCAGGAGAACACGGTCTCGGTGACGACGGCACCGCCGAGCAGGAAGCCGATCTGCAGGCCGATCAGCGTGACCACCGGGACGAGCGCATTGCGCAAGGTATGGCGCAACACGACCCTGCTCTCACTGAGCCCCTTGGCGCGGGCGGTGCGGACATGGTCGGCACCCAGTTCGTCCAGCACCGAGGTCCGGGTCATGCGCGCGACCGGGCCGACGAAGACGCCGCCCAGCGTAACCGCCGGCAGGATGATCCCCTGCAGCCCCTCCCAGGTCCAGAGCGGGCCCATGCGGCCGGTGAAGGGCAGGATCGGATAATAGAAGCCGAAGAGCCAGATCAGCCCGAGACCGAGGAAGAAGACCGGCAGCGAGACGCCGGCGACCGAGAACGCCATGATCGCGCGGTCGATCAGCGAGCCCCGGTAGTAGGCGCCGACGGTACCGAGAAACATGCCGAGCGGGATCGCCCAGACCAGCGAGGCCAGCATCAGCTCCAGCGTCGGGCCGATGGTGTTGCCGAGCTCCTGCGTCACCGGGACGTTATTGATGATGGATACGCCGAGATCGCCCTGCGCCAGGCGGCCGATATAGATCGCGAACTGCTTCCACAGCGGCTGGTTCAACCCGAGTTCCTGGCGGATCGCCTCGACCACGTCCTGCGTCGCGGTCGGGCCGGCACGGACCTGGGCCGGATCGGTCGGCACCACCTGCATCAGCAGAAAGCCGATCAGCAGCACGCCGAGCAGGACAGGCAGGACCAGAACCAGCCTTTGCAGGGTATGTTTGAGCATCGCGGAGGTTCCGACCTATTGCGCGGCGGCCGCGAGCTGGCCGTGCCGGTCGAAGACGACCTCGCCGCCCAGCAGCGTCAGGTCGCAGCGCACCTCGTTCTCGACCTGCGCGACCGGGACCGCGAAGATGTCATGTGAGAGCACGGCGATGTCGGCGAGCTGGCCCGGCACCAGCCGGCCGAGCCTGTCCTCGGCGAACTGGGTATAGGCGCCGAGCAAGGTATAGGCATGGACAGCTTCCTCCATGCTCAATTTTTCGGCGCTGCCGATCTCGGTATGGCGCTTGGTCTGGCGGGTGACCATCGTGAAGAGGTTCTTGAACGGATCGGTGGCGCAGACGGGCGCATCCGAGCTTGCCGCGGCATGCAGGCCGCCGTCGAGCCATTTGCGCATCGGATAGGAAGCGCCGGCGCGTTCTTCGCCGAGATTGATCACGTAGAGATCGCCGAACTCGTAGATGAAGGCCGGCTGCGGCACCGGGTCGATGCCGGCTGCGGCCATGCGGGCGAGTTGGCCGTCGGTCAGGAAGCCGCAATGCTCGATGCGATGGCGGCGGCCCTTGATCGGATGCTCCGGGCTGTCGGCCATCTCGATGCCGGAGAGCACCTGCTCGATCGCGGCATCGCCGATCGCGTGGATCGCGAGCTGGTAGCCGAGCTCGTGGTAGTGCCGGAGATAGCCGTGCATCGCCGCGTCGGAATAGATGAAGATGCCGCGATTATCGGGATCGCCGACCAGGTAGGGCTCGCTCATCGCGGCGGTCAGACCGCCGGCACTACCGTCGCCGAAGACCTTCATCGCGCCGTAGCGCAACAGGCCCGTCTCGCGGCCGAAACGATAACCAGCCGCATGGGCCTCGTCGCCGATGCCGTCGGCATTGCCGTAGATGCAGACCCAGGTGCGGACCGGAAGGGTGCCGGCGCGCGCGACCTCTTCATAGGCCTCGATCTCGGCCATACCGGCGCCCATGCCGACACCGGCATCCATCACGCTGGTGAAGCCCTGCGCCAGCATGTAGTGCCCGGCCTTCTCGATCGCGGCTTTCAGCTCGGCCGCGCTCGGCTTCGGCATCGCCTGGACGATCAGGCGCATCGCGCTCTCGGCCAGCAGGCCGGTCAGCTTGTTGTCGCGGCGCTCGATCAGGCCGCCATCGGGGCTCGGCGTGTTGTGGCCGATGCCGGCGGCCGCCATGGCGCGCCCGTTGACAACGCCGACATGGCCGCAGGTCCGCTTGATGTAGACGGGATTGTCGGGCGCGACGCGATCGAGCTCCTCGGCGGTCGGATGGCGCGCCTCGGCCAACTCGTTATGGTCGTAACCGCGGCCGGTGATCCATTCGCCGGGCTTCTTGCCCTTCACGGCAGCGGCGACGCGGCGCAGGAGCTCGTCGATGCTGTTGACGCCTTCCTCCGGCCGCAGATTGACCTCGCTCATGGCGAGGCCGAGCGGCAGCAGATGCATATGCGCGTCGTTGAGGCCGGGGATGGCGACGCGGCCGGCAAGGTCCACAACCTTCGTCCCGTCTCCCTGCAGGGCGGCGATCTCGGCCGCAGACCCGGCTGCCAGCACCTTGCCGCCGCCGATCGCCAGGGCTTCGACGAAGCCTTCCGCCAAGCCGCAGAAGATGCGGCCATTCAACAAAACGGTATCAGCCTGCGTCATCGCCCGAATTATCCTGCTTTCCCTGTTGAATTCTCGCCGCGAGGCATTGGCGAGGCGATAGTCTTCGGCAAGCATCTCCCGTGCCATGTACGCGGCAACATGCGCGCAGGCGGCCCTATCGTGTCGAATGGGGGTTTAGTCTGGACGGTGTGCTTTGGACGCGAAAACTATGCCACTCCGCCGGTTCCCCATGACACTATTTTCTTATTGGCTTTCCGTCAGCATTGCTCAGAATATTGAACATGGCAAGGCCCACCGAGCAGGCGGCCCTGCATGACGCGCAGGAAAGACAAGGCGCGCAGAACGAGGAGACGGAGCGACCATGAGTTTTGATGTCGGCGGAAGGCTGAAGGAAATCAGGGTCTCAGCCGGGCTTTCCCAGCGCGAACTCGCAGCACGCTCCGGCGTGACCCATAGCCTCATCTCGCTGATCGAGCAGAATCGGAACAGCCCCTCCGTCGCGTCGCTGCGCAAGATTCTCGACGGCATTCCGATGACGATGGTGAGTTTTTTTGACGAGGAGCGGGCACCACGCGACAAGGTATTCTTCGAAGCTTCGGATCTGCTGGACCTGACCTCGCGGCTGCACCAGGTCAATGGCGGCGAAAGCCGGGGCCAGATGTCGTTCCGACAGGTCGGCGACGCCCAGGCCCACAACCTGCAGATCCTGCACGAATCCTACGATCCTGGCGCCGATACCGGGGCGGCTATGCTCAAGCACGAGTCGCACGAGGGCGGGGTGGTGCTGTCGGGCGAACTGGAAGTCACGGTCGGCGACCAGATCAAGGTGCTGAAGCCCGGTGATGCCTATCTCTTCGACAGCCGCATCCCGCACCGCTACCGCAATATCGGGACGGAACGCTGCATCATCGTCAGCGCCTGCACGCCGCCCTATCTGTGAAACCGCGAAACCGCCACGGCGCCCACGGGACGGCGCCTGCGCGACAATGCTGCGTGAACCTTAGAATTCATTTAAACTATTGATATTATTTGATTTTTATTCCGACCTCGGGTAAGCGGCACTCTTCCCAGAGGTCGCGATGAACGCCGGTTCCAGCTCAGTCCAGAAATCCGCCACGAGCCTGGAGCTGTTCTCGCGCAACCTCTCGCTCTCGGTCGGCACCTTCCTGATCCAGGAGGGCGAGCGGATCGTGGGCCCGATGCGCCCCGGCCTCAAGGTCGCTGTCATGCTGGAAGGCCGACAGGCGCTGGAGCTCGACGATCGCCCGGCCGTGCTGCTCGATGGACCGGCCGTTCTCGTCGCGGCCAATGGCGGCGAGCATATGCAGCAGCGCACCGGGCTCGCAGACGGCGCCCTGCGCTGCGCGCTGATGCAGTTCGACTTCGATTTCGTGGCGCGCGAGTTCGGGGCAGATGTCGCCGGGGCCGCACGCCTCGCCTGCTCCGACGATGCCGGCTTCTGGGTACGTCCGGCCGACGCCCCGATCCGCTCGCTCGCGCTGCAGATGGCGGAATGCCAGGTCGGCGAGGCGCTGCGCCCGCTTTATCTCGCCGGCAAGGCGCTCGAACTCGGTGCGCTGGTGCTCGACCGGATGCTGGGCGAGCGGCCGGCCCGTACCGCGCGGCTCAATCCACGCCTGCGCGAGCAGGTCCATGCCGCGCGCGACCGCCTGCTCGAAACCTTGCAGGCGCCTCTCAGCCTGGCGGAGCTCGCACGCGAGAGCGGGCTCAATCCGACCAAGCTGACCTCCGCCTTCCGGGCGGAGTTCGGCGCCAGCGTCTTCGAATACCTGCAGGAACAGCGCCTGCAGCAGGCCTATGCGCTGATCGCGAGCGGGGAGACGACGGTCACCGTCGCGGCCTTCCAGGTCGGCTACAGCCCAGCGCATTTCTCGGGACTGTTCCGCAAGCGTTTCGGCGTCGCGCCCAGCGCCCTGCGCTGATTCAGGCGATGGATCCGCCTTCCCGTTCTTGCTTGGACGCGTTCGAAACGCGACCGAAAGAAATACTGCCGCGATCGAAAGCCAAGCGCGTTGCCGGCTGCAAGCCCTTCCTGAAAGAACCCCCGAGACGAAGGCGCACAGGCGCCAGGGGCAGGATGAGCGGCATGATCGGGATCGACAGCAGCAATCGCGCGATGTGGCGAGCCGGCGTGGCTCTGGCCGCCCTCGTCGCTGGCGGAGCCGGCACGGCGCTGGCGCAAGGCGGCGGGGCGGCCCCGGCCGGCACCCCGATCGGCCTTGACACGATCGAGGTTCAGGGCGAACGCGCCGGCGGCCCGGTCAACGGCTATGTCGCGCGCCGCAGCGACACCGCGACCAAGACCGACACGCCGATCATGGAGACGCCGCAGTCGGTCACCGTCGTCACCCGCGACCAGATGGACGACCAGGGCGCGCAGAATGTCAGCCAGGCGCTGCGCTACACCGCCGGCGTGCTCGGCGAGACGCGCCTCTCGATGGGGCGCTATGACAGCGTCTTCGTCCGCGGCTTCGGCGGCTCGGGTTCCGGCGCCGGCTTCGTCAACAATCTCGATGGCTTGCGCTATCAGCGCGGCGTCAACTTCCTCGTTCCCAGCTACGAATCCTGGGGCCTCGAGCGGGTGGAGGTCCTGCGCGGCCCGTCCTCCGTCGTGTTCGGGCAGGTCAAGCCCGGCGGCCTGGTGAACATGGTCAGCAAGCGCCCGAAGGACGAGCGGCACGGCGAGGTGCAGTTCCAGTTCGGCAGCCATGACCGCGCCCAGATGGCGTTCGATTTCGGCGGGCCGGTCAATCCCGAGAAGACCTGGCTCTACCGCGTCGTCGGCCTCGGCCGGGCGGCCGACACGCAGGTCGACTATACCCGCGAGGAACGCATCTTCATCGCGCCCTCCGTGACCTACCGCCCGAACGGGGCGACGAGCTTCACACTGATGGCGTCGTTCCAGCGCGACCCCGAAACCGGCTTCTACGGCTTCATCCCCGCCGTCGGCACCGTGCTGCCGAGCCGCAACGGCCGCATCCGCAGCGAGTTCTTCCCCGGCGAGCCAAATTTCGAGGGCTATAGCCGTAACCAGGCCAATCTCGGCTACGCCTTCGAGCATCGCTTCAACGACATCTTCAGCTTCCGCCAAAACGTGCGGGTCTCCGATCTGGAGTCGCGCTTCCGGACCGTCGCCGTCGCCGGCATCGGCGCCGACCAGAAGACGCTGACGCGCCGCGTCACGATGTCGAACGAGAAGGCGCGCACCGCCGGCATCGACAACCAGCTCCAGGCCGATTTCCGCACGGGGCCATTGACCCACAAGGTCCTGTTCGGCGTCGACGGCTACTGGAGCGACGGCACCGCCTTCACCGGCGCCGGGGGCACGGTGCAGACGCTCGACTACACCAATCCGATCTATGGCCGCCTGCCCTTCGCCCTGCCGGCCCTGGCGGGCACGAAGCAGACCACGGCGCAGTACGGCATCTACCTGCAGGACCAGATCAAGCTCGACCGGCTCTCGCTACTCGTCGGCGGCCGCTTCGACCGGGCCGAGGCTCGGACCCGCGCGATGAATACCGGTGTCCTGACGAAGCAGGACGACACCGCACGCACCGGCCGCGTCGCGCTGATGTACAATTTCGACAACGGCTTCGCGCCCTATGCCAGCTATTCGACGTCGTTCGAGCCGCAGGCAGGCACGACTTTCGGTGGCACCCCGTTCAAGCCGACCGAGGGCGAGCAGTTCGAGGCCGGATTCAAGTACGAAATGCCGGGCACCAACGCCTTCCTGCAGGCGGCGGTCTACCAGTTGACCCAAACCAACGTCCCGAC
>SEEM01000277.1 GCA_004144595.1 Hyphomicrobiales bacterium
GTACAGCACCATCTCGTATGCGAATCGCTGGTCGCAACGGCGCTCGCCGACGATCAGGGGCATGCGTTTGGCGAGGCGCGCGAATCGGCGACGCGAGGCCGGATCGTGCATCCTGCCCTGGAGCCCAGGCATCTCGCGGGCGGCCGCCCACAGCGCCGGAAAGCCGCCCTCGTGATGGATCTCGAACAGCCGCGCGATCGTCTCGTCCTGATGCCGCTTGCGGGCGGCGATCCAACCCCGCTTGCGCTGCGCCGTCAGCCTCAACTGGTTACGCGCATAGCCGGGAAGCGTCCGGTCCGCGACCCGATCGTACTTATACGTCGCGTCGTCCTCGGCATGGTCGAGCTCCGCCGTCGACGTCGCCCCCGTCAGCGCCGCCAGGTCGGGGTCCATATGCCTCTCGTCGACGATGCACTCGATCATTGCCCGAGCCATGCGGCCCTCGTCCGAAGCCCAATCGCCTTGGCGGCCGCCGATCAGGCCGTCGGACAGACGGACCAGGCGAACCGGGTTTTCCTTCGCGAAGCTATAGAAGTTTTTCGGCAGCGCGCACCGACGACCGATCCACACCCCTCCATCGTGGTGGACGACGTTGACGCCCAGGTTTCGGGTCGTCTGGAGTTCCTTCAGGGCGATGGCGAGGCGCCGACGCTGCGAGCGTCTCGTGCTCGCGTTGGCACTCGGCACGTAGAGCTTCCGGAGGAAATCGGCGTCGCCCGTGTAGCAGACCGCCCCGATGGGATACTCGGCCTCGATGATGCCGATGAGGTCCTTGGCCGTGCGGGTCAGCCCGGTGCGGGCGGCCAGGACGAGGGGTGCGGGCCGGATCGTCTCCAAGGCCGAGCGGACGGCGCCAAAGGAGACCTGGGGCTTGATCGAGGCCCGGACGGCTCGGATCGAAGGCTCCGGCAGATCCGCGCAATGCGCTTCCGCGAGGGCGATGTCGACGCTGATGGCAACCTGGGCCCGCCCCTCCCTCGTCGCCCAGTACTTGCAAGGCCTGGCGGGGTGCTGTCCGCGTCCCTGGAGCCGGCCCCTAGGCGTGGGGACCAGGCCATGGCCGACTTTCGACTGGTAGCTGACGATGCGCTCCACCATGCCGATGTCGGCTTTCGGAAGGCTGGCGAGCAGGTGCGAGCGCATGCCGGCGGCCGTATCCGACTGGCTCGTGCCGTGCTCGAACCGCCAGGCTCGCGCCAGGTCCGTCACATGATCGAAGGATGCTTGATTGCCGCTCAACGGATGGCCTCGGGGAAACGAATTTAGTCTGGACACCAGGATGATGCCTCCTCCCCCGCCGATCCACAAGGCCTTCCGGAGGCTATTCGAGCCCGACATGTCGATTTCCAAAGTTGACGCCAGGACGCGCCAAGTCCGAGGCCGCCAAACGCTGAAAGTAACAATGCGCCGGGAAGGAGGAGACCTTGCGCGGTGCTTGAGGTCACCTTCGCGGAGCCCTTGATCTATCTCTGATATGGCGACTGTGATCGCGAACCGGTCAAGTCGTTGAAATGGCTAGCGAAAGACCGGGATTTGCCGCAACGCCCGTGCTAGCCAGGCCAACCCGGAGCCGGGGTATCCTACCTTGATGGCGATCCAACTCGCTTGATCCCTCTCTTCTCTGATATGCCGGCTGTGATCGCGGAAGGCCTAAGCCATTGATCCGCTGTCGAAATCGTCGGAAAGTGCCGCAACGCCTCTTCGGCGACGACCGGAAACGATCGATTTCAGACCCCTCTACTTGCCGGACAGCCAATGACCCCGGATCGATACTTGAGGGTATCCGTTGCTCGTCCTGGAGGATTGGCAGCGGATCGTCGGGACCCTCCCGCCAGCGCGATGGCGCGTCTCGGGATCGCTGCGCCAGCCTCAAGGGGCGATATCGGTATACCGATATCGGGTCCGGGCAACCCCCTCGGGATTGGCTCTACAACCTGTGGGACGCATTGACCGGGAAAACGGGTCTCCCATGGTTTTCCCATGTCTTCCCCATCTCCGCCCATCGATTTCCCATGAAGCGCCCATGATCGCCCCATGTCCTCCATGAGGACATCCATGGGGTATCCCATGGGCCAGCATGGGCAATGCGCCTCCAGGTTGCATGATGGTTAACCCCTCAGCCCCTCGCCGCACTCGCCGCCGCCGCTGCCCTCGCCTTCTCCGCGCCGGCTTGGCTGCGATGC
>SEEM01000028.1 GCA_004144595.1 Hyphomicrobiales bacterium
GCACAGGGACCGTAGTATCCCCAGGGCGGCGCCTGCGGGTGGGGTTACGACCCACTCCCGGGAGGCTTCGGGGCACCGCCCTGGGGATACTACGGTCCCTGTGCGAGGAGCTCGCTGGACGGTTCGGGGTGTCCAGGCCCCGATGCGGAGCGGATGACGAGGCGATGAGCCGAGCTGATCCGCGAGGCATCGGGCCCGAGGAGCCCCAGACCTTATAAGCGCGGCCCGGAGACTGAAAGAACGCCGGCAAGCGGAGCGCCACGGGGCGTGCGGATGGTGGCTCAATCCATCCGCGCCGCATCCTGGCTCAATGGATGCGGCCCAAGACCCACGCGCCTCGCGGCGCTCCGCTGCCCCTCATTTCGAACCCGCCGCGTGGAAGCGTGGGCGGCATAAACCCATGCGTCATTCTCGGGCGGAGCGAAGCGCAGACCCGAGAATCTCAGGCAGGAAAGGCACCGGAGCCTCCTTCGGCCGGAGATGCTCGGGTCAAGCCCGAGCATGACGCCTGGTGGGCGGGCGGAACTGGAGAGGCGCGGCGCGGCTCCCGCGCTCAATCCCCCGTCATCGTCATTTCGGCGTCGGCAGCCTTCATCCTCGGGTGGGCGGCGCAGAAGGCCCTGATCTTGTTCGCGACGGGGGCTGCGTATTCGCTCTTGCGGTGGGCGCCGGATTTCAGCCAGTCGGCGCAGCTCAGCTCGGGGTCGGTGATGCGCGCGGCGGCGGGCGCGGCGAGGAGGAGGCCGGCGAGAGCGGCGAGCAAGGCGAGGCGTGGCATGGTCTGGTCCTGAACGGGCGGCCGCATCACCGGCTCAAGCCTGGGGAGCCGCTCCTGCTAAGGCATCGGACCGGAAAGGGGAATCCACTTTTTCGGGAGAATCCGAGGGGGCAGGCAGCGCTGCGCATTTCGTGATAGGCAGCGGCTCGTTCCGAAACAGGTGAAGAGACCATGGCCAAGAAGACCCCCGAACAGCTCGCCCAGGAATTCGAGGGCCGCAAGGCCAAGGGGCTGGCCAAGGGCGGGGCGGCGTACTGGCCCAACATCATCGCCAATGCCGTGCTGAAGCTCACCCAGCAGCGGGAGGAGATCACGCCGGAGACGCTGATCGCGATGATCGAGCGCGAGGCGCCGACGCTGGAGATCAACGTCCGGTCCGGCGCGGCCGAGGCCGTCGCGCGCCTGAAGCAGGCCGTCGCCAAGGGCTCGTGAGGGGGAATGCCGTCATGCTCGCCCTTGTGGCGAGCATCCACGTCTTGAACGCCACGCTCGGAAGGCGGGCCGGAACAAGCCCGATCATGATGGAAAGGGTGTGAGGCGTCGCTTCAGCCCGGCTCGCCGGCAATGACGCCCTTGCGCAGCAGGAAGCAGCCATAGGGTCGGGGATCGCCGACCTGCACGACCGCAAAAGCCCGCCGCGCCGCATCGTAGAAGGCGAAGCGCTCGATGCCGGCGAGCGGTGTGGGTTGGCCGAGGGCTTGGTCGATCTCGGCCTGCACGGCGCGCTGCACCTCGGGAATCGCGGCGGCATCGCCGACCAGTTCCATGCGCCTGAGCGGCTCGGGCTCGAAATCGTCGATCGGCAGCACCGAAAGGATCGCGCGGGCGACGCGCTGCATGGTCAGGCCCGGCAGGCGGATCAGGCGGCCGCTGGTGGTCGAGCTCGCGATGGTCTCTGCCGGGTGGTTGGCATCGACCAGCGCGAGGTCGTCGCCATGGCCCATCGCGGCGAGCACCCAGAGCAGGTCGGCGGAGAGGACGGGGTCGAGGTTCTTCAACATGGCGGGCGGCGGCCCCTCTTCGTCAGGTAGATGCGGGCGGCGTTGCCGCCGAAGATCGCGGCGCGCGCGGGTTCGCCGAGCGTCGCGGTGAGGCGCTCCGCGGCGGCGATCCACTGGTCGTAGGCAGCGGCGAGCGTCGCGACCGGCCAGTCGCTGCCCCAGAGCAGGCGCTCCGGCCCGAAACAGGCGATGAGCTGGGCGACGGCCGGCGCCAGCGTCGCCTCGCGCCAGCCGGGCCCGGCTTCGGTGACGAGGCCTGAGAGCTTGCAGGTGGTGTTCGGCCGCGCGGCCAGCGCCGCGATGCCGCCGCGCCAGGCGGAGAGGTCGGCGCCGGTCAGGTCGGGCTTGGCGCCGTGGTCGATGACGACGGGCAATTCCGTCTCGCGCTCCAGCAGCTTCAGGAGGGCCGGGATCTGCGGCGGCTTCACCAGGGCGTCGAAGACGAGGCCGTGCTGCTTCAGCGCTGCGAAGGCCGGCGTGAGGCTGGGTTTCGCGAGCCAGTCGGGATCGGGGATGTCCTGCGCCATCGGCCGCAGGCCGACGAGCAGCGGGTCGGCGGCGAGCGTGGCGATGCGGGCGGGGGCGTCAGGCGCTTCGAAATCGGTCCAACCGACGACGCCGGCAACGAAGGGCGTGGCGGCGGCGATGGCGAGCAGATGATGCGTCTCGGCCTCGGTCGGCGCGGCCTGGACGAGGATGGTCGAGGCGATGTCGTGCTGTGCCAGCAGGGGCGCGAGGTCGGCCGGTTCGAAGTCGCGATAGATCGGCTTCAGGGCGGGCGTCAGCCAGCCATAGTCGCCGCGGGAGAGCCGCCAGAAATGCTGATGGGAATCGATGCGGGGCGGGCTCGTCACGGGCGGCTCTCGCAGGGGATTCGGCTGATGGCGCAGGGTGCGCGCGCCACTATGTGCACGGCAACATGTTAGCTTGCAACCGCTGCGAAACGAGATTAGCGTCCAGCCCGATCACGGAAGCGGGAGGCGTTGTCCGTCTGCCGTCCGCGCGACATCAAAGGCCCGAAACGGGCCGTGTTCAAGTCCTGGGGAGGACGCCGATGACCGATAGCATTCTCAAGCCGACGCGCCGTGTCCTGCTGGCCGGCGGCGCCGCCGCGATCGCCTCGCCCTTCGTGCTGCGCAAGGCGCAGGCGCAAGGCGCGTTCGACTGGAAGAAATTCTCGGGCCAGACGATCGACGTGCTCCTGGTCAAGAACCCGCGCTCCGACCTGATGCAGGCGGCGGAGAAGGAGTTCACCGAGCTCACCGGCATCAAGGTTTCCGCCGAACAGGTGCCCGAGCAGCAGCAGCGCCAGAAGGCGGTGATCGAGTTCGCCTCGGGCAAACCGAGCTTCGACGTCAGCGGCATCTCGCTGCATGTGCAGAAGCGCATGGCGGCCAAGGGCAAGTGGTTCGAGAACCTAGATCCCTACATCAAGAACCCGTCGCTGACCGCGCCGGATTTCGACTTCGCCGATTTCGGCGCCGGCCCGGTCGCCTATGCGCGGCAGGCCGACGGGGCGCTCGATACGATCCCGTTCTTCGTCGATTACTGGATGGTCTACTACAACAAGGAGCTCTTCGACGCGAAGGGCGTGGCCTATCCCAAGACGATGGACGAGATGTTCACCGTCGCGCAGAAGCTGCATGACCCCGCGAAGGGCGTCGCCGGCTTCGTCTCGCGCGGGCTTAAGAACGCCAACGTTCCGGTCTGGACCTCGCTGATGCTCGGCCAGGGCATGGAGACGACCTCGCCGGACGGCAAGCTGCAGACCGATACGCCGGAGGCGGTGTGGGCGGCGGACCTCTATCGCAAGCTCAACAAGGAGACCGGGCCGGTCGGCCAGGTCGGGTTCAACTGGAACGAGTGCCAGACCACCTTCATGCAGGGGCGGGCCGCGATGTGGCTCGACGGCATCGGCTTCGCCACGCCGCTGGAGGACGCGACCAAGTCGCGCATCGTCGGCAAGGTCGGCTATGGCGTGACGCCGCCGGGGCCGAAGGCGCATCATGCCGGCATGTTCGCCGACGGCATGGGCATCTCGCGCGGCTCCTCCAAGAAGGAGGCGGCCTGGCTCTATCTGCAGTTCATGACCAACAAGAAGAACCAGATCGCGATGCTGAAGGCCGGCGCGGGCGCGCCCGGCCGCTCCTCGGCTTATCTCGACACCGAGACGATCGCGAGCTCGAAGTTCGGCAAGCAGTATTTCGACTGCCTGCTGGCCTCGGCCAAGGTGGCGCGGGCCGGTCTGCCGCAGATCGTGCCGGTGACCGAGTTCCGCGACGTGTTCGGCGTAGCGCTGACCAATGCGATCGGCGGATCGGATGTCGCGGCCGAGCTGAAGAAGGCGACCGAAACGTTCGGGCCGGTGCTCGCCAAGAGCGAGCAGGGGTAATCCCGGCCAGGCTGCGGGTGGCGTCATGGTCGGGCTTGTCCCGGCCATCCACGTCTTCCTCGGCCGCATTGCGTGTTCAAGACGTGGGTGCTCGCCACACGGGCGAGCATGACGATTGGTTTTCAATGAAGCAGACCGCATGACCAGCACGTCCCTGCCAGCCAGCATGCCGAGCACGACGCGAACGAGCGCCCCCGCGGCCTCGGCGGATTTCACGCCGCGCTACTGGCTGTTCTCGCTGCCGGCGGTGCTGGTGATCGCGGCGGTCATCGTCTTCCCCTGGCTCTTCACGCTCTACATGTCCGCGCAGGACTGGAAGATCGGCGGCGGCGTGGAGTTCGTGGGCTTACGCAATTTCGCCGAGCTGATGAAGGACCAGCGCTTCATCGAGTCGATGGGGCATACGCTGTATTTCACCGTGCTCGCGGTGGTGCTGCCGATCGTGTTCGGCACCGCGGCCGCGCTGGTGTTCCATCGCGAGTTCCCGATGCGAGGCCTGCTGCGCACGATCTTCGTCATGCCGATGATGGCGACGCCGGTCGCGGTCGCGCTCGTCTGGACGATGATGTTCCATCCGCAGCTCGGCGTGCTGAACTACCTTCTCTCGCTCGTCGGCATCGGGCCGTCGGGCTGGGTCTACGAGCCATCGACGGTGATCCCGACGCTGGTCATGGTCGAGGTCTGGCACTGGACGCCGCTGGTCATGCTGATCGTGCTCGGCGGATTGGCCGGGCTGCCGCGCGAGCCCTACGAATCCGCACTGATCGACGGCGCCAATGACTGGCACATGTTCCGGCACATCACGCTGCCGCTGGTCTGGCCCTTCATCATGGTGGCGATCGTGATCCGCACTATCGATGCGCTGAAGGCCTTCGACACGATCTTCGTGATCACGCAGGGCGGCCCGGGAACGGCGTCGGAGACGCTGAACATCTTCCTCTACCTGCAGGCCTTCCAGTTCTACAAGATCGGCTATGCCTCGGCCGTTGTAGTGATCTTCTTCGTCATCATCATCATGCTCTCGCTGCTGCTGCTCTATGCGCGGCAGAAGTCGAAGTGGAACGCGTGATGGTGCTGGATCCTGCATTGCGAGCGCAGCGAAGCAATCCAGAGGGATTGCGTGTTGCCCCTGGATTGCTTCGTCGGCTGCGCCTCCTCGCAATGACGGCGAGGGCCGCGTGATGAAGCGCCTCGCCACCAAGCTCGGCTTCTATTTTTCCGTTTTCGTGCTGGTCTCGCCGGCGGTGCTGGTCTTCCTCTGGATGATCTCGCTGTCGCTCAAGAACGAGCTCGACAACACCGCCTTTCCGCCGGTCTTCATCCCGAACCCGCCGACGCTGAAGAACTATGTCGACGTCTTCGCGCAGAACAATTTCGGGCTCTATCTCTGGAACTCGATCCTGGTCACCGGCGGCGCGGTGCTGCTCGGGCTCCTGGTCGGCGTGCCCGCCGGCTACGGCATCGCGCGGGGCAAGGCGCATAAATTCGCGGTGCTGATCCTGGTCGCGCGGATGACGCCGGCCCTGTCCTACCTGATCCCGCTGTTCCTGTTGTTCCAGATCACGGGGTTGGTTGGCTCGATCACCGCCCTGGTCATCACCCATCTCGTCATCACCATCCCGATCATCGTCTGGATCATGATCGGCTATTTCGAGAACGTGCCGATGGAGCTGGAGGATGCCTCGCGCATCGACGGCGCCACGACCTGGCAGGCCTTCCGGCATGTGGCGCTGCCCCTGGCCAAGCCCGGCATCGTGGTCGGCGGCATTCTCGCCTTCATCTTCTCCTGGAACAACTTCATCTTCTCTGTGGTGCTGGGCGGCAAGGCGAGCCGGACGCTGCCCTCGGCCGTCTACAACTCGCTGACCTTCGAGCAGATCTCCTGGGGCCCGCTGGCGGCGGCGGCGCTGCTGGTGACGCTGCCTGTGCTGCTGGTCACCGTCATCGCCCAGCGCCAGATCGTTGCGGGGCTTTCCTCCGGAGGTCTCAAGGACGGCTAGTCGACACGTCAGGGACCGCTTGCGGGCGGTTCTGTCTTCATACTAACATGTCAGTCAACGTTCAGCTCTGAAGGTCCCCCCATGGCCACCGACAAGATCCGCTTCGGCCTCTCCTGTGCGATCACCACTCCAATGCGGGAGGGCGGTAGCGTCGACCTGCCGCGCCTGGTCCATCACGCGCGCCATGTGCTGACGGAGGGCTGCGATTCCGTCACGCTGTTCGGCACGACGGGCGAAGGTGCGGCGCTCGGTCTGCCGGCGCGAACCGCGATGATGGGTGCGCTGATCGGGGCGGGGATCGATCCTGCGACGCAGATCTATGCCGGCGTCGCCGCGGCCTCGATGCATGAGGCGGTCGAGCAGGCGCGGGTCGCGCTCGATGCGGGCGCGAAGGGCCTGCTGGTCGCGCCGCCCTTCTACTTCAAGGGCGTCAGCGACGAGGGGCTGTACGTCTGGTTCTCGCAGTTCTTCGAGAAGCTCGGCGCCTCGGCCCGCAACATTGTCCTCTACCATATTCCGTCGGTGACGGCGGTCGATATCAGCGTCGGGTTGGTGCAGCGGCTCAAGACCGCGTTCCCCGGCCTCGTCATCGGCGTGAAGGATTCCTCGGGCAGCTACGCCAATACCGAGGCGCTGCTGAAGGCCCATGGCGAACTCGCCATCCTGGTCGGTGACGAGCGCCAGCTCGCGAAGGCCGTGCGCAACGGCGCACAAGGCACGATCTGCGGCCTCGCCAACCTCGCGCCCGGCCTGCTGCGCCCGATGGTCTACGAGGGCAAGGACAGCCCAATGGTGAATGCGCTGGTCGACGAGATCTGCTCGTATCCGGTGCTGGCGGCGGTGAAGGCGCTGGTCGGCCATATCCATGGCGATGATGGCTATGGCGCGATGCGCCCGCCGCTCGAAGCGCTGGATGCGGCGACCCGCAAGCGGCTCTTCGCCGCCTTCGATTCGATCAGGCAGGCCAAGGCCGCCTGAGAAGAAGCCAAAGGAGCGATCGTGACCGAGTCGGAGCAGGAAGCGCGCGAAGGCGAACCGCTGAAGCTGAGGGAGCGCGCCTATGCCTCCTTCACCGAGCGGCTGCTGGCGCGCGAGATCAAGCCCGGCCAGTTCGTGACCCAGCGGGAGCTCGTGGCGATGACGGGTTTCCCGCTCGGCGCGATCCGCGAACTGGTGCCGCGACTGGAGGCGGAAGGGCTGATCAAGACCGTGCCGCAGCGCGGCATGCAGGTCGCCCATGTCGACCTCAACCTGATCCGCAATGCCTTCCAGTTCCGGCTCTTCCTCGAGAAGGAAGCGACGGCGCTCTACACACAGAATGCCACCGACGCGGAGATCGCCGAGCAGCGCGCCCGCCACGAGGCGATCATCGCGCGGGCCGAGGCCGGCGGCGACGAGGGCCTGATCGAGGATGCCGAGGATGTCGACCGCCTGATGCACGAGGCGATCATCGACCATCTCGACAACGACATCGTCAGCCAGGCCTTTCGCGTGACCTGGCTGAAGATCAGGCTGATCCGCCAATACGAGACGCGGATCCAGAACCATATCCTGGTCCCGGTCATGCAGGACCATCTCAAGATCATCGCCGCGATCGAGAGCCGCGATCCCGAGCGCGCGTCGGAAGAAATGAGCATTCATATCGGCAACGCCCGCGCGAGGGCGATGCAGTACTGACATCCGCAATCATCACGAGCCGGAAGAACCGGCCGCTTCCCGGAGGGAACAGGCGATGACGAAGCAGACGAGGCGCGAATTCATGGCCGCTGCGGCGGCGGGGACGGCCGCGATCGCGGCGCCCAACATCCTGAGGGCGCAGGCGCTGGTGCTGCGCTGGGCCGACGGCCAGCCGGCGAGCCATCCCTCGCCGCAGAGCGCGGTGAGGGCCGCCGCCGAGATCAAGGAGAAGACCGGCGGGCGCATCGACGTCCAGTCCTTCCCGAACGGGCAGCTCGGCTCCTCCCGCGACATGGTTGAATCGGTCGCTTCGGGCGCGTTGACCATGGTGACGGAGGGCGCGGCACAGCTCGGCCAGTTCGTGCCGCAGCTCTCGATCATCGAGGCGCCCTATATCTGGAAGGATGCCGCGCATATGTCGCGCGCGCTGAAATCCCCGCTGATGGACGAGCTCAACAAGGCGCTCGTCGAAAAGCGCGGCATGCGCATGATCGGCGTCAACTATTACGGGGTCCGCCACCTCACCAGCGGCAAGAAGGCGATCAACTCCGTCGAGGATATGAAGGGCTTCAAGCTGCGCGTGCCGGAGGTCGACACCTTCCGGGCGATGGCGGAGGCCTGGGGAGCGCGGCCGACGCCGCTCAACTTCTCCGAGCTCTATCTTGCGCTCTCCCAGGGCGCCGTCGACGGGCAGGAGAACCCGCTGCCGACCATCGCCTCGGCCAAGCTCGGCGAGGTCCAGAAATATCTCGTGTTGACCGCGCATATCATCACCCCGCGGCTGGTGATCGTGAATGAGGCGGCCTGGCAGAAGATTCCGCAGGCCGACCGCGATCTCGTCACGGCGGCGATCGACAAGGCCGCGGCCTGGCAGGACAACGAGATTCTGGAGCAGGAGAAGGGCCTCGCCGATACCTTGGCGAAGGGCGGCATGACGGTGATCAAGCCGGACAACGAGGCCTTCCGCAAGCCGGTGCTGGCGACGGTTCCCGCCAAGTTCGAGAGCAAATGGGGCAAGGGCCTTTGGGACCGCATCCAGGGGCTGTGAAGGCGGGTCTCAATCGCGCTCCGTCACGCTGCTTTCATTTCCCGTCCTGGTCGGGCTTGTCCCGACCATCCACGCCTTCGCTGGTCCAGCCCGTGTTCAAGACATGGATGCTCGCCACAAGGGCCAGCATGACGGGCGGGCAGGCCTTTGGCAGGGCGTGACGGCAGCGCTGTCTGATCCGAGATAAGGAAAGCAATCCGCATGACGCGCTGGTCCAAGGCCTTCGACCGCCTGATTGAGGTGATCGCGGCGATCCTCATCGTGGCGCTGCTCGTCGTCGTCACCCTCGGCATCGTCACGCGGGCGGTGGGCGAGCCGCTGATCTGGACCGACGAGGTCTCGCGCTTCCTGATGCTGTGGGTCGCGGTCGCCGGCTGGGTCCTGGCGAGCCGGCGACGCGCTCATATCCGCATCCGCTTCTTCCACAACCTGCTGCCGCAGCAGGGCTGGCGGGCGGCCGAGAGCGTGATGCAATCGGCGATGATCGTCTTCGGCCTGCTGGTGAGCTGGTACAGCGTCCATCTGATCCAGGCGAATTACGACCTCGAGGCGACGACCGTGCCGCTCTCGATGGGGCTGCTCTATGTGCCGATGCTGGTGGCCGGCGTCGTCACCGCGCTGCAGGGGCTGGCCGAACTGATCGACAATATCAGGAACTGGCACAACCCGCCGTTTCCGCCGGTCACGCCGACGCTGCAGGAGGCGGCCGAGTGAGCACGCTGATCTTCCAGATCTCGGCCGTCTGGCTGCTGTCCATCCTGGCGGGCTTCCCGCTCTTCGCCTCGATGGGGCTTGCCGCCTTCGCCTTCGTACTGATCGGCGATTTCTCCGCCTCGATCGTGCCGCAGAAAATGGCGCAGGCGATGAATTCCTTCCCGATCGTGGCGGCACCGCTCTTCATCCTGATGGGCAACATCCTGGGCGCGGCGCGGATCACAGACCGCATCGTCGCCTTCGCCACGGCCGTGCTCGGCTGGCTGCGCGGCGGCTATGCCCACGCCTCGATCCTGACCAGCATGATCTTCGCCGGGATGGTGGGTTCGGCCGTCGCGGATGCGGCGGGCTCGGGCGCGATCGAGATTCGCGCCATGCGCAAGGCGGGCTACCGGCCGGAGACGGCGGCCTCGATCACGGCGGCGGCGGCGACGATCGGCCCGATCATCCCGCCCTCGCTGCCAATGGTGATCTATGGGGTCACGGCCGACGTCTCGATCGGGCGGCTCTTCATCGGCGGAGTCATCCCCGGCATCCTGATGGGGCTGTCGCTGATGGTCATGGTCGCGATCATCGCCAGGCGGCAGGGCTTCCAGAAGGAGAAGTTCAAGGGCTTCCGCGAGATCGGGCGGAGCTTCGTCAACGGATTCTTCGCGCTGATGACGCCGCCACTCATTCTCGGGGGCATGTTTACCGGCATCTTCACGCCGACCGAAGCTGCGGCCGTGGCCTGCCTCTACGCGCTGTTCCTCGGCTTCTTCGTCTATCGTACGCTAGAGGTGAAGCAGCTCTGGCCGATCCTGATCGAGACCGTCGAGACCACCGGGCTCGTCACGGTGCTGGTGATGGCGGCAGGCGCGCTCGGCTGGTGCATGTCGATCTCGCGCGTGCCGCAGACGCTGACGCCGCTGATCGTCGAGACGATCAAGGACCCGCTGGTCTTTCTGCTGGTCTGCAACCTGATCCTGCTCGTCGTCGGCTGCTTCATGGAGGCGCTGGCGGCGCTGCTGATCCTGATCCCGATCCTTGTGCCGGCGGCGCACAGCTTCGGCATCGACCCCGTGCAGTTCGGCATCATCATGATCCTGAACCTGATCCTGGGGACGATCCACCCGCCGATCGGCGTGGTGCTCTTCGTGGTGACGCGCATCGCCGACGTCTCCTTCGAGACGATGTCGAAGGCGATCCTGCCCTGGCTCGTGCCGCTGCTGGTGGTGCTGGCCATGATCACGCTCTGGCCGCCGCTGACGACCTGGCTGCCGAACCATGTGATGGGGCCGTGAGAGGCGGTCGGCGCGCTCTCAGCTCTCCGGCTCGCCGCCATTGTCGAGGTAGCGATCGACCGGGATGACGATGTCCTCGTCGAGCAGCCCGATCGCGGCCTCGTCCTTGTCCTTGTAGGGGATCGCACGCAGGACGTGACGGATCGCGTTCAGCCGGGCGCGGAGCTTGTCGTTGCTGCGCACGACGTGCCAGGGCGCCGCTTCGGTCGAGGTGCGAGAGAGCATTTGGTCGAAGGCGCGGGAATAGTCGTCGAAGCGCGGGACGGACTCGAAATCGATCGGCGAAAGCTTCCAGCGCTTGAGGGGATCGTGCCAGCGCGCGTGCAGGCGCGTCATCTGCATCTCACGCCCGATCGTCAGGAAGAGCTTGATCAGGCGAACGCCGTCGCGGGCGAGCATGCCCTCGAAGACGGGCGCCTCGTCGAGAAAACGCTCGGTCTCCTCCGGCTTGCAGAAGCCCATGACGCGCTCGACGCCGGCGCGGTTGTACCAGGAGCGGTCGAAGAACACGATCTCGCCGGCGGTCGGCATCTGCGCGGCGTAGCGCTGGAAATACCACTGGCCCTTCTCGGTGTCGGAAGGCTTGGAGAGGGCCACGATGCGGGCCTGGCGCGGATTGAGGTGCTGGGTGAAGCGGGCGATGGTGCCGCCCTTGCCGGCGCCGTCGCGCCCTTCGAAGACGATCACGATGCGCTCGCCCTGCTTGCTTGCCCAGCGCGTCAGCTTCTGCAGCTCGATCTGCAGCGGCTCCATCTCGCGGTTGTAGCGCTTGCGCTTCATCCGCTTGCCATAGGGGTAGTTGCCGCTGTGATAGGCGGCGTCGATGATGGCTTCCGGCAGGCTGTCGGCCTCGATATCGAAGCCCTTGGTCTTTCCGGATTTGGCGCGGGCCTTGGCCGGCTTGGCGTGATCTTCCGATGGCACGACGATGCGATCCTTCACGTCCGAACCCGAGAATTTCTTCGCCATGGGAGCGCCTCCGTTTCTGGGACAGCCTAGCCGGCTAGCTCACGGAAGGGAATTGACGCCCGTCGCGCTTCCGCTCAGGAAGAGGCCGTCGGCATCTGCCATCTGTCTCCGGGCTCTCCATGGTCTCGCTTTCCGCTGCCAATGCCGCACTGGTGCGGGACATGATCGAGGCGATCGGCGCGCCGGCCGTGCTGCTCGACGGGCAGGGCGTGGCGCAGGCGCTGAGCCCGGCCATGCCCGTCCTGATTCCGGGGCTGGCAGTCGGCAAGCTGCTGGCGCTGGTGCTGCGCGATCCCGATCTCAACGACGCGATCGAGCAGGTGGCGATCGAGGGCGGGCGCAAGACGGTGGAGCTCGTCGAGCGCGTGCCGGTCGAGCGGACCTTCCGCATCCATATCGCGGCGCTGCGCGACAGCGGCCTGCGCCATGCGACGCTGCTGACCTTCCAGGACCTGAGCGAGCAGCGCGTGATCGAGCGCATGCGCGTCGATTTCGTCGCCAATGCCAGTCATGAACTGCGCACGCCGCTGGCCTCGCTGCTCGGCTTCGTCGAGACCCTGCAGGGGCCGGCGCGGAACGACGAGCGGGCGCGCGAGCGCTTCCTCGCCATCATGCGCGAGCAGGGGCTGCGGATGGCACGGCTCGTCGACGACCTGCTCTCGCTGTCGCGGATCGAACAGCGCGCCCATGTCGCTCCGGACACGCCGGTGGATCTTGCCGGCATCGCCCGCGAGATCGTGGATTCGCTGACGCTGATGGCGAAGGAGCGACAGGTCACGCTGACGCTGAAGACGCCGCGCGAGGCTCTGCAGGTGCCGGGCGACCGCGACGAATTGCTGCGCCTGATGGAAAATCTCGTCGAGAACGCGATCAAGTATGGCAAGCGGGGCGGAGCGGTCGCGATCACCGTCGAGGCCGGCGAGAGCGAGGCCAGCTTCAGCGTGCGCGACGATGGGCCGGGCATCGCGCCGGAGCATCTGCCGCGCCTGACCGAGCGCTTCTACCGGGTCGACACTGCCGCTAGCCGGGAGGCCGGCGGCACGGGCCTGGGCCTCGCCATCGTCAAGCATATCGTGCTGCGCCATCGCGGACGCCTGACGATCGAAAGCAAGGCGGGCGAGGGCGCGACGTTCAAGGCGATCCTGCCGCGCTTCGAGGGCAGAGCGTAGGGCGATACCCGCGCATTCGGCCTGCCCCGGAATGACGGGGGTTTACCGACCGGTGCCGGGGCCGCTTTCGCAGCTTCATGACAGCTTTCATGACGGATTGTCATTTGGCTGTCACACAGAGGGTGTTCTGACAGGGCCGCTGCATATAACGACCCAATGAGGACATCTCACATGCGCAAGATTCTCGTTCTCGCGGCTGTTGCCGCCGGGATCGCCGGTTCCGCCCAGGCTGCCGACATCACCGGCGCCGGCGCGACTTTCCCCTTCCCGATCTATGCGAAGTGGGCCGAGGCCTACAAGAAGGAGACGGGCACCGGCCTGAACTACCAGTCGATCGGCTCGGGTGGCGGCATCCGCCAGATCAAGGCCAAGACCGTCGCCTTCGGCGCGACCGACGCCCCGCTCAAGGGCGAGGACCTGACCAAGGACGGCCTGATCCAGTTCCCGACCGTGATGGGCGGCGTCGTGCCGGCCGTGAACATCGCCGGCGTCGAGCCGGGCAAGCTCAAGCTCTCGGGCGAGATCATCGCCCAGATCTACATGGGCGACATCAAGAAGTGGAACGACCCGAAGATCGTCGCGCTCAATGCCGGCGTCACCCTCCCGGACGCGAACATCAACCCGGTCTACCGCTCGGACGGCTCGGGCACGACCTTCGTGTTCACCGATTATCTCGCCAAGGTCTCGGCCGAGTGGAAGTCGAAGCTCGGCACCAACACCGCCGTGCAGTGGCCGGTCGGCATCGGCGGCAAGGGCAATGAGGGCGTCTCCGCCTCGGTCAAGCAGGTCGCCAACTCGATCGGCTATGTCGAATATGCCTATGCCAAGCAGAACAAGCTCTCCCACGCCCTCGTGAAGAATGCCGATGGCAACTTCCCGGCGCCGGAAGAGAAGGCCTTCCAGGCCGCTGCCGCCAACGCCAACTGGAGCGAGCAGCCCGGCTTCGGCATCTCGCTGAACAACCAGAAGGGCGCGGACGCCTGGCCGATCACCTCGGCGACCTTCATCCTGGTCTATGCCAAGCCGGAGAAGCCGGAAGATACGCAGGCCGCGCTGAAGTTCTTCGACTGGGTCTACAAGAACGGCGACAAGCTCGCGAGCGAGCTCGACTACGTCGCCCTCCCGTCGAACGTGAAGGACCAGGTTCGCAACGCCTGGAAGGGCGTGACCGACACTGCCGGCAAGCCGATCTTCTGATCGCCGCCGCTTTTCCCTTCTCCCCCTGCGGGAGAAGGTGGCCCGAAGGGCAGGATGAGAGGTCGCGGGACGTTCGTCGCCTGCGGCCTTTCAAGCAGATACGGGGAAGCGTCGCGCGACCCCTCACCCCAACCCGCTCCCGCAAGGGGAGAGGGGGCCGACCGGAGCCTTCGCGGATGACCGCAGCAACCGACATGACGAGCATTCCCGGCGCGACGCCGATCGTGCGGAAGACGCCCAAGGCGACTTTCGACCTTGTCTTCCGCAATGCCAGCTTCGCGGCCGCGCTGCTGGTGCTGGTGCTGCTCGCCGCGATCATGGCCTCGATGGTCATCGGCGGCTGGCCGGCCTTCCGCGAATTCGGCCTCGGCTTCATCACCTCCAGCGTCTGGGATACCCAGAACGAGCAATACGGCGCCTGGCCGGCGATCGTCGGCACGCTCTCAACGGCGCTGATCGCGCTGGTGATCGGCGTGCCGCTCTCGCTCGGCATCGCGGTCTACCTGACCCAGCTCGCGCCGGCCTGGTTCAAGAAGCCGGTCTCGACCGCGATCGAGCTGCTCGCCGCCGTGCCCTCGATCATCTACGGCATGTGGGGCGTGCGCCATGTCCTGGTGCCGCAGGCCGGCGTCTCGATCATCGGCGCGGTGATGCTGGGGCTCGGCCGCGCGCTCGGCGAGACGATGGCGGTGACCTTCGTGGTCGGCAACGCAAACCGGCTCTCGGCCTCGATCCTCGATCCAGGCTCGACCATCGCCTCGCGCATCGCCAACGAGTTCAACGAGGCGATGGGCCTCCAGCTCAACGCGCTGATCGCGCTGGGCTGCATCCTGTTCTTCGTCACCTTCGTCGTCCTCGTCATCGCGCGGCTGCTGGTCGCCCGCGTCAAGCGCTACTGAGGCTCATCTCCATGACCCTGACGACCACGCCTCGCGAACTGCCGCATCAACCCTGGGGGCGCGTGCGCCAGTCCCGCCGCACCGCCGACCGGATGATGAAGCTCATCGCCACCGGCTTTACCTTCACCGCGATCTTCGTGCTGTTCTGGATCCTCGGCATGCTCGTGGTGAAGGGCATCGGCGGGCTTTCCGTCGCGACCTTCACCGCGGTGACTCCCGGCCCCGGCAGCGAGGGCGGCGGCCTCGCCAATGCCATCGTCGGCTCCTTCGTCCTGACCTTCCTCGGCATCGCCATCGCCACGCCGATCGGCGTGCTGGCCGGGACCTGGCTGGCGGAATACGGTCGCGGCTCGAAGCTCGCGAACGTCATTCGCTTCATCAACGACATCCTGCTCTCGGCGCCGTCGATCCTGATCGGCCTGTTCGTCTACGTCATCCTGGTCGAGCCGTTCCGCGGCTATTCAGGATGGGCCGGCGGCGTTGCGCTCGGCATCATCGCGATCCCCGTCATCGTGCGCACCACCGAAGACATGCTGAACCTCGTGCCCGGCCCCTTGCGGGAGGCCGGCGCCGCGCTCGGCGCGCCGCCCTCCGTCGTCGTGACCTCGGTGACCTGGCGGGCGGCCAAGGCCGGCATGGTCACCGGCATCCTGCTGGCGCTCGCCCGCATTGCCGGCGAGACCGCGCCGCTGCTCTTCACCGCGCTGAACAATAATTTCTGGTTTTCGCCGACTCTCGTCGGCGGCGTCTCGAACCTGCCGGTTACGATCTACCAGTTCGCCTCCGCCCCTTACGAGAACTGGCAGGAGCTCGCCTGGGCCGGCTCGCTGATCATCACCGTCTCGATCCTCGTGCTCTCGCTTATCGCCCGGCGCATCGTCGCCGGCGGCAAGTAGAGCTTGAACCCCACCCGGTCGCGACCGACCTTGAGGACTTAATGTCGATGCTTTCGACCCTTGAACTCTCCCCCCAGTCGCTCGATGCGCAGGCGCCCGTCCGGATCGCGGTGAAGAACCTCGATTTCTACTACGGCGAGCACAAGGCGCTGAAGAACATCAATCTCGATTTCCGCGACCGGCATGTCACGGCGCTGATCGGCCCGTCGGGCTGCGGCAAGTCGACCCTGCTGCGCATCTTCAACCGCATCTACTCGCTCTATCCGGAGCAGCGTGCGGAAGGGCAGGTGATGCTCGATGGACGCAACGTCATCTCCAACGAGGTCGACGTCAACGAATTGCGCTCGCGCGTCGGCATGGTCTTCCAGAAGCCGACGCCGTTCCCGATGTCGATCTACGACAACGTCGCCTTCGGCATCCGCCTCTACGAAAAGCCGCCGAAGTCGGAACTCGACGACCGCGTCGAGGGTGCCCTGCGTCGCTCGGCCCTCTGGGACGAGGTCAAGGACAAACTGAAGAGCTCCGGCATGGGCCTTTCCGGCGGCCAGCAGCAGCGCCTGTGCATCGCGCGCACCATTGCGCAGAAGCCTGAGGTGATCCTGTTCGACGAGCCGACCTCGGCGCTCGACCCGATCTCGACCGGCAAGATCGAGGATCTGCTGGAGCAGCTGAAGAGCGATTTCACCATCGTCATCGTCACGCACAACATGCAGCAGGCAGCGCGCATCTCGCAGTACACGGCCTTCATGTATCTCGGTGAGGTCATCGAGTTCGCTCCGACCAACACGATCTTCATGAACCCCGCCAAAAAGCAGACCCAGGACTACGTCACCGGTCGTTTCGGCTGAATTTGCGAACCATCAGCCCTCATCCTCGGGACGCACGCGACGCTTGCTCCTCGGGATGAGGGCCGAGGAATGAACACGACGACGCTGCACCGGCGCCAACGATCTAGAGGACACGCCGCCATGACCGAACACATCGTCCGCTCCTACGACACCGATCTCGAAGGCATCCGTCGCAGCCTCGCCGAAATGGGCGGCATGGCCGAGCGCATGCTGGGCGATTCCACGGTGGCGCTCGTTCGCCGCGATACCGCGCTCGCCCAGAAGATCATCTCCGCCGACCAGCGCCTCGACAACCTCCAGCGCGAGGTCGAGGAGAAGGCCGTGCTCACCATCGCCCGCCGCCAGCCGCTGGCGCAGGACCTGCGCGAGCTGATCTCGGCCATCCGCCTCGCCTCGGACATCGAGCGGGTCGGCGATCTCGCCAAGAACATCGCCAAGCGCGCCGTCGCCATCGCCGGGCAGTTCCAGCCGCCGCATCGCGCTGTCGTGGGCCTGGAGCATATCAGCCGCCTCGTGCAGGCCCAGCTCAAGGACGTGCTCGACGCCTATGCCGCGACCAACGAGCAGAAGGCGCTCGAGGTCTGGAAGCGCGACGACGAGATCGACGCGCTCTACACCTCGCTGTTCCGCGAGCTCCTGACCTATATGATGGAGGACCCGCGCAACATCACCTTCTGCACGCATCTTCTGTTCTGCGCGAAGAACATCGAGCGCATCGGCGACCACACCACCAATATCGCCGAGACGATCCATTACCTCGTCACCGGCGATTCCCTCGATGCGAACCGGCCGAAGCTCGACACGACCAATATCCATGTCGAGCCGGTGACAGGAAACTAAGGTCAAAGCCATCATGGCTGCACGCATTCTGATCGTCGAGGACGAAGAGCCGCTCACCCTGCTGCTGCGCTACAATCTCGAGGCCGAGGGCTTCGAGGTCGACAGCGTCGCGCGCGGGGACGATGCGGAGCTGCATCTGCGCGATCACACGCCCGATCTCGTCCTGCTCGACTGGATGCTGCCGGGCCTCTCCGGCATCGAGCTTTGCCGCCGCCTGCGCTCGCGCCGCGACACCGAGCGCGTGCCGATCATCATGCTGACGGCGCGCGGCGAGGAGACCGAGCGGGTGCGCGGCCTTGCGACCGGCGCCGACGATTATGTCGTGAAGCCGTTTTCGCTGCCGGAGCTGATCGCGCGCATCCAGGCACTTCTGCGCAGGGCAAAGCCGGGTCACGTCGCGGGGGTGCTCGCGGCCGGCGATCTCGAACTCGACCGCACGACGCGGCGCGTTCGCCGGGCCGGGAGCGAGCTGCATCTGGGCCCCACCGAGTTCCGCCTGCTGGAATTCCTGATGCAGGCACCGGGCCGGGTTTATTCGCGCGCCCAGCTCCTCGACGCCGTCTGGGGCCGCGACGTCTATATCGACGAGCGCACCGTCGACGTCCATGTCGGGCGCCTGCGCAAGGCGATCACGCCGGGCGATGCCAAAGACCCGCTGCGCACCGTGCGCGGCGCGGGCTATGCTTTCGACGAGACCTTCGCGCGGAGCGGGGCCGCGTAAGCCTCAGGCGTCCGGCCCACCTTCGATATCGCCGACCCAGCTCAGCGCCTTGTCATAATCCCCGGGCGGGAAGGCGCGGACCTTGACGAAGGGGATCGCCGGGTCGAGCAGGTCGACGAAGCCGGCGAGCCAACCCTTGTCGGTGATCACCGCCTCCTTCGGGAAACGCTTGAGCTCCCAAAGCTTGCTGATGCTGTAGCGCGCATCCTTCCAGGCGGCGGCCAGCGTCATGTCGGTGAAATCGGTCATATCCGCGAGAATGCCGAGCTTCTCGTGGCGGGCGAGCCGGGCGTCGATATCGGCCATGATCGCGTCGAGGTCCTCGCCCGTCAGCGTCTGCGACAGGCGATAGGCGGCGACATGGTCCGGCGCGGGCAGAATGGTGAGCATGGCTCCTCCTCCTCAAGCGCCAACGCGTGGCCGAGCGTGAGGTTTCGCCGGGCTGGCGCTGCCGCGGATCGGGCGATATGGGCTCCAGGGCAATCGTCTCAGGATGGTGCTGAGGGCATGACGTGAGCGCGGCGCAGACCAGACCATGAACGCGGGCGCGGCCGTCAGCATCGCCCATGTCAGCAAGCGGTTCGGCGCGCTGAAGGCGCTGAACGACGTCTCGCTGACGATCGGGCCCGGCATGCTCCAATGCCTTATCGGGGCGCCGGGCGCCGGAAAGTCGACGCTGCTGCGCTGTATCGGCGGGAGCGAGACGGTCGACGACGGCATGATCCAGATCGATGGGGCGTCGATCGAGACGCAGACCGCGCGCCAGGGTTTTGTCGTCGGGATGATCCCGCTGCGTCCCGCGATGTTCGATCACATGACCGCGTTGCAGCACATTCTCGAAGGGCCTCTCGCCCGGCTTAAGCTGTCGCGCCGGGAGACCGTCACGGAGGCGATGGCGGCGTTGGGACGGGTCGGGCTTGCCGACAGGCGCGATTCCTATCCGGGCGAGCTTGTGGCCTGGCAGCAGCGGCGTCTTGCCATCGCGAGGGCAGTGGCGGCGAAGCCGCGGCTGATGCTGTTCGACGATCCGACGGCGGGGCTCGATCCGGGCGCCGCAGCCGAGATGCTCGGTGTGATGCGTGACCTTGCCGGTTCGGGCCTGACCATGATCGTCGCGACGCATGAACTGGGCTTCATCACGGAGGTCGGCGACGATGTCGCCTTCATGGCAGGCGGCGAGATCGTCGAGCAGGGGCCACCGCGCAGCCTCCTCGCCGCGCCACGGGAGAGGCGCACGCGCGACTTCCTCGCAACCTTCTCGGCCTGACGCAGGTCCACCTGAAGCGGCCCTGCGGGCTTGCGATGCAGCCAGGGCTGCCGTAACCCGGTCAGGTCTCATCCGGATCGCCAGCGCCCGCCGTCATGTCAGCCTCGATCACCGACCGATATGCCGCCCTGGTCGAGGCGGGTGCCATCGAGCGCGACCCCGCGCAGGTCGCGGTGGTCAGGAAGCTGCAGGCGCTGACGGAAACGCTCGCGGCGCGCCGGCTTGCCCGCAAGGGCAGCGCGCTCGGGTGGCTCTTCGGCAAGAAGCCCGACACGGCATCGGCGCCGAAGGGGCTTTATGTCTGGGGCTCGGTCGGCCGTGGCAAGACCATGCTGATGGACATGTTCTTCGAGGCCGCGCCGGTGAAGCGCAAGCGCCGCGTGCATTTCCACGAGTTCCTCGCCGACGTGCATGGCCGCATCAACACGTATCGCCAGAAGATCAAGAGCGGCGAGGTCAAGGAAGGCGATCCGATCGCGCCCGTCGCCGCCGATCTCGCTGATGAGGCCTATCTGCTCTGCTTCGACGAGTTCACGGTCACCGATATCGCCGATGCGATGATCCTCGGCCGGCTGTTCACGGCACTGTTCGCCGCCGGGGTCGTGGTGGTCGCGACCTCGAATGTCGAGCCGTCGCGGCTTTATGAGGGCGGGCTCAACCGGGCGCTGTTCCTGCCCTTCATCGAATTGCTGCAGACCAAGGTCGAGGTGCTGAAGCTCGATGCGCGCACCGACTTCCGGCTGGAGAAGCTCGGTGGCGCGCCGGTCTATCATGTCCCCGCCGACGAGAAGGCGAAGGCCGCGCTCGATGCGGCCTTCAAGGCCCTGTCCGGCACAGGGCAGGGGCAGCGCACGGTGCTCAATGTGCAGGGGCACGACCTCGTCCTGCCGCAGGCGGCGGGAAGCGTCGCCAGAGCGAGCTTTGCCGATCTCTGTGCCCAGGCCTATGGCGCTTCGGACTACATCGCATTGGCGCAGCGCTTCCACACGCTCGTGCTCGACGACATCCCGATCCTCGATTTCGACCGGCGCAACGAAGCCAAGCGCTTCATCATCCTGATCGACACGCTCTACGAGCATCATGTGAAGCTGGTCGCCTCGGCGGCAGCCGAGCCGCATGAGCTCTACCGTGCGAGCAAGGGGCGCGAGGCCTTCGAATTCGACCGCACCGTCTCCCGCCTGATCGAGATGCGCTCGGAGGACTATCTCGGGATGCCGCATGGCCGGCCGGATTCGGCTGCGAGCGGGAACACCACCGGCCTGGTCGAGACCTGACCATGGTACAGCGCGAGCCGAGCGAGACCCGCATCCTCACGGTCGCCGGCGAGCATCTGCGCAAGTTCGGGCTCAAGCGCTTCACCGTCGTCGCGGTGGCGGAAGAGGCGGGCATGACCCATGCCAATGTCTACCGCTACTTCCCGTCCAAGGGCGCATTGATCGACGCCGTCGTCGATGTCTGGCTGAAGGCGACGGAGCGCCGTCTTGCCGATGTCGCCGACGGACCGGACCCGGCCGACGACAAGCTGGAGCGCCTGATCCTGGCACTCGCCAAGGCCAATCGGGACCTGCTGACCGAGGAGCCGCACCTGTTCGCGGCCTTGTCGCTGGCGGTCGCCAAGCGGCACGCCATCAGCCGGCGCAACCGGACCCGCGTGCGCGCCCTGTTCGAGCGCGTGGTCGACGAGGGCATGGCCACCGGCGTGTTCGAGCCGCGCGACCGCGACCGGGCGATCGCCTTCGTCATCGACGCCACCAACCGCTTCATCCATCCGGCCTCGCTGGCGCTGGAAGCCGACGTGCCGCAGGCCTCGGTCGATACGCGACTCTCGACCTTGATCCGGGTGATCCTGCGGGTGCTCGGCAGCGGCATCGTGTAAAAAATCCGGTTACCAATTACAGTATCTGTAAATTGTAATTTCTTGATTTTTGTGCCTTGCGGGACTACTTCAGTCTATGCGGCTCCGCTAAGCCATTGAAAAAATTGGAACCGGCCTCGCGCGATCATGTATACGGCTTCTTGCGCCCGAGAAAAGCCGCTTTTCCGGCAAGGGTTGCGGCAAAAGCCCGGTTTGGGCCAAAGGAACGCACGGTTTGGCCGGCTCCTCCCGGGAGCCGACCTGTCGCAGCGCCAAGGCATTTTGAATGTCGACGCCGGTAGCAGCCGGATCGATGGTCGCGCCAGAAACAAAGGACTAGGCAATGGCCCGTAAGAAGATCGCCCTCATCGGCTCCGGCCAGATTGGCGGCACGCTCGCTCACCTCGCCGGCCTCAAGGAACTGGGCGACATCGTCCTGTTTGACATCGCCGAGGGCATTCCGCAGGGCAAGGGCCTGGACATCGCCGAGTCCGCTCCGGTCGACGGCTTCGACGCCGGTTACAAGGGCACGAACTCCTACGAGGACATCAAGGGCGCCGACGTGATCATCGTCACCGCCGGCGTGCCGCGCAAGCCCGGCATGAGCCGGGACGACCTGATCGGCATCAACCTCAAGGTGATGAAGGCGGTCGGCGAGGGCATCAAGCAGTACGCCCCCAAGGCCTTCGTGATCTGCATCACCAATCCGCTCGACGCGATGGTCTGGGCGCTCCAGAAGTTCTCGGGCCTGAAGCCCAACATGATCTGCGGCATGGCCGGCGTGCTCGACAGCGCCCGCTTCCGCCACTTCCTCGCAGAGGAGTTCCAGGTCTCGGTCAAGGACGTCTCGGCCTTCGTGCTCGGCGGCCATGGCGACGACATGGTGCCGCTGGTCCGTTACTCGGGCGTCGCCGGCATCCCGCTGCCGGACCTCGTCAAGATGAAGTGGACCACGCAGGAGAAGCTGGACGCCATCGTCGAGCGCACCCGCAAGGGCGGCGGCGAGATCGTCAACCTGCTCAAGACCGGTTCGGCCTTCTATGCTCCCGCCGCTTCGGCGATCGCGATGGCCGAGAGCTATCTCAAGGACCAGAAGCGCGTCCTGCCGGCGGCGGCGGCTCTCCGGGGCCAGTACGGCGTCAAGGACATGTTCGTCGGCGTTCCCGTCGTGATCGGCGCCAAGGGCGTCGAGCGCGTCGTCAAGATCCGCCTCAACGGCGCCGAGAAGGAGATGCTGGCAAAGTCGGTGGCTTCGGTCCAGGGCCTGATCGACGCCTGCAAGACCGTCGACCCGTCACTCGCTTAAGTTAAGCGGGGGCGGCGGCGCGGATACGCGCGGCCGCCCTTTCGTCATTTTTTTCGTTGCCAGGGAAACCGAGCACATGAACATCCACGAATACCAGGGCAAAGCCATCCTCAAGGAATTCGGCGCGCCCGTCTCAGTCGGTTTCCCGGCACTGACGGTGGCCGAGGCGGTCGAGGCCGCCAAGAAGCTGCCGGGGCCTCTTTACGTCGTAAAGTCGCAGATCCACGCCGGCGGGCGCGGCAAGGGCAAGTTCAAGGAACTCGGCCCCGACGCCAAGGGCGGCGTTCGCCTCGCCAAGTCGGTGGCCGAGGTCGAGGCCCACGCCAAGGAGATGCTCGGCAACACGCTGGTCACGATCCAGACCGGCGAGACCGGCAAGCAGGTCAACCGCCTCTATATCGAGGACGGCTCGGACATCGAGAAGGAGTTCTACCTCTCGGCGCTGGTCGACCGCGAGACCTCGCGCATCGCCTTCGTCATCTCGACCGAGGGTGGCATGGACATCGAGGCGGTCGCCCATGACAGCCCTGAGAAGATCGAGACCTTCTCGATCGATCCGGCCACCGGCATCATGCCGCATCACGGCCGCTCCATGGCACGCATCCTCGGGCTGTCCGGCGACCTCGCCAAGCAGGCCGGCACCGTTCTCGGCCAGATCTACAGCGCGTTCGTGGCCAAGGACATGGACATGCTCGAGATCAACCCGCTGATCGTGACGACACAGGGCCAGATCAAGTGCCTGGACGCCAAGGTCTCGTTCGATTCGAACTCGCTCTACCGTCACCCCGAGGTCGTCGCGCTGCGCGATACCACCGAAGAGGACGAGAAGGAGATCGAGGCCTCCAAGTACGACCTCGCCTATATCGCGCTCGACGGCACGATCGGCTGCATGGTCAACGGCGCCGGCCTCGCCATGGCGACGCTCGACATCATCCAGCTCTATGGTGAGAGCCCGGCAAACTTCCTCGACGTCGGCGGCGGCGCCTCGGAAGAGAAGGTGACGGCGGCGTTCAAGATCATCACCGCCGACCCGAAGGTGAAGGGCATCCTCGTCAACATCTTCGGCGGCATCATGAAGTGCGACGTCATCGCGCGCGGCGTGATCGCGGCGGTGAAGGCCGTCGGCCTCCAGGTTCCGCTGGTGGTGCGCCTCGAAGGCACCAATGTCGAGGAAGGCAAGCAGATCATCCGCGAGTCCGGCCTCAACGTCATTCCCGCCGATGACCTCGACGACGCCGCGCAGAAGATCGTCGCTGCGGTCAAGAAGGCCTGAGGAGCAGACATGTCCATCCTGATCGACAAGAACACCAAGGTCATCTGCCAGGGCTTCACCGGCAAGAATGGGACCTTCCACTCCGAGCAGGCCATCGCCTATGGCACGCAGATGGTCGGCGGCACCTCGCCCGGTAAGGGCGGCTCGCTCCATCTCGGCCTGCCGGTCTTCGACACCGTGCACGAGGCGCGCGCCAAGACCGGTGCCGATGCTTCGGTCGTCTACGTGCCGCCTCCGGGCGCCGCGGACGCGATCTGCGAGGCGATCGACGCCGAGATCCCGCTGATCATCTGCATCACCGAGGGCATCCCGGTGCTCGACATGGTGCGCGTGAAGCGCTCGCTCTCGGGCTCTAAGTCGCGCCTGATCGGCCCGAACTGCCCCGGCGTCGTCACCGCCGGCCAGTCGAAGATCGGCATCATGCCGGCCAACATCTTCAAGCCGGGCTCGGTCGGCATCGTCTCGCGCTCGGGCACGCTGACCTATGAAGCGGTGTTCCAGACCACCCGCGAGGGCCTCGGCCAGACCACGGCCGTCGGCATCGGCGGCGACCCGGTCAAGGGCACCGAGTTCATCGACATGCTCGAGATGTTCCTGGCCGACGACAAGACCACCTCGATCGTCATGATCGGCGAAATCGGCGGCTCGGCCGAAGAGGACGCGGCGCAGTTCATCAAGGACGAGGCCAAGCGTGGCCGCAAGAAGCCGATGGTCGGCTTCATCGCCGGCCGCACGGCTCCTCCCGGCCGCCGCATGGGCCATGCGGGTGCGATCATCTCGGGTGGCAAGGGCGGCGCCGAGGACAAGATCGCCGCGATGGAAGCGGCCGGCATCCGGGTCTCGCCCTCGCCGGCGCGCCTTGGAAAGACCTTGGTCGAAGTGTTGAAGGGCTGAGGCGCCGGAGCCTCTCCCGGGCGCGTCATGGTCGGGCTTGCCCCGACCATCTCGCTCCGGAGAGGCGATGGCGAAACGGCGAGAGATGCTCAGGGCGCACCCCGAGCACGACGACAGATTGAAGGATGTCCGGGCAAGGGTCCGGACATGGCTTAAGCGGCGAAGGAAGGCAGGAGCATCATGGCTCGCCAGGACATCAACGAGGCTCTCGCGCAGACCGGCTTCCTCTATGGCGGCAACGCCGCCTATATCGAGGACCTCTATGCCCGCTACGAGACCGATCCCAAGTCGGTCGACGAGCAGTGGCAGGGCTTCTTCGGCGCGCTGAAGGACGACAAGGAAGCCGTCCTGCAGAATGCCAAGGGCGCGTCCTGGAAGAAGCCGAACTGGCCGGTCGTCGCCAGCGGCGAACTGGTCTCGGCGCTGGACGGCAACTGGGCCGTCGTCGAGAAGGTGATCTCCGACAAGCTAGGCGCCAAGGCCAAGGCCGCCGGCACCGCGCTCTCGGCTGCCGACGTGCAGCAGGCGACGCGCGACTCGGTGCGCGCGATCATGCTGATCCGCGCCTATCGCATGCGCGGCCATCTCCACGCCAATCTCGACCCGCTGGGCATCGAGAGCCGCACCGACAGCGAGGAGCTCTCGCCGGCGGCCTTCGGCTTCGGCGAGGCCGACCTCGACCGCAAGGTCTTCATCGACAACGTGCTCGGCATGGAGTTCGCCACCGTCCGCGAGATGGTCGCGGTGCTGCAGCGGACCTATTGCGGCACGGTCGGCATCGAGTTCATGCACATCTCCGACCCCGACCAGAAGGCCTGGCTTCAGGAGCGCATCGAGGGGCCGGACAAGGAAATCGCCTTCACCAAGGAAGGCAAGAAGGCGATCTTGAACAAGCTCGTCGAGGCCGAGGGCTTCGAGAAATTCCTCGATCTCAAGTTCACCGGCACCAAGCGCTTCGGCCTGGACGGCGGCGAGGCGCTGGTTCCGGCGCTGGAGCAGATCATCAAGCGCGGCGGCGCGCTCGGTGTGCGCGACATCGTCTTCGGCATGGCCCATCGCGGCCGCCTCAACGTGCTGACCCAGGTGCTGGGCAAGCCGCACCGCGCGCTGTTCCACGAGTTCAAGGGCGGCTCCTTCGCGCCCGACGACGTCGAGGGCTCGGGCGACGTGAAGTACCATCTCGGTGCTTCCAGCGACCGCGAGTTCGACGGCAACAACGTCCACGTCTCGCTGACCGCGAACCCGTCGCATCTGGAGATCGTCGACCCGGTCGTGCTGGGTAAGGTGCGCGCCAAGCAGGACCAGTTCGGCGACATCGTCGAGCGCTCCAAGGTACTGCCGCTGCTGATCCATGGCGACGCGGCCTTCGCCGGCCAGGGCGTCGTGGCGGAATGCCTCGGCCTGTCCGGGCTGAAGGGCCATCGCACCGGCGGCTCGCTGCATTTCATCATCAACAACCAGATCGGCTTCACCACCTATCCGCGCTATTCGCGCTCCTCGCCCTATCCGTCCGATGTCGCGAAGATGGTCGAGGCCCCGGTCTTCCATGTGAATGGCGACGATCCGGAGGCAGTGGTCTTCGCAGCCAAGGTCGCGATCGAGTTCCGGCAGAAGTTCCACAAGCCGGTCGTGATCGACATGTTCTGCTATCGCCGCTTCGGCCATAACGAGGGCGACGAGCCGGGCTTCACCCAGCCGCTGATGTACCGCAAGATCCGCGGCCACAAGTCGACGCTGGAGCTTTACGGTGCCAGGCTCGAAGCCGACGGCGTGATTCAGGCCGGCGAGCTCGATGCGATGCGCGCCGACTGGAAGGCCAGGCTCGAGATCGAGTTCGACGCCGGCCAGGCTTTCAAGCCGAACAAGGCCGACTGGCTCGACGGTCGCTGGGCCGGCATGAAGGCGATCCGCGCCGACGAGGACGACCCGCGCCGCGGCGCCACCGGCGTGCCGGCGGCGGTGCTCAAGGAGATCACCGAGAAGATCACGGCGGTTCCCGCCGGCTTCAACGTCCACAAGACGATCCAGCGCTTCCTCGACAACCGCAAGAAGGCGGTCGAGGCCGGCGAAGGCATCGACTGGGCGACGGCTGAATCGCTGGCCTTCGGCTCGCTCCTGCTCGACGGCAATCCCGTGCGCCTCTCCGGCCAGGATTGCGAGCGCGGCACCTTCTCGCAGCGCCATTCGGTGCTGATCGACCAGGAGACCGAGGCGCGCCATACCTCGCTGAACCATATCCGCGAGGACCAGTCACGCTACGAGGTCATCAACTCGATGCTCTCGGAAGAGGCGGTGCTCGGCTTCGAATACGGCTACACCCTGTCGGAGCCGAATGCGCTGACGATGTGGGAGGCGCAATTCGGGGACTTCGCCAACGGCGCGCAGGTGGTGTTCGACCAGTTCATCTCGTCGGGCGAGCGCAAGTGGCTGCGCATGTCCGGCCTCGTCTGCCTGCTGCCGCACGGCTATGAGGGCCAGGGGCCGGAGCATTCCTCCGCCCGCCTGGAGCGCTTCCTGCAGATGTGCGCGGAAGACAACATGCAGGTGGCGAACTGCTCGACGCCGGCGAGCTATTTCCACATCCTGCGCCGCCAGCTCAAGCGCGATTTCCGCAAGCCGCTGATCCTGATGACGCCGAAGTCGCTGCTGCGCCACAAGCGCTGCCTCTCCGACCTCGCCGATCTCGCCGAGGGCTCGACCTTCCACCGCGTGCTGGCCGACGATGCCGAGCGGGGCAAGTCGACCACCAAGCTGGTCAAGGACTCGAAGATCCGCCGCGTCGTGCTGTGCTCGGGCAAGGTCTATTTCGACCTGCTGGAGGAGCGCGAGAAGCGCGGTGTCGACGATGTCTACCTGATGCGCGTCGAGCAGCTCTATCCGTTCCCGCTGAAGACGCTGGCGCAGGAACTGGCTCGCTTCAAGGGCGCCGACGTGGTCTGGTGCCAGGAAGAGCCGAAGAACATGGGCTCCTGGACCTTCGTCGAGCCCTATCTGGAATGGGTTCTCGGCCATGCCGGCTCGAAGTCGAAGCGTCCGCGCTATGTCGGCCGCCCGGCTTCGGCCGCGACTGCGACCGGCCTGATGTCCAAGCATCTCGCCCAGCTCAACGCCTTCCTCGACGAGGCCTTCGCGGCCTGACGACCCTCCCGGCGGCGCTCTTGCGCGCTGCCGGATTTCATTGCTGCACCGGCGCCCTCACCGGTGCCGAACCTGCCGCCAGAACGAGACAACAGAGGCCTGACATGGCGACCGAAATCCGCGTACCCACCCTCGGCGAATCCGTTTCCGAGGCCACCATCGGCAAGTGGTTCAAGAAGCCTGGCGAGGCGGTGAAGGCCGATGAGCCGCTGGTCGAGCTCGAGACCGACAAGGTGACGCTGGAAGTGAACGCGCCGGCCGCCGGCGTGCTCGGCGAGATCGTCGCCAAGGAAGGCGATACGGTCGGCGTCAGCGCGCTGCTCGGGATGATCAGCGAAGGCGGTGCGGCTGCCGCGCCCAAGGCGGAAGAGAAGAAGGCTGACACGGCTGTCGCGCAGGCCTCCGGCAAGGCCGGCGAGCAGACCGGCGCTGCCGCCGAGAAGAAGGCCGGCGAGATCGCAGGGGACACCCAGATCAAGCCGGCGACCAAGGCCGCCGATTCAGGCCCGGCCGTCTCGCGCCTCGCGTCCGAGAGCGGGGTCGACCCGTCCAAGGTCGCAGCGTCCGGCAAGGATGGCCGCGTGACCAAGGGCGACATGCTCGCCGCGATCGCGACCGGCGGCGCTGCCGCTCCCGCCGCCGCGCCTGCGCCGATCGCAGTGCGTGCCCCGTCGGCGCCGGATGACGGCGCCCGCGAAGAGCGCGTCAAGATGACCAAGCTGCGCCAGACCATCGCGCGCCGCCTCAAGGAAGCCCAGTCCAACGCGGCCATGCTGACGACCTTCAACGAGGTCGACATGTCTGGCGTGATGGCGCTGCGCAATCAGTACAAGGACGTGTTCGAGAAGAAGCACGGCGTGAAGCTCGGCTTCATGGGCTTCTTCGTGAAGGCAGCCGTACAGGCGCTGAAGGAGATTCCGGCGGTCAATGCCGAGATCGACGGCACCGACATCATCTACAAGAACTACTACCATATCGGCGTCGCCGTCGGCACCGAGAAGGGCCTTGTGGTTCCAGTCGTGCGGGACGCGGACGAGCTTTCGATTGCCGGCGTCGAGAAGAAGATCGGCGAATTCGGCAAGAAGGCCCGCGACGGCAAGCTCTCGATCGAAGAGATGCAGGGCGGCACCTTCACCATCTCGAACGGTGGCGTCTACGGCTCGCTGATGTCGACCCCGATCCTGAACGCGCCGCAATCGGCGATCCTGGGCATGCACAAGATCCAGGAGCGTCCGGTCGTCGTGAACGGCAAGATCGAGATCCGCCCGATGATGTATCTCGCGGTCAGCTACGACCACCGCATCATCGACGGCAAGGAAGCGGTGACCTTCCTCGTCCGCCTCAAGGAAGGCCTGGAAGATCCGGCGCGGCTCGTTCTGGATCTCTGACGGGCGCAACAGCGCCGACAACGGGAGAAGATCATGGCCTTTACCACAATGACCGGCCTGCTCGGCTGGAGTGTCGTGCTTCTTCTCGCTCAGGTCGTCGCGCAGACCCTGTCGACGCTGCTGGTCGTCGGCCTGCCGGCGGCGATGAGCCCGCGCGATGGCGGCAACAACCCGCCTTCGCAGTTGGCTGGAAGGCTCGCTCGCGCGCTCGCGAACCTGCTCGAGACCTACCCGGCCTTCGTCGCGCTGGCATTGGGGTTGATCGTCACCAGCAAGGCGAGCGGAATGGGGCTGACCGGGGCGCAGCTCTGGCTCGCCGCCCGCGTGGTCTATGTCCCGATCTACGCGGCCGGCATTCCCGTCATCCGCACCGGCGTCTGGACCGTGTCGATCATCGGCCTCGTCATGATGCTGATGGCGCTTTGGGCCTAAGGGCACGCTCGATGCGGCTCCGGCCGGTCTCGACAGCGCCTGAGGCCGGTTGAGGCAACGCTACAGCGCCACCCCGCATGTTGGGCGCTGAATTCATTCTGTTGGAGCATTCATGTCCTACGATCTCGTCGTCATCGGAACCGGCCCCGGCGGCTATGTCTGCGCCATTCGCGCTGCCCAGCTCGGCCTCAAGGTCGCGGTGGTCGAGAAGCGCATGACCCACGGCGGCACCTGCCTTAATGTCGGCTGCATCCCCTCCAAGGCGCTGCTGCATGCTTCCGAGATGTTCGAGGAGGCCGGCCACACCTTCGAGAAGCTCGGCATCGTCGTCGGCAAGCCCAAGCTCGATCTCAAGGCGATGATGGCCCACAAGCAGGAGACGATCGACGCCAACGTCAACGGCGTCGGCTTCCTGCTGAAGAAGAACAAGATCGACGCCTTCCACGGCGCGGCCTCGATTCCCGCCGCCGGCAAGGTCGTCGTGACCGGCGAGGATGGCAAGACGCAGGAGATCGAGACCAAGAACATCGTCATCGCGACGGGTTCGGAATCGGCGCCGCTGCCGGGCGTGACGATCGACGAGAAGACCGTCGTGACCTCGACCGGGGCGCTCGAGATCGGCTCCGTGCCGAAGGAACTCGTCGTGGTCGGCGCCGGCGTGATCGGTCTCGAGATCGGCTCGGTCTGGAGCCGGCTCGGCGCCAAGGTCACCGTCGTCGAGTATCTCGACCGCATCCTGCCCGGCATGGACGGCGAGATCGCCAAGCAGTTCCAGCGGATCCTGGAAAAGCAGGGCTTCACCTTCCAGCTCGGCTCCAAGGTCACCAAGGTCGAGACGGACAAGAAGGGCGGCGCGACCGTCACCGTCGAGCCGGCTGCGGGCGGCGAGGCCAAGACGGTGAACGCCGATATCGTGCTGGTCGCGATCGGTCGTCGTCCGAACACGGAGGGCCTTGGCCTCGACAAGGCCGGCGTCGCGACCGAGCGCGGCCGCGTCGTCATCGACGACCATTTCAAGACCAATGTCGCCGGCATCTACGCCATCGGCGACGTGGTGCGCGGTCCGATGCTGGCCCACAAGGCCGAGGACGAGGGCGTCGCGGTCGCCGAGATCATCGCCGGCAAGGCAGGCCATGTGAACTACGACGCCATTCCCGGCATCGTCTACACGGCGCCGGAAGTCGCCGCGATCGGGAAGACCGAGGAAGAGCTCAAGGCGGCCGGCGTCGCCTACAAGATCGGCAAGTTCCCTTTCACCGCAAATGGCCGCGCCCGCGCCATGCGTCATACCGACGGCTTCGTGAAAGTGCTGGCCGACGCGGCGACCGACCGTGTGCTCGGCTGCCACATCATCGGCCCGCATGCCGGCGACCTGATCGCGGAAGTGACCGTGCTGATGGAGTTCGGCGGCTCGTCCGAGGACCTCGCCCGCACCTGCCACGCTCATCCGACGCTGTCCGAGGCCGTTAAGGAAGCGGCGATGGCCGTGGAGAAGCGCCAGATCCATATGTGATCGGCGATCGTCTGCGTCATTCTCGGGCGAAGCGTAGCTTCGACCCGGGAATCTCGTGACGAGTAAGAGCTGGTTTCCGAGATGGTCGGGTCAAGCCCGACCATGACGGCTTATAGAGTTACCCCCGCCGGGCGTGAAACGCCGTCAGCGTGTTCTTGAGCAGGCAGGCGATGGTCATCGGGCCGACGCCGCCGGGGACCGGGGTGATCGCGCCCGCGACCTTCACGGCCTCCGCGAAATCCACGTCTCCGGTGAGCTTGCCGTCGGGCAGGCGGTTGATGCCGACATCGATCACGGTCGCGCCTGGCTTGATCCAGTCGCCCTTGACCATGCGCGGGCGGCCGACGGCGGCGATGACGATATCGGCGCGCTTCACCACGGCGGGCAAGTCGCGCGTGCGCGAATGCGCGATGGTGACGGTGCAGTCGGCCTGAAGCAGGAGCTGGGCGACGGGACGACCGACCAGCTCGGAGCGGCCGATCACCACGGCCTCGAGCCCCGACAGCGAGGGCAGGGCCTGCTTCAGCAGCAGCATGGAGCCCAGCGGCGTGCAGGGCACGAGGCCGTTCTTGCCGCCGGCCAGAAGGCCGGCATTGATCGGGTGCAGGCCGTCGACATCCTTGGCCGGGTCGATGGCGTCGATGATGCGGCCGGTATCGATATGTTTCGGCAGGGGCAACTGCACGAGAATGCCGTCCACCGCATCATCGGCGTTGAGTTCGGCGAGCTTGGCGAGAAGCTGCTCTTCGGTCGTCTCGGCCGGCAGACGATGCGCGACCGAGTTCATGCCGATCTCGACCGCGAGCTTTTCCTTCGAAGCGACATAGACCTTGCTGGCCGGGTCCTCGCCGACGAGGACGACATGCAGGCCGGGCACGATGCCGCGCGCAGCCCTGATCGCCACGACCTCGCGGCCGATCTCGGCCCGGAGCGCAGCGGCTGTCGCCTTGCCGTCGATGATGCGGGCTTCGCCGGTCATGGGGCCGACCTCATTCTTGGTGGGTTATGCCGCCCTCATGCGCGATACGGTTCGCGTGGACAAGTCTGAATGCGACATCCGCATGGCCAAGGGCGCCTTCGGCAGGGGAGCAGCGGGCCGCGCGGCTTGCGGGGGCATGGAGAGCCCGGTATCTCCGAGCCGAAGCTTGAGAGGCAGGAGAGGCGCTGACAACGTGACGACCGGTTTCGCCCGCTTGCCCGATGCACCGGCTTTCCTCCTGACCGATCTGCGCGTGCCGGCCTGCCTGATCGAGGGCATCGATATCCCTGCCGGCCGGAATGGGCTGGCGCATGTCGATCTTGCGATTGCGGACGGGCGTATCACGGCGATCGAACCCGCCGGGACAGGCCCGATCGGGACGGGTTCCGGTCTGAACCTCGACGGCGGCATCGCGCTGCCCCGCCTCGTCGATGTGCATGTCCATCTCGACAAGGGCCATATCTGGCCGCGCAGCCCCAATCCGGACGGCACGTTTCCAGGTGCATTGAGCACGGTGGCGGCAGACCGCGAGGCCAACTGGTCGGCTGCCGATGTGCGGGCGCGGATGGATTTCTCGCTGCGCAGCGCCTTCGCCCATGGCACGGCGGCGATGCGGACGCATCTCGATTCGCTGGGAAAGCAGATCGGTATCTCCTGGCCCGTTTATGCGGAATTGCGGGCGGAATGGGCCGGGCGGATCGCGCTTCAGGCCTCGCCGCTCTTCGGCGCCGACGCTGCGCTCGACCCGGCGCATATGCAGGCGGTGATCGCAGCCGTGAAGGCGCATGGCGACAGGCTGCTGGGCTGCGTCACCTATATGATCCCGGAGCTCGACCGGGCGCTCGACATCCTGTTCCGGGCGGCCGTCGAGAACGGCTTCGATCTCGATTTCCATGTCGATGAGACCAGCGATCCGGCGGCGCGCTCGCTGGAGCACATCGCCGACGCGGCTTTGCGTCATCGCTTCGAGGGGAAAATCCTTTGCGGGCATTGCTGTTCCCTGGCGCTTCAGGCGCCGGCGGACGAAGCGCGGATCATCGCCAAGGTGCGCGAGGCCGGCATCGCCGTGGTCTCGCTGCCGCTGTGCAACATGTACCTGCAGGACCGGCAGCCGGGCCGCACGCCGCGCTGGCGCGGCGTCACGGCGCTGCACGAGTTGAAGGCGGCCGGGGTGCCGGTGATGATCGCCTCCGACAATACGCGCGATCCGTTCTATGCCTATGGCGACCTCGATCTCATTGAGGTGCTGCGCGAGGGCACGCGCATCCTCCAGCTCGATCACTCCGGGCCGGACTGGGCCAATGCGGTGGCGCGGACGCCGGCACTGACGATGGGTGTTCAAGCCGGCGTCATCACTGTGGGTGCGCCGGCCGATCTCATCCTGACGCGGGCGCGCGACTGGACCGAACTGTTCTCCCGGCCGCAGGCCGATCGCACCGTGCTGGTTGCCGGCCGTGCCATCGACCGGACGCTGCCGGACTACCGCGAACTCGACCATCTCATGGCGAGCGCGACGTGACGCCCCTTGCCACCATGACTTCTCCCGTCATGGTCGGCCTTGTGCCGATCATTCACGCCTTCTCCCATCACGGGCGGAGTTCGAGACGTGGATGCTCGCCACGAGGGCGAGCATGACGCTACAGGAACGTTTCGCATGACTGCACGCTACGACATCGCCACGCTGAAGCGGCGCCTCGGTGGCATCCGCATCGAGGAAAACCCGGCGCTGGTGAAGCAGAAGAGCCGCGACTTCTTCTGGTACTCGCCGATTCTGAAGCGCCAGCTCGACCATGTCGTCGCCGATATCGTGGTCTCGCCGGTGAGCGAGGCGGAGGTGGTGCAGGTTCTCGCCGCCTGCCACGCGCTCGGCATTCCCGTGACCCCGCGCGGCACCGGCACCGGCAATTACGGCCAGGCGATGCCGCTTTCGGGCGGCGTGCTGCTCGATCTTTCCGGCTTCAACAAGGTTAAGGAGATCGCGGCCGGCCGCTATGTCGCCGAGCCCGGCGTGATCATGGCCCGGATCGACGACGAGACGCGCGCCCATTCGCGGCAGGAATTGCGGCTGCATCCCTCGACCTACCAGACGGCCTCGATCGGTGGCTTTATCGCAGGCGGGTCCGGCGGCGTCGGCTCGATCAAATGGGGCGGCTTGCGCGACTGGGGCAATATCATCCGGCTCAAGGTCGCGACGATGGAGGCGAGCCCGCGCATCCTCGAATTCTCCGGCGAGGACCTGCACAAGGTCGCCCATGCCTATGGCACCAACGGCATCATCACCGAGGTCGAGATGCCGCTCGGGCCGGCCTATGACTGGGTCGATGTCATCGTCGGGTTCGATGATTTGCGGGCCGCGACGGAATTCGCCAACGCGGTCGGCGAGCAGGACGGGCTCGCGCTGAAGAACCTCTGCGTCGTGGCTGCGCCCGCGCCGCACGACTATTTCCTGCGCCACCGCAAGTTCCTGCCGCGCGACAGCCATCTCGTCATCGTCATGGCCGCCGATTTCGCGGTCGATGCGCTCTGCGCCTATGCACGCCGCTTCAAGGGGGCGGAGCTCCTGCTGCGGACGGACAAGCTCTCGCCCGAGGATGCCAAAGGCTTGCCGCCGGCCTATGAGCTCGGCTGGAATCATACGACGCTGCGGGCGCTACGCGTGGACCCGGCGATCACCTACCTGCAGGTGCTCTACCCCTTTCCGAACCAGGTCGATCTCGTCGACAGGATCCATGCCCGGTTCGGCGACGAGGTGACCTGCCATCTCGAATTCGTGCGCTTCGACGGCAAGATCACCTGTTTCGGCCTGCCGCTGGTGCGCTTCACCAGCGAGGAGCGGCTGGAGGAGATCATGGCGATCCACGAGGAGATGGGCGCGCCGATCTTCAACCCGCATCGCTATACGCTGGAGGAGGGCGGCATGAAGCAGACCGACGAGGCACAGCTCGCCTTCAAGCGCGAGGCTGATCCGCAGGGCCTGCTCAACCCCGGCAAGATGATCGCCTGGGAAGACCCGTCCTACGACTACCGCTCGGGCAAGACTTTCCTGTTCCGCAGCCTCAGCGAGGCCGGAGTCGGCTGAAAATCATGCGCGTCCTCGTCCTCTATGCCCATCCTGTGCCGGAGAGCTATGGAGCGGCCGTCCATGAGACGGTCGTCGCCAGCCTGAAGGCGGCGGGGCATGAGGTCGACGATTGCGATCTCTATGCCGAGGGTTTCGACCCGGTGCTGAGCCGGGAAGAGCGGCGCGGCTATCACGACACGGACAGCAATACATCGCCGGTGGACGGTTATGTCGAGCGGGTAACGCGGGCCGAGGCGCTGGTGCTGTGCTTCCCGGTGTGGAATTTCGGCTACCCCGCGATCCTCAAGGGCTTCCTCGATCGCGTCTTCCTGCCCGGCGTCTCCTTCAAGATCGTCGATGGCAAGGCGCAGCCGGCTCTGCACAACATTCGCCGGCTCGTCGCGGTCACCAGCTATGGCGGCTCGCGCTGGCGCGCCTTCCTGATGGGCGACCCGCCGCGGAAGGCGGTCTGCCGGGCGTTGCGGGCGGTCTGCCACCCGCTGGCGCGCACGACCTATCTCGCCCATTACGAGATGAACCTCTCAACTCCGGCCAGCCGGGCCGCATTCCTGAATAAAGTCGCGGCGAAACTCGCTCTCTTTTAGCTCTGACATCCGATTGTCATCTCGCTGTCATGTTCTCGCGCGAGTACGCAGCCGGCGAAGCGTCTGCTGACCCGCCCAAGGATCGGCCCGAAGGATCGACCCCATGACCAAGGCAATCGAGAAGAGTGTCGGCCGTGCCCTGCTCGTCACCGCGCGGCTGCACCGCTCGCGGATGGGCGAGAGGCTGAACGCGCTCGGCTTGTTTCCGGGGCAGGAGCAGGCGCTGAAAGCGCTGCAACCGGCCCCGATGACCATGGGTGAGCTCGCCGCGCTGCTGCGCGTCAAGCCGCCGACCGTATCGAAGACGATCGGGCGGCTCTCGCTGCAAGGGCTCGTGACGCGCGAGGGTGGCAACCGCGACGGCAGGCTGGTGCAGGTCGCATTGACCGAGGCCGGCCAGACCACGGCGGCCGAGCTCGATGCGGTCTGGACCGAGGTCGAGGAGGAGCTGCTCGACAAACTCGACGGCAAGGAGCGCAAGCAGTTGCGCAAGCTCCTGCGCAAGGCGGCCAAGGGCCTCTCGAAAGCGGGCGCCGAGAACGACGACCCCGATACCGATCTCGACGAGGCCGATAGCGACGCCTGATTTCTGCATGGAGCGCATGCTCCAGCGTGCTGGCGACGCCGTCTAAATCGGTTCAATCTGCCTTCGTCATTCCTTCAGAGCATGGCGAGGCCCGTGTCTTCTCCTTCAGAGGCGCCTTCCGAGGCCCGACGCGCGCGCATGGCCGCGATCGGCCTGATGTGCGCGGCCGTCCTGCTGTTTTCGCTGCTCGACACCAGCGCGAAATGGCTGGGCCAGTCGATGAACCCGCTGCAGGTGGTGTTCGCGCGCTATGCCGGCAGCATGATCCTGGTCCTGGCGGTCATCAACCCATGGACGCGCCCCGGTGTTTTGCGCACCAGCCGGCCCTGGCTGCAATGGGGCCGTTCGCTGCTCCTGCTCGGCTCCACGGCGCTCAACTTCGTCGCATTGCGCTACCTTCAGCTCGCCGAGACGATCTCGATCATGTTCGCGACGCCCTTGCTGGTGGCGCTGGCCTCGGGGCCGCTGCTCGGGGAATGGCCGGGGCCACGGCGGCTCGCTGCGATCGGCGTCGGCTTCATCGGCGTGCTGGTGGTGACGCGGCCGGGGATCGGCGGCATGCATCCGGCGGCGCTGCTGATCGTGCTGGGCTGCCTTTGCTATGGCTTCTACTCGCTGGCGACGCGGATGCTCTCCGGCCATGATTCATCGGAGACGACGATGATCTATTCGGGCGCGGCGGGCACGTTGGCGACGATCCCGCTCTTGCCCTGGGTTTGGGAGACGCCGCAGACGCTGCTGCCCTGGCTGCTGATGTTCGCGGTCGGCGCGCTCGGCGGCTTCGGCCACTGGTTGCTGATTCTGGCGCATCGCCTGGCGCCGGCGACGGTGCTGGCGCCCTTCATCTATTCGCAGATCGTCTGGATGCTGCTGCTCGGCTGGCTCGTCTTCGACCAATTGCCGGATCGCTGGACCTTTGTCGGCGCCGGTATCGTGATCTCGTCGGGGCTCTACCTGCTCTATCGCGAACGGGTGCGACATGTGCCGCAGGAGGCGGTTTCGGCGCGGCTCGATTGAGATCAGTCTCTCGTCATTGCGAGAAGCGAATCGACGAAGCAATCCAGGGGCGGCAGTGCTCTACGCTCCCCTGGATTGCTTCGCTGGGCTCGCAATGACGGCAGGGTCGGGTCAGACCGTGACCTGCGTGCCGACCTCCACGACGCGGCCGGTCGGGATCTGGAAGAAGTCCGTCGCGTCGGTCGCGCTCTTGGTCAGGCCGATGAAGAGATTGTCCTGCCACATCGGCATGCCCGATTGCGGGGAAGCCTTGATCGAGCGCCGCGACAGGAAGAACGAGGTCGACATGATGTCGAACTTGAAGCCCTGCTTGCGCAGCATGGCCAGGCCCTTCGGCACGTTCGGGCTCTCCATGTAGCCGTAGACCATGTCGACCCGCCAGAAATCGTCGGTGATGCGGGCGAGGCGGACCCGCTCCTCCTCGACGACGCGGGGGGTGTCGGCCGAGCGCACGGTCAGGACGACGTTGCGCTCGTGCAGCACCTTGTTGTGCTTGAGGTTGTGCAGGAGCGAGGCCGGCGCGGTCTCGGGATCGCTGGTCAGGAACACGGCCATGCCCTTCACGCGGGCGGGCGGGCTCTTCGAGAGCATGGTGACCAGCTCGAGCAGAGGCACGTCGGTCTTGCGTGTCTTGTCGAACAGGATCTTGGTGCCGCGCATCCAGGTCCACATCACCAGCGTCAGGCCCATGGCGAGCAGAACCGGCACGTAGCCGCCGTGGAACAGCTTCAGCATGTTGGCCGAGAAGAACGACACGTCGACCAGGAAGAAAGGCAGGATCAGTGCGCCGGTCGCCAGCGGGCTCCAGCCCCAGTGGCGGCGGATCACGATGGCCGCGAGCATGGAGGACACCACCATCGTGCCGAAGACCGAGATGCCATAGGCGTGCGACAGGCTCGACGATGTCCGGAACGACCAGACCAGGATCAGCACCACGACGAGCAGCAGCAGGTTGACACGCGGCACATAGATCTGGCCGGAGGTCTGCTCGGAGGTGTGGCGGATCTCCATGCGCGGCAGCAGGCCGAGCTGGATCGCCTGCCGGGTCAATGAGAAGGCGCCGGTGATCACCGATTGGCTCGCGATGATGGTCGCGACCGTGGCCATGATGACAAAGGGCAACAGCAGGCCCTGTGGCGCCAGGCGGTAGAACGGATTGTCGATCGCGGTCGGGTCGGAGAGGATCAGCGCGCCCTGGCCGAGATAGTTGAGCCACAAGGCCGGGAAGACGACATAGAGCCAGGCGCCGCGGATCGGGCCGCGGCCGAAATGGCCCATATCGGCGTAGAGCGCCTCGGCGCCGGTCACCGCGAGACAGACCGAGCCGAGCACGGCCAGCGCCACGCCGGCATGATCGCGGAAGAAGAGCAGCGCGTAATACGGGTTGATCGAGCGGAAGACGCTGAGATCGTCGGCGATATGGTAGATGCCGAGCCCGGCCAGCGTCAGGAACCAGACCAGCATGATCGGGCCGAAGAAGGTCGCGACGCGGTGGGTGCCGTGGCTCTGCATCACGAACAGACCGATCAGGATCACCGAGGCGATCCAGAGGATGTAGTCGTTCAGCACGGGGGTGACGAGCTTGATGCCCTCGATCGCCGAGAGCACCGAGATCGCCGGGGTGATGACGGTATCGCCGTAGAACAGGCCGGCGCCGATCATGCCGAGCAGCAGGGCGACATGGCTGCGGGCGCGGCCGAGGCTGCGCTGCGCCAGCGCGACGAGGGTGAGGATGCCGCCTTCGCCGTTATTGTCGGCCCGCATCAGCAGCACGATATATTTCAGCGTCACGACGACGACGAGCGACCAGAGGATCAGCGAGAGGACGCCGATGACGACCGAAGCCGGGACCGCAGCGGTGGCGTCGCCCCCGGTGGCGGCAAGGATGGTTTCGCGCAGCGCGTAGAGCGGGCTGGTGCCGATATCGCCATAGACGACGCCGAGCGCACCGAGCGCCAGCGCGGCGTATCCCTGCTTGCCATGCCCGTGGCCACCGTTCTGGCCGTGCCCGGCATCCATGCCGAAGCGGGAATCCTCCGGCCGGACGGTCGCAGGATTCGGGTTCTCATGCCCCATCAGGGATCTCCGCGCATGCTGCGGTGCAGCGAAAGGCCGGGGCCTCTAGCACGTTGCGGGCGGTACGCAAAGGCGGCGGTCAACCGGCCGCGCCCAGACCGGCGCCGTAGCGCCGCTCGACATAGCTGGCGACCATGGTCTTGAATTCGGCGGCGATGCCGGCGCCGCGCAATGTCGCGACCTTCTTGCCGTCGACGAACACGGGGGCCGTCGGGTCCTCACCGGTGCCGGGCAGCGAGATGCCGATATCGGCATGCTTGGACTCGCCGGGGCCGTTGACGATGCAGCCCATCACCGCGACGTTCAGGTTCTCGACGCCGGGATACTGGGTCTTCCATTCCGGCATGGAGGTCGAGATCCAGGTCTGAATATCCTGGGCGAGTTCCTGGAACACGGTCGAGGTGGTGCGGCCGCAGCCGGGGCACGCGGCGACCAGTGGCACGAAGGCGCGGAAGCCCATGGTCTGGAGCAGTTCCTGCGCCGTCCTCACCTCGAGCGTGCGGTCGCCGCCTGGCTCGGGCGTCAGCGAATAGCGGATGGTGTCGCCGATCCCTTCCTGCAGGAGGATGCCGAGCGCGGCCGAGGAGGCGACGATGCCCTTCGAGCCCATGCCGGCCTCGGTCAGCCCGAGATGGATGGCGTAGTTCGCCCGGCTCGCCAGCATGCGGTAGACCGTGATCAGGTCCTGCACGCCGGAAACTTTGGCCGAGAGGATGATGTATTCGCGGGCGAGGCCGATCTCCTCGGCGCGCTCGGCCGAGAGCAAGGCCGACTGCACCATGGCCTCGCGCATGATGGCGCGGGCATCGAGCGGGCGGACGGCGCGGGCGTTCTCGTCCATCAGGACGGTCAGCAGTTCCTGGTCGAGCGAGCCCCAGTTGGCGCCGATGCGCACCGGCTTGCGATGCTTGATCGCAATCTCGATGATCTGGCCGAACTGCTTGTCCTTCTTGTCCTTGAAGCCGACATTGCCGGGGTTGATCCGGTATTTCGCCAGCGCCTCGGCGCAGGCCGGATGGTCGGAGAGCAGCTTGTGGCCGATATAGTGGAAGTCGCCGACCAGCGGCACGTCGATGCCGATGCGGTCGAGCCGCTCGCGGATTTTCGGCACGGCCGCAGCAGCCTCGTCGCGATCGACGGTGATGCGGACGAGTTCCGAACCCTGGCGGGCGAGCGCGGCGACCTGCGCCACAGTGCCGGCGATATCGGCCGTGTCGGTATTGGTCATCGACTGAACGACGATCGGCGCCCCGCCGCCGACCGTAACATGCCCGACCTTGACCGGCACCGTGAGCTGGCGACCGAGAGGCCCGGCGCGCTCCGGCGTCAGATGTGAGAAGGCGCGCTCATTCATGCGGGCTCTCTATCATGATCCGGCGTTCCGGCAATGCTCGCACCGGCCGACGATCTCGACCATCTGATGCGCGGGTGAGAATTGCCGGTTTTCGGCGATCGCCGCCACAGCTTTCTTCATGGCGGGCGAGGAATCCTCGTCGACCCCGCCGCAGGCTTCGCAGATCAGGAAAGCGACGACCTCGTTCGCGCCATGGCCGTGCAGGCAGGCGACATAGGCGTTCTTCGACGAGAGTCGGTGGACGAAGCCCTGCTCGACCAGGAAATCGAGCGCGCGATAGATCGAGATCGGCGCGAGGCGGCGTCCGCCGGCCGGCGAAATGCGATCGGCCAGATCATAGGCGCCGACAGGGCGGTGATCGGCATGGAGCGCTTCAAGCGCCTGTCGCCGGATCGGCGTCAGGCGCAAGCCGCGCTCGCGGCAGATCCGTTCGGCCCGGGCGAGGGCTTCGGCCGCGTGGCGGCGATGGTCTTCCGCATGGCGGCAGGGGCCTTCGCCATGTGCGTGCGACGCATGGTCATGGTCCCCGTGAGGATGCGCGTTCGGCTGCATTTTCGTCATGTTGCGTTGCGAAGACTCATCGGGCACCCTGCGACGATATTCTGTCGGCGCATCGTCCGTTCGACCCCGAACCTAAGCATTTTCTCCCCGATTGTCAGGAGCCTTGACGCTCATGTTCCTCAAAGACCGTACTGCTGCGATCACCGGCTCGACCTCTGGCATCGGATTGGCCTATGCCCGCGCCCTTGCGGCCGAGGGCGCCAACCTCGTCATCAACGGCATCATGCCCCCCGCCGAAGCCGAGCGGCTGCGCACCGACCTGGAACAGGAATTCGGCGTCAAGGTGGTGTTCTCGGGCGCGGACATGACCAAGCCCGCCGAAATCGCCGGCTTCATCGCCGAGGGCGAAAAGGTCTTCGGCGCGATCGACATCCTGATCAACAATGCCGGTATCCAGTATGTCGCGCCGATCGACGAGTTCCCGATCGAGAAATGGGACCAGATCATCGCGATCAACCTGTCCTCGGCCTTCCACACCACCCGTGCGGCACTGCCGAAGATGAAGGCGAAGGGCTGGGGCCGGATCATCAACACGGCCTCGGCGCATGCCTTCGTCGCCTCGCCCTTCAAGTCAGCCTATGTCGCGGCCAAGCACGGCATCGCCGGCCTGACCAAGACCGTGGCGCTCGAGGTCGCGACGCAAGGCATCACCGTGAACGCCATCGCGCCCGGCTATGTCTGGACGCCGCTGGTCGAGAAGCAGATCCCGGACACGATGAAGGCGCGCAACATGACCAAGGAGCAGGTCATGAACGACGTCCTGCTCGCGGCGCAGCCGACCAAGGAGTTCGTTACGGTCGAGCAGGTCGCGGCGCTCGCGGTCTTCCTGTGCACGGATTCGGCCAAGTCGATCACCGGGACGACGCTGCCTATGGATGGCGGCTGGACCGCGGCGTGAGCGGCCGCCCCACACGCAGGCCCGAGCCGGTCAAGGGGCTCGTCGGTCCCAAGGCCGAGAAGACGGTCTCCCTGGCGCTCCAGGGCGGAGGCGCGCATGGCGCCTTCACCTGGGGCGTGCTCGACGCCATCCTGGCAGATGGCCGCCTCGGCATCGAGGCGTTGACCGGCACCAGCGCGGGCGCGATGAACGCGGTCGTGCTGGCGGAGGGCTGGATCGATGGGGGAGCGGACGGCGCGCGCACCAAGCTCGAAGCCTTCTGGCGGGCGATCAGCGTCGACGGGAAATATGGGGGCTCGGAGCGTTCGCTCATCGACACCATGCTGGGCGCCTGGGGCAACAATAACGGCACGCCGCCGGGCATGCTGTTCTTCGAGATGTTCGCGAAGGTCGCGAGCCCCTACGACGTCAATCCGCTGAACATCAATCCGCTGCGCGGCGTCGTCGCCGACCTCATCGATTTCGACAAGGTCAGGGCTTGCGATGCCGTGAAGCTGTTCATCGCCGCCACCAATGTCCGCACCGGCAAGATCGCGGTGTTCGACGGCAAGGACCTGACGCCCGACCACGTGATGGCCTCGGCCTGCCTGCCGATGGTGTTCCAGGCGGTGGAGATCGACGGCGAGGCCTATTGGGATGGCGGCTATATGGGCAATCCCGCCCTGTTCCCGCTGTTCTACCAGGCGCATTGCGACGACATCCTGCTGGTGCAGATCAACCCGATCCAGCGCCGGGAACTGCCGACCAAGGCGCGCGAGATACAGGACCGCCTGAACGAGATCACCTTCAACGCCTCGCTGCTGCGCGAGCTGCGGGCGATCGATTTCGTCAACCGCCTGATCGACGACGGCAAGCTGCCTGTTGACGAATACAAGCGCGTCCTGATGCATCGCATCGATGGCGGGCCGCCCTTGGCCGAACTCACGTCGTCCTCGCGGATGAACGCGGAATGGTCCTTCCTGCTCAAGCTGCGCGACATGGGACGCAGCGCGGGCAAGCGCTGGCTGAAGCGCAATTACGAGGCGATCGGCAAGACCGCCACGCTCGATCTCCGCGACGCGATCGGCTGAACCGGGCCGCGCCGGCATCCTTCACGTTCCGGCGTCTCACTTGTTCCGGCTGCGCTCTTGCGCCGGCCTCGGGCGCAATGCCATTCAGCGGGTTCGAAACCTTTTCCAAGAAGACGGGGATTTCATGAGCAAGCTGATCGTCACCGCCGGGCCGTTCAAGTTCGACGCCAAGTTCGAGCTGGAAGCCGCGCCGAAGACCTGCGCCGCGTTCAAGCAACAGATGCCCTTCATCAGCAAGATGGTGCATGTGCGTTGGAGCGGGGAGGGCGTCTGGATGCCGCTCGGCGATCTCGATTTCGGCGTGGGCTACGAGAACAACACGGCCTATCCGGCCCCCGGCCACATCATCCTGTATCCGGGCGGCGTCAGCGAGACCGAGATCCTGCTCGCCTATGGCGGCGTGCAGTTCGCCAGCAAGGCGGGTGTGCTCTCGGGCAACCATTTCATCACCCTGACCTCGGGGCTGGAGAACCTCTACGCGCTCGGCCGCAAGACGCTCTACGAAGGCGTGCAGGACGTCCGCTTCGACCTCGTCGAGTGAGCCCGACTGGCGATCGAATATGAAAAAGGCGGGGCGCCGTGCGTCCCGCCTTTTTCTATGCCGCGGCCGGAGGATTGGCCGGCGGCTCCTCCGCCGGCGGCTTCTGAGCAGGAAGCGCGGCGACCGTCTCGGGCTTTGCCGCTTCGGATGCGACATCCGGCTCGACTGCTGCAGGCGCGGCGGTACCCCGGAGATTCTGGCAAAGCGAGAGCATGGCGCGGGCGATCTCGGCCTCGCCCATGATGGTCAGCGTCGCCCCGCATTTCGTGAGATGCGCGACCTCGGCATCGGAATGGGCGCGGGCGACGATCGGCAGGGCCGGGTTCTCGGCCCGGGCCTGTTCGCAGACTTGGCCCGCCTCGAAGCTGCCGGGGATGGCGACGAAGAGGCGGACCGCCCGGTCGACGCCGGCCGCCGACAGCACTTCGGGATCGGCGGCATTGCCGACGAGAAGCTCGGCGCCGTCGCGCTTCGCCGTCGCGACGGCGTCGGGATTGTCCTCGATGACCAGGAGCTTCGCGCCCTGCGAAAGCAGGCCGGCTCCGAGCAAGCTGCCGACCCGGCCATAACCGACGACGACGATGTGGTTGTCGAGGCCGGTCGGGGTGATGTCGCGTTCCGGCGGGGCTGCCGGCTGCGGTTCGGGCGCTGCCGCCTTCTCGGGCTCGCCCGCATCGGCAGGGGCCACGGGCTTCGGCTTCGCGGCCGGAGCTTCCGGCGCCAGACGCTCGGCCAGTGCGAAGACCACGGGATTGAGCAGGATCGACAGAATCGCGCCGGCCAGGATGAGGTCTCGCCCCTGTGCGGGCAGGACGCCGAGTGCGGTGCCGAGGCCGGCGAGGATGAACGAGAACTCGCCGATCTGCGCGAGCGATGCAGAGATCGTCAGGGCAACCGCCTGGGAGCGGCCGAAGGCGCGCACGATCATCCAGGCCGCAACGGATTTGCCGATCAGGATGATGGCGAGCGTACCCAGCAGCGGCGCCGGCGCGCGCAGGATGATGCCGGGGTCGAACAGCATGCCGACGGAGACGAAGAACAGCACGGCGAAAGCGTCGCGAAGCGGCAGGGTTTCCTCGGCGGCGCGCTGAGAGAGCGGCGATTCGGACAGAATCATGCCGGCGAAGAAGGCGCCGAGCGCGAAGGAGACGCCGAACAGCGAGGCTGCCGCATAGGCGACGCCCAGTGCCACGGCCAGCACCGCCAGCCGGAAGAGCTCGCGCGAGCCGGTATGCGCCACCCAGTGCAGCACCCAGGGGATGACGCGCCGGCCGATGACGAGCATGAAGGCGAGGAAGCCGATCAGCTTGGCGAAGGTCAGGCCGAGTACGCCCCAGACGCCGAGATCGAACCGCGTCGCGAGCGGGGCACTGCCGCCTGACGGCGCGCCGTTGATGATCTCGGCCAGCACCGGCAGCAGCACCAGCGCCAGCACCATCGCGATATCCTCGACGATCAGCCAGCCGACCGCGATGCGGCCGCGCTCGGTCTGGACCAGTCGCCGTTCCTGAAGCGAGCGCAGCAGGACGACCGTCGAGGCGGTGGAGAGCGCGAGGCCGAAGACGGCGCCTGAAAACCAGTTCCAGCCCAGCAGCGTGCCGAGCCCGAGACCAAGCAGTGTCGCGATGCCGATCTGGACGACCGCGCCCGGCACGGCGATCGCCTTCACCGACAGCAGGTCTTTAAGAGAGAAATGCAGGCCGACGCCGAACATCAGCAGGATGACGCCTATCTCGGCGAGCTCGTTGGCAAGGTTCTGGTCGGCGACGAAACCCGGGGTGAACGGGCCGACGGCGACACCGGCGAGGAGATAGCCGACGAGGGGCGAAATCCGCATTTTGTGGGCGATGGCCCCGAAGACGAAAGCAAGGCCTAGGCCCGCGACAACGATGGCGATCAGCGGGCCGTGATGCATGGGTCTCCCGAATCCGACAGGATCAATAAATCAAGATTGTTTGAACTATCCGAGCATGGGGGTTCGAGGCCGCATTTTCAACCGAAAGGCGTACGACTTTTCAGCCTTTGGCTGCCGAAATTCTCGGCCGCCGGACATGGCTGGCAAGTTGGTTCATGCCTTCGGCTTCTCCAGCAGGATCTGGCCCTGCTTCTGGACGCCGATCTTGAGCTTCTCGGCGAACATCGCGAGCATCCAGGGCAGGCTCACTTCGACCCGGATCAGGCTCTCCTCGACCTCGATGCGGCCATTGACGGTCTGCCCGAGCGCGCCGACGCCGAAATGCAGCGCGTCGCCCTCCCAGCGCTCCTCGACCAGTTGCATCCGGACCAGGCCGAGCCGGTCGCGGATCTTGTCGACACCGTCGCGCAGGCGGGCCAGAGCGGCCTCCCGGCCTAGATCATGCGAGATGGTGATGGAAACGGGTTTGCCCATGTCTGCTCATCGAAAAGAACGGAGGGCCCTACATGGCGACGGCGAAGGCATTTTTCCAGCGCATCGGGCAAAGCGACCACGGGGGAAATATCGGCTAGCCGAGGCGACGCACGACCGGATTCCAGAAGGGCTGCGGTCGTCTGGTCGGGTGGATTGCTGTGAGCCTTCGGCTCCAGACATGGAAAAGCCCGCCGATTGGGCGGGCCTCATGATCCATCGCTTCGCCGGAACGCCCGGCTTCGTCCGCCTCAATCGCGGTTGCTCAAACGCTTCTGTCCGGTTTGGGTGACCCGCCAGATGGTGCCGTCCGACTCGACGAGGCCGCGATCCTGCAGGGAATGCAGCATGGTCTCGTCGAAGATGAAGTGGCGGGTCTCCTCCTCGATGCTCTCCAGTGCGATCCATTCGGGATCGGAGAGAACGAACGGGTGAGCGATCTGGAGGTGCTGAACATTCATGCGCGTCTCCTTCTCGTTGATGGCCCCTGTTCTTTGCTACCTCGCATTCAATCATGACGCGGTCGTGGCCGAACAGGTGAAGAACCGCGGCTCAGTTGTTTTGTCGCGGCTCGGAACCCGGCCGCTTCGACTTCGTTCTCTGGCCATGACCCCTTTTAGAAACGGAGAGTCCGCCATGGCGATCAGCAACAGCTTCCCACCCGACGTTCCGAAGGCCGCCGATGATGCTGCCGAGCAGGTCGGAGCCACCGTCAGCACCCTGCGCGGCAAGGCCGCCGATCTCGCGGACAAGGCGACTGAGACAGTGAAGGATGGCTACGACCGGGCCAAGGAAGCCTGGGACGACGCCGAGCCGCTCGAGGCCGTTCGCGACGGCGGGCAGGCGGTCGTCAGGAGCATCGAGCGCAACCCGCTGGCCGCGTTCGGCCTGGGCGTCGCCGGCATCGGGTTGGTAGCGTGGGCCGTGCTCCGCAATCAATCCTCGGGCTGGGATCGCTATCAGCCGGATTACAGCCGCTGGCGCAGCTGGCTCCAGGACTACGGCTCCGAAGCGAGCGACGCCGGAAACCGGGCCCTGAAGTCGAGCAAGGGCTGGTTGCGCTCGCATCGCGACGACGTGGATGATTATGCCGGTCGCGCCGGCGACTACGCGGCGATGGCGCGCGACTATGCCGACAGGGGCGGGCGCATGCTGGCGAAGCGGGCCGAGCGAGAGCCGATGGCGCTCGTGGTCGGGCTCGGGCTCGCAGCCTACGTGATCGGATCGCTGCTGAACTCGGCTTCGGCGAGCGAGCCGGCTGCCGCGCCGGCCCGCAAGCGAGCCGCCCGGCGTTGAGGGCCTCGGCCGAACTGATGTTCGGCCCGAGACGGCTCCAATAAAAAGCCCTGCGGCGCGACGCGCCGCAGGGCTTGGTATTTCGATACGGACTCCCCGAAGAGAGGCCTCTTATCTTACCACCAGTAGCCGCGGCGGCCGTAGTAGCCGCGACCGTAATATGAGCGGTTGTCGGCCGCGATCAGGGCGCCACCGATGACGCCAGCCGCGACGCCGGCGGCGACGGCCGACCCGGTTTCGTTCGAGGCGCGACGGTTCTCGACATAGTTGGCCGAGCGGCACTGCTGGTAGGCACGGCTGCCCGGGCGGAAGCCCTGGGACTCGCAGGTCACTTCGGCGTCGGCCATGGATTCCTGCGCGGTCTGACAACCGGCGAGAAGAGCGGCCATGGCACCAACGATCAGAATGCTACGCATAATTAATCCTTTTTCAGCCTCCCATTGGCCTGAAGCGACTTAAGAGCAGCCGCGTCGGCAGGTCAAGAATGACGCGCGCTTTGCGTTAAAGTTCGTAGGGTCAAATCGCGACAATTCCGCAGCAATTGTGACGCTTCGCCCGAATCGCCGGGAATGCTGCGAACGGTCGGGCGATTTCGCGCGGGCTCAGGCTTGCATTTGGGGCGAAGCGGCGGAACATGCGCGCAAGATCCGATCAGCCCAGTCCGGACGTAACGATGCCACGCTTCTCCATCCTTATCCCCGCCCTGCTGCTCGGCGCCTGCACCTATCATACGTCGCGCAGCAGTATCGTCGTGGTGACCGACGCGAAGAGCGTTGTGGAGAACTGCGCGAGCCTGGGCGGGATCGATGGGCAGGACAGCTCCCAGGCGATCATGCCGCTCGACAAGACGCGCGATTCGGTGGTCGCGCGCCTGAAGATCGCCGGCGCCGAGAGGGGCGGGACGCATGTGCTCGCCAGCGCGGCCGACATCAAGTGGAAAGGTCCGGACACCAAGGGCACCGTCTACAAGTGCAATCCCTGAGGTGCGGCCCAGCCTCGCCTTCGTTCGCTGATCGCCGTCAGCCCTTCAGCAGCCATTCGTGCTCGGCGGCGTTGTGGAACTTCCAGGTCCGCTTCGGGCCGGCCATCACGTTGAGATAATACAGGTCGTAGCCGTGGCAGGTGGCGCAAGGGTGATAGCCCCTGGGTACCAGCACGACGTCGCCGTCCTCGATCGCCATCGCCTCGTCGAGGCTGCGGTCGTCGGTATAGACGCGCTGGAAGCCGAAGCCCTGCGGTGGGTTGAGCCGGTGGTAATAGGTCTCCTCGAGATGGGACTCGCGCGGCAGGTCGTCCCGGTCGTGCTTGTGCGGCGGGTAGCTGGAGGTGTTGCCCGCCGGCGTGATGACCTCGACCACCAGCAATGAATCGGCCGGGTCGTTCTCGGGCAGGATATTGGTGACGTGGCGGGTGTTCGAGCCCTTGCCGCGGATTTCCTGGCCGAGATCGTCCGGGCTGATGACGCGCACCGGCAGGCCGCCATCGAGGCCGGGTGCCGTGCAGACGGCGAGTTCGAGATCGGTCGTCGCGGTGACCGACCAGGCGGACCCCTCCGGCAGGTAGACCGACCAGGGCTTGCCCTCGAAGGGGCTCATCCGTTGGCCAAGCTCGCCGCGTGCCTCGCCCCCGGCCGTGACCTCGCCCTTGCCGGTGACGAAGACGAGACAGGCCTCGCGGTCACCAGTTTGCGCCGAAACGGTCTCGCCCGGTTTCAGGCGATGCAGGTCGAAGCCGACATAGGTCCAACCGGCGCTTGTCGGCGTGACATGGGTGACGCGGCCGTTTGTGCCCTGCGGCTTGACCTTGAGATGGGACATCGGGTTTTTCCTATCCATTGGGCCCGTCATGCTCGGGTCTGCGCTACGCTTCGCCCGAGACTGACGGCTGCATTCAAGCCAGCCCGGCTTCCTTGATGAAGCGGGTCAGATTGGCGTAGCCGAGCTTCGCATAGGTCGCGGGCTCCGCCTTCTTCGGGTCCTGCTCGGCCTCGACCACGATCCAGCCGGAATAGCCCTGCAGCTCCTGGAGCACGCGGACATAGTCGATTAGGCCGTCGCCCGGCACGGTGTAGACGCCGGCCAGGACCGATTCGAGGAAGGACCAGTCCTCGCGGTTGGAGCGCCACATCACGGCCTCGCGGATGTCCTTGCAGTGCACGTGGTGGATGCGCGCCTTCCAGTGTCTGGCAATGCGGGCGGGGTCGCCGCCGCCCCAGGTGGCATGGCCGGTGTCGAGCAGGAGGCCCACAGTCGGGCTGGTGACGCCCATGAACCGGTCGATCTCGGCCTCGGTCTGCACCACCGTGCCCATGTGGTGGTGATAGACGAGCTGGAGCCCGTATTCCGCCTTCAGGGCTTCCGCGAAATTGGTGTAGCGCGCGCCGAAATCGTCCCAGCGGCTCTTGGGCAGGACGGGCCGGGCCGAGAGCGGCCTGGTGATGTCGGAATGGATCGCGTTCGAGGTCTCGGCTGCGATCAGGACCGAGCAGCCCATGTCGCGCAGCAGCGTCGCATGCGCCTTCACGGCGACCATCTCGGCGGCAACGTCGCGGACGAGAAGCTCAGTCGAATACCAGCCGGAGACCAGGGCATGGCCATGCGCGTCGAGGATCGGCTTCAGCTTGCCGGCCTCGCGCGGGAACTTGTTGCCGAGTTCCATGCCGGTGAAGCCGGCGGTGCGGGCTTCCGTCAGGCAGGTTTCGAGCGGGATGTCGCCGCCGATCTCTAGCATGTCGTCATTCGACCAGCCGATGGGGTTCGCGCCGATGCGGATCATGTCAGGTCTTTCCAGTCCACGGTTGCCACCGTCATTGCGAGCGTAGCGAAGCAATCCAGTCTCGTAGAGCGCCACGTCTCCTGGATTGCGTCGCTACGCTCGCAATGACGGCCTATTATTCACCGACGCGCTGTTGCTTGCGTCGTTCGTCGTAATTCGCCCGCGCCGTGCGAACCTGCTCGCGCTGGCTTACTTCGGGCACCGCGACATCCCACCAGGCGCCGCCGGCACCGGTCGAGATCAGCGGGTCGGTGTCGATGACTACGACGCTCGTGCGGGTGTTGGCCTTCGCCTGCGCCAGCGCGGCTTCGAGCTCGGCGATCGAGGCGGCTTTCGTCGCGATCGCGCCCATGCTGGCGGCGTGGGCGACGAAATCGATCTCCGGCAGGGTGTCGTGCCGGGTGTCCTTGAGCAGGTTGTTGAAGCTCTCGCCGCCGGTGGCCATCTGCAGGCGGTTGATGCAGCCGTAGCCGCGATTGTCGAGCAGGACGATGGTCAGCTTGAGGCCCAGCATCACCGAGGTCGCGATCTCCGAATTGAGCATCAGGTAGGAGCCATCGCCGACCATGACCACCACCTCCTTGTCGGGGCGCGCCATCTTGGCGCCGAGCCCGCCGGCGATCTCGTAGCCCATGCAGGAGAAGCCATATTCGGCGTGGTAGGAGCCGGGCGCGCCGGCCTGCCAGAGCTTATGCAGTTCGCCGGGGAGGCCGCCGGCGGCATGAAGCAGGATGACGTCCGAGCCGAGCGTGCGCTGGACCGCGCCGATGACCTGTGCGTCAGAGGGCAGGGCGGCGTTGCTGGCGACAGTCGCTTCGGCGGCTTCCTTCTGCCATTCGGCCTTGCCGGCCTTGGCATTTTTGGTCCAGCTTTCGGGAGCTTTCCAGCTACCGATGGCCTCGGCCAGTTCGGCGAGACCCTCGCGGGCATCGGCGACGAGGGGCAGGGCGCGGTGCTTGCCGGCGTCGAAGGGTTGGACGTTGAGGCCGATGATCGTCTTCTGCTCAGCACCGAACAGCGCCCAGGAGCCGGTGGTGAAATCCTGCAGGCGGGTGCCGACCGCCAGAACGAGATCGGCCTCGGCGGCGAGCCGGTTGGCGGCCTCCGTGCCGGTGACGCCGACGGCGGCCATGTTGAGCGGGTTATCGTCGGGCAGTGCGGACTTGCCGCCCTGCGTCTCGCAGACCGGGATGCCGGTCGCGGCCGACAAACGGGCTAGCGCGTTGCTGGCGCCGGAATAGAGCATGCCGCCACCGGCCACGATCAGCGGCTTCTTCGCGGCTTTCAGCGCCTCGGCCGCGGCCTTGAGTTCGTCGCGGTCGGAGCGGGGGCGGCGCGGCGTCCAGAGGCGCTCCGTGAAGAAGCTCTCGGGATAATCATAGGCTTCGGCCTGCACGTCCTGGCAGAGCGCCAGCGTGACCGGGCCGCATTCGGCCGGGTCGGTCAGCACCTGCATGGCGCGGGTCAGCGCCGGGATGATCTGCTCGGGCCGGGTGATGCGGTCGAAATAGCGCGAGACAGGCCGGAAGCAGTCATTTGCGGAGACGGTGCCGTCGCCGAAGGCCTCGACCTGCTGGAGGACGGGATCGGGGATGCGGTTGGCGAACACGTCGCCCGGCAGCAGCAGCACCGGCAGGCGGTTGACATGGGCGAGCGCGGCGGCGGTGACGAGATTGGTCGCGCCGGGGCCGATCGAGGTGGTCGCGGCCATGAAGCGGCGGCGCATATTTGCCTTGGCATAGGCGATGGCGGCATGGGCCATGGCCTGCTCGTTATGGGCGCGGAAAGTCGGGAGGCGCTCGCGCTCGTGCCAGAGCGCCTCGCCAATCCCTGCGACATTGCCATGGCCAAAGATCGCCCAGACGCCACCGAAGATCGGCAGGCTCTGCCCGTCGATCTCGGTCATCTGCGCTGCGAGGAAGCGCGTCAGCGCCTGCGCCATGGTGAGGCGGACGGTGCGGGTCATGTCGGCTTCCGACTCTCTACAACACGTAACGACGCCATCCCGGGCGAGGTAAGCGAGACGTTTTGTTCCCGGCCGGACACGATCTAAGCCGCCTTACGGCCGCGCGTGGCAAGCCAGAGGCCGGTCAGCGCCTCGAAGCGTTTGGCCATGTCGGCGATCGCGGCTTCGTCGTCGAGGCTGCCCGCAAACCAGCTTTCGGCCGCGCTCATGAAGATGGTGCGGCCGACGGCGAAGCCCTTGACGATCGGCGAGCCGGCTGTCGCGGCAAAGCCGGCCTCCAGCTCCTCGGCCGGAGCGTCGAGCCCGAGCAGCAGCACGCCGCGGCACCAGGGATCGTGCTTGGCGATGGTCTTTTCGATCGCGGCCCAGGCGGCGGGAGAGGATTGCGGCTCCAGCTTCCACCAGTCGGGCTTGATGCCGAGCGCGTAGATCTCTTCCAGCGCGCGGGCGATCGTGTCGGGGCCGAGCGGGCCGTTCTTGCCGGCGATGATCTCGATCAGCAATTCGCGGCCGACCTTGCGGGCCGCCTCGAACAGGCCGCGCAGCTTCTCCTGCTGCTCGCGCTTCAGCTCTTCCGGGTCGTCCGGATGATAGAAGCAGAGCGCCTTGATGCAGTGATCGACCGGCCATTCCGGCAGCAGCGAACCGATGTCCTGGCTGGTCTCGAAGCGCAGTGGGCGCGAGCCCGGCAGTTCGACCGGGCGGCCGAGCCAGGCGAAGGGATGGCGGGCGAATTCGAACATCGCCTCGCGGCCATGCTTCTCGTCGAGCAGCATGCCGTAACCCGGGCGGCCATCGGCGACGCGCGCGGCGGCTTTCACTGCGAGCACCTTGAAATCGCGGATGCGAGCGGGGTCGGCGTCGGCCTTGGCGGCGAGCTCTTCGAGTTGCGAGCGATGATCGCAGGCCAGCGCCATCAGCGAGGGGATGTCGCGGCGGCGCGTCGTCGCCCAGTGTATGTGGTTGATCTCCGCATCCTTGCGCAGCGCCCGGTGCGGGCTGCCGTTTTCGAGGAAGTACTGCAGTTCCTCGAAAGTCGGGCTTTCGGGCGAGCAGAGCAGGCGCGAGACCGCGAAGGCGCCGCAGGCATTGGCCCAGGTCGCGGCGGTCTGGAGGCTTTCGCCGCCGAGCCAGCCGCGCAGGAAGCCGGACATGAAGGCGTCGCCTGCACCCAAGACGTTATAGACCTCGATCGGGAAGCCCTTGCCGACGATGCCGTCCTCGAGATCGTCGGGAATCGCGCC
>SEEM01000278.1 GCA_004144595.1 Hyphomicrobiales bacterium
CCGCGCTCGCGGAGGCTCCCGTCAAGGTCGACGCGGTCTATACGACACCCAGGCACAATCATAACCCGATCGAGCTCCACGCCGTGACGCTCGCCTGGCAGGGCGACACGCTGCGCGTGCACGATGCCCAGCAGATGGTTGCCCATGCTGCCTGGACGCTATCTCAGGTGTTCGACCTCGCTGAAGACCAGGTCGTCGTGACCTCGCCTTTCGTCGGCGGCGGCTTCGGCAGCAAGACGCTGTGGCAGCATCATATCATTGCCGCGGCGGCCGCTAAGCTGGCGCAGCGCCCGGTGCGGCTGGTCCTTTCGCGCGAAGGCGTCTACCGCGTCATTGGAGGCCGCTCGCCGACCCGACAGCGCGTCGCTCTCGGTGCGAAGACAGACGGCACGCTGACCGCGCTGATCCATACCGGCGTGACGGCGAAAACGCCGCACAACGCGATGCCGGAGCCCTTTATCCTGCCGTCGCGCAGTGCCTATGCCTCCGGCACGATCCTGCTGGACGTTCAGCAGGTCGAACTCGACATGCTGGGCAACACCTTCATGCGGGCGCCGGGGGAAGCCGTCGGGACCTTCGCCTTGGAATGCGCGATCGACGAGCTCGCGCACGAACTTCAGATCGACCCCGTTGAGCTTCGTCTGCGAAACGAGCCGGAGACTGATCCGACATCGGGACTGCCATTCTCAGCGAGGCATATTGCCGAGGCCTGGCGGGCCGGCGCAGAGCGGTTCGGCTGGAGCCGCCGCAGTCCTCAACCCGGCGTCACGCGTGACGGCGAATGGCTGGTCGGAGTCGGTTGCGCCACAGCGACCTATCCTTATTACCGCATGCCCGGCGGTGCCGCACGGCTGACGCTCCGCCGCGATGGTCACGCGACAGTCGACATCGCGGCGCATGAGATGGGCATGGGCACGGCGACTGTGCAGACCCAGGTTACGGCGCAGCGGCTGGGCCTCGCCATGGAGCAGGTCACCTTCAACTATGGCGATTCGACGCTGCCCGGCGTCGTCATGGCCGGCGGGTCGCAGCAGACGGCGGCCATCGGAGCGTCAGTCATCGCAGTCTACAACGCGTTGGTTGCAGAGCTCCTGAAGCTTGCCGGCAACGACTCCCCGTTGGCGGGTCTCAAGCCCGGTGAGATCGGCAGCCGCGATGGCGGCCTGTGCAAGAGCGACGAGCCCGACCGGTTCGAAAGCTACAGCTCGATTCTCAGCCGAGCCGGACGCGACGCGCTCACCGTCGAGGCGGCGCCGCCGAACCCGCTCGAGCTGATGCACTGGTCTATGCACAGTCACGGGGCGATGTTCTGCGAGGTGCGCGTCAATGCCGTGACCGGCGAGACGCGCGTATCGCGCTTCCTCGGTTCCTTCGATTGTGGCCGTATCCTCAATCCCAAGACGGCGGCCAGCCAGTTCCGCGGCGGTATCATCATGGGGCTGGGGTTAGCCCTGATGGAAGAAACCCAGTTCGACGAGCGCAATGGCAGGGTGATGAACCCAAGCCTGGCGGAGTACCATGTCCCGGTGCATCTCGACGTTCCCGACATCGACGTGATCTGGACGGATATTCCCGACCCTCATACCCCGATGGGGGCACGCGGCGTCGGCGAGATCGGCATCACCGGGACCGGAGCCGCCGTCGCAAACGCGATCTTCAACGCAACGGGAAAGCGTGTTCGCGACCTGCCGATCACGCTGGACAAATTGATCTAGCGACGGTGGGCGCTTTGCGGTCGTTTGCGCCAGGTCCGGCTTCGCTGACGGTGATGCGTTCGGCCAAGATGCCGATCCGCCCGTCGCTCGGTCGCGCATAGGCGACATCGCCCGGCTTGAAGCGCCCGACATTCGCGCCGACCGAGACGACGGTCTCTGCCAGATCATGGCCCAGCGCGAGCGGCGGTTTGGAGGGCAGGATCTGCTTGAAAGCACCGTCGCGAATCTTGGAATCGAGCAGGTTGGGACCGGCAGCCTCAACCTCGACCAGCACGTCGTCGGGACCGGGCGCGGGCTCCGGCCTATCGCCGAGACGCAGCGCCTGTTTCTTGCCGTAGCGGTCGAGGATGAAGGCCTTCATGATAAGGTTTCTTCGGATCAGCCGTCAGCCGGAACGGTCGCGGCCGGATAATCGGTGTAGCCCTCAGTGCCGCCGCCATAGAGC
>SEEM01000029.1 GCA_004144595.1 Hyphomicrobiales bacterium
GCCCAGCGATTGCGCCCCCTGGCGAGAGCCTCGAGCGCTGCATAGATGCGCTCGAGCGTCTCAGGGAAGCGCTGGATAGGCGCGAGCGGATAGGAGAGCGAGAACACGACCGCGCCGGCTTCCGTCAGGGCGGTGGCGACGGCCTGCCCCTCGGCCGGCGAGCCGCTGTTGAAGTGGCCGCCATGCAGGTGCAGCACGAGCCCGGCATTATCCGGAACCTCGGCGGGAACGTAGAGCCGGCCTGTGAAGCTCTCTCCACGGGCGCTCAGGGTTTCCTCCCGCCAGAAGACGGAGAGGACCGGTTGCAGTTTCTGCGCGGCGATCGCGGGCATGGCTCACCCTCGCTGTTGCGGTGCACCACGAGATAGTGAATCGGAATTTCGGAATAAATACGCTATCTGCTCATTCATTGTTCACGTATGGAAACAATCCGAGGACATATGGACCAGCTTGCCGCGATGCGGGCTTTCGTGCGGGTGGTGGAGACCGGCACCTTCACGCGCGCCGCCGATCTCCTGGACATGCCGAAACCGACGGTTACCAAGCTGATCCAGCAGTTGGAGGCGCATCTGCGCGCCAAGCTGCTGAACCGGACGACGCGGCGCGTGACCGTGACGATGGACGGCGCGGCCTATTACGAACGGGCGCTGCGCCTGCTCGACGAACTCTCGGAACTGGATGCGAGTCTCACGCTGGCGCAGGCGCGCCCGAGCGGGCGGCTCAGGGTGGATTGCAGCTCCTCGCTGGCGGTTTCGGTGATCATCCCGGCACTGCACGAGTTCCACGCGCGCTATCCCGATATCCAGCTCGATCTCGGCCTGAGCGACCGCGCTGCGGACCTGATCGGCGAGAATCTCGATTGCGCGGTGCGGGCGGGCGAGATCGCCGACCAGAGCCTGATCGCGCGGCGGATCGGCGAGATGCAGCTGATCACCTGCGCGACGCCCGATTACCTCGCCCGCTTCGGCACGCCACTGCATCCGCGCGACATCGAGGATGGGCACCAGATCGTCGCCTACCGGCCGGCGCTCGGCGGCCGGGTGTTGCCGCTGGTCTACCAGAGCCTCAGCGAAACGATCGAAGTCGGCGGGCGCTACATGATCGCGCTCAATGACGGCATGGGCTATCTCGCGGCCGGGCTCGCCGGTCACGGCATCATGCAGTTGCCGACCTTCATGGCCCGCGTGCCGATCGCGGATGGGCGGCTCGTGCCCTTGCTGATGGACTGGTGCACGGCGCCGAAGCCGCTGCACATCGTCTATCCGCCGAACCGCCACCTCAGCAACAAGGTGCGCGTCTTCGTCGACTGGCTGGCGGAGCTGTTCGCGCGCGATGAGTTCGTCCTGTCGCGTGGCGCGAGCTGCAAGCCGACGATCCTGCCCTCCGTGCCGATGCCGATCCCGGCAAAGGCCGGTCAGCTCTCTTCGAGCAGCAGCGCGTAGATGTCCTCGCCGCCCGCGGCATTGCGGATGCGCTCGCGGATTTCGGCCGGCCGCAGGCGTTTTGCGATGCATGCGAGAGCATCGATGCGCCCCTTGCCGCCGTTCACCGGCGTCAACACCAGGCAGACGAGATCGACCGGCGCACCGTCGATCGCTTCATAGGCGACGGGCTTATCGAGCCGTGCCAGCAGGCCGAAAGGCTCGGCGAGACCTTCGACCGGCGCATGGGGCATCGCCAGCCCGCCGCCGACGCCGGTCGAGCCGAGCGCCTCGCGGCGGTTCAGTGCGTCGAGGATCGCGGCTTCAGGCAAGGTGAGCTGTTCCGACGCTTTCCTTGCGAGAGCGCGGAGCAGGGCCGGCTTGTTCGCGGCGGCGAGCTTCACGATGGAACGTGGGCGGATGATGTCGGATGGGATCATGGTGGGTTGCGCCGGGCGGCGGGGCTTATTCGGCTTCGCGCAGGCGATAGCCGACGCCGGTCTCGGTGGTGATGTATTGCGGCTGGTCGGGGATGCGCTCGATCTTCTGGCGGAGCTGCCGGACATAGACGCGCAGATACTGCACATCGGCCGAGGCGCCCCAGACCTGCTTCATCAGGAACTGGTGGGTCAGCACCTTGCCGGCATGCTGCACGAGGATGCGCAGGATGTCGTATTCCTTGGGCGAGAGCTTCACCTCCTGCTCGCCCAGCCTGACGATGCGCTTGACGAGGTCGACCGAAAGCTCGCCGGTCTGGAAGATCGGCTTCTCGCCGTGCTGCTGGAGCTTGTGGCGCAAGGCGACCCGCAGGCGGGCCGCCAGTTCCTTCATGCCGAAAGGCTTGGTGACATAGTCGTCGGCGCCGTTCTCCAGGGCCTCGACGATGCCGGCCTCGTCGGTGCGGCTCGACAGGATGACGATCGGCAGGGCGAGCGCCTCGGCGCGCCATTTCTGCAGAAGCTCCTGCCCGGAAAGGTCGGGCAGGCCGAGATCGAGGATGACGAGATCGGGCAGTTCCTCGGCGATGCGCTCGATCGCCTCGCGTGCCGTCGCGGCTTCGCGGATGGCATAGCCCTCGGTCGAGAGGCCGACGCGCAGCAGGCGGCGGATCGCCGGCTCGTCGTCCACGACCAGCACCTTGATGTCCGTTGCGGTCATGTGTGGGGTTCCAAAGGTTTGGGCGGGGCGTCGGCGGGCATGCGGATGGTGAAGACCGCGCCGCTCCGGTCGGCCCGGTTCGCGGCCGTGATCGTGCCGCCCATCGCCTCGATGAAGCCGCGGCAGATGGCGAGGCCGAGCCCGGTTCCGGCGCGGACCTGATCGCCCTTCCGGACGCGGTAGAAGCTGTCGAAGATGCGTTCCAGATCGGCGGGCGGCAAGCCCGGCCCCTCGTCCGTCACCGTCACCAGCACCTCGCGGCCGTCCCGCCGGGCGCGGATGGCGATGGCGCTGCCGGCGAGGGCGTATTTCGCTGCGTTGTCGAGCAGGTTGAACAGCACCTGCTCGAACAGGACGGGGTCGAGCCTGAGCATCGGCAGGTCGTCGGGCAGGGCGGTTTCGATGCCGTGGCCGGCGGTGATCTTCGCGGCGCGGCGCAAGGCGCTGCCGACCACGTCGGCGACATCGACCAAAGCTGCGTTGGGCTCCATCGCGCCGGATTCGATCCGGGTCATGTCGAGGAGATTGGCGATGAAGCGATGGAGGCGCTCGGATTCGTCGATCACCGTCGCGAGCAGGGCGGTGCGATCCTCTTCCGGCAGGGCGCCATGATAATCGCGCAAGGTGCCGGCCGCGCCCATGATCGAGGCCAATGGCGTCTTCAAGTCATGCGAGATCGAGGTGAGGAGCGCCGAGCGCAGGCGGTCGGCCTCGGCCGCGAGCTTGGCCCGGTCGACATCGGCGACGAGCTGGATGCGCTCGATGGCGACGGCGGCCTGATCGGCGAGCGCATCGAGCAGGCGTTGCTGCTCCGGCGTCAGCAGCGGGCCTTCCTTGTCGTCGTCGAGGCCGATCACGCCGATGGCGGTGCGGCCGGTGCGCAGCGGCAGGTAGAGCCGCTTGGCGCCCGGCAGGGTGTCGGCACCGCGCCCGGCCGGGCGGTCATGCTCCCAGGCCCAGCGCGCGGCGGCGATATCGGCATCGACCAGCGTGTCGTCGGGCGGATAGCCGGCGCGGACTGCGATCGTTCCATCCTCCGGCATCAGGATGACGACGCGGACGCGCAGCATCGAGGCGATCTGGAAGGCGCTGGCCCAGAGCACGTCGTCGAGCGTGCCGGTGCCCGCGAGCTTCTTCGAGAAGAGATAGAGGTCCTCGGTGGTGCGGGCGCGCTGGCGGGCGGCAGTGGCCTGGCGCTGGACGCGGGCGGTCAGGTTCGAGGCGATCAGCGCGACGAGCAGGAAGAAGCCGAGCGCGACGACGTTCTCGGGGTCGCTTATGGTCAGGGTGTAGAGCGGCGCGATGAAGAAGAAATTCAGCGCGAGTGCGCTCAGAAGCGAGGCGAAGAGGGCCGGCCCAAGGCCCGTGGTCACGGCCGAGGCAAGCACGGCGGTGAGGAAGACCAAAGCAATATTGCGCAGGTCCATGATCTGGCTGAGCAGTTCGGCCGCACCGAGCGCGACCGCGACATAGGCAATCGCCGCGACATAGGGTTGCGACGAGAAGCTCTGCTGGCCGGCGGCGGAGATCGAGCCGTCCGTCTCGGGCCGTTGTTCGCGCAACGCGACGACATGGATTCCGATATCGCCGGCGCGATTGATCAGTTCATGGGAAACCGAGGGCCGCAGCCATTCGCGCCAGCGCGGCTTGGCCGGCTTGCCGACGATGATCTGGGTGACGTTGCCGGCGGCTGCGTGCCGGAGGATTTCGCCAGCCACGTCCTGACCGGGCAGGGTGATCGCCTCGGCGCCGAGCTGTGCCGCGAGCCTCAGCGCATTGGCTATCCGGGTCTTGGCCGCTTCGCTCAGGGCCGCGGCCTGCGGCGTCTCGACATGGAGCGCGGCCCAGGGGGCGCGCAGGCGGTCGGCCTGCCGCTTGGCATGGCGGATCAGGCCGGGCGCCCCGGCGCTGTCGTCGATGCAGACCAGGATGCGCTCGCCCGCCGCCCAGGGGCCGGAGATCGCGTGTTCCTGCATGTGGCTGAGGAGCTGCTCGTCGACCCGCTGCGCGGTGCGGCGCAGCGCGAGTTCGCGCAGGGCCGTCAGGTTGCCAGGCGAGAAGTAATTGGCGACGGCGCGTTTGGCGGTCTTGCCGAGATAGACCTTGCCCTCTTCGAGGCGCTTGATCAGGTCGGCCGGCGTCAGGTCGATGATCTCGATGTCGTCGGCGCGGTCGATGATCGAATCCGGCACGGTCTCGCGGACGCGGATGCGGGTGATCTGGGCGACGACGTCGTTCAGGCTCTCGACATGCTGGATGTTGAGCGTGGTGTAGACGTCGATGCCGCGCGACAGCAGCTCCTCGACATCGAGATAGCGCTTGGGGTGGCGGCTGCCGGGTGCGTTGGTATGGGCGAGCTCGTCGACGAGGACCAGCGCCGGGCGGCGCGCGAGGATCGCGTCCAGGTCCATCTCGTCGAGGGCGCGGCCCTTGTAGTCGACGAGCCGGCGCGGGACGATCTCGAAGCCGTCGACCAAGCCTTGCGTCTCGCTGCGGCCATGGGTCTCGACGACGCCGATCACGACATCGACGCCCTCGGCGCGGCGGGCACGTCCCGAGGTCAGCATCTCATAGGTCTTGCCAACGCCCGGCGCCGCGCCGAGGAAGATCTTGAGGTGCCCGCGGCCCTCGCGCTGGGCGCTGGCCAGCAGCGCCTCCGGTGAGGGCCTGCCTCTCGTCTCGCGATGGCTGTCGGCGATGGTCATGCGGGTCCGCACGGAAAGCGACGGCGCATCGCGCGCCGCCGGGGTCTTTGTGTCAGCGCTGGGCGGCGCCGTCGAGAGCAAGGTTCAGCGCGAGCACGTTGACGACGGGCTCGCCGATGAAGCCGAGCTTGCGCTTCTCGACGAGGGTATCGACCAACGCCTTCAGCGTCGCCGGGTCGGCATTGCGGGCCTTGGCGACGCGCGCGATCTGGAAATAGGCGGCCTCCGGCGAGATATGCGGGTCGAGCCCGCTGCCGGAGGTCGTGACCAGCTCCATCGGCACCGGCGCGTCCGGGTTCTCGGCCTTGAGCTTTTCTGTCTCGGCCTTGATGCGCTCGATCAGCTTCTGATTGGACGGGCCGAGATTGGAGCCGCCCGAACTTGCTGCATTATAGGGCGCGTCGACCGTCTTCGTGCTGTCGTTCGGGTCGGTGCCCACCGTTGCCGAGGGGCGGCCGTGGAAATAGCGCTCGCTGGTGAAGGTCTGGCCGATCAGGCTGGAGCCGATGATCTTGCCGTCCTTCTCGATCAGGCTGCCATTGGCCTGCCGCGGGAAGACGGCCTGGGCGATGCCGGTCATGGCGAGGGGATAGGCGAGGCCGGTAATGACGGTCAGCGCGACGATCATCACGAGGGCGGGGCGGATCTGCTTGAGCATGGTCGAATTCCTCAGATGAGGCCGATGGCGGTGATGGCCATGTCGATGGCCTTGATGCCGATGAAGGGGACGACGAGGCCGCCGAGCCCGTAGACCAGCAGGTTGCGGCCGAGCAGGGCGCCGGCGCCGACCGCGCGGTACTTCACGCCCTTCAGCGCGAGCGGGATCAGCGCGACGATGATCAGCGCGTTGAAGATGATCGCGGAGAGGATGGCGCTCTGCGGCGTCTGCAGCCCCATGATGTTGAGCGCGCCGAGCTGCGGGTAGAAGGCGAGGAACATCGCCGGGATGATGGCGAAATACTTGGCGACGTCGTTGGCGATCGAGAAGGTCGTCAGCGCGCCGCGCGTCATCAGGAGCTGCTTGCCGATCTCGACGATCTCGATGAGCTTGGTCGGGTCCGAGTCGAGATCGACCATGTTGCCGGCCTCGCGCGCGGCGACCGTGCCGGTGTTCATGGCGACGCCCACATCGGCCTGGGCGAGGGCGGGCGCATCGTTGGTGCCGTCGCCGCACATCGCGACGAGCTTGCCCTTGGCCTGTTCCTCGCGGATCAGGGCGAGCTTGTTCTCGGGCGTGGCCTGGGCGAGGAAGTCGTCGACCCCAGCCTCGGCCGCGATGGCGGCGGCGGTCATCGGATTGTCGCCGGTGATCATCACCGTGCGGATGCCCATGCGGCGCAGTTCGGTGAAGCGCTCGCGGATGCCGCCCTTGACGATATCCTTGAGGTGGATGACGCCGAGCAGGCGCCCGTCGCGGGCGACCGCGAGCGGCGTGCCGCCGGCCTTGGCGATCTCGGCGGCGATCGCCTGGACCTCGCGCACAGCCTCGCTGCCGGCACCCTCGACATGTTTCAGCACCGCGTCGACCGCGCCCTTGCGGATCTGCGAGCCCTCGAGATCCACGCCGCTCATCCGGCTCTGCGCGGTGAAGGGCACGAAGATGGCATGGAGCGCGCCCATGTCGCGGGCGCGGATGGCGTATTTCTCCTTGGCGAGCACGACGATCGAGCGGCCTTCCGGCGTCTCGTCGGCGAGCGAGGCGACCTGCGCCGCATCAGCGAGCTCCTGCTCGCCGACGCCGCGCACCGGGCGGAACTCGGTCGCCTGGCGGTTGCCGAGCGTGATCGTGCCGGTCTTGTCGAGGAGCAGCGTGTCGACGTCGCCGGCGGCCTCGACGGCGCGGCCGGACATGGCGAGGACGTTGAAGCGCACGAGGCGATCCATGCCGGCGATGCCGATGGCCGAGAGCAGGGCACCGATCGTGGTTGGGATCAGCGTGACGAATAGCGCGACCAACACGACGACCGGGATATAGCCGCCGGCATAGGTGGCGAAGCTCGGTATCGTCACGGTCGCGAGCACGAAGATCAGCGTCATCCCGGCGAGCAGGATGTTGAGCGCGATCTCGTTCGGCGTCTTCTGGCGCTCGGCGCCCTCGACCAGCGCAATCATGCGGTCGATGAAGGTCGAGCCGGCGGCCGCTGTAATGCGCACGCGAATCCAGTCGGACAGCACCTGCGTGCCGCCGGTCACGGCAGAGCGGTCGCCGCCGGATTCGCGGATCACGGGGGCGGATTCGCCGGTGATCGCGGCCTCGTTGACCGAGGCGACGCCTTCGATGACCTCGCCATCGGAGGGGATGATGTCGCCGGCCTCGACCAGCACGACATCGCCGAGCTTGAGCGAGGTGCCAGGCACGAGCCTGAACTGGCTGCGATCATCGCCCCCGAGAAGCTTGGCTTCGGTCTCGGAGCGGGTCTTGCGCAGCGAATCGGCCTGGGCCTTGCCGCGGCCTTCAGCCACCGCTTCCGCGAAATTGGCGAAGAGCACGGTGAACCAGAGCCAGAGCACGATCTGGAAGGAGAAGCCGAGATTGGCGCCTCCGGTGGCCAGATCTTTCAGGAAGAGGACGGTGGTCAGCGCGGAGACCACGGCGACGACGAACATCACCGGGTTGCGGGCGAGGCTGCGCGGGTCGAGCTTGCGGAAGGCGTCGGCGAGGGCCGGCAGCAGGATCCGGGCATCGATCAGGCTCGCGGATTTGGACGGGCTCATAAGAGGCTCCAGCGGAGAGGTGTCGGGTCCGGCTCAGGCGGCGACGAGGCCGGCGAGCGCCCGGACGAGCAGCAGGACGAGGAACAGCGCGACCGTCAGGCCGAGGATCAGGGTGGCCGGGCGCGGGGGCGCCCTGTCCTGTTCCCTCGAGGTCGCGTCGCGGTGGACGGCGTCCCGACGCATTTGGCGTAGGCAGCTTGCCATGGTGGCCTCCTCAGAAGCTCTGGCCGGCGAGCATCGCGAGATGCTCGACGATCGGGCCGACGGCCAGCGCCGGGAAGAAGGTCAGGCCGCCTACGATCAGGATGACGCCGACGAGCAGGCCGACGAAGAGCGGGCCGTCCGTCGGGAAGGTGCCGACCGATGCGGGCACCGATTTCTTCGCAGCGAGCGATCCGGCGATGGCGAGCGCCGGGATGATGACCAGGAAGCGGCCGACCAGCATCGTGATGCCGAGCGTGGTGTTGTACCAGAGCGTGTTGGCCGAGAGGCTGGCGAAGGCGGAGCCGTTATTCGCCGCCGCCGAGGTATAGGCGTAGAGGATCTCGGAGAAGCCATGCGGGCCGCTATTGCCGGTGGAAGCGACTGCGCCGGGCAGGACCACCGCGATCGCCGTGAAGACCAGCATGCCGGCCGGCAGGCAGAGGATGGCGAGCATCGCCATCTTGACCTCGCGGGCCTCGATCTTCTTGCCGAGATATTCCGGCGTGCGGCCGACCATCAGGCCGGCGACGAAGATCGCCAGCACGACGAAGAGGACGATGCCGTAGAAGCCGGCGCCGACCCCGCCGACGATGACCTCGCCGAGCTCCATGTTGATCAGCGGGATCATGCCGCCGAGCGCGGTGAAGCTGCCATGCATGGCGTTGACCGCGCCGCAGGAGGCAGCGGTGGTGACGACGGCGAAGAGGGCCGAGAGCGGGACCCCGAAGCGCATCTCCTTGCCTTCGAGGTTGCCGCCCTGGAGGCCGAGCGCCTGGACCAGCGGGTTGCCCGAGGCTTCCGCCCAGTAGCAGAGGGCGATACCGGCGATGAACAGCACGCCCATTGCCGAGAGGATCACCCAGCCCTGGCGCTCGTTGCCGACCATCCGGCCGAAGACATTCGTGAGCGCTGCGCCGATCGCGAAGATCGAGACCATCTGGATGAGGTTCGAGATGGCGTCGGGGTTTTCGAAGGGGTGGGCGGCATTGGCATTGAAGAAGCCGCCGCCATTGGTGCCGAGCATCTTGATCGCGACCTGCGAGGCGACCGGGCCGCGCGCGATCGTCTGCTGTGCGCCCTCGAGCGTCGTCGCGGTGACGGCGGCGTCGAAGGTCTGCGGCATGCCGAGCGCGACATAGGCCAGCGTCAGCAGGATGCAAAGCGGGAGCAGGACGTAGAGCGTCGCGCGGGTCAGATCGACCCAGAAGCTGCCGACGGATTTGGCCGAGGCGCGGGCGAAGCCGCGGATCAGCGCGATGGCGATGGCGATGCCGGTCGCGGCCGAGACGAAGTTCTGCACGGTCAGGCCGAGCATCTGCGTCAGGTAGGAGAGGGTGCTCTCGCCGCCATAGCCCTGCCAGTTGGTGTTGGTGACGAAGCTCACGGCCGTGTTGAAGGCGAGGTCGGGCGCAACCGCGCTCATGCCGTCCGGGTTCAGCGGCAGATGGCCCTGAAACCGCTGCAGCCCGTAAAGCAGCAGCAGGCCGGCGAGGTTGAACAGCAGCAGCGCGACCGCATAGGAGCTCCAGTGCTGTTCCTCGCGTTCATGTGTGCCGGCAAGCGCATAGAGCCCGCGCTCGATCGGCGCGAGCACGGGGGAGAGGACCGTGCGCTCGCCGTTGAAGACGCGCGTCATGTAGCTGCCGAGCGGCTTCACCAAAGCGAGCACGATCGCGCAGAAAAGGAGAATCTGGCTCCAGCCATAGAATGTCATGGGAAGGCTTTCTCAGCTCGCGCCGGCGCTCAGAAGCGCTCCGGGCGCAGCAGCGCATAGGTGAGGTAGACGAGCAGGACCGCAGTCACCGCGCCGCCGAGGAGATAGTCGACGAACATGGGGGGCTCCTTCAGAGCGCGTTGCAGGCCGAGACATAGGCCAGGGCTGCCGCGAAGAAGCCGAGACCGAGCGCGAGCATGGCGATATCCATTGCCGAGGTCCTTTCGACCGGGCGTTACCGAGGGGTCGATGGACGCGAGCCAGCCTTCCGCGGAAGGCGAGAGCGCAGGGCATCGACCATGGCGGGATTATCGTGCTGGAGGCATAGCCGTTCGAGACGGCTGATGGCGTCGCAGAATAGGAATTTTATAGGAATTCGGAGAGGAGACGCGGCCTTCAGGCGTGCGGCGTGTCGGACCGGACGATACCGGGCTTTCGCGGCACGGCCGTGGGCCGTTCGATCGAGAGGGTGACCTCCGGCGCGCCATCCCCCCTGTGCAACTCGGCGAGGCTGTCGTTCAGCGCCCGGTCGGCCGCGGTGCGGCGGTAGTTGAAGCGCAGATAGTCGTGCCATGTCGGCGTGCGAAAGGTCTCGGTCCACACCGTGATGTCGTGGAGATTGCGTGTCAGGATCCAGCGACGCGCGCCGTTGCGTCCCTGCGCGCGCCGGCGCTGCAGCATCAGGGCGAGAAAGGCTTCGACCTGATCGCGGGCGATCCGATACTCGATCTTGACCGCGATCGGCCCGCTGCGCGGTTTCAGGTCGAGACTGAGCGTCGGCGCCTCGAAGCTGTCGGGCGTCGAGACATCGGAGTCTTTGCGCTGATGGATCGGCAGGAGAAGTCCGAGCAGGGCGACACCGAGGGACGCCGCGCTCGATGCCTGCAGGGCGAAGCTCAGGGAATAGCTCTCGGTGACCATGCCCCAGAGCCAGCTCCCGCTGGCAAGCCCGAGCGAGGTGAGGGCGTAGTAGAGCGAGATCGTCCGGCCGACGACCCAGCGGGGGCTCGCCCATTGCACGCTGATGCTGAGACCCGACCAGCCGAGAACCCAGCCGGCGCCCCCGAGCATCAGTGCGACAGCCGCGAGAGCCGGGCTCTGCGTCAGCGAAAGGCAGAGCGTGCAGGTCGCGCAAGCCGTGCAGGCCAGCTTCAGCATCTGCTCGTCAGACAGCTTGCGCCGCAGCGTCGTCGAGGCGAGGCCGGCCATCAGCGCGCCTGCGCCGAAGCCAGCCATCAGGGTGCCATAGGCTATCGCGCCCTGCTTGAGCTGATCGCGCACCACCAGCGGCAGCAGCGCGAGGATAGCGATGCCCGCGAAGCCGAACAGGAAGCCGCGCCCAAGGGCCGTCTTGATCTCCGAGGACAGCGAGGTGAAGCGGATGCCGTCAGAGATCGCCGTCAGCATCGCTTCGGGCGGCAAACGCGATACCGGCACCGTCCAGCGCGAGCGCCAGACCACGACCAAAGGAGCGAGATGGCCGAGTGTATACAGGCAGAACGCGGTCAGCGGGCCGAAGGTTGCCAGGATGATGCCGCCGAGTGCCGGCCCGACGCTGCGCACGGTGTTAAAGCCGACGGAGGTCAGCGTCACCGCCGCCGCGAGGTCCTTGCGTTCGACGATATCGCCGACCGAGGCCTGCCAGGCCGGGTCGTTGAAGGCGATGCCGCAGCCCGCGAGGAAGCTGAAGAACAGGATGATCCAGGGATTGATCATGCCGAGCGCGACGAGGATCGTCAGCGCGACAGCGGTCACGGTCATCAACGACCGGGCTGCCAGCATCACCTTGCGGCGATTGAAATTGTCGACGATGGCGCCTGCGAAGATCGACAGGATGAAGGCGGGCAGGTTCGTCGCGGCCTGAACCAGCGCGACCATCACGCTGGACGGGGTGATGGTCGCCATCAGCCAGCTCATGGCGATCGTCTGGATCAGCCAGCCCAGCCCCGAAATCAGCCCGGCAAGCCAGATCGCCCGGAACGTGACATTCCTGAGAGGCGCAAACGGCCCGGCGCCTGCCGCGGGCTTCTGCACGTCCGTGACACGGCTCATTTCCGACGTCTGCTCCTGGACCGCCGGCATAGGCTCCGAGCGTGACCCCGGAATCTTATGTCACGATTCCCGCCGGGGAGGCCCGATTTTACGGCATGGAAGCCCTGCAAAGAGGCAACCGTTCCTCGCCCTGCGGTCTAACGAGGCGGGAAATGCCCACGAAAAAGCAAATGGTGCGCTTTACCGGGCGAAGTCGAACCCATCGGGTTGGCAAGGGCGACTGCCCACCGGCCGGTCAGGCGGCCCTTTCGCAGGGGTGCGCCAAGCGAACTCGCGTGAGATATGGAAAATGGTGCCCCTGGCCGGAATCGAACCAGCACTCCTTGCGGAACTCGATTTTGAGTCGAGCGCGTCTACCAATTCCGCCACAGGGGCCCTTTACAGGCGGGCGGACTATAGCGATCGGCGGATGCCGGTCAATCTCCGGTGCGGCTATTCCGGCAGGTTTATGCGGGCGATCCGCAAGGCATTCCGCTGACGTCGTCAAAGGCTGGCGAAGCGCTGCAAAACACACCTTGCGGAGATGCGGAAGCCGTTGCGTCACCAGCTGCCCCATGCTCTAGAGCGCGCCATGCTCAAACGCCTCTACGAATGGACGATGTCGCTCGCCGCCCGGCCGCGGGCGGAGCTCTGGCTGGCGGTCGTCGCCTTTGTGGAAAGCTCTTTCTTCCTGATCCCGGCCGATGTCCTGTTCGTGCCGATGGCACTGGCCAGGCCGCAGCGGGCTTATCGGCTGGCGCTCGTAGCGACGGTGTTCTCGGTGCTCGGCGGTATTGCCGGTTATGCGATCGGCTATTACGCCTTCGAGGCGCTGGCGAAGCCGGTTCTGGCCTTCTACGGCAAGCTCGGCGCCTTCGAGGCGCTCAAGGCCTGCGCCGGGCCGGATACGACGCTGATCCTTTTGACGACCTCGGGTCTCGCACATCTGCCACCGATCAAGGTGGTGACAATCCTGGCGGGCGCCGTCCATATCGGGCTGACCTTCTTCGTCATCTCCTGCGTGCTGGCGCGCGGGGCGCGCTTCTTCGCGCTGGCCTTCCTGCTCCGGCGCTATGGCGACACCATCCGCCACTTCATCGAACGTCGCCTGAAAGTGATCGCGGTCGTGGGCGCGGCCCTGCTGATCCTGCTTTATTTCGGCCTCAAGCTCGTCGCAGGGTCGGGCCAGCTTTTCTCCTGCTGAGCCCGCCATGACCGCCTCCCTCGCCGCCACATCCGCTACGCGCCACCTGCCGAGCCCGCGGCAACTGATCGCCCTCATCGGCGTCGTCAGCTTCGCGCTGATCGCCGGGGCCTGGTTCTTCGAGCTTGTCCTGCATTTGAGCCCCTGCAAGCTCTGCCTCGAGCAGCGCGCCCCGCACTATGCCGCGATCGGGCTCGCGCTCGTGGGGTTGGTGCTGGCGCGCTCGCCGCGGCTGCAATGGTTGGTCCTGCTGGGGCTGGCCGTGCTGATGGCATGGAGCACGGGACTCGGCGTCTACCATGCCGGCGTCGAATGGGGCTGGTTCATGGGGCCCAACGATTGCGGCGGCGCCGCTTCGTCCGCGGCCGGCATGCAGGATTTCATGAAGCAGCTCCAGACCACGCGCATCGTCGCCTGCTCGGAAGCGGCGTGGCGCTTTCTCGGCCTGTCGCTCGCCGGCTGGAATGCACTGGCCTCGGCCGGGCTTTTCCTGCTCGCGGTGGTCGGGCTGCTGCGCGGCAGGACGGCGGCGTAAGCCTTACGGCTCCAGCTCGGAATCCCAGTAGAGATAGTCCAGCCAGCTCTCGTGCAGATAGTTCGGCGGGAACAGCTTGCCGTTGCGATGGAGGTCGTTGACCGTCGGCGCATAGGCCTTCTGGGCCGGGAACATTTCGACCGCGGCCGGCATCTTGTCGCCCTTGCGCAGGTTGCAGGGCGAGCAGGCGGCGACGACGTTCTCCCAGGTGGTCAGGCCGCCTTTCGAGCGGGGGATGACGTGGTCGAATGTCAGCTCGTCACGCGTATTACAGTACTGGCAGGCGAAACGGTCGCGCAGGAAGACGTTGAAGCGGGTGAAGGCCGGAGTCCGCGAGGGCTTGATGTAGCTCTTCAGCGAAACCACCGAGGGCAGCCGCATATCGAAGCTCGGGCTGCGGACCACGGTGTCGTATTCGGAGACGATGTTGACGCGGTCCATGAAGACCGCCTTGATCGCGTCCTGCCAGCTCCAGAGCGACAGGGGATAATAGCTGAGCGGCCGAAAATCGGCGTTCAGCACCAAAGCCGGACAACCGTCCGGCGATGCCATCGGATGCATCACATGCGCCGTCAAACCCGTCGCACCTCCGCTTCATAGAGCGAGACGAATCCCGCCCGAAGATCAATGTAAGCGCGAGACGACAGGAATGTGAAGGACCTTGTTGCGTCTGCAACAAGCGTTTGCGCGCCGGCGAGGATCGTCCTCGCCAGCGACAGTGAAAGGCCGGATTGTGATGGCTTTCAGCCGGATTTCGGGCGTTCCTGTGCCGCCGGTCGGATCCGTCAGCGGGTCGGGACAGGCTTCTCGCCGCGATAGTCGTAGAAGCCGCGCTTGGTCTTGCGGCCGAGCCAGCCGGCTTCGACGTATTTCACCAGCAGCGGGCAGGGGCGATATTTCGAATCGGCCAGCCCGTCATGGAGCACCTGCATCACCGAGAGGCAGGTATCGAGGCCAATGAAATCGGCGAGTTGGAGCGGGCCCATCGGATGGTTGGCGCCGAGCCGCATCGCGGTGTCGATCGCATCGACCGAGCCGACGCCCTCATAGAGCGTGTAGACGGCCTCGTTGATCATCGGCAGCAGGATGCGGTTGACGATGAAGGCCGGGAAATCCTCGGAGACCGAGACGGTCTTGTGCAGGGCGCCGACGAGCGTCTTGGCGCGCTCGAAGGTGCCGTCATCGGTGGCGATGCCGCGGATCAGCTCGACGAGCTGCATCAGCGGCACCGGGTTCATGAAATGAATGCCGATGAAGTGCTCGGGCCGGTCGGTCGCCGCGGCAAGCCGCGTGATCGAGATCGAGGAGGTGTTGGAGGCGAGGATCGCGTCCGAGCGCAGATGCGGGCAGACCGCCGTGAAGATCTTGCGCTTGACCTCCTCGTTCTCGGTCGCAGCCTCGATGACGAGATCGCAATCGCCGAGATCGGCGAGGCCGACGGCGGGCCGGATCCGGCCGATCGCTGCGCGGCGTTCCTCATCCGCCAGCGCGCCCTTGGAGACCTGCCGGGCCATGTTGCCGTCGATCGTGGCGAGAGCGGCATTGATCCGCTCCTCGGCGATGTCGTGCAGCCGGATATCGAAGCCCGCAGCGGCCGCGACATGGGCGATGCCGTTGCCCATCTGGCCTGCCCCGATGATGCCGATCGTCTTGATCGCGTGGTCCGACATGGTTTGATCCCGGATGAACTTTTCAGGCTCCAGCAGGAGCGGAACGGGCCGCCCTGGGGCGGCCCGGAAGCGTGGCGCCGGCCTTACTTGCCGGCTTTGGCGAGTTCTGCGTCGAGCTCGGGCAGGATCGTGAAAAGGTCGCCGACGAGGCCGTAATCGGCGATCTGGAAGATCGGAGCTTCCTCGTCCTTGTTGATGGCGACGATGACCTTCGAGTCCTTCATGCCGGCGAGGTGCTGGATCGCGCCGGAGATGCCGACGGCGATATAGAGCTCGGGGGCGACGACCTTGCCGGTCTGGCCGACCTGCCAGTCGTTCGGAGCATAGCCGGCATCGACGGCGGCGCGCGAGGCGCCCATGGCGGCGCCGAGACGGTCGGCGACGGGCTCGATCACCTTGCCGAAGTTCTCGGTCGAGCCCAGTGCGCGCCCGCCCGAGATGATGATCTTGGCAGAAGCGAGCTCCGGACGGTCGGACTTCGCGACCTCCTCGCCCTTGAACGACGAGTTGCCGGGGTTCTCGGCCGCCGAGACGGTCTCGACCGCGGCCGAGCCACCTTCACCCGCCGCCGCGAACGAGGCGGTGCGGATGGTGAGCAGCTTCTTGGCGTCGGTCGACTGCACGGTCTGGATCGCGTTGCCGGCATAGACCGGGCGCTCGAAGGTGTCGGGCGAGACGATCGCGCTGACATCGGAGACCTGCATCACGTCGAGCAGGGCAGCAACGCGCGGCAGCACGTTCTTGCCGGTGGTGGTCGAGGGCGCGACGATGGCGTCGTAGCCGTCCGCGAGCTTGACGATCAGCGCGGCCAGCGGCTCGGCCAGCGCATGGCCATAGGCCGCGTCATCGGCGAGGAGCACCTTCTCGACGCCGGCGAGCTTGGCGGCGGCATCGGCCGCGCCCTTGGCGCCCTCACCGGCGACGAGGATGTGGACGGGCCCACCGAGCTGGCTTGCCGCGGTCAGCGCCTTGGCGGTGGCGTCCTTGACGGAGGCGTTGTCGTGTTCTGCGATCAGCAGCGTGGTCATCAGATCACCCCGGCGGTCTTGAGCTTGGAGACGAGTTCGGCGGCGTTGGCCACCTTCACGCCAGCGGAGCGGCCGGCGGGCTCGACCGTCTTCAGAACCGTGAGGCGCGGCGCGACATCGACGCCGAGCGTCTCGGCCGAGGTCTCGTCGAGCGGCTTCTTCTTCGCCTTCATGATGTTGGGCAACGAGGCATAGCGCGGCTCGTTGAGGCGCAGGTCGGTGGTGACGATCGCCGGAAGCTTGAGCGACACGGTCTGGAGGCCGCCATCGACCTCGCGGGTGACGTCGACACTGTCGGCGGCCAACTCGACCTTGGATGCAAAGGTGCCCTGCGGCCAGCCCAGCAGGGCGGCGAGCATCTGGCCGGTCTGGTTGCAGTCGTCGTCGATCGCCTGCTTGCCGAGGATGACGAGGCCGGGGCCTTCCTGCTCGACGACCTTCTTCAGCAGCTTGGCGACGGCGAGCGGCTCGACGATGCCGTCGACCTTCACCAGGATGCCGCGATCGGCGCCCATGGCGAGGCCGGTGCGGATCGTCTCGGCCGCCTGCGCCGGGCCGATCGAAACCACGATCACCTCGGTTGCCTTGCCGGCTTCCTTGAGGCGCAGCGCCTCCTCGACGGCGATCTCGTCGAACGGGTTCATCGACATCTTGACGTTCGCGAGTTCGACGCCCGATCCGTCCGCCTTGACGCGGATCTTCACGTTGTAATCAACCACCCGTTTCACGGGCACCAAGATCTTCATCGTCAGATCACCGTTCAGAAGAGATATGCTTCGCGCCGCGCCGTCCCTGACAGCAGGACAGCGGCATCGCCGCGCTCGGCTGGAATGCGTTGGGACCGTAACGACGCCCGTTTGCGCTTGTCAACGCCCGTCCAGGCCCGACTCGGGGGCAAAACAGCGCGGCTTCAGCCATGGCTGGCCTTGCGTCCGAACAGGGCGATGCTGCGGTGCACGAAGAGCGGCGTCAGGGCGGCGCCCGTCGCCAGCCCGCCGAGATGCGCCCACCAGCCGACATTGCCGTCGGCGCCGAAGACAGCGGCCGCGGCCTGCAACAGCATCCAGCCTCCGAGCGCGTAGAGCGCGGGGATGTGGATCGGAATCCAGTTGAAGGCGAGGCCCCAGATCCGAACCTGCGGATAGATCATCAGATAGGAGGCGATGACGCCGGAGATCGCACCCGACGCGCCGATCAGGGGCTGCTGCGAATCCGGATACAGGCCGGCATGGAAGAGCGACCCGCCGAGCCCGCAGAGAAAGAAGAAGGCGAGGAAGCGGGCATGACCCATCGCATCCTCGACATTATCGCCGAAGACCCAGAGGAACAGCATGTTCCCGACGAGATGCGCGACATTGGCGTGCAGCAGCACATTGCTGAACAGGGTCAGCCAGGCCGGGACATGGGCGAGGCCTTCCGGCAGTTGCGCCGTGCCGAACAATACCGAGGGGATCATGCCGAAGCCGGCCATGATCGCGAGTTCCGCTTCCTGGCTGGGCCAGAGCTGCAAGACGACCTGCAGGGCGATGCAGGCGCCGATCAGCCCGTAGGTGATGTAGGGCGTTCGCATGAAACGCAGCGGCACGCCGTCATGCAGGGGGACGAACATGGCTTGAGCTCAGCGATTCCCGCCGGGCACCCAGAGTACGTCGCCGGCTGCCCTGGCATTGAGGTAGCGGGAGGCGACGAACAGGAAGTCCGAGAGGCGGTTGATGTATTTCAACGCGGGCGCTGCGACCGTCTCGCCCTCGTTCGCGGCGAGCTCGGTCATCAGGCGCTCGGCCCGGCGGCTGACGGTGCGGGCGAGATGGAGATGGGTCGCGGCCGGTGTGCCGCCGGGCAGCACGAAGGAGCGGAGGGGAGAAAGATCCGCATTCAGAGCGTCGATCTCGGCCTCGATCCGGTCGACTTGCGCCTGGACGATGCGCAGCGGCTCGAAGGCGAGGGGCTTGTCGGTCTCGGGCGTCGAAAGGTCGGCGCCGAGATCGAACAGGTCGTTGCTGATGCGGCCCAGCATCGCCTCGACCCCCGCATCTTCCGTCGCAGCGTGGAGGCGGGCGAGGCCGACGCAGGCATTGGTCTCGTCGACGGTGCCGTAGGCTGCGACGCGCAGGTCGAATTTGGGCCGGCGCGGGCCGCTCGTCAGCCCGGTCGTGCCGTTGTCGCCGGTGCGCGTGTAGATGCGGTTGAGCTTGACCATGCCACGCTTATAGCGCGGCTTCGGCTGGACGGAAGCGCGTTTCCGGCGTGGCCGGACCTCAGAAAGTATAGCCGAGCCGCGCGCCGATATTGGCCGGGCCGCGGCTGCCCGCGCCCGGCTTGTCGGCGCAGCCGACCGTGCTGAAATGCTCGAGCGTGGTGACGAGGCTCCAGCGGTCGGTCAGCCGGAAGCCGAGGGCGGCGGACTCTCGCGTGCCGGTATTGCAGCCGAGCGCGAGGCGATTGTCGGGAACGATCAGGCCGGTCTTGCCGTCGTTCAGCGCGGCGCCGAGGCTCGCCTCGACGAAGATGTCGCGGGTCACGTCGAAGGTCCAGGTCGCGCCGGCATAGGCATAGCGCGTGCCGTTGAGGTTGAGGCTCGCGCCCATGTTGAAGCGGGGGATGAAGGCCGCGGCGATTCGGTCGCTCAGGGGGATGAGGCGCGGCGACAGGAGATCGGCGCTCAGGTTGGGCAGGCCGCTCTCCCGGCCGCCTGGATTGGCGAGGCCGGCACCGATGCGGGCCTCCCAGGCGGGGGCAGGCGCTTCGGTCGCGGGGGCATAGCTGGAGACAGAACCTGAGAGCGACCGGGTCTGCGCGGAAGCGGCAGAGGCGGTCAGGCAAACGGCAAGAGACAGCAACGCGACGCGGACCATGAGCCTTCGGCAATTGAGCGTGTGAGCAGGCGTTAGTGAAGCACACATACTCGTGTTCGGAATGTGGCGACGCCCGGCAATCGCGGCCCTCGTCCAAAGCGGGCTGCCATTTCCAGCCCAATCAAATCAAAGGTTTGCGCGCAGTGTCGCAGGGCTCAGCCGTTGCGCCACCACAGCACGACGACGATCAGGACGATCGCGACGAACTGCAGGATGACCCGCAATCGCATCAGCCGCTGCGAGGCGTTTGCACTGCCGCCGCGCAGCATGTTGACGAGCCCGAGCAGGAGCACGATGGCGACGGCGCCGACCGCGACGGAGACGAGGGTGTTCGAAAACGTCATGGCGACACGCTTAGGCCGGTGCGAGGGACTTGGCCAGCGCCACGAAGCGGCTGGCGCCGGTTGGAGCGTGGGTCAGCTCGTCGCAGCCGTCTGCGCGAGGGCGCGGCCGCGGACGGGCAGGGACAGATCGCCGGCGAGAGCTCGGCTGATCGCGGGCAGGCCGTCGAGCAGATCGGGCACGAAGGCCTGGGATGGGGGCTGGCGCTGCGGCAGGGCATGGAGCGCGGCGGCCATCACGCGCGGATCGCGCTCGCCCTCGCCGCTCTGCGAGGGGTCGTAGAGCACATCGACCAGCTTGAGCTCCTCGGCACGGCCGGCCCGAATCGCCTGTTCGAGGCGCGGCCTGACACGTGGCACGATCAATGCCGGCTTATCGAAGGAGAGGATTTCGCAGAAGGTATTGTACCCGCCCATGGCGACGACGCAGTGGGCGCGGTTCATCAGCAGTTCGAGGCGCGGCTCGAACCCGAGGCCTTCGAGCTTGGGGTTGCGGGAGATGCGCTCCGCGAATTCCTTGCGCTTCTCGCGCGACATGAACGGGCCGAAGACGATGAGCGCGGGCAATGCGATCGTCGGGTCGGTCTCGTAGGCAGAGATCACCCAGTCGATCACGCCGGCGCCGTCGCCGCCGCCGCCGGGCGTGACCAGGATGAAGGGCTGCTTGGTGATGCGCGGATAGCGGTTCGGCGGCATCGGGCTCGGTACGGCGCGCTTGAGATAGCCCATATAGCGGAGCTTGTCGGCGAAGCGGTGCTGGTCCGGCAGGCCGGTCAGGGGCTGGTAGACGTTCTCCAGCCCGTAGACGAAGATGTCGTCATAGACCGTGTCGAGCGCCTCCAGCGCGCCGTTCCGGCTCCATTCGTCGAGCACGGCCGCGGGTTCGTCGAGCACGTCGCGCAGACCCAGCACGATGCGGGCGCCGCGCCGGCGCAGGATGTCGAGCGACGGCTTCAGCTCGCCGCGCAGGCCGACCGGCTCCTTGTCGACGATGACGACATCGGGGTCGAAGGACAGGACGGTCTGCTTGATGATGTCCGCCCGCAGCCGGATCGTGTCGCCGAGGTCGAGATTGAGATGGTGCGGCTCGTAGCTGCCGTCGCTCTGCTTTTCGACGCCGGGAATGCGGACATAATCGACGCCGTCGCCGAACTGGAAGCTCGAGATGACGGACGAGCCGGAGACGATGATCACCGAGATATGCGGAAAGCTGGCGATCAGCGCGTTGGCGATCGCGCGGCAGCGGCGGATATGGCCGAGCCCGAAGGTGTCGTGGCTGTAGATCAGGACGCGCGGAGCATGCGGGCTGCGCGGCGCACGCTCGGCGCCGGCGAGGTCGACGACGTTTGAAGGCATCGGAACGCCGCCCCCCGGGAAGGCCAGACGACCTCTTGGCGAGGACGAACGCAGATGAAAAATCTGAGCGTTTATAACCGGTCGCAGAGGACGATCCAAGCCCGCAGGCCGCCCCTCTTCCACGAAAAACCGCGTAGGTCGCGCAGCGTCATTGCAGAATGGTATCGCCTCGCATGCCCTGGCGTGGCGGCCGGACGAGCGTCGCAGGATCGATCATGCGGATCGCAGGGTGATGATGGACGGCGCCCAGCAAATCCAAGAGCCCGGACCAGGCGGTTTCGTCGTGGTCACGATGGTGCAGGAGCAGGCCCAATTCGATGTCACCGGCTTCGCGCAGCCGCCTTTCCGCGAGCAGGGCGGCGAGTTCGGCCAGGATAGCGGCTACCGGACGGCCGACGCGACCGCCGTGCCAATCCATGACGTCGATATCGGTGTTGAGCAGGCGCGGCCCGCCGTCCGGCCCCAGTCGAAAGCCGCGGAAGCAGGAGAGCCCGGCGAAGCCGAGTGCGCCGAGCCGGGCCGCATGGCTTGGCGCGATGCGGTTCCAGGGCGGCACGAAGACCGGCAGGGCGGCATCACCGAGGAGGTCGCGCAGGCGCTGCCAGCCCCGCGCGATGTCGGCATCGACCTCGGCGGCTTCGCGATCGGGGCCGAATTCGGCTTTCTTGCCTCCGGCTGGGCTGTGGTTCAGGTGTGAAGCGCCATGCTGGCAGGGGCGCAGCAGCGGCATGCCGCGCAGCGCCGTTGCCAGGGCCGGCTCGGCCAGCAAGGGGATGACCGCGAGCAGGATCGGCGCCCCGAAGCGATCGGCCAGCTCCGACAGTCGGTCGAGCGCCAGGCTCGGCGCCACTGCATCGTCATCGCGCAGCCAGAGGCCGATCTGCCGGCCGGATGCACTCCAGTGGTCGAGCTCGAGGGTGAGCGCCTGCCAGGGCGAGGCATTCATGGGATGGCTCTCCCGGCCGGGGATAAAGATTTGGCGCGGCGGTTTCGCACCGCGAGGGCGAGCCCCTCCGCCAGTCTTTCGGAAGCCCGCGCCATCGTGCGCTCGGCCAGGATGAAGCGGCGCGCGGCGGCGCCCATGCTTTCGCGCAGCGCCCTGTCGCGCAGCAGCGTCATCAGCGCGGCGGCGAGGGCTGCCTCGTCGTATTCGGGAACGAGCAGGGCGGTTTCACCCGGCAGGACCGTCTCGGCGACGCCGCCGCTGTCGAAGGCGACGACCGGCAGCCCCGCGGCCTGGGCTTCGAGATAAACCAGCCCATAGGCCTCGCCGATACCGGGCCAGAGGAAGATATCGTGCCGGGCAAGCTCGGCCTGTGTCGCCTCGTGGTCGAGCTGACCATGCCAGGTAATGCGGCCTGGGGGCATACCGGCGAAGGCGGCCTCGATCTCGGCGCGGCAAGGGCCATCGCCGATGACGCTCAAGGTCCAGTGCTCGTCCCGGCAGCGGGCGAGGATGTCGGCGAGCGCGCGGTAGCTCCTCAGCTTGGCGCCCTCGCGCATCATGGCGACGGTGACGAGGCGCGGCGGGCCGGGCCGGCTGGCGCACGGGAAACGATCGGGGCCGAGCGCGACAAATGGGGGCAGCGCGAGCAGAGCCGTGCCCGGGTTCTCCCAGGGCACGAGCCCCTGGCGGTCGCGGTCGGTGAAATAGAAATGCACATCGCCATCTGCCAGTCCCCGCCGGACGATCGCGGTATGCGCGGCCCATTCGCCGGTGGCGCGCCGGGCGGAGTCGCTCGATTCGGCTGTGACATAGGGAATGCCGAGCGCCTTCGCGATCGCGGGCCCGAGGAAGTCCGGCGAGCGGTAGTAGTTGTGGTAGGTAAACCAGAGATCCGGACGTGGCCGGCCCGCGCGGTATCCGGCGAGCAGGGCCTCCGTCAGGCGGGTGGCCTCAGAGGCGACGTTGGCAAAGCGTGCGGGATCGGCCTCGCGAAAATAGGTCTTCGGCGTCCCGGTGGATGCGACGACATGGCCGAGGCTTTGGAGCGCGGCGGCGAGCTGGCGGGCCATGCGGCGGTCGCCGGAGACGCCGCCGTCACCGACCGGATTGAGCGGAGTGTGAAAAGCGATGCGCAAGACGGTCTTCGGGGTCGGTGATGCTGTCAGCGGTAGGGATCGGCCGCATCGCGCAGGCCGTCGCCGAGGAAGTTGAAGGCAAGGATGATCACGATCACCGGTACGACCGGATAGAGCAGCCAGGGATAGAGCGCCACCACATTGATGTTCTGGGCCTCGTTGAGCATCACGCCCCAGCTGGTGATCGGCGGCCGCAAGCCCAGGCCGAGGAAGGAGAGTGCTGTCTCGCCCAAAATGGTCTTGGGGATGGTGATCGTGGCCGAGGCGATGAGATGGCTCATGAAGCCGGGCACGAGATGGAGCGCGATGATGCGGCGCGGCTTTGCGCCCATGAGCTGGGCGGCGACGACATAGTCCTCCTCGCGCAGCGAGAGCAGTTTCGAGCGCACCGAGCGGGCAAGCCCGGTCCAGTCCATCAGGCCGAGGATCACGGTGATGCCGAAATAGACCAGGAGCGGGCTCCAGGTCGGCGGCAGGATCGAGGCCAGCGCCAGCCAGAGCGGGATATGCGGCAGCGACTGGACGATCTCGATGATGCGCTGGATCACGAGATCAATGCGGCCGCCATAATAGCCGGCGATGCCGCCGATGATGACGCCGAGCACGAAGGAGACTGAGACGCCGAGCAGGCCGATCGAGAGGGAGATGCGCCCGCCATAGAGAATGCGCGAGAGCATGTCGCGGCCGAGCCGGTCGGAGCCGAGCAGGAAGAAGGTGCCGCCCTCGGGCGCGCAGACAAGGTGCCTGTTGCCGGGGATCAGGCCCCAGAAGTCGTAGTCGTCGCCCTTGCAGAAGAAGCGCAGTTTCTGCGGGCGGGTGCTGTCGACCTCGTACTCGCGCTTCAGGTTCTCCATGTTGAGGCGCATCGCGTAGGGGTAGACGAAGGGGCCGATCAGCTGGCCCTCGTGGAAGAGATGGATGCTCTGCGCGGGCGCGCGGATGAAGTCCGTGTTGCGCGTCGTGTAGTGATAGGGCGCGAGCAGCTCGGCGAAGGCGGCCATCGCGTAGATCGCGAAGATCACGAAGGCTGAGAGAACCGCGAGCCGATGTTTGCGGAATTTCCACCACATCAACTGCCATTGCGAGGCGAGATAGACCCGCTCCTGCTCCGGGGTCATCGCCTCGGTGGCATAGGGCTCGAACGGGGCCGTGGAGACCTCGTGGGGCAGGGCAGCGCCGTCCGGCGGGAGATGGTTGAGCGTCGTCGCCTTCACTTGGTCGCGGCTCCCTGGAGGCGGATGCGCGGATCCAGGATGGCGAGCGCGATGTCCGAGATCAGCACGCCGATCACGGTCAGGAACGAGAGGAACATCAGGAAGGAGCCAGCGAGATACATGTCCTGGCTCTGCAGGGCGCGGATCAGGAGCGGGCCGGTCGTCTGCAGCGAGAGCACGATGGCGACGACCTCGGCGCCCGATACGATCGAGGGCAGGATGTCGCCGATATCCGAGATGAAGAAGTTGAGCGACATGCGCAGAGGATATTTGCGCAGTGCCTTGCCGGGGGGCAGACCCTTGGCGCGGGCCGTGACGTAGTACTGCTTCTGCAATTCGTCGAGCAGGTTGGCGCGCAGCGCCCGGATCATGCCGGCGGTGCCGCCGGCGCCGATGATGATCACGGGTATCCAGAGGTGCTCGAGCACCGACTTGAGCTTGGCCCAGCTCATCGGCTGGTTGAGATAGGCGGGATCGACGAGCCCGCCGATCGAGGTGCCGAACCAGATATTGGCGAAATACATGAAGACCAGCGCCAGCAGGAAATGCGGCACGGCAAGTCCGACAAGGCCGAGGAAGGTCAGGCCGTAATCGCCCCAGCTATATTGATGCGTGGCCGAGTAGATGCCGATCGGGAAGGCGACGATCCAGGTGAAGATGATTGTGGCGAAGGAGACCAGCATGGTCAGTATCAGGCGGTCGCCAACGATCTCGCGGACGGGGCGCTGATACTCGAAGGAATAGCCCATGTCGCCGTGGAGGAGGCCCGCGACCCAGCGGACATAGCGTTCCACCGGCGGCCTGTCGAAGCCGTATTCCTTCTTCAGGAACTCGATGCGGCTCATGTCCGCCTTCTCGCCCTGGGCCTGCATCTCGGCGGCGAGCGTCTCGAAATAGTCGCCTTCCGGCAGGTTGATCACGGTGAAGATCAGCGCGCTGGTGACGATCAGCGTCGGGATCATGATCAGGATGCGCTTGAGGATGTAGCGGAGCAGCACGGGTCAGGCCTTCGTTTCTGGCCTGTCGAACCAGAAGGTGTCGGGCATGTAGCGGCCGATGAAGGCGCCAGGCTCGAAGCTGTAGAGGCCCTTTTCGGGCACGTTGCGCAGGTCGTTCGAGACGACGATCGGCTGCAGGGTGCTGTTGATCACGCCTATGGTGAAGAGCTGCTCGGCATTGATCGTCAGCATCTTGTGCCAGATGGCGCGGCGCTGGTCGCGGGTCGAACTCACGCGCCATTCCTCGTAGAGCCGCACGAGTTCGTTGACCTCCGCCAGGGCCGGCCGTTCGCCCTCGCGGCCGCTGCTCTCGATGAACTGGCCCCAGCGCGGCCACTGGAACTGGGCCGAGGAGGTCGGCGCCAGCGCGTCAGGCTCCATGTCCGAGGTGATCAGCGCGTTGTCCATTCCTGCCCAGGCCGACATCACGGTCTGGCCGGCGAGGATGCGGCGGCGGAAGACGTCGCGCTGGGTCGAGCGCGGATAGATCTTGATCCCGACATCGAAGAAATCCTGCTTGAGCAGGTCGAGGATGTCGGTCTCCTCGGTGTTTTCGCCGGCGGTCTCGATGGTGAATTCCAGCCGGCGCCCGTCCTGGAGAAGGCGGATGCCGTCGTCGTCGCGCCGAGTCAGGCCGATCTCGTCGAGCAGCCGGTTCGCCAGCGCCGGATCATGCTGGGCCCAGAGTTCGGCCAGACGGGCATCGTAGAGCGGGCTTTCCGGCAGGGCGGTATTGCCGCTCTCGCGCGCAAGCCCGAAGAAGATGACCTTGTTGACGTCCTTGCGGTTGATCGCGACCGAGATCGCCCTGCGGTAACGGGCGTCGCGGTTGAGGTCGCGCCAGACCGGATCGATAGCGTTCAGATTGGGGAGCAGGGCAAAATAGGCGCCTTCCGCCCGCTTCCAGAGCCTGACCTCGAGATTCATCCGCTTCGAGGCTTCCTTCAGGAAGGTGTAGTTGTCGAAGCGGAGATAGCGGGCCTGGAGATCGGCCTCGCCGGCGGCCGTCTTGGCGGGGACAAGCGCGCTGGTGCCGATCGTCAGCGTCACCTGGTCGGTATAGGGAAGCTGGCGGCCATTCTTGTCGATGCGGTGGAAATAGGGATTGCGCTCGAAGACGAACTGCTCGGCCGGCAGGGGCGTGGTATTGCGCCAGGGCTCCAGGGTCGGCAGCTTCGGATTTTCCGGCCGGTACATGCGCGACAGCCGCTCGTGCAGCGCGCCCCAGTCGCGCACCCGGTTTTCCTTCACGCGCTGGGCCAGTTCGTGCTTGGGCGCGTGGCGCTCGTGGAACTGCTTGAGATAGCCCGAAGGCATGAAGATATAAGTCGGCTGTGCGCCCGCCAGCGCCGGCAGGAAGATCGGGTTCGGAGTTCTCCAGCTATAGCGAACTTCCGTCTCGCTGAGGATTTCGAAACGGGGCGGCTCGTTGGCCGAGAACAGCGCCTGCGGCGGACCGCCCGGCGATAGCCGCTTGTTATTGGCGATGTCCTCCCACCAGTAGCGGAAATCCTCGGTGGTGAAGGGTGAACCGTCCGACCAGCGATGACCTTCGCGCAACTTCAGCGTGAAGATGCGGCCATCCTCGACATCGCAGCTTTCGAGCACGTCCGGCACCAGCTCGAGATTGTCGTCATAGACCATCAGGCGCGTGTAGCCGTAGAGCGTCATCATGCGGATATCGCGCTGGTCGCCCATCAGCATGCGGATATTGCCGCCATGGCGGCCGGGCTCACGGCCGAGCGCCGCCAGATCGATGATGCGTGGATTGGCCGGCAGGCGCGAGGCGATCGGGGGCATTTCGCCGGCGGCGATCTTGTCCGCGAAGAACGGGCTGTCGATCGCGGTGCCGGAAAAGGGCGCGGCTTGCGCGCGGCGCGGCAGGCTCAGGCCTGCGAGAGCGGCCGAGCCGAGCAGCAACGTGGTACGGCGGCTCGGGTGGCGTGGCTGCGTCATGGCACCAGCTCCCGGAGATCGGCATTGCGCCGTGCCAGCACATAGTGGCCGTCACCGAGCGGGAGGGGCGCCAGCGCGTCCTCGTCCGGCCCGGCCTTGAAAGCCTTGTCCCAATGGCTGTCGTCGGAGGCGCCGCCGGGAGCCGCCAGCTTGAAGTCGAGCCGGCGGTCGAGATCGGCGAAGGGCACGGAGCGCAGCAGCGCCCGGGTATAGGGATGGGCCGGGCGAGTGAAGAGCGCCTCGCGCGGCGCCAGCTCGACGATCCGGCCATTGGCCATGACCGCGATGCGGTCAGCCATGTAGTTCACGACCGCGAGGTTGTGGGAGATGAACAGGAAGGTCAGGCCGCGCTCGGCCTGCAGGTCCTTGAGCAGGTTGAGGATCTGGGCCTGCACGGAGACGTCGAGCGCCGAGACCGGCTCGTCGCAGATGATCAGCTCGGGATCGAGCGCGAGCGCGCGCGCAATGCCGATGCGCTGGCGCTGGCCGCCGGAGAAGGAATGCGGGTAGCGGTTGAGGAAGCGGGTATCGAGCCCGACATCCTGCATCAGCGTCCGCACCCTCTCGTCCTGCTCGGCCCCATCGCCGCGGCCGTGGATGATCAGCGGCTCGCGCAGGATGTTCATCACTGTCATGCGGGGCGACAGCGACGAGACCGGGTCCTGAAAGATCATCTGGACGCGGGGGCGGAATTTCCTGAGTGCCTCGCCTTTAAGATCGAGCACGTCGACCCGCTCGTGCCCGTCGTCGAAGACGATCTCGCCCGCATCGGGTGTGACGGCGCGCATCACGATCTTGCTGACCGTGGTCTTGCCGCAGCCGCTTTCTCCGACTAGGCCGAGGCATTCGCCGCGCCTGATATCGAAGCCGACATCGTCGACGGCCTTGACGCTGGTCTGGCTGCCCTTGCCGAAGAAGCTGCGCGATCCCGTGACATAGGTCTTGTGCAGGCCGCGGACGCTGAGGAGCGGGGCTGCCTCCGCCGAGGGCTTCGGCGGTAGCGCTGCCATGGCCGGGCGCGGGCGCGCCTCGCGCAGGGCGACCAGCCGCTCGCCGTCATGCATGTCGAAATGCGGGGAGGCGTCGAGCAGGGCCTTGAGATAGGGGTGGCGCGGCCTGCGGAAGATGTCCTCGACCGTGCCGCGTTCCATGATCTCGCCATGGAAGATCACCACGACCTCGTCGGCCATGTTGGCGACCACGCCGAGGTCGTGGGTGATCAACAGGATCGCCATGCCCATCTCGGCCTGGAGATCGCGCATCAGGTCGAGGACCTGAGCCTGGATGGTGACGTCAAGCGCGGTCGTCGGCTCGTCAGCGATCAGCAGGGCCGGCTGGCAGATCAGCGCCATGGCGAGCATGGCGCGCTGGCGCAGGCCGCCGGAGAGTTCGAACGAGTAGAGCCCGAAGGCACGCTTCGGGTCTTTGAAGCCGACGCGCTTCAGCATCGCCTCGATCAGTTCGCGCGCCTCCGCCTTCGGCATCGGCCGGTGCAGGAGCAGCGCCTCCTCGATCTGGTCGCCGATCGTATGGACGGGCGAGAGCGAGGACATCGGCTCCTGGAAGATCATGCCGATGCGCCCGCCGCGGAGCGCCCGGATGCCTTCGCCCTCGGCCGGCAGCGTGGCGATATCAACGACGGCCTCGGGATCCTGCGGGTCGCGGAACAGGATCTCGCCGCCGGTGATGCCGCCGGCGCGGGGCAGGAGACCCATGATGGCTTGCGAGATCACCGATTTACCGGAACCGGATTCGCCGACCAGCGCGACGGTCTTGCCGGCGGGAACGCGCAGGCTCACGCCCTTCACGACGTCACGGGCGAGGCCGTGGATCGTGAAGCCGATACGCAAGTCGCTGATACGCAGGATGTCCATGCTTAGGCCGATGCGTCCCCGGGAGCCTACGGCTCCCCAGCTTTCTTCACGTCACTAGACGTCGAAAGCGGTAACTTGCCAATCGCTTTCGACGCTTGTGGTTCCGTCGGGCATTGCCCGAGGCGGATGACATCGCTGCAACGCGGCCCGCGCCGGAAGTCGTCGAAGCTGATGCTCCAGGGCAGGGGCGCCGGGGCGCGATAGGGGCCCATCTTGAAATACTGGTTGTCGTCCAACCCCGGACCGCTGTGCCCGATATGCCCGGTAACGGTGACGATATGGACGCCATCGGCGATGATTTCGATATGACCGTCGCCATCGGGGCCGGGCTTCGAGCGGACGACGAAATCGATCCAGCCCTGCTGTGCCGAGGGCAGGTCGGCATGATGCTCGACCCGGATGCCAGGTGCGCAGGCATTGAAATAGCTGGGGTAATTCTCCGTGGTCGTACCGCTCTCCATGGCGACCAGCGCACGCGTCTGCTGGTCCTCCGTGCGGCTGAGCACCACAGCCTCGCCGGGCAGGCACCCGCCGGGGCGCTCGCTGCCGCCGATCGGGTAGGACGCGATCAGGTCGGTTTCGACGGTGATGCCGAGACGGCCCCGATAGAGCCGCAGCGCCAGGAACGGCGAGTAGTCGCCGACGGCCTCGGGCAGGATTTCGCGCTTCCACTGGGCGATCACATATCTGCGATCATCCTGGGCGAGCGGATCGTTGAGGCGCAGCGCGAAGCCGTACCAGACCGCGCTGTGGAAGGGGACCAGCACCTCCGGGCGCTCCCAGACCTCGGCCCGCTCGCTGCATCCTGCCGTTTGCGGAAGACAGGAGGGTGTCGCGATCAGGGTCAGGGCGCCGGCACCGCTATAGGGCGCGATACCGTCGAAAATCACGCGCCCGAAGCGTTGCTCGGGATTGTCCTTGTAGAAAAGCCCGCCTTCCCCGGCGAAAGCGCCCTGTTCGAAACCGTCGCGCAGGATGCGTTGCACGGGATCGGCGCCGGTTTCGGCGCGCGCGGGGGGCGTCAAGGTACTGGCAAGGCCGATCATGGCCGCCGCGCAGCCCAGCATTCCCGATGCGACGATCCTGTTCACGCTTCCCCCGATGATCGACCCCCGCCTCTACTCTGCAAGACCGGCAAGTCTGCAATGCCGGGAAGGCTGCAGCGTGGCGCGCATTGCACTCGGCCGCAACCTCACCACATATGGTCGCCTCGGGCCCACCGGACCCGTTCGAGCTCGCACTGCGAGCGCTTCGGTACAGGGTTGCCCTTTGGAGTCCAATCTCTTCCGTTATATCTGGCAGAAGAGCCGGGCCGAGCAGGTCGTCGTCCTGCTGATCATCCTTGTCTCGATTCCCTTCAACTGGGCCTCTTTCGACGTGCCCAAGCGCATCGTCAACGACGCGATCCAGGGCGGCGCCTTCAAGGACGGCAAGACCACAGCCACGCTGATGGATTTCACACTGCACCTGCCCTCATGGCTGGGTGGTGCGAGCTACAAGCTGTCGGAGGGCATCCAGGTCGGTCAGTACGGCCTGCTCGTCGGCCTCAGCGCCTATTTCCTGGTGCTGGTCCTGATCAACGGCGCCTTCAAATACGTCATCAACGTCCGCAAGGGCATCCTCGGCGAACGCATGCTCAGGCGCATGCGCTACGACCTGTTCAGCCAGTTGATGCGCTTCCGGCCGGAGGAGATCCGCGCCGTCAAGCCGGCCGAGATCGCCAGCATGATCAAGGACGAGGTCGAGCCGGTCGGCGGCTTCGTCGGCGATGCCTTCATCCAGCCGGTCTTCCTGCTGAGCCAGGCGCTGACGGCGCTGATCTTCATCATGGCGCAGAGCTTCTGGCTGGGCTCGATCGCGCTCCTGATCGTGCTGGTGCAGGCGATCATCATCCCGATCCTGCGGCGCGAGCAGCTGAGGCTCGGCCGCGAGCGCCAGATCGCCTCGCGCCAGCTCGCGGGCCGCATCGGCGAGATCGTCGATGCCGGGCCGATGATCCAGGGGCATGGCGCGACAGCCTATGTGCAGTCCGACATCGCCGGGCGGCTCGGGCGGCTCTTCGACATCCGCTACGCGCTCTACAAGCGGAAATTCGCGGTCAAGTTCCTCAACAACCTGCTGGCGCAGATCACGCCGTTCTTCTTCTACGCCATCGGCGGCTTCTTCGCGCTGCAGGGGCGGCTCGATATCGGCCAGCTCGTCGCCGTGATCGCCGCCTATCGCGACCTGCCGCCGCCGATCAAGGAACTGATCGACTGGGACCAGCAGCGCAACGACGTGACGATCAAGTACGATCAAGTGATCCAGCAGTTCAACAGCGACGAGACCCTGATCCTCGAGGAGGAAAACGGCGTCGCGGTCCTGCCGGCCAAGGGCGAGATCCGGCTCGAATCCGTGCAGATGCTGGATAATCGCGGCCAGCCGCTGCTGACGCCGCTCTCGTTCAGCGTGCAGCGCCCGGGCATGGTCGCGGTGGTCGGCCCGCAGGGCGGCGGCAAGGGCGTGCTCGGTCGGATCCTCGGGCGCCAGGCGACGAGCTATACCGGCCGCGTGCTGATCGACGGCGAGCCGCTCGCGGGCATGTCGGTCGAGCGGGCGAGCCATATCATCGGCTATTCCGGCGACGAGCCCGAGATCATCGCCGGCTCGATGCGCGACAACATCCTGCTGCCGCTCAGGCGCCGGCGCCCGGAACTCAAGGCCGAGGGTGGGATCTCCGGGCAGGAGCACCGTCGCTTCGTCGAGTCGATCCGCTCGGGCAATTCGCCTTTTCCGTTCGAGGCCGACTGGACCGATTATGCCGGGGTCGGCGTGGCCGACGCTGTCGAGCTCGGGGCGCGAATCCACGAGCTGCTCGACGTCTTCGGCTGCACGCAGGACGTCTACGAGCTCGGCCTTGGCGGCAAGGTTGTGCGCCCCGTCAGCGAGCAAGCGATCGAGCGCATCATCACGGCGCGCCGCGTTGTCGCGGCGGAGTTGGCGCGGATCAAGCAAAGCGACCTGATCGAGCCCTTCGGGCTCGATCGCTACAACCGCAACGCGCCGATCGTCGAGAACCTGATCTTCGGGACGCGCACCACGACGCGATTCGACAGTGCGACGCTGCTGTTCGAACCCTATGCCCAATCGATCCTGAAAGCGGAGGCGCTGGTCGAGCCGCTGGCCGAGATGGGCGCGCGCATCGTCGCGACCGTGGTGGAAATCTTCGCCGGCCTGCCGCAGGGCCATGCCCTGTTCGAGCGCTACTCCTTCGGCGCCAATGTCGAGTTCGAGCGCCTGAACGAGCTGGCGGACCTGCTGGCCAAGCATGATACACGCAATCCGCTCGACCAGGAAACGGAACGCGATCTCGTGGCGCTGGCGCTCGGCTATATCGAGCCCAAGCACAGGCTGAACCTGATCGATGCCCGCCTGGAACGGCGCATCCTCCGGGCGCGGGAGAGCTTCCGCAAACATCTGCCGGCCGATGCGGTCGAAGATGTCGATTTCTACGATCCCGACAAGGTGATGGTCGGCGCCAGCGTGCGCGACAACCTGATGTTCGGGCGCATCGGCTACGGTGTGCCCGATGCCGCCCGCAAGGTCGGCGAGATCGTGCTGCAGGCGCTCGCCCGCTCGGGACTGGGCGAGGCGCTGTACCGGCTCGGGCTCGATACCGAGAGCGGCATTCGCGGGCGCTACCTGCCGGCCCGGTTGCGCCAGGCCGTGCCGCTTGTACAGGCGCTGGTCAAGGCCCCGCAGATCGCGGTGCTCGACATCTCGGCCCTGCTTGCGATTTCGGACGATCCCGAAGAGATCGTCGCCCGGCTGCACGGCTGTTGCGCGGGGATGACGCTGTTTCTTCTGGTCGGAGATGCTAATCTTGCGGGAGAGGTCCCGCTGCGGGTGGTGTTCCACGGAGCGACGGGGACGGTCGAGGCGCAAGGTACGCCCGATGCGGCCAATGATCGGGCGTCGCGCTTCGAAGGTACCGATCGCGAGAACACTGGGCGCGAAAACACTGGGCGCGAGAACACTGGGCGAATGGAGGCACGGTCATGAGTCTGGAAACCGATATCGGCTGCCTGCGCTGCCTGCCGCTGTTTCAGGACATGCCGGCGTCGCGGCTCAAGCTTGTGGCGCTGATGGGCGAGCGGCTGAAGTTCGAGCCGGGTGCCGTCCTGATCCATCCGCAGGAGAGGCTCGCGGGCGTCTACGTCATCATGGAAGGCGAGGTCGAAATCCTGCAGCCGGGCGAGGACGGCGAGGAACGGGCGTTCGTCAAGGACACCGGCAGCATCACCGGCGACGTGGCGCTGCTCAGCGGCAAGCCCTTCAACACGACCATCCGTGCCAAGTCGCAGGTGCTGGCGCTGCGTATCCCGAAGGACCTGTTCTTCGAGCTGCTTCAGACCGTGCCTGAGTTCAGCCTCGCGGTCTGCCGGGACCTGGCCGACCGGGTCCACCGGCTCGCCTCCGTTCTGCTGAACCGGCACGAAACCGTATGACGAGGTCGACCAGCGCATGAACCGGCCGCAAGCCGCAGGCACGAACCGCACCGTGACGCCCCGCGCCGGCATGAGCGCGAGCATGGACCAGGTCTCGTCCTGGAGTCGGGACATACGGTTCGTCTCCGGGTTGATCCTGCTTGTTTTCGCGACGACCCATTTTCTCAATCACGCCGTCGGCATCCTCGGCGTCGATGCGATGGAGAAGGTGCAGGACTGGCGTTACTGGTTCTGGCATTCCTGGGTCGGAACGGTCGCACTCTATGGCGCGCTGGTCGTCCACCCCGTCTTCGCACTGCTGCGCGTGGTGCAGCGGCGCACCTTCAAGATGCCGCTGCGCGAAATGCTGCAGATCGCGCTCGGCCTCGCCATCCCGCTCCTGCTGGTCGACCACATCATCGGCACGCGGATCATGGGCATCTATTTCGGCGTCGACGAGAGCTACCGCTCCGTCCTGCGCCGGCTCTGGCCGGGGCTGGCGCTGACGCAGTCGCTGCTGCTGCTGCTGGTCTGGACGCATGGCATGATCGGCATCCATTTCATGCTGCGCGCCCGCGACAACTATCGCCACTGGCGCGATCCCTTCCTGCTGGTGGCGCTCCTGGTCCCGCTCCTGGCCATCATCGGCTTCTCCGTCGGTGCGCGGGAGGCCGAGCAGATGGCGATGCAGGCGGAACTGGTCAGCGACGCGCAGGCCGCGATGTTCGCCCGCGACGTGATGTGGGGCAAAGGCACCTTCTACGGCCTCGTCGCTTCCTTCCTGCTGTTCATCGGCATCCGCGAGATCAAGGTCCGGACGACCCGCCAGATCACGGTGCGCTTCGTCGGCCATGGCACGCGCCGGGTCGCGCCGGGGCCGACCGTGCTGGAGATGTTCCGGCGCTTCGGCATCCCCCACGCTGCGCTCTGCGGCGGGCGGGCGCGCTGCGCCACCTGCCGCGTGCTCGTGATGGACGGCAACGACAAGCTGCCGAAGCCGGGCATGAACGAGGCGAAGCTGCTGCGCCGGATCTCGGCGCCAGAAGGCGTCCGGCTGGCCTGCCAGATTCGGCCGCGCGACGACTTGCAGGTGCAGATTCTGCTGGCCTCGCGCCTGAACGCCGGCGCAACGCGCGCCTTCGAACTCGACGATGCCGCCGGCAAGCGCGGCCTGACCGTTGTGGTGGCCGACCTCAGGGCGTTCTCCGCTCTCTCCGAACGGCAATTGCCGCGCGAGCTGATCGGCCTGCTCAACCGCTTCTTCGACGAGATGGGGCAGGCTATCACGGCGCATGAGGGCCGCATCGACGCCTTCTACGGCGACGGTTTCATGGCGGTGTTCGGCCTCGAAGGGCCGCCGGCCCGCGGGGCGCAGGCGGCGATCGCGGCGGCGGGCGATATCGTTCGCGCGGTCGATGCGCTCAACCGGGAATACGGCGCGGCGCTGCCGCTGCCGCTCCGGATCGGCATCGGCATCCATACCGGCGATGCCATCACCGGCGCGGTCGAGAACGACAATCTCGGCCGGCGCGAGATCACGGTCGGCGAGACCGTGATGGTTGCGAGCCAGCTGGAATCGGCGACGCGGCGCGTGCTCGCCGATGTCGTCGTCTCCGAGGACACGATCCGGGCGAGCGGGCGCAGCTATGCCGGCACGACGGCGCTGAAGATCGCGATCAAGGGGCGCGAGAAGCCGTTGACCGCCTATGGCTTCGCCAGCGCGCCGGAAATTGCCCGGCGCAAGCGCGAGGACGTGGCGGTGCCCGTGCCCGTGGTGGCCGGCGGCGAGGCGACTGCATCGGCAGAGGTGGTGCAGGGGCCGGGCGAGGCGGACGAAAAAAGCTGATCGTCGCGCGGGCGGCTGGTTTTTTCCGGGCACGCATGTCTATGGTCCGCCGGCTTTTCCGGATGACGACCGAGCTATGACGCCTGAACCGCCCCAAGAGGCCTTTCACGACCTGCTGCGCGGCATGGCGGCGCTCTCCGGCAACCGCATCGTTGCCGATATCGCGCGGCTCTATGGCAAGGGCGCGCCGCCGGACCTGTCGATCGCCTGCAACCACAAGCAGATCGCCTCGAAGCAATGGCTGGTCGAGGCGTTGGCCGAGACCCATCCCAAGCCTGCGGGGCCGGTCTGGGTGCTCGGCGCCTGGTATGGCGTGCTCGGCGCGCTGCTGCTCGACGACGAGAGGCTTGCGATCCCCGGGATGGTCAGCCTCGACATCGATCCGACCTGCGCACCGATCGCCGAAATGCTGAACCATCGCCATGTTCAGGCGGGGCGGTTCCGGGCGATGACGGCCGACATGATGGCGGTGGATTTCGCCGCGCAGTCGCCGGTGCCTGGCCTCGTCATCAACACGAGCTGCGAGCATCTCGACGACGTGCCGGGCTGGATCGCGACACTGCCGGCGGGCCTGCCGCTGGTCTTGCAGTCCAACGACTATGTCCGCGAGCCGGACCACCGGAGCTGCGTGCCTTCGCTCGATTCCTTCCGCGACCAGGCGGGATTGTCCGAAATCTGGTTTGCAGGTGCCCGGCCGACGAAGAACTATACGCGCTTCATGCTGATCGGGCGGCGATGACGGCTGGCTCTGCGCCGCGCATCGCGGTGGCGATGAAGGGCTATCCGCGCCTGTCGGAGACCTTCATCGCGCAGGAACTGCTGGGTCTGCAGCAGCGCGGCCTGCCCTTCGAGATCTGGTCGTTGCGCCATCCGACCGATGCGGCCAGACACCTGATGCACAGCCAGATCACGGCGCCGGTGCGCTACCTGCCGGAATATCTGCATGACGAACCAGCGCGGGTCGCGCGCGGGATGCTCGCGGCATTGCTGCGGCCGGGCCTGCTGCGGCTGCTGCCGGTCTTCCTGCGCGATCTCGCCCGCGACCGGACGCGCAACCGCTGGCGCCGCTTCGGGCAGGCCTGTGTGATGGCGCGCGAACTGCCTGATGATATCCGGCATCTGCATGTGCATTACCTGCACACGCCGGCTTCCGTGATCCGCTATGCCGCCTTGCTCGGCGGCCTGACATGGTCGTTCTCGGCCCATGCCAAGGACATCTGGACGACGCAGGACTGGGAAAAGCGCGAGAAGATCGCCTCCGCCGCCTGGGGCGTTACCTGTACTCGCGACGGGCATCGCGAGCTGGAGCGCCTGTCCGATCGGCCTGACAAGGTCGCGCTGGTCTATCATGGGCTCGATCTGGCACGCTTTCCGTCTCCGGGGCCGCGCTCGGAGCGGGATGGTTCGGAGCCCGCCGATCCGGTGCGTTTCGTCACCATCGGGCGGGCTGTGGCGAAGAAGGGTTTCGATGATCTGCTGGACGCGCTGGCCAAGCTGCCCCGCACGCTGAACTGGCGACTCACGCATATCGGCGGCGGCGAGAAGCTGAAGGCCTTGCAGGCACAGGCGCAGGCGCTCGGTCTTGACGACAAGATCACATGGGCTGGACCGAAGGCACAGGACGAGGTCATCGCCACGCTGAGGGCGGCCGACCTTTTCGTGCTGCCTTCGAAGGAGGCCGGCGATGGCGACCGCGACGGCCTGCCCAATGTGGTGATGGAGGCGGCGAGCCAGGGCCTGCCGATCGTCGCGACCGATTTCGCGGGGATACCGGAATTCGTGCGCGACGGCCTCGAGGGCTTGCTGGTGCCGCCGGGCGATGTCACCGCCTTGGCTGCCGCATTGAATCAGCTTGCCATGGCGCCATCGCGCCGCGCCGCGCTGGGCGACGCGGCTTACGCGCGCTTGATGGAAGCCTTCTCGGCCAAGGCCGGACTCGACCGGGTTGCGGCGATGCTGAACCGCTCGGCGCGCGAGAACGCATGAGCGCCTCCGTCCTGATCGCGGTGACGCATCTGCTGGGTAGCGGCCATCTGGTACGGGCAGCCAATCTGGCGCGGGCGCTGGCGCAGAGCGGGCTTTCCGTGACGCTCGCCAGCGGCGGGATGCCGTTGCGGGCGATGGACGGCGAACCCTTCGCCTTCGTGCAATTGCCGCCGATCAAGACCGAAGGCACCGATTTCCGCACGTTGCTCGATGAAGCCGGCGAGCCGATCGAGCCGGAACGCAAGGCCGCCCGCATCGCCATGCTCGAAGAGCTGGCGGCGCGGTTGCGGCCGGATGTCGTGATCGTCGAGCATTTCCCGTTCGGGCGGCGGCAACTGGCTGGGGAATTCCTCGCGCTGATTGCGGCCGTGAAGATGGCGAGTCCGGGGGCGCTCATCCTCTCCTCGGTGCGGGACGTGCTGGTGACGCCGCGGCCCGACCGGATCGTAGAGGCCGAGGACCGGGTCGCGCGACTTTTCGATGCGGTGCTGGTCCATGGCGATGCCGGCTTCCTGCCGCTCGACCGGTCATGGCCGGTGGGAGAAGGGCTGGCGGCGAAGCTGCGCTATACCGGGTATCTCACCGACGATCGGCCTGCCGACGTCGTCCAGGCGAACGGCGAGATCATCGTCTCCGGCGGCGGTTCGGCCGCTGCCCTGCCGCTCTTTGCTTGTGCGGTCGCGGCAGCGCGGCTCGATCGCTCCGGGCGGCGCTGGCGGCTCCTCGCCGGGCGCGGCATGGCGGACAGCGATCTCGCGCTGCTCGGGGCTGAAGCTCCCGAGAAAGTGGTCATCGAGCGTGCGCGCCCGGATTTTCCGGCGCTGCTCGGCGGCTGTGCCGTCTCGATCAGCCAGGCCGGCTACAACACCGTGCTCGATCTCGTCGCGGCGGGGCGCCCGGCGATCGTCGTGCCCTTCGATGCCGGCAACGAGACCGAGCAGACGGTCCGGGCCGAGGCGATGGAGCGGGCAGGGCTGGCCCGATGCCTCCGGATGTCCGGCGATTTCGTCGCGGATGCGGTGGCGTTGGCGGATGCTGCCGGGGAGGCTATCGGCGTGAGACCGCCGGTCTTGCCAATCGATCGCGAGGGCGCAGCCCGCTCGGTTGCGATCGTGAACGAGCTTCTCGCAGAAATGGCCGGGCGCGCCAGACACTGAGCCGGCATGCCCTTTGCGAGGGCCAGGGTGCAGCTTTGCGAATTGCCGCCTCCGGTCTTTCGCTCTAATGAGGGACGATCCGCCTCCCTCTTCGGTCGGCTCTGGGTTAACCGGCGAATTCCGGTCATGGCCCCGCGCCTGGAGACAAGATGATGACGACGACGACTGCGCCCGGCCTGCCCGACATCAAGCTGTCGGTGCGCGAGACCTTCGGGATCGATTCCGATCTCGAGGTGCCGGCCTTTTCCGCAGCCGATCCGCATGTGCCGGATTTCGACCCGGACTACCGATTCGACCGCGACACCACGATCGCGATCCTCGCCGGCTTCGCGCATAACCGCCGCGTCATGATCTCGGGCTATCACGGCACGGGCAAGTCGACCCATATCGAGCAGGTCGCCGCCCGCCTCAACTGGCCCTGCGTCCGCGTTAACCTCGACAGCCACGTCTCGCGCCTCGACCTCGTCGGCAAGGACGCGATCGTGCTGAAGGAAGGCAAGCAGATCACCGAGTTCCAGGACGGCATCCTGCCCTGGGCGCTGCAGAACAACATGATCGTGACCACGCTGAACTACCTGCCGCATGACAACGAGGTCGCGATCGTCCTGGCGAAGTCGAAGCACTTCCAGGGTACGCCGGAAGGCAAGGACGTCATCAACAAGATGGTCCGCGTCGCCGATCTCACCCGCAACGCCTTCATGAACGGCGATCTCTCGACCGTGATGAGCCCGCGTACGGTCATCACCTGGGCCGAGAACGCGGCGATCTTCGGCGATATCGGTTTCGCTTTCCGCGTCACCTTCCTGAACAAATGCGACGAGATGGAGCGCACGCTGGTCGCCGAGTTCTTCCAGCGCTCCTTCGGCAAGGAACTGCCGGAAAGCGCCGCGAACGTGGTGCTCAGCTGAGGTTGCAAGGGCGTCATGGTCGGGCTTGACCCGGCCATCTCTTGCCGACGCCAATGACGCGGAGATTCTCGGGTCTCCGCTGCGCTCCGCCCGAGAATGACGCAAGCAGGCCCAATGAGCATCTCGAACCGCAAGCCAGGAACGCCGAAGGAAGCCCCGGCCGAGCCGCTGAAGCGGGCGATCTCGGGCGCCATGAAGGCGATCGCACGCAAGCCGGAGATGGAAATCGTCTTCGCCGCCGACAAGCCGTCGCTGGTCGGCGAGCGGGCGCGCCTGCCCGAGCCGCCGCGCAAGCTCAGCCCCGGCGATGTCGCGATCCTGCGTGGCCATGCCGATTCGATGGCGCTCAGGCTCGCCTGCCATGACGCGGCGATCCACCGCCGCGTTGCGCCGGAAGGCGACGCCGCCCGTGCCGTTTTCGATGCCGTCGAGCAGGCGCGCGTCGAATCGATCGGCGCGCGGCGGATGTCGGGCATGGCCGGCAACATCACCGCGATGCTCGAGGACCGCTATCACCGCGGTGGGCGCTACGAGGAGGTCACCGACCGGGCCGACGCGCCGCTGGAGGATGCGCTCGCCCTGATGGTGCGCGAGCGCCTGACCGGCCTGAAGCCGCCCAAGGCGGCCGAAAAGGTCGTCGAGCTCTGGCGCGAGCAGATCGAGGCCAAGGCCGGCGCCGATCTCGACCGGCTGACGAAGACGATCGAGGACCAGCGCGGCTTTGCCCGCACGGTGCGCGACATGCTGGCCGCGCTCGACATGGCCGAGCAGACCGCGCAGGGCGACGAGTCCGACGAGGACGAGGACAACCAGGACCAGTCCTCCGAGGACCAGCAGCAACAGGACGGCGAATCGGAGCAGGAGAGTGGCGCCGACCGCTCCGAGGTCGAAGTCAGCGAGGACGCGACCGAGGAACTGCAGGAGGGCGCCTCCGAGGCGACCGACGCGCCGGCCGGCGACTGGGACGAGGAGGACGAAGCTTCCGAATCCGACGAGGCCGGCGAGGCGCCGCGGCCGCGCGAGAGCCGCGGCAACGAACGCCCGCAGACCGACTACAAGGCCTATACCCAGAAGTTCGACGAGGTCGTCACGGCCGAGGAACTCTGCGACGCCGAGGAACTGACGCGCCTGCGCGCCTATCTCGACAAGCAGCTCGCCCATCTCCAGGGCGTGGTCGCGCGCCTCGCCAACCGGCTGCAGCGACGCCTGATGGCGCAGCAGAACCGGACCTGGCAGTTCGACCTGGAGGAGGGGGCGCTCGACCCGGCCCGCCTGCCGCGCATCATCCTCGATCCGTTCCAGCCGCTCTCCTTCCGGCAGGAATCGGATACGAATTTCCGCGATACGGTCGTCACCCTGCTGATCGACAATTCCGGCTCGATGCGTGGGCGTCCGATCACGGTCGCGGCGACCTGCGCCGACATTCTCGCACGGACGCTGGAGCGTTGCGGGGTCAAGGTCGAATTGCTCGGCTTCACCACGCGTGCCTGGAAGGGCGGGCTGTCGCGCGAGGCCTGGCTGCAATCGGGCAAGCAGGCCAATCCCGGTCGCCTCAACGATCTCCGCCACATCATCTACAAGGCGGCTGACGCGCCCTGGCGGCGCGCGCGCAAGAATCTCGGCCTCATGATGCGCGAGGGGCTGCTCAAGGAGAATATCGACGGCGAGGCGCTGGACTGGGCGCATAAGCGCCTTCTCGGCCGCTCCGAGCAGCGCAAGATCCTGATGGTGATCTCGGACGGCGCGCCAGTCGACGATTCCACCCTCTCGGTCAATGCCGGCAATTATCTCGAGCGGCATCTGCGCCATGTCATCGCCGAGATCGAGTCGCGCTCGCCGGTCGAGCTCATCGCCATCGGCATCGGCCACGACGTGACGCGCTATTATCGCCGCGCAGTGACCATCGTCGATGCCGAGGAACTGGGCGGGGTGATGACCGAGAAGCTCGCCGAGCTCTTCGAAGAGGATGGGCCTGCCGGCTCCGGCTCCAAGCGCCGCGGCCACTGATGCACCTCACGCGTCGCGCCGCGCTGGCAGGCTGCGCCGCGCTCGCGCTGCCCTGCGCCGCGGAGGCGGTCGAGCAGACCCGCTTCGCTGTCGGGGTGTCGGCACGGCCGATCGCGGCCTTCGAGCCGCGCCGCCCGGAGCAGCGCCGCTTCGGCGCGCTGCAGTTTCGCAGCGGGCTCGTACTTTCCTCCGGGCATCCGCGCTTTGGCGGGCTGTCCGGCGTGGCGCGCCTGAATGGCAGGCGCGATCTCGTCGCGGTGACGGATAGGGGCTACTGGCTGACGGCGAAGGTCGCGTCCAGCGGCGGCAGGCTCACCGGGCTCGAAGATGTCGAGATGGCGGCGATTCTCGGGGGCTCCGGCCGGCCGCTGAGCCGCTCGGGACTCTACGATACCGAGAGCCTCTGCATCCATGAGGGCACGGCTTTCGTCGGGATCGAGCGCAAGCATGAGATCGCCCGTTTCGATTGGGCCCGCGACGGCGTCGAAGCGCGGGCACGGCCCGTGCCGGTGCCGCCCGAAATAAAGCGCCTGCCGAGCAATCGTGGGCTGGAAGGGCTCGGCGTCATGCCTGCGGGGCCTTTAAAGGGTACGCTGGTCGCGATCGCGGAGCGCTCGGGCAGGGAGGACGAGCCGACGCTCGGCGCCCTCCTCGGCGGTCCGCAGCCCGGCCTGTTCAAGCTCGCCCGGCATGACGGCTACGACATCACCGATCTCGCCTTCCTGCCGTCGGGCGACATGCTGGTGCTGGAGCGCTGGTACCAGCCGCTGCGCGGCGTCGGCATGCGGATCAGGCGGATCACCGGGCGCGATATCCGGCCGGGTGCCTTGGTGGACGGTCAGCGGCTGATCGAGGCCGATCTTGGCTTCGAAATCGATAATATGGAAGGCCTGTCGGTCCACCTGGAGGAGGGGAAGACGATCCTCACTCTGATCTCGGACGACAATTTCTCGTTCCTCCAGCGCACCCTGCTGCTGGAATTCGAGCTGCTTCCGTAGAGAGCACGTCATGCTCGGGCTTGACCCGAGCATCTCATGACCATTGGAGCAGGAGCCTCTTCCCGCCTGAGATTCTCGGGTCTGCGCTTCGCTTCGCCCGAGAATGACGCCTGGTATGGCCCAAACGAAAAAAGCGGCCTCGCGGCCGCTTCATTCAAACCCGAAAAGGCAAACCGCTCAGTTGGCGGTGAGCTTCTTCTCGAGATCGCGCTTCAAGGTCAGCGCGCCGGTCGAGAGGTCGGCGGCCGCAGCCTTGAGCAGGAAGGCGTCGAGGCCGCCGCGATGCTCGACCGAACGCAGGGCGTTGGCCGAAATCCGCAGACGCACCGAACGGCCGAGCGCGTCGGACTGTAGCGTGACGTTCACGAGGTTCGGGCGGAAGACGGTCTTCGTCTTGCGGTTCGAGTGGCTCACGAGGTGGCCGCTCTGGGTGGCTTTCCCGGTCAGTTCGCAACGGCGGGCCATGATATCGTTCCTTACGTTCCCGGGGGCGCTCAAACAAAAAAACCGACACGCGACGTGCCGGCGAGCACCGGAAGTCAATTTGAAGTCGGGGTTCCATAGCCAAGGGCGCAGGCTGCGTCAAGGAAAACTCGGTTCGCCGTTCACATGGCCTTCAGCGTTAACGGGGTGTAAAGATCGGGGTCCGATGCTTCAATCGACTGTCGCTTCGCCACGCGGGGAGGACGGTCACGATTCGGGCTGATTCAGAGTGCATTCCGCGCAGGATCGCGCCGTTCCGGAGACAATGGATGAAGTCCGCTGCCGCATCGTCTCTTGCAGGCCTCGTCCTCGCCGCCTGTCTCGGCGCCGGGGCCAATGCAGCTTCGCTCGACGCGCGCTACGACGTTTCGCTTCTGGGAATCACCCTGGGCACGGCGAGTCTCAGCGGCGGAATCGACAATTCCGGCTACAAGCTCGACATGAGCGCCAAGCTGACGGGAATCGCCGGCGGCGTCACGGGCGGGCGCGGCTCGGGAGCAGCGACAGGGGGCCTCGTCGGCGGCAGACTGGCACCCAAGACCTTTGCCGTCAGCTCCGCCAATTCCAGCGAGAGCCGGACCGTGCGCATGGCGCTGACCGAGGGCGCGGTCGCCGGCATCGATATCGAGCCGCCGATCGACGAGAAGCCCGATCGGGTGCCGCTCAACGACAGCCACAAGCGCAATATCGTCGACCCGCTCAGCGCCTTCCTGATGCCGGTGAGCGGCAAGGGCAAGGACGCTGCCTGCAACCGCACGTTGCCGATCTTCGACGGCGCGGCGCGCTATGACATCAAGCTGTCGAGCGCCGGCACACGCAACGTCAAGCTGGAAGGCTATAGCGGCCCGGTCTCGATCTGCCAGGCGCGCTATGTGCCGATCGCGGGCCATCGGGCGCTCCGGCCGAGCACCAAGTTCATGGCGGAGAACCGGGATATCACGGCCTGGCTCGCGCCCGTCGCAGGCACGGACATGATGGTGCCGGTGCGCATCTCCGTGAAGACGATGATCGGAACGGCCGTGATCGAGGCCTCCAGCTTCAAGGTCGATCCAGGCGTGACCGCCAGTACGGCGCGGAACTGATTGCCGGCTCTCAGGGCGCGCGCGCGACGCCCTGATCGTCCTCGAAGACCGGCCGGAAGAACGAGCGTTCATAGCTGATGATGAAGCGCTCCTTTTCGTTCATGGCGAAGGCTGCCTGGCACTCGGGATCGTCGAAGGACCGCTTGCGGTAGTCCTCGTAGGCCGCGAGAGAAGGAAAGCTGAACATGGCGAGCGCCACGTTCGATACGCCTTCCGAGGGCATGAAATAGCCGTGGTGCTTGCCGCCGAATTTCTCGACGAGCCGGATCCAGAGCTTGCCATAGGCCTCGAAGGCATCGAGCTTATAGGGATCGACGACGTAGCGCAGGTAGCAGGTGATCACGGTCAGGCCGCCTTCGCCGTGTTGAGGAAAGCCTTCATCCGCTCCAGCGCCCTCTCGATGTTCTCCAGCGAGTTGGCATAGGAAAGGCGGATATAGCCCTCGCCGTGTACGCCGAAATCGGGGCCGCCGATCGTGGCGACGCCGGTTTCCTCCAGCAGGGCCGAGGCCAGCTTCTTCGCCTTCCAGCCGGTCTGCGAGACGTTCGGGAAAGCGTAGAACGCGCCGCGGGGCTCGATGCAGGAAACGCGGGGCAGGCCGTTCAAGCCCTTGACCAAGGCCTTCCGGCGCCGGTCGAATTCCGCCAGCATCATATGGACCGCGTCCTGCGGACCGGTGAGGGCCGCGAGACCGGCCCATTGCGCGGGGGCGTTGACGCAGGAATGCGAGTTCACCGCGAGCTTGCGGGCATTGTCGAGCAAGGGCTTCGGCCAGATCGAATAGCCCAGCCGCCAGCCGGTCATCGCATAGGTCTTAGACCAGCCGTTGAGCAGGATCAGCCGGTCACGGATCTCGGGGTAGCTGAGAAGGCAGACATGCTTCTCGCCGTCATAGACCATCTGGTCGTAGATCTCGTCCGACATGATCGCGACATCGGGAAACGCTGCCAGTCCGGCGACGAGTTTGTCGATCTCGGCCTTGGGCGTGACGCCGCCGGTCGGGTTGGCCGGCGAGTTGATGATGAGGAGTCTTGTCTTCGGCGTGATCAGCGCCAGTGTCTCCTCGGCCGAGAAGGCGAAGCCGTTCTCCTCGCGGATCGGCACCGGGATCGGCGTCGCGCCGGTATACTCGATCATCGAGCGATAGATCGGGAAGCCGGGGTCCGGATAGAGAATCTCGGCGCCGGGCTCGCCGAACATCAGGATCGCCATGAACATGGTGACCTTGCCGCCGGGGACGATCATGACGGCTTCCGGCGAAACCTCGACTTGGAAGCGCTTGTGCAGGTCGGCGGCGACCGCTTCGCGCAGGGGCAGAATGCCGTTGGCGGGGGTGTAGCCATGATGGCCGTCGCGCAAGGCCTTCACCGCAGCCTCGACGATGTGGTCGGGCGTCGAGAAATCCGGCTGGCCGATGCCGAGATTGATGATGTCCTTGCCCTGGCGTTGCAATTCAGTGGCGCGGGCCAGCACGGCGAAGGCGTTCTCCTCGCCGATGCGGGAGAAGGAGGGGACGACGTGAAGGGTCATGGCGCGTTTCCTCAGGCTTCGCTGGCACCGGCCGGCTCGGCCAGCTTTCCTGCGTTCTTGGCGCCAAACCGGCGCGGCTGGCAAGCGGGGCGGCACATCGGAAGGCGTTTGCATGCTGCATACAGCATGATTAAATAGTATGACTATCCGCCAGATTGGGCCTTGCCGAGCCGTTGGCGATCGGCATGATGGCTAGTCTCAAATCGTTTGAATGTGAGATCGGCAAGCGGCCGCAGCGCCGCGCCGCGCGAGAGGAAACGAGATGGCCAAGGCACCCGAAAGCAATGTTCCGCGCGAGGATCGGCCTGTCGCGCTGACCCGCAAAAAGGCTCCGCGCCGCATCAAGCCCGAGCAGCTGCGCTCGAAAGCGTGGTTCGACAATCCCGCCAATGCCGACATGACCGCGCTCTATATCGAGCGCACCATGAATTTCGGCTTGTCGCGGGAAGAGCTGCAGTCCGGCCGGCCGATCATCGGCATTGCCCAGACGGGCTCCGACATCGCACCGTGCAACCGGCATCATATCGAGCTGGCATCGCGGGTGCGCGACGGCATCCGCGAGATGGGCGGTATCCCCTTCGAATTCCCGATCCATCCGATCCAGGAAACCTGCAAGCGGCCGACCGCGGCGCTCGACCGCAACCTGCAATATCTCTCGCTGGTCGAGATCCTCTACGGTTATCCGCTCGACGGCGTCGTGCTGACGACCGGCTGCGACAAGACCACGCCGGCCCAGATCATGGCGGCCGCGACCGTCGATATCCCCGCGATCGCGCTGCCGGGCGGACCGATGCTGAACGGCTCGTTCCGCGGCGAGCGCACCGGCTCCGGCACGATCGTCTGGAAGGCGCGCCAGATGATGGCAGCGGGCGAGATCGATTATAAGGGCTTCGTCGACCTGGTCGCTTCGTCGGCTCCCTCGGCCGGCCATTGCAACACGATGGGCACGGCCTCGACGATGAACTCGCTGGCCGAGGCCATGGGCATGACGCTGCCCGGCGCCGCCGCGATCCCCGCGCCTTATCGCGACCGCTACGAGATGGCCTACCTCACCGGCAAGCGCATCGTCGATATGGTCTGGGAGAACCTGATCCCCTCGAAGATCCTGACGCGCGAGGCGTTCGAGAACACCATCGTCATCAACTCGGCGATCGGCGGCTCGACCAATGCCCCCGTCCATGTCAACGCCATCGCCAAGCATATCGGCGTCAAGCTCGACAACGAGGACTGGACCAAGGTCGGCTACGACATCCCGCTGCTGGTCAACCTGCAGCCGGCCGGCGAGTATCTCGGCGAGGATTATTATCGCGCCGGCGGCCTGCCTGCCGTGATCGCGGAGCTGATCGAGAAGGGCAAGCTCAAGCCCGCGATCACCGCCAACGGCCGGACGCTCGAAGAGAACTGCAAGGGTGCCTTCTCGATCGCCCGCGAGGTGATCAAGAGCTACGACCAGCCGATGAAGGCGCAGTCGGGCTTCCTCAACCTTTCCGGCAACCTGTTCGATTCCGCAATCATGAAGACCAGCGTGATCACGCCGGAATTCCGCCAGCGCTATCTGGAGAACCCGAAGGACCCGATGGCCTTCGAGGGCCGCGCCATCGTCTTTGACGGGCCGGAGGATTATCACCACCGCATCGACGACCCGGCGCTGGCCATCGACGAGCATTGTATCCTGTTCATCCGCGGCGTCGGGCCGATCGGGTATCCGGGTGCGGCCGAGGTCGTGAACATGCGGCCGCCGGATTACCTCATCAAGAAGGGCATCACCGCGCTCGCCTGCGTCGGCGACGGGCGCCAGTCCGGCACGTCCGGCTCGCCCTCGATCCTCAACGCCTCGCCGGAAGCGGCGACCGGCGGCGGCCTCGCCATGCTCAAGATGGGCGACAAGGTCCGCATCGACCTGAAGAAGCGCACGGCCAACATTCTGATCTCGGACGAGGAATTTGCCGAGCGCAAGGCGGCGTTCAAGGCAGCCGGCGGCTACAAGTACCCGAAGAGCCAGACGCCTTGGCAGGAGATTCAGCGCAAGATCGTCGACGAACTCTCCGAGGGCATGGTCCTCAAGCCGGCGGTCAAGTACCAGAAGATCCACAAGAAGTTCGGCATTCCGCGCGACAACCACTGAGATTGTCTCTTCGTCATGGTCGGGCTTGTCCCGACCATCCACGTCTCCGGTGATCGCGGGCGTGTTCAAGACGTGGATGCTCGCCACAAGGGCGAGCATGACGGCGGTCATCCATTCCCAAAGCGCATCGGCGTCCGTCGATGCGTGCGCATGTGCGGGGCTGACAAACAGAGGCGGGCTGGACACTATGGCAGTCGTTCGTCCGGCCTCTATTTGAAACGATTTAAAATGGCACAGAGCCCGCAGGTCGCAGCCTTCCGCAAGCTCCACGAGGACGGGTGCTTCGTGATGCCCAACCCCTGGGATTTCGGCTCAGCGCGTTGGCTGCGCGGGCAGGGTTTCAAGGCGCTGGCGACAACCAGCGCGGGCTATGCCTTCACGCAGGGGCGCGCCGATCAGGACGTACCCCGCGACATGATGCTGGCTCACATCGCCGAGATCGTGAAGGCGGTGCCCGACCTGCCGGTGAACGCCGATTTCGAAAACGGCTATGCCGATACGCCGGATGGCGTCGCGGCCAACGTCAAGCTCTGCGTCGCGACCGGTGTCGCGGGCTTGTCGATCGAGGATGCGACCGGGCGCCAGGATGACCCCCTCTATCCGTTCGAACTCGCGGTGGAGCGGATCAAGGCGGCGCGCAAGGCGATCGACGAGACCGGCTCCGGCGTCGTGCTGACGGCGCGCGCCGAATGCTTCCTGACCGGCCATGCCGAACCGCTGACCGAATCCGTGCGGCGGATCGAGGCCTATGCGGCGGCGGGTGCCGACGTGCTCTATGCGCCCGGTCCGAAGACCCCGGCCGATATCGCGGCCATCGTCAAAGCCGCCGGTGGCAAGCCGGTGAACACGCTGATCTATGGCGATTTCGGTTTGTCGGTCGCGGATGTCGCGGCGACCGGCACACGGCGCATCTCGATCGGCGGCGCATTGGCGCGCGCGGCCTGGGCCGCCCTCATCGAGGCGACGCGGCTGATCGCCGAGGAGGGCAGCTTCAAGGGCTTTGCGGGCAATGGCGCCTCGGCGCCGCTGAACCCGTTCTTCACAGCCGATTTGAAGGCGCGCTCGTGAGCCAGACCCTGCTCATCGCTCCGGCCTGGCTCGGAAACAGTGGCCTGTGGGTGATCGACGCGAAAGGCCGGCGCAAGGCGATCGATGCCGAGGATGCCGGCTTGTCCGACGATCTCGCGGACCGGCTGGAAGCCTGGATGGATGCGTTCGACGCGATCTATGAAGAGGATGACGAGGCGCGCTCGCGCTTTCCCGACGCCGTCGAGCAACTGGCCTGGGAAGCGGAAGGAGCAGCCATCGTCGAAGCGGTCCGCGATGCGTTGGGCGCCGACTGGACCGTCACAGCCGATCTCACCGGCTGGCAGGAGATGACGAAGCCATGATGCCGATGATCGCACCGCCCGCTCAGTCGACGCTTCCGGCGGACTGGAAAGCGCCGCCGTTCCCCCCGGCCAAGGTCCTGGAAGGCCAGTATTGCCGGCTGGAGCCGCTCGATGTCTCCAGGCATATCGACGATATCTGGGCCTGCGACGTCGGGAGCGACAGTGTCTGGGACTGGCTGCCGGCTGCACCGCCGAAGGACAAGGAAGCCTATCGCGCGCTGCTCGACACGATGGTGGCCAAGGCCGGCATCGTGCCGCTCGCGGTGATCGACAAGGCCGACGGCAAGGCGAAGGGCCACCTCTGGATCATGGAGATCCGGCCCGAGCACGGCGTCTTCGAGGTCGGCTGGATCACCTATTCGCCGGCCTTGCAGCGGACGCGTGCGGCGACCGAGGCGATCTATCTCGTCGGCGATTACGGCTTCTCGCTCGGCTATCGCCGCTACGAGTGGAAGTGCAACAACCGGAACGAACCCTCGAAGCGCGCTGCTTTGCGCTTCGGCTTCCTGTACGAGGGCCTGTTCCGCCAGCACATGGTGGTCAAGGGCGCCAATCGCGATACCGCCTGGTTCTCGATCCTCGACGGCGAATGGCCGGTGCGGGCGCAGGCGTTCCGGCGCTGGCTGGCGCCGTCGAATTTCGACGGGCAGGGCCAGCAGAAGCTCTCGCTTGCTGCCTTCAACCAGACTGGCGGCCATGTCGGCGCGGTCGCGCTGCGCCGGGCCGGGCTTGCCGATATCCCGGCGGTCCTGGCGCTCAAGAACGCCGCTTACACGCCGAACGAGAGCATCATCGGCGTGCCCTCGCTGCCGCGCATCGCGGATTACGCGCAGGTCGTCGCCGAGCACGAGGTCTGGCTGGCGGAAGGCGAGGGTGGCGAGTTGGAAGCCGCGCTGGTCCTCGATATCGAGCCGGAGGATTTCACGATCTGGAGCGTGGCCGTCGCGCCCGAGGCTGGCGGGCGCAAGCTCGGGGCTGCGCTGATGGCCTTCGCCGACGAGCGGGCGCAGGCATTGGGCTATGCTTCAGTGCATCTCTACACCCACGCCAAGCTGACCCAGCGCATCGGTTGGTACGAACGCCTGGGCTTCGCCATCACGCATCATGAGGACATGGCCGACCGGCGGCTGACCCATATGCGCAAGACCTTCGCAAAAGCCGGGCAATAAAAGGAAACGAGCATGGCAGGACGTTTGAAGGGCAAGGTCGCGGTCGTCACCGCCGCGGGGCAGGGGATCGGCCGTGCCATCGCCGAGGCTTTCGTTGCGGAAGGCGCGACCGTCTGGGCGACCGACAAGGACGCCGCCCTGCTGGAGGGCATCCCGAAGGCGAAGAAGCGCAAGCTCGACGTGCTCTCGTCCAAGGCGGTCAATGCCTTCGCCGAGAAGGTCGGCCCGGTCGACATCCTCGTCAACGCCGCCGGCTTCGTCCATCATGGCACGGTGCTCGACACCGACGACAAGGCTTGGGACTTCTCGTTCGACCTCAACGTCAAGTCGATGCACCGCACGATCCAGGCCTTCCTGCCGGCGATGCTGGCGAAGGGCTCCGGCTCGATCGTCAACATCGCGTCCGGCGCCGGCTCGGTGCGCGGCATCCCGAATCGCTACGCCTATGGCGCGACCAAGGCGGCGGTGATCGGCCTGACCAAGGCGGTCGCGGCCGACTACATCAAGAAGGGCGTGCGTGCGAACGCGATCTGCCCCGGCACGATCCAGTCGCCCTCGCTCGACCAGCGGATCAAGGATCTCGCCCAGGTGACGAAGACGACCGAGGCTGCCGCCCGGCAGGCCTTCATCGACCGCCAGCCGATGGGCCGGCTCGGCACGGCCGAGGAGATCGCCGCGCTCGCGGTTTATCTCGCGGCGGACGAGTCGAGCTACACCACCGGCCAGATTCATCTGGCGGATGGCGGTTTCGCTCTCTGAAGCCTGCTTCCTGATGGAGGGCGCCCATCGCCCTCCATCCTCCTGACGCGGTTGCCGCCAAGAGCGACCCGAGATGCGAACCGGACAGGGAGAGGTCATGCATGTTCTGATCACAGGCGCGGCCGGCATGGTCGGCCGCAGGCTGGCGGAGCGTCTGGCCCGCGAAGGCCAATGCGCCGGCCAGGCGATCGACAGGCTGACGCTGACCGATGTGGTGGCGCCTTCGCTGCCGGCGGAGCTTGCGGATCGGGCGGCGATCCGCGTCGAGGATGCCGGCGATGCGGCCGTTGCCAAAGAGCTCGCGGCGCTACGGCCCGACCTGATCTTTCATCTTGCCGCGATCATCTCCGGCGAGGCCGAGCGCGATTTCGAGAAGGGCTACCGCGTCAATCTCGATGGCATGCACAATCTCCTGGAGGCGATCCGGCACGAGGGCGGCGCGGATTACGTTCCCAAGCTGGTCTTCACCAGCTCCAGCGGCATTTTCGGCGCACCGTTCCCGGCGTCGATCTCGGACGAGTTCCATGTCACGCCGCTGACGAGCTACGGCACGCAGAAGGCGATCGGCGAATTGCTGCTGGCCGATTATTCCAGGCGCGGCTTCGTCGAGGGCGTCGGCATCCGCTTCCCCTCGATCGTGGTCAGGCCGGGCAAGCCCAACGCGTCGGCCGGCGGCTTCTTCTCCGGCATCATCCGCGAGCCGCTGCAAGGCCTGGAAGCGCTATTGCCGGTCAGCGACGAGGTCCTCTTCACCCATGCGAGCCCGCGTTCGGCGGTCGGCTTCCTGATCCATGCCGCCGGCCTCTCCCGCGAGCAGCTCGGCCCGCGCGTCAACCTGACGATGCTCGGCGTCTGCGTCACTGTCGGCGAGCAGATCGAGGCGCTCCGGCGCATCGCCGGCGAGAAAGCGGTGAAGCTGATCCGGCGTGCGCCCGATCCGGCCTCCGCGGCGATCGTCGCGGGCTGGCCGACCCGTTTCGATGCGAAACGGGCCCTGGCACTGGGCTTCACGGCCGAGCACGATTTCGACGAGATCATCCGCGTCCATATCGAAGACGATCTCGGCGGCCATCTCCCGAACTGACGCAACTTCAAAAGCAAACCTTCAGGACAGATCCGATGCATATTCTCGTTCTCGGCGGCGCCGGCATGGTCGGGCGCAAGTTCATCGAGCGGCTGGCGCGTGACGGCCATCTCGGCGGCAAGCCGGTGACGCGCGTCACGGCTCAGGACGTCGTCGTCGCCTCGCCGCCGCCGGCCGCGCCCTTCGATTTCGAGGCGGTGGTCTCCGATCTCTCGATGCAAGGCGAATCCGAGAAGCTGATCGCGACGCGGCCGGATGTGATCATCCATCTCGCGGCGGTGGTTTCCGGCGAGGCGGAGGCCGATTTCGACAAGGGCTACCGGATCAATCTCGACGGCACGCGCTATCTGTTCGAGGCGATCCGCCTTTCCGAGGGCTATACCCCGCGCGTAGTCTTTACCTCCTCGGTCGCGGTGTTCGGCGCGCCCTTCCACGACAAGATCGAGGACGAGTTCTTCACGACGCCGCTGACCAGCTACGGCACGCAGAAGGCGATCGGCGAGCTCCTGCTCTGCGACTATTCGCGCCGCGGCTTCTTCGACGGCGTCGGCATCCGCCTGCCGACGATCTGCGTGCGGCCGGGCAAGCCGAACAAGGCGGCCTCGGGCTTCTTCTCGAACATCATCCGCGAGCCGCTGGCCGGCGAGGAAGCGGTGCTGCCGGTTTCCGACCAGGTGCGCCACTGGCATGCCAGTCCACGTTCGGCCGTGGGCTTCCTGATCCATGCCGCGACGATGGATACGGCCGCAATCGGCCCGCGCCGTGCGCTAACCATGCCGGGCTATTCCTGCACCGTCGCCGAGCAGATCGAGACCTTGCGCAAGGTCGCCGGCGAGAACGTGGTGAAGCGCATCCGCCGCGAGACCGACCCGGTGATCGACAAAATCGTCGCCGGCTGGCCGCGCAACTTCAATCCGCAGCGGGCGCTTTCTCTCGGTTTCAAGGCGGAGGCGAATTTCGAGGAGATCATCCGCGTGCATATCGACGACGAACTGCACGGCACCTTCGTCAAATGAGATAGGAAAAAGGGCGGTCTGGGAGGCCGCCCTCTTCGTATCGTCAGAGATCGCGCCCGCCTGGGTCCGGCGCCGTCGTTTGCATGACGGCCGGCTGCGCCGCGATCGTCTGGACCTGATTCCGGCCCCCATCCTTGGCCTGGTAGAGATAATCATCGGCGATGCGCAGCATGTCCTTGAAATGCTCGCGCGCGATGTTTCCCTCGTGCACGCCGAAGCTCGCGGTGACACGCTGGCCCCGGAGCGCGCCGATCTGCAGGGTGGCGATCGCCTCGCGCAAACGCTCGGCGATCTGCACGGCTTCCCTGATGCTGGTGCCTGGCAGGAAAGCGCAGAATTCCTCGCCGCCGAGTCGCGCTACCAGATCATAAGGGCGCAGCACGCGCCTGGCGGTCTCGGCGATCGCGACGAGGACCTCGTCGCCGGTGACATGGCCGAATTCGTCGTTGATGCGCTTGAAATGGTCGATGTCGAGCACGATCACCGAAAGGGGTTTCTGCTCGCGGCGCGAGCGCGCGATTTCCGAGCCGACGACTTCGGCGAGCCAGCGGCGGTTGCCGAGCCCGGTGAGCATGTCCGAGAAGGCCTGCCGCTTCAGGCGGCTGAGCTTTTGCTCGAGGCTGTTGATGAGGAGGCGCACTTCGTCGGTCAGGCGGCCGACATCGTCGTCGCGCTGCTTCATGAGGCGCGGGATGCGGCCTTCGAGCCGATAGCTCTTCAGCCCGTGGGCGAGGTCGCCGACCGGCAGCAGGAGATGGCGCATCACGACGAAAGCAAAGGCGGTCCCGGCAATCGTCGCCAGGAGGATGATGAGCAGGACGGCATGCGCGCTGATGACTGCGCCCGATGCGACATAGGCCGCAATAGCAATGATCGGCACATGGGTCGCCACGAAACAGCCGGCAAAAACTTGAGCCAGCAAAGAAGAACTTAGAAATTCTCGAATCCGCTTTATTCCAGATTTCACAAGGTACACCCGCGGTCGTTCAGAGTGTGCAACGGCTAGCAGCCGGTCTTTCAGCAGAGGTCACCAGCGTCACTCGCATTTTAGCGAAGGCCTCTGTTCCCACAGCAAAGAAGGGTGGCGGCGGTGCCGCCACCCTTCCCGGGTGTTTCAGCGTTCAGGAGCCTGGCCGCTCAAGCCGGGCAGGGCTCGGCCTGCTCCTGCTGGCGGCGCGGCGAGATGCCGAGCGCCGGCTGGCCGCGTGCCGGCTCCTCGTCCGCTTCCTGCTCGGGCGCATGGGTCCAGCCGCTGGCGCTCCAGCTCTTCAACGCCGCCCAGGTCGAGCGGTCGAGCCGGAACTGCTCGCAGGGGAACAGCCCGCCGCGCGCCGGCAGCGACTTCAGGAACGAGCCCTCGGAGCGGAAGCCGGACTTCTCCAGCACCCGCCGCGAGGCCGGGTTGATCACCCGGGTATCGGCCTCGATCGCCGGCAGCTCGATCAGCGAGAACAGGCTGTCGATCAGGCCCTGCACCGCCTCGGTCGCGTAGCCCTTGCCCCAGTGCGGGGTGCCGAGCCAGTAACCGATGAAGGGCACACCGGTCGCCTGCCTGTGCGCGCTGATCATGCCGATCAGCTCGTTGGGCTTCGACCGCGGGGTGATCGCCAGCGCGAGATGTTCGCCCAGCGCATTGCCCTTGCGCATCGCGAAGACGAACGGCTCGACCGCCTGGGGCGGGTAGGGATGGGGAATCGATGCCGTCATCTCCGCCACCGCCTTCTCGCCGGCGAGGCGCAGGATGGCGTTGCCATCGGCCATGCGGGGCCAACGCAGCCAGAGACGCCGGGTCTCGAGCCGGAAGACATCGTCGCGGGTCAGTTCGGGGAACATGTCGTCTCTCCGTCGGCGCAAACGAAAAAAGGGAGCTGGGACTTTGGTCCCATCTCCCCTTCGCTGACCTTCGGGAGACCCGTATCGGGCCTTTTAACCCTTGATCCGTTCGGTTCGATGGAACCGGCGGATCGAGGGATTTCCCTATCCGCCTTTTACTCTGCGGCCTCTTGGGCCGAAACTACGTTCACGAAAGCTCGGCCGAGTTTCGTCGTGAATCGGACTCGGCCATTCGCCGTCGCAAAGAGGGTATGGTCTTTGCCCATGCCGACATTGGCGCCGGCATGCCACTTGGTGCCGCGCTGACGGATAATGATGTTGCCGGGAATGACGGCCTGATCGCCGAACTTCTTGACGCCGAGGCGCCTGCCTGCGGAGTCGCGACCGTTGCGGGATGAACCGCCTGCCTTTTTATGAGCCATAACGCCCTACCTCAAAACCTGTGCTGTCTCTCTAACCCGAATCGGCGGCAAAAGCCAGCCGGTCCGGGCGCGACGATCAATCTGCGCTGACGGGAACCGTCAGTAGTCCTCACCCGAAGCGAGTTCGGCCTGGTCGGCCTTGGCCCGGGGCGGCTTGCCGGCGAGCAGTTCCTTGGCCTGCTCGACCCACTCCTCGCGGGTGGCGCGGCCGCGCAGCTTGAGCTCCTCGTCCCACTTGGCGACGTCGGCGTCGGTCCAGGCGGCGATGTCGTTCCAGGAGGTGATGCCGGCGGCGCGCAGCTTCTTCTCGATGGTCGGGCCGACGCCCGAGATCAGCGAGAGGTTCGAGGCGTCGAGCGCCTCGGCGGTCGCGGCAGCCTTGGCGGCCTTCGGCGCAGCCTTGCCCTTTGTCGCAGTCGAAGCGGCCTTCAGCGCGACGGCGGAAGCATCGCCCTTCTTCATCTCCGGCTTCTTGCCGCCGGTGAGGATGTCGGTGATGCGGATGATGGTCAGCTCGGCGCGGAAGCCGCGCTTGCGCTTCGAGTTCTGGCGGCGACGCTTCTTGAAGGCGATGACCTTGTCGCCGCGGGCCTGCTCGACGATCTCACCGACGACGGTGATCTCGGAGAGGGCCTTGGCGTCGAGGGTGGTCTTCTCGCCTTCGGTGAGCATCAGCACCGAATCGAACGCGACGGTGTCGCCGGCGTTGCCTTCGATCTTGGCAGCGGTGATCTTGTCGTTGGCGGTAACGCGGAATTGCTTCCCGCCGGTCTTGATGACTGCGAACATTTTGTCCTCCATGTTCGGCCCCGTCCTGTCGTGCTTCCGGATGGGAGCCCGTGGGACGGCTTTTTGGCAGTCGATTGCGTGGTCTGGCTTGCTCTTTTGCCATGCGACGCAGCGCACATGCCAAAAGAGATCAGGCGCGAGTTTCCCCGCGCCGGACGGTGCTCGATAGTCGCAAGGCGGGGGCAGGTCAAGCGAAAGCGGCGGGGAAGAGTGGATTCTCCCGCTCGGGAGGCTTGCTCCCCGGGCGCGGCTTGTGTAGTAACCGCCTCGCTTCGACCGAAGGCGACCGCGGACAGGTGGCAGAGTGGTTGAATGCACCGCACTCGAAATGCGGCATACCTGCAAGGGTATCGGGGGTTCAAATCCCTCCCTGTCCGCCACTCTCTGTCTTACGGCGATCACCTCCTCATTCAATCGACGCTTCAGCCGGCGCAGGGTCGCTGCTGCTTTCGGTTGCCTTAGCCGGCGCGCCTGTTCCGTAGGGATCTGGTGTGGTCTTGAGCTGACTGGGGAACACCGGTTCGGGCGAACGCGTTCGCATGAAAAGATGCGGAGCGTTTGATGAAGCGACATTTCCTGGCTATCGCAGCCTTGGCTCTCCTGACGTGCGGAGCGACGGCGCAATCCATTCATCCGCCCACGAAGGAAGGCGCCGGTGCAACGCCCGGTTCGCCTGGCGTGAGCAGCGAAGGCGCGCGGCGACCTTCCGGTGCGAACCGTCCGGAGACGCAAGGGGGCGCCGATTCACAGCAGAACCGCGATTATGGCAAGGACACGGTCCCTGAGGGCAAGCCATTGCCCGAAGGCCTGCCCGCGGCGCCGAAGCCGTAGTCGACCCTACGATACCGGTCCTCGCGCTTTTCCCGGTCTTTCAGATCGGCATCGCCGGTCTGTCGGGCGGGGCTTAGACGGGGTTGCACGCGGCCGTCAGGCGCGGCAAAGATAGGTTCATGATCAGGATATCGATTGCCGCCACCCTCGTTGCCGTTCTGGCCGCCGGCTGTGTCTCTTCCCGCCCCCAGCCTGTTCAGCAGAGTGCGGCGCCCGCCGCCAAGCGTATCGTTCGCGACGGCGGGCAGCTCGAACTGCCGGACGGGACGCGCGTGACGCCGGACTATACCGGCGGGTTCACCTTGCCGAACGGCGATTATGTGAAGCGCGAGCGCGGGGCGCTGGTGCTGCCGACGGGCGCACGCTGCCAGCCCGACCCTGCCGGGTATGTCTGCCCCTGAGACTGAGGCGCCGCATCGCGGCGCCTGCCTGATTGGTCATCGGATTTTTCCAGCCGACCCATGCCGGCTGGTCCGTCAGGCCGCCGCGGAGGCGGGCCGGCGCTTCTTGGTCGCTCCCTTATCCGCATCGTCGGATTCGTCGAGGACGTGGTTATGGCTGCGGAAGGCCCAGATTTCCTTGGCGGCTTCCCAATGTTCGCGATCGCGGCCTTCGGGCTGCCCGTCCCTGATCCAGAGCCCGTAGGCGATCTTACGGATCTCATGATGGGTCTTGTCGGCCTGCTTCATGTCTCGCCTCCATGATCGCTTCCCGACATCCATCGGGAAATCCTGGTTTCGGAGAGGGTGACGGCTTTGCCGTGCCGATGAAAAACCGATGGCAGAGCGGGTTGTTCCAAGGCACGGCCAGATACCCTGCTGGCAGCGGAGAGGACACTCACGCCTGCCCGGTGGCCTGTTCAGCCTTGCCGTGCGCTTCGGCTTTCGTCTGGACCGGGCGGCGGGCATAGCGCTGGGCCAGAACGGCACAGGCGAAGAGCTGGGCCTGATGGAACAGCATCAGCGGCAGCACGATCAGGCCAAGCGCCTGGCCAGGGAACAGGATATTCGCCATCGGGATGCCGCTCGCCATGCTCTTCTTCGAGCCGCAGAAGACGATGGCGATCTCGTCTTCCTTCGAGAAGCCGAGGCGGCGGCTGGCAAAGGTCGTGATCGCCAGCACCGCGGCGAGCAGGGCGACGTCGAGTGCGACGATCAGGCCGAGATCGGCGAGCGTGACCTGCGACCAGATGCCGGCGACCATGCCCTCGCTGAAGGCGGCATAGACGACGAGCAGAATTGAGCCGCGATCAACCAGCGAGATCGGCGCCTTGTGGCGTTGCAGGAACGGCCCGATCCAGCGGCGCAGCAACTGCCCGACCAGGAAAGGCAGCAAAAGCTGCAGGGCGATGCTCTCGACGGCGCGCGTGCTGAAGCCGCCGCCCTTCGAATCGAGCAGGAGCACCACGAGCAGCGGCGTAAGCACCATGCCGAAGAGATTGGAGACGGAGGCGCTGCACAGGGCCGCCGCAACATTGCCGCGCGCGATCGAGGTAAAGGCGATCGAGGACTGCACGGTCGAGGGCAGGATGCAGACGAAGATCAGGCCGGCGATCAGCTCCGAGGGCAGGACGCCTGCGAAGATGCGGGTCAGCAGCAGGCCAAGCAGCGGGAACAGCACATAGGTGCTCGCGAAGACCAGCGACTGCAGGCGCCAGTGCAGCAGGCCCTCCCAGACCGCCGTCGGCGACAGCCGCGCGCCGTAGAGGAAGAAGAGCAGGGCGACCGCGATCGAAACGGCGTCATTGGCGATCACGGCGCCTTCGCCACGGGCGGGGAAGACAGCCGCGATCGCGACCGTCGCAATGAGCGCGATCAGATAGGGGTCGATGCCGAAGCGGGCGAAAGTGCGGCGGAGCATGGGCGATCCTTCCGATGCGGTGCCGCGTTGTATTCCCTCGCCGCTTCATTGTGATCCATGTTGGCTACGATATCGGCTATCATGAATCATGATGATGATTGACGCTGATCCGAAGCCGCTCGACCCGGTCCTTCTGCAAAGCCTGCTCAAGGTCTGCGAAACGCTGAGCTTCACCGAGGCGGCGCGCCAACTCGGCCTGCGCCAGTCCTCGGTCAGCCAGCACGTCGCGCGGCTTGAGAAGCGATTGGGCCGGCGCCTGCTGGAGCGGGACACCCATGGCGTGCGCCCGACGCCGGATGCGGATGCGATCCTGCCCTTCGCGCGACAGGCGCTTGAGGCCGGGCTGCGGATCGAACGGCATCTCGCCGGCTCGATCCTGCGCGGGCGACTTCGGCTCGGGGTCTCCGAGGATTTCGCCTATACGGCGCTGCCGGAGATCCTGGCCGCCTTCGCCATGCAGCATCATGCGGTCGATCTGGAGCTGACGGTTGGCCTCAGCGGCCTGCTCTACGAGCAATACGACGCAGGCGAGCTCGACCTGATCTTCGCCAAGCGCCGCAAGGGCGACGCGCGCGGCGAGGTCGCGTGGCAGGAGCGCCTCGTCTGGGCCGGCCGGCCAGGCGCGCGGCTGGCCGAGCAGCCGGTCATCCCACTCGTGCTCTATCCGCCGCCGAGCATCACGCGCGTTCATGCGATCGAGACGCTGGAGCGCGCGGGGCGGTCCTGGCGCGTCGCCTGCACCAGCGGCAGCCTTGCGGGCCTGCGCGCGGCGACGGTGGCGGGGCTCGGCATCACCGCGCATTCGGCGCGCCTGATTCCACAGGGGCTGGCCGAGGTCGAGCCGCGCGAGGGGCTGCCGCCTCTCGGGACGATAGAATTCGTCGTCATCGGCGGCCAGTCGCATCAGGCGGCGGCGCGGGCGCTGGCCGACAGCATCCTCGCGAGTGCAGACCGTCTCATGCCGGAGGCGCCGCGGCGCGGCAGGAACGGCTAGTCCCGCGCCAGCGCCGCGACCGGGTCGAGTTTCGCAGCATTGCGCGCCGGCAGGAAGCCGAAGGTCAGGCCGATCAGCGTCGAGCAGCCGATGGCGACGGCGAAGGCTTCGCCCGAATAGATGAACCGCATCTGGGAGCCCGATGCCTCGAAGGCATAGCCGATGGCCAGCGCCAGCCCGATGCCGAGCGCGCCGCCGATGAAGCAGACCAGCGAGGCCTCGATCAGGAACTGCTGCATGATGTCGCTGCGGCGGGCGCCGACCGCCATGCGCAGGCCGATCTCGCCGGTGCGCTCGATCACCGAGACCAGCATGATGTTCATCACGCCGATGCCGCCGACGAGGAGCGAGATGACGGCGATGGAGGAGATCATCAGCGTCAGCGTCTGGGTGGTGGCGGTGATGGTGTTGCGGATCTCGTCCTGGTTGAAGATGAAGAAGTCCTTGGCGCGATGGCGATGGGTCAGGAGCTCCGTCACGGCCTCCTGTGCAGCCGCCATCGGCGTGTCGTCGTCGACGCGCAATGTGATCGAACGCAGCGAGAGATCGCCGAGGAAACGGCCCTGCACCGAGGTGTAGGGCATGAAGACCTGCGGATTCTGGCTGCCGCCGAAGCCGCCCTGCTGCTGGCGCATCACACCGACGATGCGGCTGGGCACCGCGCCGATCAGAAAGACCGTGCCGATCGGGTTGACCGCGCCGTTCGGGAAGAGCACGCCCAGCGTGTTCTCGTCGATGACGACGTCCTGTGCCAGCGTGCGGACATCCTCGGCGGTGAAGAAAGCGCCGCGTGTCAGCACGCTGCCGCGCACGTCGAAATAGCGCTCGCTGACGCCGTTGACCTGCGCCGTCGCCTCGACATTGCCGAGCCGGATCGTCGCGCTCGTGGTGACCGTCGGCGTCACGCTCGCCGCATAGGGCTGAGCGGCCAGGACCTGAGCGTCTGGCACGGTCAGCGTCTTGACCCGGCCCGAGCGGGTATCGCCGAAGCCGGCGCCCGGAAAGATTTCCAGCGTGTTGGTGCCGAGGCCGGAGATGTTCTGGAGCACGTTCTGCTTGGCGCCTTCGCCGAGCGCGACGACACTGACCACGGCGGCGATGCCGATGACGATGCCGAGCATGGTGAGCGTCGTGCGCAGCTTATGGGCGGTCATCGCCCGCACCGCCATGCCGAACGCCTCCCTGAGGCGGCCGAAACCGGCGCGCATCAGCCCGGCCGGCGCGGGGACCGGGGAGGGCGGCGGCACGGCTTCCGAGCGCGGCGCGGTGCGGCGGTCGTCGATGATCCGGCCGTCGCTGAGCTCGATGATGCGGTGGGCGCGGGCGGCGACATTCATGTCGTGGGTGACGAGGATGACCGTGTGGCCCTCGCGGTTCAGCTCCTCGATCAGCGCGAGCATTTCCTCGCCGCTCTTGCGGTCGAGCGCGCCGGTCGGCTCGTCGGCGAGGAGGACGCGGGCGCCGTTCATCAGGGCGCGCGCCACCGAGACCCGCTGCTGCTGGCCGCCGGAAAGCTCGGATGGGCGGTGTGTCGCGCGCGACGCCAGCCCGAGCCGCTCCAGAAGCAGCGCGGCGCGGCTCTGGCGCGGGCCGGGCGGCACGCCGGCATAGATCGCGGGCACCTCGACATTGGCGAGCGCGGTCAGCTCCGAGAGCAGGTGATAGCGCTGGAAGACGAAGCCGAAATATTCGCGCCGGAGCCGGGCCAGTTCGTCCGGGTCGCGGTCGCGGGTCGGGCGGCCGTCGATCTCGTAGCTGCCGCCGGTCGGGCGATCGAGGCAGCCGATGATGTTCATCAGCGTCGACTTGCCCGAGCCGGACTGGCCGACGATCGCGACCATCTCGCCGGCCTCGATCACGAGATCGGCGCCGTCGAGCGCGGCGACGGCGGCCTCGCCTTCGCCGAAATCGCGCCGGACGCCGGCGAGGCGAATGAGCGGCTTGCCCGTCACGGGCGCCTCAGAAGCCAAAGGGGGAGCGCCGGGAGCGCGCCGGGCGTGTCGCATCCGGGCCGCCGCTGCTGCGCGTGGTGACGATGCGCTCGCCCGCCTTCAGGCCGGAGGTGATCTCGACCACGATCTTGTTGTCGAGGCCGGTCGTGACCTTGCGCTGTTCCGGCTTGCCGTCGGGGCCGAGCACATCGACGAAGGCGTTGGAGCCGCGGCGCCTCACGGCGGTCGAGGGGATGGTGAGGACGTTCTGTGCCCGGCCGACGATGACGGTGACCTGCGCCGTCATCGAGGTCAGCAGCCGCCCATCGGGGTTCGGCACCTCGAAGAGGGCGTTATAGTAGACCGCGCTGGTGCTGGCAGCCGAGGACGAACTGCTGGCGCTGGAGGACGACGTCGTATTCTGCGTCTTCAGGCTGTCGGGGGCCGGTTCGACATAGGAGATTTTGCCGGGAAAGCGCCGCTCCGGCGCGCCGAGCACGCTGAAATAGACCTCCTGCCCGGCCTTGACCCGAAGCACGTCGGCTTCCGAGATCTTGGCCTTGACCGTCATGGTCGAGACGTCGCCCAGCACCACGACCGTCGGTGCGGACTGGACCGCATTCACCGTCTGGCCTTCCTGCGCGACGATGGCGAGCACAGTGCCGGGGCTGGGCGCGGTGATGCGGGTATAGCCGAGCTTGGCGCGGGCATCCTCGACCTTGACCTGGCTCGACTGGATCTGCGCATCGAGCGACTCGATCTGGGCGCGGGTCACGCTCACCGTCATCTCGGCATTCTCGAAAGCGTCGCGCGAGACGGCGTTCTGGCCGACCATCTGCCTCTGCCGGGCGAGCACGGCCTGGGCATAGGTGAGGCTGGCGCTGCGCTCGGCGCGCTGGGCTTTGAGCGCGGCGAGATCGGCCTCGGCCGAGCGCAGCGCGTTCTGCTGGGTGATGCCGTCGATCTCGGCGATCAGGTCGCCGGTCGCGACATTGTCGCCGAGTTTGACCTTGAGCGAGACGATGCGGCCGGTCGCCTGCGCGCCGACGCTGACCTGCCGGACCGGCTCCAGCGCGCCGGAGGCCAGCACGGCCTCCTCGACATTGCCCATCACCGCTTCGCTGCTCGGCAGGTTGACGGTCTCGGCCGGCGAGGGCTGGCGGGCCTGCCACCAATAATAGCCGCCGGCCGCAGCGATGATCAGGGCAGGGAGTAGGAGTCGGCGCAGCCTCATGGTTGCGGCTCCTCGATCGGAATAAGGCGCGGGCGCGGGCCGGTCTCGCCGTCGATGACGGCCGGGGCCGAGACATCGACTGGCCGGAGCCAGCCGCCGCCCAGCGCCTTGTTGAGGGCGATGAAGCTGGTGGCGAGCGCGACCCGGCTCTGGATCAGCGATTCCTCGGAGCTGTAAAGCGTGCGCTGGGCTTCGAGTACGTCGAGGAAGCTCGCGGTACCCGCCGTATAGAGCGCGCGGGAGAGCCGTGCTGCTTCGCCCGAGGCACGGGCGGCCTCGGTCAGGCTGCCCAGCCGTAGCCGCTGCTGCCGCAGGCCGACGAGATTGTCCTCGACATCCTGCAATGCGGTCAGCACCGCGAGCCTGAGCGCCGCATCCTGCTGGTCGCGCCGGGCGCGCGCCGCGTCGACCGCTGCCGCCAGCTCGCCGCCGTTGAAGATGGGGACGCTGAGGCTCGGCCCGATCGACCAGCCGATGGCGCTGTTCTTGGCGAGATCGCCGAGTTTCAGCGCCGAGGTCGAGATGCTGCCGGTCAGCGAGACCGAGGGGTAGCGATTGGCCTCGGCCTGGCCGATCTGCGCCGTCGCCTGCGCGAGGACACGCTCGGCCGAGCGGACATCGGGGCGGATCGGCCAGGCCGAGGCCAATCGCTACCCCTCGATCTCGCTGACCGGCAGCATCTCGACCTCGGCGC
>SEEM01000030.1 GCA_004144595.1 Hyphomicrobiales bacterium
TTGCGCAACACTGCGCATCGGCCGACGGAACGATTCTTGGGGCTCGCCACATTCGATGTCGATTGAGCGTTACGACACAGTCATCCTGGGCGCCGGCGCCGCGGGAATGATGTGCGCGAGCCACGCCGCAGCCCGCGGCGGGCGCGTTGTCGTCGTCGATCATGCCAAGGCACCGGGCGAGAAAATCCGCATTTCGGGCGGGGGCCGCTGCAACTTCACCAATATCGGAACGAGCGCGCGCAATTTCCTGTCGAGCAATCCGCATTTCGCGAAGTCGGCGCTCGGCCGCTACACACCGCATGATTTCGTCGCGCTCGTTGAAAAGCATGGCATCGCCTATCACGAGAAAACGCTCGGGCAGCTTTTCTGCGATGATTCCGCCAAGGATATCATTGCCATGCTGCTGGATGAGATGGCGCGCGCAGCCTGCGAATTGCGCCTCAGGACCACATTGGAAAGCCTGGAACGGCTGGATGACGGTTTTGCCGTCGGGCTTGGCGGAGAAGGCGCCGGGACAATCCGCTGCCGGCAGTTTGTCGTGGCCTGCGGCGGAAAATCCATCCCGAAAATGGGAGCCACCGGCCTGGGCTATCAGATCGCCGGCCAGTTTGGCCTGGCGGTGACGGAAACACGCCCGGCCCTGGTGCCGCTGACATTCGGCGAAGACGTTCTGGCCGGGTTCCGGGACATGGCCGGCGTCGCCGCGGATGCGCGGGTCACCTGCGGCAAGGCGACATTCGACGAGGCGTTGCTATTCACCCATCGCGGTCTTTCCGGCCCTGCTATCCTGCAGATTTCGTCCTATTGGCGTGAGACGGAATCGATCAGGATCGCATTCCTGCCGAAGCTGGACGTGTTTGCCGCCTTGCGCGCTTCCAGACAGGAAAATGGCCGCAGAAGCATCCTGAATACGCTTGGTGAGATGCTGCCGAAGCGATTGGCGGCTCATCTTGCAGACGCCCATGGCTGGGCGGGGCCCATCGGCGACGCCAGCGACAAGAAGATCGCCGCGATCGCGTCCACGATTCAGGGCTGGGACGTCATGCCGATCGGATCGGAGGGCTACCGGACCGCCGAGGTGACGCTCGGTGGGGTCGATACATCGGGCCTCGACTCACGGACGATGGCAGCGAGGGCGGTCGACGGCCTGTACTTCATCGGTGAAGTGGTCGACGTCACCGGTTGGCTTGGCGGCTACAACTTTCAATGGGCATGGTCGTCAGGCTGGGCGGCAGGGACCGCCATCGCCGAACGCGCCGGCTGAGCTGCCCGCGCAGCGCAGAGTCGATTCTTCGACATGCTGAGATCAGGGAATCGGACCGAATATCGTCCTCAGCCCGATGCTCTAGCGCTTTGATTCTTAATCGGCTTTGTCCAAAAACCACGTGCCACCTTTAGGGAGGATACTCTAGCGCTTGGAGACGCCCCATGTGATCGGGCGATTGGCAGGCCATGAGACATACCCCTCGATGCGAGGATGCACCGCTTCGATGATCGGTGCGAAATACAAGCCAACGATGGGAACATCGGCCTGAACCTTGGCGTGAAGGGCTGCGAAGAGCTTGCCGCGAACCGCGGGATCGTTGGTGGTGTCGAGCTGTCCGAGGAGCTCAACCGCTGCGGGTTCGCCGTATTGCGCCGTCTTGAACTTCGTCTTGTCGCCGACAAAGGCGGCATACATCAGCGCTGGATCGAAGCGGCCCGAAAATCCGAAGGACTGCATCTGGAACCGGCCATTGAGGTAGTTCGACAGCTGCGTGGCCCAGTCGATGACGTCAAGCTTCACTGAAAACCCGGCCTCGGTGAGCATCTGCTCGATCATCACCGAATTCTGGTACATGGCTTGATACTGCCTGTTGGTCTGTATGCGCAGCGGCTCGCCCTTGTAGCCCGCCTCCTTCAGCAGAGCCTTGGCGCGAGCAGGGTCATAGGCCGGCCAAGCAGCGAAACCTTCGTTGTAAAAGGCGGTTGAGCTGCTGACAGCCGAGGCATTCGCAGGTGCCATGCCGAGCGTCCGGGCTTCGGCAATCTGCTTGATGTCGATCGCATGCGCCACGGCCTGACGAATCTTGACGTTCGACAGCAAAGGGTCGTCCGTCTGCATCAGCAACGTCGACCATCCGAGCCCCGGGGTGCTGAGAACACGCATGCCGCGCTGCTTCATGGCACTCATCTGTTCGGGCTCGATATCGTGGAGGATGTCGACGGCACCGGTCACCAGGGCGGCTTCGCGTGCGCTGGTATCGGGAATGACCTGAAAGATGACCTGGTCCACTTTCATGTCGCGCGCGCCGGAGAAGCCATTGGCGGGTGCCGTGCTGCCGCGATACGCCTCGAACCGGTCGAGCAGGATGTACTCCGCCCGGCGCCATTCGCGCAGCTTGAGGGGTCCGGAGCCGATCGGCTTGGTCCATTTGCCTTCCGCATCGACGCTTTCAGGGTGCATCGCCAGCACGTGGCACTGGATATTGGCCAGCTGCTTCAGGAAAATCGCACTCGCCCGGTCGAGGTTAAACACGATCGTCTGCGGGTCCGGCGTCTCGACCGACACAACCTTGGCGCCCGACTGACCGTTGAAGACCGGCCGGCAGGTCCAGGCGGACGACTGGTTGAGACGATCCCACGACCACTTGATCTCGGCCGATGTGACGGGCTTGCCATTATGGAAGAGGGCTGGACGAAGCTTGAAGGAATAAGTCCTGCCGTCGTTGGTCAGCGTCCAGCTCTCGGCGAGCGCGGGCCCGACATCGAGATCCGTCTTGTAGGCGACGAGGCCCTCGAAGAGCTGGTGAACGACCGTGTCGGTATTGGTGTCGCGGTTCACACCTGGCTCGAGGCTGCGGATATCCGCGTTCAGCGCGATCGCCAGCCGCCCGGCCGTGGGAGCAGGTTGGGCAAGGGCTGATCCCGTGACCAATGCGACGAGAACGGCAAGGCAGATGCTACGTCGCATGGTCGGTCTCCATCAGGAATTCGGGGAAAAGGCGCGCATTACGGGCGAGGCACCGCTTGAGCCAGAAAGTCGCTGACCGCCGGGACCAGCCCAGCGTGGCGGTGAGCAATGCCCGGCACGGTGTCGTGACGAACGGCTATGCCGTGGTTCTCGAAGCTCGATTTGAGGCTGCGCAGGCGCTCGGGCCGGTCGACACCCGCGATCGCGCCGTCTTCGCGCCACAGCGGCGAGTTCTTCGCCAGGGTGATCTCCCAGGTCTCGGTATCATCGCCCCCGATGACCATCTGGACAGCGACCTGACGCATCGCTTCCAGGTCGATCGGCCTGCCCATCACCTTTTCGAAATCGCGCACGCCGACCCAGTAATCATGCTCGAAATCGAGCAGCGTCACGATGCCCGGAGCGCCGATGGAGACCGCGGACAGCCGCTTGGGATGGAGATAGAAGAAGCGGTGCGCGAAATGCCCGCCGCCGGAGAAGCCATAGAGCGCAAACCGGTCGCCTGCGATCCGGTAGCGCGCCCGCACTTCGTCGACCATCGACAGCAGGATGGTGTCATAGGGCACCGCCGATGGCGTCATCAGCTTGTATGACGAGAGTTCGCCGGGGCCGGTAATGCCGGCGGGAAACAATGGCGCCAGCACGATGCTCCGGGTCTGCTCGGCGTAAGGGATAAAATCGTCGCGATAAGCGACCATGTCGCGCATCGTGCCGTGGACCGCGACCAGCAGCCGATAGTGTTCGGAGCCGGCCTCTTCGTAGTCCTCCGGCACATAGGCGCACCAGGAGAAGCGCGGATCGGCCTGACAGGCATGGATCGTCGTACGTCCGAAGTCATAAGCCGAAAGCTTGACGCCGTGACGGCGGATGAGGGCCATCAATATGCTCCTATCGGGCGCGGATCGAGCGGGGTTGCCCGGTCGAGACCGGCTTCGATGATCGTCCCGACCCGGAAGCAGAGGTCCTCGCGAAAACGGCCGGAAACAACCTGAACGCCCGATGGTATGCCGTCACGCGGCGCTGTCGGCACCGCCAGCCCCGGCAGGCCCAGCACCGAAATCGCCATCAGCGGACTTTGCGCGGCCAGCACGCGGGCCGTCTCGGCAGCATCCTGCACGTCGAAGCCGACCGGAAGCGGAGGCGCGTACGAACAAGGCATGACCACGACCGGATAGGTCTCGAAGAAAAGCTGCCAGTTGCGCAGCGCAAGCAAACGCTCGCCAAGCGCCGTCAAAGTGTCTGCGGCGCTGTAACGCGGGAAGACTTCAGACCAGAGCGCGACCGCCCGGCGTATCCCGTCATCGCCATTTTCCGCGATCAGCGGCTGCAGCCCCGCCATCACATCGGCCACGGCAAGCTTGCTCCAGAGATCACCGATTGCGGCAAGATCAGGTGGCTCGACCTCTTCGACAATGACGCCGGCAGCCTCGAGTGCGCGACCCGCGCTGATCACGGCCGCCGTCACTGCCTGATGGACGACGGCATTCCTGGGTTTGCTCACCAGTGCGACGCGCAAAGGCCCTGAATCGGGCGGAAATGGCGCCGGCGCGACGCAACGCGGGTCACGTACGCTCGGCCGCGCCATCGCTTCGAAAGCGAGTTCGCAATCGCGCACGTTGCGCGTCAGCGGCCCCTGGACCGCCATGAGCTGCGACGAAATCGAGGCCAGCCCCTTGGCTGTCGCGTTGCTCGACGGCACGCGCCCATAGCTTGGGCGCAGACCAACGAGCCCACAGCAATAGGCCGGATAGCGCACGGAGCCGGCGATGTCGTTGCCATGCGCGATCGGCCCGATCCCTGCGGCGACAGCAGCCGCGGCACCTCCGCTCGATCCGCCGGGCGTAATGTCGGCGCGCCAGGGGTTGAGCGTCGCGCCATGGAGCGCGTTTTCGGTGTGCCAGCGCATTGAATAGGACGGCGTGTTCGTACGGCCGATGATCACGGCGCCGGCTGCGCGAAGGTTGGAGACGACCGGGTTGTCGCTGTCGGCGACGAGATCACGATAGGCCCCGACGCCGCCATCGGTGGGGTGGCCCTTCTGGTCGATATTGCATTTGACCGTGATGGGGACGCCGTGAAGCGGGGCGAGCGCCTCACCGCGCGCCCTCATTTCATCAGCGGCGTCGGCAGCGAGCAGTGCCTCCGCATCGAAGCGGCGCACGACGGCGTTCAATGTACCGTTGACCGCATCCATGCGAGCGAGACAGGAGCTCACAGCCTCGCGGCTTGAAACCTCGCCCTCAACGATCAGCCTGGCCAGCTCCGAGGCGTCGAGCTGCCACAAAGCCGCCTCGGCCGATCCGATGGTCGGGGGCATCGCTGTAGCCTGGCTGGACGACATCATAGGCTCCGACTGCGCGTCTTCCTATGGAGGCCAAGAATATGTATTTTGTCAAACCATGAAACACGAGAAGGCGACACCGACAGCTCCGACCTTCGATCCTCCGAGCAAATTGCAGCGGGACCTGCTGCCGCGCATCCTGGAGGCCATTCGACATGACGCTGTCCCACTGGGGCACCGCCTGCCCGAGGCTTCGCTGGCGCGGCGCCTGCAGGTCTCCCGCACACCCATCAGGGCAGCGCTGCGACACCTCGCCGAGCGCGGCCTTGTCGTAGCCCTTCCCAATGGCGGCTATGCGCTATCACGGCCGGCCGAAGAGATGTCCGACAGCGAGTACAGCAGCGGCTCGTCGGAACTCGACGCCTATTGCGTGCGCGTCGCCAAGGATCGCGTTGCCGGCACCCTGCCCTCACAGGCCTCCGAAGCAGACATGATGAGGCGCTATGACATCCGGCGACCGCTGTTGCTGCGGGTCCTGAATAAATTGGCGGAGGCCGGCATGGTCGAGCGCCGCCCGGGGCATGGGTGGCTCTTTTCTCCACTTAACGACAATGCAGCCATCATCGAGGGTTATGCTTTCCGCCGCATCATCGAACCAGCAGCGGTTCTCGAGGCTTCTTTCGCCCCCGACCCGGCCTGGCTTGCGGATATGCGACGCCGCCACGAAGCGACACTCATGCGCCCCTGGAACCAGAACGACAGCGTCGCGCTCTTCGAGATGAATTGCGAATTCCATGAAGGCTTGATGGCCGCCAGCGGCAACCGCTTCCTCGTGCTCGCACTCCAGCAGCAGAGCCGCCTGCGGCGGTACTCGAACTACTCGTGGCGCTATGGCCCCGAGCGCGTTGCGGTCTCGTGTCGCGAGCATATCGAGATCATCGAACGCCTGCAGGAAGGCGAGCGCGAGGTCGCGGCCGCCCTCCTGCGACGCCATCTCGATCGCGCCCGAGAGGTCAGCCTCTCGCCTCAGGAGCCCAGGAGCTGAGCCAATTGTGAAATGTATTTTATGATGACATAATCCCACTACGCGCTGAACCTCGAACGCCAGCGCGCTGGGCTCGGGAGAATGTCATGACGATCGTTCCGCAGATGAATCTCAGCCGTGAGGGACTTGATCCGTACTGGCTGCCATTCACGCCGAACCGTAGCTTCAAGGCCAACCCGCGCCTCTTCGTCGCCGGCAAGGGGATGTACTACACGACAGCAGACGGCCGCGAGATTCTGGACGGGATGGCCGGGCTCTGGTGTGTGAACGCGGGCCACGGCCAAGAACGCATTACAGCGGCCATCCGCGAGCAGGCCGGGCATCTCGACTATGTCTCCTCGTTCCAGATGAGCCATCCCCTCGCATTCAAGGCTGCGGAGCGCATAGCGACGCTGACTCCACCCGGAATGGACAGGGTATTCTTCACGAACTCCGGTTCGGAAGCGGTCGACACGGCGCTCAAGATCGCGCGCGCCTATCACCGGGCTCGCGGCGAAGCCCATCGCACCATGCTGATCGGTCGTGCCAAAGGCTACCATGGAATGGGCTTTGGCGGGCTCGCGGTCGGCGGCATCGGCAGGCAGAAGCGCGATTTCGGGCCGCTCTTGCCAGGGGTTGCCCATCTTTCCCACACCTACAACCGGGAGAAGCAGGCCTTCTCGAAGGGGCAGCCGGAATGGGGGGCCCATCTCGCCGATGAACTCGAGGCGATGGTTCAGATCTACGACGCGTCAACGATTGCCGCGGTGATCGTGGAGCCTGTCACAGGATCGGGCGGTGTCCTGCCTCCGCCCAAACATTATCTCGAAAAACTGCGTGCCATCACCGAGAAGCACGGCATCCTGCTGATTTTCGACGAGGTCATTACAGGCTACGGCCGACTGGGCGCGGCCTTCGGATCGGCAGCCCTGGGCGTAACGCCGGACATGATTACGTGCGCCAAGGGCATGACCAATGGCGCGGTGCCCATGGGCGGCGTGATTGCATCTCGCAAAGTCTATGACGGCTTCATGAACGGGCCCGAAAGTGCGATCGAGCTGATGCACGGCTATACCTATTCGGGTCATCCCCTTGCCTGTGCGGCTGCCCTCGCCTCAATCGATGTCTACGAGGAGCAGGACATCTTCGCTCGTGCCGCCAGAATGGCGGTTTATTGGGAGGAACGGGCTCATTCTCTGAAGGGAGAGCCTCATATCGTCGACATCCGCAATATCGGATTGCTGGCGGCGATCGAGATCGCTCCGAAGGACGAGCCAATGAGCCGCAGCGTGCCGGCAGGCAATTTCTGCTTCGAGAACGGCGTATTGCTCCGTACGGCCGGCGACGCGCTCGTGCTGTCCCCGCCGCTGATCATCTCGGAGAGCGAGATCGATCGCATCTTCGACACGATCAGGAACGCCGTGCGGTCTCTCGCCTGACAACCCACCCTGCGACGCCACGGTCCTCGATCATCGGACTGAATATCGTATTCGACCCGATGATCTAGGTGTTTGATGTTGCATCGGCTTTCCCGAAACCGCACGCACGTTTCGGGCCGATGCTCTAACGCGGACGCGCGCCGGCGCGATCTCAGAATCCGAGGGTGCGGGTGCAGATCTCGATACGATCTGCGGGTCGGTTGGGCACGCTCAGGCCTCGACGACGGCCCGCTATTCGCGCGGAAAGGCCAGGGTCGCGCATCGCGCGGCCGGGAACGAGGCCTGAACAGATCATGGGGAACGCGTTGGGGAACATCAGGAACGCTAGATCAGCGGTAGGGCTGTCGTGCCGGGCTGACGTTCCACGAGATATTTGGAGCGGGCGATCGGGATCGAACCGACGACATTCAGCTTGGGAAGCTGACGTTCTACCACTGAACTACGCCCGCATGCCCTTCACGCTGGCGAAGCAGCGCGCGGCAGGTCCGCGTTCATAGCGGGTCCGAGCCCAGGTGTCATCCGGGAATCGCTGGCGATCCCGGCGATTGCGGACGAGCGAGTGCCGCTCAGCTGATGAAGTGCTTGGAGAGCTTCAGGGCCTGGCCCTGATAGTTAGACTTGAGGTCGGCGCCGTAGAGCGCCTCCGGCCGGGCCGCCATGCTTTCGTAGACCAAGCGGCCGACGATCTGGCCATCCTCGATGATGAAAGGCACGTCGCGAGAGCGGACCTCGAGCACGGCGCGCGCCCCCTGTCCGCCGGCGGCGCGATGGCCGAAGCCCGGGTCGAAGAAGCCGGCATAGTGGACGCGGAACTCGCCGACCAGCGCGTCGAACGGCGTCATCTCGGCAGCATAGTCCGGCGGAACATGCACCGCCTCCTTGGAGGCAAGGATGTAGAACTGGCCGGGATCGAGGATCATGCTGCCCGAGCCGTCGTCGGCAATAGGCTCCCAGAAATCGGCGGGCCGATAGACGCCCACGCGGTCGACGTCGATCAGCGCCGTGTGGTGCTTGCCGCGATAGCCGAGCAGACCGTCGAAGCCGGAGAGATCGACACTGACGGCGACGCCGCCCTGGAAGGAAGGCTCGGCCGCGCTGACCAGCGTCTCGCGGGCGTGGATCTCGCCGAGTGCTCGGTCGTCGAGCCGGGTCTCGCCGGCGCGGAAGCGGATCTGCGACAGGCGCGATCCGGAACGGACCAGCACCGGGAAGGTGCGCGGCGAAATCTCGATGAAGAGCGGGCCTTCATAGCCGTCCTCGACAAGGTCGAACTCGCGGGCGCGATCGGTGATGACGCGGGTGAAGACGTCGAGCCGACCGGTCGAGCTCTTCGGATTGGCGGCTGCGCGCAGTCCCTTGGGCAGGCGCAGGCCTTCCATCAGTTCGGCGATATAAACGCAGTCGGTCTCCAGCACCGCGCCCTGCGTCAGGTCGATCTCGTGCAGCGAGAGGTCTTCGATCCGGCTGTGCACCGTGCGCTCCGGTCCGGGCAGGAACGAGGCACGGACGCGATAGGCCCGCGCCCCCAGGCGCAGATCGAGGCTCGCGGGCTGGATCTGTCCCTCGGCCGGCGGCCGGGCCAGCGTGATCGCCCCCGCCTCGATGAAGGCGCGGATGGAGCTGTCGGGCTGAATGCCGGGCTTGAAGGTCAGCATGCGCGCTCCGCAGGGGACAATCGGTCATAGCTAGCGAACGCGACCCCCAAGGCCAAGCACGGTGGATAGGGGCATGCGCGGGGGGGCCGGGTTGTCCACGCCAGAATCGCCGCACAGCCGCATTGACGCTGGCGCCGGCTGGCCGATAACACAGCACAGCGGCAAGGCCGCGACCGGCCAAGGCGGAGCCTTCGATGTACCAGGCCCAGACGCATGGCGTGCGCGTGACTGCGGCGCCGCGTTTCATGGATGCGGAATCCTCGCATGCGCAGGGCCGCTATTTCTGGGCCTATCAGATCGAGATCGTGAATCTTTCGACGCAGACGGTGCAGTTGATGACCCGGCACTGGTTCATCACCGACGGGCGCGGCGAGGTGCATGAGGTTCGCGGTGAGGGCGTCGTCGGCAAGCAGCCGGTGCTGCGGCCCGGCGAGAGCTTCAACTACACGTCAGGCTGCCCGCTGACGACGCCGGATGGTTCGATGCACGGTTTCTACGCCATGCAGGATGAGAGCGGCACGATCTTCGATGTCGAGGTGCCGCTCTTCCCGCTCGATTCCCCCTATGTGAAGAAGGTTCTGCATTGACCGCCTCCGTTCAAGCCGGGCAGCGCTACACGCCGCTCGAAATGCTCGCCCGCCTCGTCGCCTTCGACACCGTGAGCGACAAGTCCAATCTGCCGCTGATCGACTTCGTCGAGGATTACCTCGCCGGCTGGGGTGTTTCCTCCGTGCGCTTCCCCAATGAGACCGGCGACAAGACGGCGCTGTTCGCCACACTCGGCCCGCAGGATCGCGGCGGCGTCGTGCTCTCCGGCCATACCGACGTGGTGCCGGTGGCAGGCCAGGCGTGGAGCCGCGACCCGTTCACGCTGCATGTCGAAGATGGCAAGGCCTATGGCCGCGGCGCCGTCGACATGAAGGCCTTCGTCGCGCTCGGGCTGGCGCTGGTGCCGGATTTCCTGGCCGCGAACCTCAAGACGCCGATCCACCTCTTCCTGTCCTATGACGAGGAGGTGACCTGCCTCGGCGTGGTCGACGGCATCAATGCCATGGGCAAGAGCCTGCCGCGGCCCCGCGCCGTCATCGTCGGCGAGCCGACCCTGCTCGACATCTGCGACGCGCATAAGGGCGTGCGGACCTTCCAGACCGTGGTGAAAGGCTTCGCGGCGCATTCCTCCAAGCCACAGCTCGGCGCCAGCGCCGTCCATGCCGGCGCGCTGCTCGCCGCAGAGCTCGACCAGATGGCGGAGGATGCCAGGCAGCGGCCGGACACGAGCGGCCGCTTCGACCCGCCCTATGACACCGTCCATATCGGCACCTTCCATGGCGGAATCGCCCGCAACATCCTGGCCGATCGCAGCGAGATCCTCTGGGAAATCCGGACGGTTCCGAGTTCCGATCCCGAAGCCGGCCCGGCGCGCTTCGCGAAGGCGGCCGACAAGGTGCTGGCACGGATGCGCTCGACCGCGCCAAGTTCGGCAATCGAGACGCAGATGACCTCGGACGTGCCGGGCCTGGCTCCCGATCCGGGCTCGGAAGCCGAGCGCCTGGCGATGCGGCTCTCCGGCCGCAACCATACGATCGCGGTCGCCTACGCCACCGAGGCCGGGCATTTCCAGCAGGCGGGCCTTGCGACCGTGGTCTGCGGCCCCGGCTCGATCGACCAGGCGCACCAGCCGGACGAGTACATCACGCTGGAGCAACTGGCGGCCGGCGAGGCCTTCATGCGCAAGCTGATGGCGGAGTGCCAGGCGGGGTAGCTTCAAGCGTCATGCTCGGGCTTGACCGGAGCATCTCTTGACGAGGGAGGCGACCGCGCCCTTCTGGCATGAGATTCTCGGGTCGCCACTTCGCGGCGCCCGAGAATGACGGAGAGACTTACTCGCCCGCCGCCTGCCCCTCTTCGACCTCGGACGGGTCGAAGGTATAGCGCCGCGAGCAGAATTCGCAGGTGACGCCGAGCGTGCCGTCATCGGCGATCATCGCCTTGCGATCCTCGGCTGCGAAGCCGCGCAGCATCGAGAGCACGCGCTCGCGCGAGCAGCGGCAGGCCTCGTGCACGGCGACCGGATCGAAGACGCGGGCACCGCGCTCGTGGAACAGGCGATAGAGCAGGCGCTCGCTTTCCAGCGTCGGATCGAGCAGTTCGTGATCCTCGACCGTCTCGACCAGCGAGCGGGCCTCCATCCAGGCATCGTCGGCGACCCCATCCGGGTCGGTTCCGGCCAGGATATCGTGGCCTTCGGGGGCGTCGCCCGGATGCATGTCGGCCGCGCGCAGGCGCTCCGGCGAATGCGGCATGAACTGCACGAGGATGCCGCCGGCGCGCCATTGCGGCCGCCCGCCGGTCGTGACGGTGCCGACGCCGAGCCGGACCCGCGTCGGGATCTGCTCGGATTGGCGGAAATACTGATGCGCGGCCTCTTCGAGGCTCTGGCCCTTCAGCGCGACGATGCCCTGGTAGCGCGTGGTGGCCGAGCCCTGGTCGACGGTCATGGCCAGATGGCCCTCGCCGAGCAATTCGCCGGTCGAGACCTTGTCGAGCGCGATGGCCTCGGCGAGCTTGGCCTCGTCGATATGGGCGACGGCCCGGAAATTATCCGGCGCGTTGAAATCGACCACGATCATCGGGATGGCGCCGTCGCTCTTGGTCTGAAGCTGGAAGCGGCCCTCGAACTTGAGCGCCGTGCCGAGCAGGACGGTGAGTGCCGCGGCCTCGCCTAGCACGCGCGAGACGGGCTCGGGATAGCCGTGACGATCGAGGATCGTGTCGATCGACGCGCCCAGCCGCACGACGCGGCCGCGCACGTCGAGATCGGGCACGGCGAAGGGAATGACCCGATCGTCGAGCCCGGTGGCGCTCATGATCTCGTCCACGGCCATCAGGCCGCCGCTCCGCCGAAGCACCAGGCGAGAATGCCCTTTTGCGCATGCAGGCGGTTCTCGGCCTCGTCGAAAACGGCCGATTGCGGGCCGTCCATGATCGCATCCGTGACCTCCTCGCCGCGCGAGGCCGGCAGGCAATGCATGAAGATCGCGTCCTTCTCGGCGCGCTCCATCAGCCTGTCGTCGACCTGATAGGGTCGCAGCAGGTTGTGGCGGGTGCCTTCGTTGTCATCGCCCATCGAGACCCAGCAATCGGTGATGACGCAATCGGCGCCCTCGACCGCTTCCTCGGGACGGTTGGTCAGCTTGATCTTGGCGCCCTGCTTCTTGGCCCAGGCGATCAGGGCCGGCGGGGGGCTCAGCTCCTCGGGCGTCGCGACGGACAGCTCGAAATCGAGCCGGCCGGCAGCGTGGACCCAGGAGGTCAGCACGTTGTTGGTATCGCCGGTCCAGGCGATGCGCTTGCCCTCGATCGCGCCCTTGCGCTGCTCGAAGGTCATGACGTCGGCCATGACCTGGCAGGGATGCTGGCGCTTGGTCAGGCCGTTGATCACCGGAACAGTGGCGTATTTCGCCATCTCGACCAGCGAGTCGTGATCCAGGATTCGGATCATGATCGCGTCGACATAACGCGACAGCACGCGGGCGGTATCCGCGATGGTCTCGCGCTCGCCAAGCTCGATCTCATGGCCGGCGACCATCATCGGCGACCCGCCGAGCTCGCGGATGCCGACATCGAAGGAGACGCGCGTGCGCAGGGACGGCTGTTCGAAAATGGTCGCGATGACCTTGCCTTCGAGCAGGCGGTCGCCGGCGGCGGCGGGCGTGCGGCGTCGCGCCTTGATCTCCTCGCCCGTGCGCAGGATGGCGCGCAGTTCGTCGCCGGAGAAATCGGAAAGATCGAGGAAATGGCGCGTCACGGGCGCTTCCTTCGCTTCGCTGGTGGGTTCTGGGGGCGGGATTATTCGGCGGCCGGACGCTTCAGCGTGGCCTCGACAGCAGACGCCGTCTTGTCGAGACGCGATACCGCTTCCGCGACATCGGCCTCGGAGATGATCAGCGGCGGCAGCAGGCGCACGACATTGTCGCCGGCGCCGATGACGAGCAGGCCGTGGGCGCGGGCTTCGTTGACGAAATCAGTGTTCAGCGTGTGCAGCTTGAGGCCGAGCATCAGGCCCTCGCCGCGGATTTCGGCGATGACGTCCGGGTGCTTGTCCTTGAGCTCGGCCAGCGACTGCTTCAGCCTGAGCGAAATCTGGCCGACATTGTCGATGAAGCCCGGCGCCAGCACGACGTCGAGCACGGCATTGCCGACGGCCATGGCGAGCGGGTTGCCGCCGAAGGTCGTGCCGTGCGTGCCGAGCGTCATGCCCGAGGCCGCCTCTTCGGTCGCGAGGCAGGCGCCCATCGGGAAACCGCCGCCGATGCCCTTGGCGATCGACATGATGTCGGGCGTGACGCCGTACATCTCATGGGCAAAGAACTTGCCGGTGCGGCCGACGCCGGTCTGGATCTCGTCGAAGACAAGCATCAGGCCGTTTTCGTCGCAGAGATCGCGCAGCAGCTTGAGGAAGCGGGCCGGCACCGAGCGCAAGCCGCCCTCGCCCTGGATCGGCTCGATCATCAGTGCGGCGGTCTCGGACGTGATCGCGGCGCGCAACCCCTTTTCGTCGTCGAAGGGCACCTGGTCGAAGCCGTCGACCTTGGGGCCGAAGCCGTCGATGTACTTCTGCTGGCCGCCGGCGGCGATGGTCGCCAGCGTCCGGCCGTGGAAGGCGCCCTCGAAGGTGATGATGCGGTAGCGCTCGGGCTGGCCCTTCGCGGCGTGGTATTTCCGGGCCATCTTGATGGCGCACTCGTTCGCCTCGGCGCCCGAATTGGTGAAGAAGACGCGTTCCGCGAAGGTTGCCTCGCACAGGCGGCGGGCCAGCCGCTCGGCATCCGGCGCGCCATAGAGGTTAGAGGTGTGCCAGATCTTGCCGGCCTGCTCGGTCAGCGTCTTGACGAGGTGGGGATGGGCATGGCCAAGCGCGTTGACCGCGATGCCGGCGCCAAAATCGAGATAGCGCGTGCCGTCCGCCGTGATTGCCCACGGACCTTCGCCGCGCTCGAAGGCGACGGGGGCACGGGCATAGGTCGGGACGAGCACGGACTGGCTGTCGGAAACAGGGGCGGGAGCCATGAGACGAAGATCCTCGCGAGGGGGACGGGTGAGAAACGGATTGGCGCTGGACGGAAAACGACGATCCGGGGTGGACGCTGCACGATGCAGCCATGATACGACCCGGTGGCGACGTTATCGTCGCACCCAGCTCCCGATCTCTCGTCGCGCCGTCATCCGCATCGTCGGGACCTTGATCCGCCAAACATAAGCGCCGCCCGAGCGGGCGGCGTCACCTTGTGGATAAATATGCTTAAGGCGACCGCGGCTGTCAATTCAATGCCGCAGGGACAGTGTTGCCGAAAGGATTCGCTTGACCGCGCAATCGCCAATCGCCTGGGGAAAAGCCCAATTCCGATTCGCCGACTCTTGTTCGCGAGTCACCTCAGCTTGTATGGTCGGCCTCGTCAGATACGACATTTCGTGCGGCGCCTCCTGTACCGTCTGTTGCGACAGTAACGGCTTTGTCTCAGCGACATAAGCCGCCGGTCCCGGATTCCGTCACGAAGCGCCCTTAAAGGCAGGCCTCGCGAGAGACCCGCCGGACAAGACAGGTGATGCGGATGAACGAAGCCGGAGCATGGACGGAAGAGCGCGTCGAGCTGCTCAAGAAGCTCTGGAGCGATGGGCTGAGCGCCAGCCAGATCGCGGCCGAGCTGGGCAGTGTCACGCGTAATGCGGTGATCGGCAAGGTTCACCGCCTCGGCCTCTCGGGCCGGGCCAAGAGCGCGGCACAGCCGGCCTCGCCGCGCAGCAACGCCCCGCGCAAGGCGACACCGGCCCGCGCGCCGAGTCATCCGATGGCCAACCCCGCCCCGACGCGCGGCGCGCATGCGCTGGCGCCCGATTTGTCCCCCGAGGCAGAGATCGAGGTGGCAACCACGCCGTTGCCGTCCGAGGACGTGGTGATTCCGTTCTCGGAGCGGGTCACCATCATGGACCTGCGCGAGTATATGTGCCGCTGGCCGATGGGCGATCCGACGACACCGGAGTTCCGCTTTTGCGGGGCACGTTCGCAGTCCGGACTGCCCTATTGCAGCCATCACGCCCGCATCGCCTACCAGCCCGCCGCCGACCGCCGGCGTGACCGGAGCAAGGTCCGGGCCTGATCGGGCTTCGCAGCATCGAATAAAAAGAACCGGCCGCAAGGCCGGTTTTTTGTTGTCTGCTCGACAGGCGCGTCATGCTCGGGCCTGCCCCGAGCATCGCCTGTCGAAAGGGCTTCGTAAGCCTCATCCTGCCTGAGATTGCCGGATCCGGGCTTCGCTTCGCTCGAGCATGACGGCAGTGCGGATGCTCACAATCTCCGCTTCTTCTCCAGCGAGCGACTCCAGCGCGAGAGCGCGAAGCAGATCAGCCAGTAGATCGCGCCCGAAAAGACATAGGCCTCCATGTTCATGCCGACCCAGTTGGGATCGGCGAGCGATGCCTGGGCAATGCCAAGCAGGTCGAGGATCGAGACGACCAGAACCAGCGTCGTGTTCTTGATCAGCGCGATGAACTCGTTGGTCATCGCCGGCAGCGAGATGCGCAAGGCCTGCGGCAGGACGATCAGGCCGGTCGCCTTCCAGTAGTTGAGGCCGAGTGCGGTCGCCGCCTCGCGCTGGCCCCTGGGCAGGGCCTGCAGGCCGCCGCGCACCGCCTCCGCCATATAGGCGGCGATGACGAAGCCGAGCCCGATCACGGCCCGCGCCAGCCGGTCGATGCCGATGCCGCCGGGCAGGATCAAGGGCAGCAGGAGCGAGGCCAGGAAGATCACCGCGATGATCGGCACACCGCGCCAGAACTCGATGAAGATGACGCTGATCAGCCGGATGATCCTGAGTTCCGACTGGCGGCCGAGCGCGAAGAGGATGCCGAGCGGGATCGCGATCAGGCTCGAATAGATCGAGATGAACAGGGTGAGCATCAGCCCGCCCCAGTCGCGCGTCTCGATATAGCGCAGGCCGAAGCCGCCCGAGAGCAGCCAGATGCCGAGGGGCGGCAGGACGACCAGCATGGCGAGGCCGAGCTTGAGCTTGAAGCGCTGCGGCGCCAGGACGACCGACGCGATCCCCAGCACGAAGGCGATGCCGGCGAGATCGACGCGCCAGCGCTGGTCGACGGGATAGAGCCCGTACATGAACTGGCCGAAGCGGGCGCGGATGAAGACCCAGCAGGCGCCGCCGGGCGCGCAATCGGCCCTGGTCGAGCCCACCCAGGTCGCGTCGATCACGGCCCAGCGGATCAGCGGTATCGCGAGCCAGGCGATCAGCGCGACCAGCACCACGCTGGTGAAGCCGGTGAAGGGCGTGCCGAACAGGCGCTCGCGCCAGAGGGAGAGGGAGGAGGTGCGGGTCATCGCGTCACCAGGGCGATACGGGCGTTGTACCAGTTCATCAGGGCGGAGACCGCGAGCCCGATGACGAGATAGACCGCCAGCGTCATGGCGATGATCTCGATCGCCTGACCGGTATTGTTGAGCGCCGAGCCCATGAACAGGCTGACCACGTCGGGATAGGCGATCGCCGCGCCGAAGGACGAGTTCTTGAGCACGTTGAGATACTGATTGGTCAGCGGCGGGGTCATCACCCTGAGCGCCTGTGGGATGACGACGAGACTGAGGATCCGGCCGGGGCGCAGGCCCAGTGCCGAAGCGGCCTCGCTCTGGCCCTTTGCCACGGATTCGATGCCGCCGCGCACGATCTCGGCGATGAAGCCGGCGGTATAGGTGACGAGCGCCGCGAGCAGCGCCACGAATTCAGGGATGACGACGAAGCCGCCGCGATAGTTGAAGCCGCGCAGGACAGGGATGTCCCAGCGCGTGGCGAGGCTGGCCCAGGCGATGGCGAGCGCCGGGACCGCTACGATCAGGACAAGCCCAAGGGCGAGCAGCGGTGCATCCTGTCCGGTGCGCTCCTTGCGCCTGCGCGCCCAGGCGCTGGCCAGCCAGTAGCCGGCCCATGAGACGAGCACCGCCAGCGCCGCCCAGCGAAAATTGCCGGGCGCATCGGGCAGCGGGATGGTGATGCCGCGGTTGTTGAGGAAGGCGACGCCGAACAGGCTGAGGCTCTGGCGCGGCTGCGGCAGCGCGGCGATGACGCCGAAATACCAGAACAACACGAAGAACAGCAGCGGGATGTTGCGGACGAACTCGATATAGGCACCGGCAATCGTCGAGAGCAGCCAGTGCGAGGACAGCCTGGCGATCCCGAGCGCAAAGCCGAGCAGGGTCGCCAGGGCGATCGCGATCACGCTCACCAGCATGGTGTTGGCGACGCCGACCCAGAACAGCGCGAAGATGTCGTCCGACTGGGTATAACCGGTCAGGACGAAAGGCACCTCGATGCCGGATGTCCGCCAGAGGAAGTCGAAGCCCGAGGCGATGCCGGCCTTGACCATGTTCTCCGAGGCATTGCGCACGAAGAAGACGGTGAGCCCGACGAGGAGCAGGACCAGGGCGATCTGGTAGAACCAGTCCCGGACGCGCTTGTCGTTGATGAAGGATAGAATCGGGGCCAAAGGCGCTCCTCCGGCAGGAGGCTGGAAGGAAAGCCAGCCGTCATTGCGGGCGGAGCGAAGCGGTGACCCGGAATCCATCGAGGGCAATGCGCGCTACGATGGATTCCGGATCGGCGCCGCTACGCGTCTTGTCCGGAATGACGGCTGCGCTTCATTGTCGAGCGAAGGCGTCCGAGCGTCACTCTCACTGGAACGGCGGGGTGAAGAGCAGGCCGCCTTTGGTCCAGAGCTGGTTCTGGCCGCGCTCGAGCTTCAGCGCGGAGCCCATGCCGACGGTGCGCTCATAGCTTTCGCCGTAATTCCCGACCTGCTTGATGGCGTTGTACATCCAGTCGTTGGAGAGCCCCATCATCGCGCCGAAGCCACCCTCGGCGCCGAGCAGGCGGCGCACTTCGGTGTTCTTCGAATTGGCCTTCATCTCGTCGACATTCTTGGAGGTGACGCCGAGCATTTCCGCCGCGATCGTGCCGTTCAGCACCCAGCGCACGATGAGCTGCCAGCGCTCGTCGCCCCAGCGCGTCACCGGGCCCTGCGGATCGTTGGAGATCGGCTGGGTCAGGATGACATGCTCGTCGGGGTTCTTCAGCTTGGCGCGCTGGCCGGCGAGCGCACCGACGCCGGCGGTGTAGGCGTCGCAACGGCCGGCGTCATAGGCCGCGATGGCGTCGTCGTTCTTCTGGAAATTGGTGATGGTGGTCTTGAGGTTTCGCTCGCGGAACCAGTCGGCGGCGTTCTTCTCCTCGGTCGAGCCGGCGGCGACGCAGACCGAGGCGCCGTCGAGATCGGCCGCCGACTTGGCGTTGGCCGACTTGCGGACGATGAAGGTCTGGCCCTCGTAGAAGTTGATGCCCTGGAAGTTCAGGCCGAGCGTCGCGTTGCGCGAGAAGGTGATGGTCGAGTTTCGCGAGAGCACGTCGACCTGGCCCGACTGCAGGATCGGCCAGCGCTGCTGCACCGAGGTCGGCGTGTATTTGACCTTGCTGGCATCGCCGAAGATCGCGGCCGCGAGCGCCTTGCAGTAGTCGACATCGAGCCCGCTCCACTCGCCCTTGTCATTGGCGAAGGAGAAGCCGGGCAGGCCGAGATGCACGCCGCATTCGAGATTGCCCCGCGCCTTGATGGCGTCCAGCGTCGGGCTCGGCGCGAGCTGCTGCGCCTGTGCCACCGAAGCTCCCGCAGCGAGCAAAACCGCCGCGCCCAAGATCCTGATCGTCATAGTCACGTCTCCCCGAAGCCGTCAGCGGCCTTCTGTGTTGAAGGTCGACTATGCAACAGGCGCAGGGAAAGCGGTAGCGGCGGAAATGCCAATACCCGTCAGTTGCCGAAGACGGTGTTGAGCTGGCTGCCGACCATGATGAAGGTCGTGCGCTTCGCCATCTCCTTCAGGCGGACGGCGCCGATATAGGTCATGGCCGAGCGCACCCCGCCCATCAGTTCCTGCATCGTGCCCTCGACCGGACCGCGATACGGCACCTCGACGGTCTTACCCTCCGAGGCCCGGTACTTGGCGACGCCGCCGGCATATTTGTTCATCGCCGTGTCCGAGGACATGCCGTAGAAGGTCATCGCGACCGGCACGCGCTTGCCCTCGCGCTCCTCGTAGCGGATCTCGCCCTCGCATTCGTCATGGCCGGCGAGCATGCCGCCCATCATTACGAAATCGGAGCCGCCGCCATAGGCCTTGGCGACGTCGCCCGGCACGGTGAGCCCGCCATCGCCGCAGACGAAACCCTTAAGGCCATGGGCCGCATCCGCGCATTCGATGATCGCGGAGAGCTGGGGATAGCCGACGCCCGTCATCTTGCGGGTGGTGCAGACCGAGCCCGGACCGATGCCGACCTTGACGATATCGGCGCCGGCGAGGATCAGCGCCTCCGTCATGTCGCCGGTCACGACGTTGCCGGCCATGATCGCGGCATCCGGGAAGGCGGCGCGCGTCGCCTTGACCGTGTCGACGAATTTCTCGGTATAGCCGTTGGCGACGTCGAGGCAGATTTTGCCGATCGGCGACTGGGCGTGAACGGCTTTCAGCTTGTCATGGTCGGAATCGGTCGTGCCCAGCGAATAGAAGGCATTGGCGGAGCCCGTCTCGCGGAAAAAGGCGATCAGCTGGTCGGCGCTGTAGTGCTTGTGCAGGGCGACCATGGCGCCGTGCTTCAGCAGCGCGCGCGCCATCGCCATGGTGCCGACCACGTCCATATTGGCTGCGATCAGCGGGAAGCCCTTCCACTCCCGCCCGGTATGGGCGAAGCGGAAGCTGCGCTCGACATCGACCTCGGCGCGGCTGCCCAGCGTCGAGCGCTTGGGACGAATCAGCACGTCGCGGAAATCGAGCTTCGGGTCGTTTTCGATACGCATGACCGGCCTCTGGCTATGGTGCCGCAGGGGCAAGCCCGGCGGCCGCACGCAGGAGGGCGTGCGCCGATTCATAGCGTCCGGGGCGGGGCCCGCGCAATCCCGGTCGCTCAGGCCGGGGCTGGCGGCGGCGCGACCCTGCGGGCGTTCTTGCGGATCGTGTAGAGCGTCGCGCCGATGACGACGGCCGCGCCGAACCAGGTGGTGAGCTCGGGTATCTCCGCGAAGAAGACGAAGCCGGTGAAGCTCGCCAGCAGCAGGCGGCTGAAATCGAGCGGCGCGAGTGCCGCCGCCTCGCCGACCTGATAGGCACGGGTGATCAGCCATTGCCCGGCCGTGCCGAACAGGCTGAGCGTGACCAGCCAGAACCACTGGTTGGGCGTCGGCGCCTGCCACCAGGCCCAGGTGGGCACCGCCAGGAGCACGATCAGCACGATGCCTTGGTAGAGCAGGATCGTATCGGTGCGCTCGCTCGCTGCGAGCTTGCGGACGCTGACCGTGATCGCGGCGCCGCAGATCGCGCCGGCGACCGCGAGCAGGGCGTAGATATCGAGCCCGTCCGAACTCGGGCGCAGCATGACCAGGACGCCGGCAAACCCGATCACCGTCGCCGTCCAGCGCCTGACATCGACGACCTCCTTGAGGAAGAGGACCGCCGCGATGGTGACGAACAGCACCTGGCTGAAGCCGATCGCTGTGGCCTGGGCCAGCGGGATCTTGATCACCGCCGTGAAGCCGCAGAGCATCGAGAGCAGCGTGACCACGCTGCGAAAGACCTGCAGGCCGAGCCGGTCGGTTTGCAGAGCCCGCCGCAGGCTGCCGGCGGCGAAGAGCAGCAGGATCGCGGTCATGATCACCTGCCGGATCAGCAGGATCTGCACGAGCGGAATGCCCTGGCCGACATGCTTGATGCCGGCGACCATAACGGCATAGACGAGCATCGCTGCGAACATGAAGACCGAGCCGCGCAGATTGGGGCTCGCGCCGCGCCACCAGTAGCGCAGGCGCTGCCTGCGGCTATCCAGCCAGGCGACCCCGCCTGGCTTCGCGCCACCGGGCGGCGCGGGTTCGACGATCGAGGCAGGGCGGGAAGGACCAGCCTCGTGAGGCGTGGAAGCTGCCGACTCGTGCCAGGGGACATCGCCCTCGAACCCCGGCCGACCTTGACGGCCGGACTGCCGCTCCTCGCTCATCACCCTCTACCAGTGGTCGGCGGCCGATGACCGGCTCGGCATTTCATCCCTGCCGCAAATCATTGAGGAAACGCGGCAATTCGGCCAATGACAATGCGACATGGCCGCGTTGTCCCGGCCGCGCGACGCGCAGGGGCGACATACCCGGTGCGGGCTGTGCAACGGCGCGGACAGGCTCTACGAGGGAGCCGAAAGGGACCCTGCCGCTTGACGCTCCGACACTGCCCCTCTTCCTGCCTCCGCGCCATGGCACCCGACCGGCCGATCCGGCGCGGCGGAATCGGCCGATGAAGGTCCTGCTCGACGATTTCGTAGGCGGGCTGAAGGCACTGGCCCCGAGCCGCTTCCCATATCGCCGCTTCGCCCTGGCGCTGGCGCTCGGCGGGCTCGGGGGTTGGCTCTTCGTGCAGGGCCGGCTGCCGCTGCCGTGGATGCTGGGCTCGATGGTGTTCTGCACCTTTGCCGCCCTGATCAACCTGCCCGTCGCGGCGCCAGCGGTGATCCGCCCGCCGATGACGGCCGTGATCGGCGTGATGCTCGGCGCTTCGTTCAAACCGGAAGTGATCTCGCAACTGCCGAACTGGCTGCCGACGCTCGCCGGCCTTATCCTGTTCATGGCCGCCTGCGGGCTGTGCTGCGTCAGCTACTTCCGCCGCGTCGCCGGTTTCGATCCGGTCACGGCCTTCTTCTCGGGCATGCCCGGCGGCCTGATCGAGATGGTCACGGTCGGCGAGGAGAAGGGTGGCGACGCCCGCATCATCGCGCTGATCCACTCGGCCCGGATTCTGCTGGTCGTGATGACCCTGCCCTTCATCGTGCAATGGATCGGCGGCGTCACGCTCAGCGGCGGACGCGTCGCCGGCCCGTCGCTGGCGCAGACGCCTGTCAGCTCCGAGCTTTGGCTGATCGGCTGCGGCATCGTCGGCGTGATGGTCGGCCATTGGCTGCGGATGCCGGCGAAATATCTGCTCGGCCCGATGCTGGTCAGCGCGATCGTTCATGTCGCCGGCCTCAGCGCCGCCATGCCGCCCTCGGAGATCGTCAATGCGGCGCAGCTCGTGCTGGGCGTGACGATCGGCTGCCGCTTCGTCGGCACGGCGCCGCGCATCATCCTGCGGGTGCTGCTGCTCTCGGTCGGCTCGACTGCGATCCTGCTGGCGCTGACCCTGGGCTTCGCCTGGCTCGTGGCGCTGATGTCCGTGCACGGCCATGTCCCGCTGATCCTGGCGTATTCGCCCGGCGGCCTCGCCGAGATGAGCCTGATCGCGCTGGCGCTCCACACCGAAGTCGCCTTCGTCGCGGCGCATCACATCATCCGCGTCTTCCTGGTGATGGTCTCGGCCGGCCCGATCTTCGGCCTGATCGGCCGCCGGAGCGGCAAGGCCGCGGCGGAATAGCCGCCTTCAGCCCACCGCGCAGCCTTCAGCCCCGCGCGACAGCAAGCCCGCGCGCGAGCCCGTCCGCCAGCGCCAGACGCTGGCTTGCCATGAAGGCCGCGCCGTCGACGCGCTGCCGGTCGCCCGTGCGGATCACCGCGACGCGCTCCGTCACCGCCCGGGCGAAATCCCCGGCCGTATCGGCGAGGGTGAAATTGGCGGGCAGTTCCGTAAAGCCGCGGCAGGACAGGGTCGTAGCGACTGCCGGCAGGCCGAGTTGCATCGCCTCGATCGTCTTGAGCTGCACGCCGGTGCCGGCCCGGCTCGACAGCGCAATCAGCCGGCAGGAGCGCAGGAAGCCTTCGGCCCAGGGCACGCGCCCGATCAGGCTCACGTTCGGCGGTGCCTGCAATTCGGCCGGCACCCGGCCGGCGACGGCGATGCGGATATCGTCCGGCAGAAGCGGGCAGATCTCGCGCAGGAACCATTCGAGCCCGATGAGATTGGGGCCCCAGGTCCAGGTGCCGATCAGGCCGATATCGAAGGCCGGATCCTCTCCGAGATCTGCGGGCGGGGCTGCGGCCGGATCGCCCGAGACGAGCGGCAGGACGCAGGATTTGTCCCGGTAGGCGGGGCCGAGCCCCTGCCGGTCCTCCTCGGCCAGCGTCCAGATAAATCGCGCCTCGTCCCAGAGCTTTCGCTCCAGCCGCTCCAGCAGGCGCGCCTCGCGCGCGTAGAGCCGGCGCAACAGCGGATGCCCGGTGTGGTCGGCGTTCTGGCGGGCCGAGACATGCTCGATATTGTGCTCGACGAGGATGCAGGGTGCGAGCCGCAGTAATTCCGGAAAGGCACCGGGCAGCATCACCGAATTCAAGATCAGCGCATCGAAGGGGCCATGCGCCCGCACCGCCTCGACCAGGCGGCCCGCTCCGGCGAGCCTGAGCTTCGCGCAGGCCACCGGGAGGCGGAGCCGGCCGGCAGCGGCCAGCCAACGCAGCTTCTGTGAGGCCGGCACAACCGCGTTCTCGATATCGGCTACCGCGACCACGACCGCCTGGTCCGGATCGGCAGGAATCTCGCCGGGACGAAGGAAGCCGATCGCCGTGACCGTGTGCCCGGCCTCGCGCAATGCCGACAGGATCGCCGCATTGGCGATCTCGAAGCCGGTATCGGGCCGGGCGACGGGTATGAGCGAGGTCAGGAAAGCGAGGCGCAAGGACAAGAAACTCGTCGGCAGATGGTCACTCCACTCCCTCGATTGCCCCCACAGGTCAAGCCGTGCCGCCGGCTATCATCAACGGGAGTTGCCCGAATCGCGCACGCTTTCGACGAAGGCGAACACCGAACCTTAAGCTGCCGCAGCCTAGCCTTCGGCGCGATGACCACGGCCAGCCAGACAACCGAAAGCGCGACGGGAGGCGAGCGGGAACGCTCCGCCGGGCCGGCCTTCAGCACGCCCGAAAGCTTCGAGGTGGTGGCCAGTTCGGCGCCGGAGATGCTGGCGGATGTTACCAGCGTCGTCTGCGTTCCGACCTTCAGGCGCCCGGACATGCTGGAGGCGACGCTGCGCTCCCTCGCCCGCCAGCAGGGCGACCACGACTTTGCGGTGATCGTCGTCGAGAACGAGGGCACCGAGCGGGCGGGCGCCACGCGCGCCAGCAGCTTGCTTGCCAGCGGTCTGTTCAAGGGCTTCGTCATCGTCGAGCCGCGTCAGGGCAACTGCAAGGCCTATAACGCCGCCTGGCGCTGTGCGCTGACACGCTTTCCGGCGCTGGAACAGGTCCTCGGCATCGATGATGACGAGGAGGCCGAACCCGGCTGGCTCGGCGCTTTGGTCACGGCGGCCCGCACCGCGCCTGCCGAACTGTTCGGCGGCCCGGTCACTGCCGTCTTCACCGATACCTCGCGCGGCTGGCTCTCGGCGCATCCGGTATTCCGCTCGCATTACGACACGTCCGGGCCGATCCCGATGCTCTATTCGAGCGCGAATTACCTGATCCGGCGCAGCGTTCTCGAACGGCTCGGTTTCCCGTTCCTCGACGAGCGCTTCGACTTCACCGGCGGCGGCGACACGGATTTCTTCACCCGCGCCAAGGCGGCCGGTTTCCGCTTCTGGTGGGTGCAGGAGGCTGCGCAGCGCGAGACCATGCCGCAACGACGCAGCGAATTCGCCTGGATCAACGCGCGCGGCCTGCGCAACGGCGCGATTTCGGCGGCGATCGAGAGGCGGCAGAATCCGGGAACCGCCGGACGGTTGCGGGTGCTGGCTAAATCCCTGGCCCTGCTCGCAGCCGCGGTCCCGCGCGGGCTTGCGCTCGGCATACGCAGCCGCTCCGCGTTGATCGGCCTCTACCATGGGCAGGTCGCGATCGGCCGGTTGATGTCGGAATTCGGCGTCGCCAACGAGCAGTATCGCAAGCCCGAGAAGAACTGATCCGGCTTTCGCCGCAGCAGGCGCTCAGGCCGCGTTGATCACGAAGCCCCGCAGCTTGTTCGCGTGCGGCCCGAGTTCCGCCTGCCAGCGCTCGGCCGCCGCCTTGGCGGAGCGTCCGTCGCGCGCGACCAGAACGATATCGTCCACTGCCTCGGCGAAGCGCCCGATCAGCCCGGCGATCGGCAGGCTGCCGCCATCCACGATCATAGGCCCGAAGCGATGTGCCGCTGCGAACGGCCCGGTCCGGAGCGAGCCCGTCCCCCCGGCGAGCTGCCCCATCTGTGGCAGGAAAGTCAGGCCCGTGCCCTCGTCCTTCAAAATCGCGCGCGCCAGCGCCGCGCGCCCCGCCAGGACATCACCCAGCCCAAGCGGCGCGTCAGCAGCGAAAACCGGTGTCAGGCTGTCGGCGCCATTGCCGGCATCGACCAGCAGCGCCGGCAAGCCGGACAGCGCCGCATCGAGCGCGAGGTTAAGGGCCAGCGTGGTCGCGCCCGCCTGCGGCTCCAGGCCGATAACAAGGATGCGGCGGCGCTGTTCGCCGCCGGCCGCCTTCGCCAATTCGAGGCGAATGGCTAAGACGGATTCGGCGAAGCCGCTCTGCGGCTTGTCGATGACATCGACCAGATGCGCCCGTCCCTGGAAGACCGAACGCGCTTCCGCCACGCCGCGCCGCCAGCGGCGGTTGCGCACGGACGGGATAGTGCCGAGCGTCGGCAGAACGGCCGGTTCGGGAGCGGCTTCCGGGATCGGCGCGGGAACGGATCGACGCACCGGCTCGGGAGCGTGTTCGGCCACCGGCTCACGCGGGCGCGCGACGCGGTCCGCTTGCCCGCCCTGGATCGCCATGAGGCGCCGCCAGCTCGCCGGGCCCAGGCCGGTGGAAGTGGGTGCCGGCGGCGACTCCGGCCGGGCGGCCGCGGGCTGCGGCTGAGGCGAGGGCATCGCGGGTGAAGAGGCCGGGGATACGGTCCGCCTGTCATCAGCCGCTTCGGTGGCGACGGCGCGTCGCGCACGGCGCCAGAACGGCTGGCGGGGCGATGGCGAAGGTGGCGGGGGAGCCGCGGGGAGGGGTCGCTCCTCCGGCGCCGCCTCGGTCGCGACGGCGCGCGGCGCACGGCGCCAGAACGGCTTGCGGGGCCGAGGGTCGCTGCTGACCGGCGGGCGCGGCACGGCGAACAGAGCGAGACCGAGCGCCAGCAGCATGCCCGCGCCACCGCCGCCGAAGGCGCCGAGCATGGCGAGCGTCCGGCGGCTCATGCCGCTCTTTTCGAGCGGCGGCATGGCCGGGCTGATGATGCGGGCATTGGTGGTGTCGATGCCGCCGAGCTCGCCGGTCTCGCGGGCGCGCCTCAGGAAGGCGTCATAGATGGCGCGCGAGGACTCGACCTCGCGTTCGAGCTCGCGCAACTGCACGGAGGCGCGGCCGGCGGCGTATTGCCCGGCCGTGAGCTGGTCCACCCGGCGGGCGAGCTGACGCTCGGATTCGACCGCGCGATCGTATTCGGCCTTGGCGGCGCGGGCGATGCGGGAGAGCTCGTCGGCGATCTGGCGACGGGCGTCGCGCACCTGCGACTGTGACGAAGCGAGCGCCGGATGCCGCGCCCCGAGCGAAGAGACGAGATCGGCTTCCTTTGCCAGCGCCGCGCCGAGCTGGGCCCGCAACGCGGTCATCGTGTTGGAAGCGACCGCTTCGGGGATCGCGCCGGCCTCGATATTGGTGGCGCGTGTCGCCGTGATCTGGTCGTATTTGGCCTTGGCCTCGGTCGCGCGTGTCCGGGCTGCGACGAGTTGGGTGTTGTTGAGCGAGAGTTGCTCCTCGCTCAGCGAACGGCCGCCGACGCCGACGATATTGTTGGCTTCCTTGTATTTCTCCGCTTTTTCCTCGGCGATGCGCAGCCGGTTGCGCAGTTCCTCCAGGCGCCCCGTCAGCGCCGTGGTCGCGCGCTGCGCGGCCTCGGACCGAACCGCCGTCTGGTCCTCGAGATAGGCTTCGGCCAGCGCGTTCGCGATTTTCGCCGCCTTGTCGGGGTCCTGAGCCGTCGCGGAAATGTCGATGACGAAGGTGCGTTCGCCGCGCCGCACCGCGACGGTGCGATCGAGCGCCGCCAGCGCATAGAGCGTCGCCTTCGGCGAGGGACCGGTATCGGCGCCCATCAGCCGGGCGAGGAAGCCGGCCGACGCCCCGCCGAAATCGGGATCGCGGTCGAGGTTCAGCCGCTCGACGACACGCGACTTGATGCTGTCGGAGGCGATCACCCGCGCTTGGCTTTCGAGATAGCCGGTGATCGAGGTCGGATCGCTGCCGACGGTGTTGGGCGAGACGTCGTTCTGAAGCACGCGCAGGTCGCGCGGATCGATGAAGAGCTGCGCGGTCGAAACGTATTTCGGCGTCATCAGCAGGCCGGCGACGATCGCAAGCGCAAGGCCGAGCAGCGCCATGAGCAGGATCAGACCGCGCCGCGCCCAGAGCGTGCCAACGATCCAGACGGGATCGGCGAGGCGGGCGAGCTGGGCCGGCATGGCCGCAGCTGGCCGCTCGCGGCGGTCCGGCTTCTCCAGTGCTTCGCTTGCAGCCGGCTCGGTTGTGAACATGACGCTACGCTTCACGGTTCCGGATCACGCCAGCCCACGGCGATAGCGCTCGAGCACGGCCATCATCGACTTGGGCCGGTAGTCGGCATCAAGCGGCAGGGGCCGGGCGCGGGCGCTGTCCTTGCGCGGGAAGGTTTCATGGACCCAGGAATAGCGGTCGGTCAGTCCCCAGGTGATGATGGATTTCGGCCGCTTGGCCGAGACGACGGCTTCGAGGAAGGTCGAGACCAGGGCGGCGGCCGTCTTGTCGCGCTTCGCGGGATCGGCCGGCAGCTTCCAGTCGATGACATCGAGCTCGGTGATCTCGACATCGAGGCCGAGCTCGTCGAGCTGGCGCATGAAGCCCTGCAGGCCGTCCACGTCGATGCCCTTGTCGGCATAGAGATGCGCCTGCATGCCGACGCCGTGCACCGGAATGCCCTTGTCCTTCAACCGCCGGCAGATATCGAGCGCGACCTTGCGTCGGGCGGCGGCACCGGGAACCGGCTCCTCGAAATGGAAATCGTTGAGGACGAGCCTGGCCTTCGGGTCGACTCGCGCTGCCGTGCGGAAGGCGATGTCGACATGCTCCGGTCCGAGCAGGCGCTGCCAGATGGTGTCGCGCCAGGGCCCGCCTTCCAGGGGATCGTATTTGATGACCTCGTTGACGACGTCCCAGGTCGCGATCTTGCCCTTGTAGCGGTCCACGACGATCTCGATGTGGTTGACGAGCTCGCGCTCGGCCTCGGCCCGCGTCGCCATCTCCCTGGCCCAATTGGGCAGCGCTTCGCCCCAGAGCAGGGTGTGGCCGCGCAGCGCCTTCTTGTTCGCCTGGGCGAAAGCCACGAGTTCGTCGGCTCCCGAAAAGTCGAAGCGCGGCTGGTCATGCCGCAAAGCTTCCCATTTCAGGTCGTTCATCGGCACGATGACGTCGCAGTAGCGCTTCAGCGCATCGCGATAACGCAGGTCGTCGCGGAAGGCGCCGATCTCCGCCGCGGAGCCGAAGGGGATCGGCCGATCGACCGCCAGCGCGGAATCCAGCCCCGCCAGACCGCCGACAGCCAGGCAAGCCGAAGCAGCGCTCAGCACGCCGCGGCGCGTCGGCGCCGCCTCATTCCGGTTCGTATCAGGTTGCTCTTCGGTCAATCGGGACGCTTCCGTATCGTTTAGGGTCGTTCAACGCCTCTGGGCTAAGAGGGATTCGTCACGCTGGAGTCCAAGGGCACGCGCCGGGCCAGCCGCCGCGGAAACGGGTCATGCTGCCGGATCGCACCACCATCTTCGCCTACCTCACCATCCTGAGCGGCTCCGCCGGCCGGCTCGTGATCTCCCTTGTCTACTTCCTCATCGTTGCGAATACGTTGACCCTCGGCGAATTCGGTCTGTTCGCCACGGCTTCCTCGACCGGGCTGATCCTGTCGCGGCTGCTGGCCTTCGGCTTCATCTCGCCGCTTTACCGGGTGGCCACGGTCAAGCCGCGCCTCCTCGGCGCCTATCTCTCGGGTTTCGCGGGCCTCTCCGTCCTTTCGCTGCCGCTGATCGTGGCGGTGGCCGGGGGCGCCTATCTGATGCTGTTCGCAGAGCGCCTGGCGCTCCTGCCCTTCGCCGTGATCATCGTCGCGGAGGTGCTGGGCTGGCGCGTCGTCGAGGTCGTCGCCATCGTCAATAACGGGCTCCGGCGCTTCCGGCAGGCGGCACTGCTCGTGATCGTGGGCTCGGCCCTGCGGACGATCGCGGCGCTGCTCTTCGCCGGTTTCGGCCATGCCAGCCTCGATATCTGGGCCTTTGCCTATTGCGGGGCGACGATGGCGAGCGCCGCGATCGCGCTCATCGCCTTCCTGCCGGCGGCGCGCTGGCGCTTCGTGCGCCATCTCTATCCGCGCCGCATGGCCGATGCAGTTTTCGCCGGCGCGGCCGATATCGTGTTCTACATCCAGTCCGAGCTCGACAAGCTGCTGGTGCTGGGCCTGGCCGGGGAGCGCACCGCCGGGCTCTACGCGATCGCGCTCCGGGTGATCGACCTCACCGCCATGCCGGTGCGCAGCTTCAACCAGATGCTCGTCCAGAAGATCATGAAGGATCGCGGCGTCGGTGGCTTCAAGCGTCTCGCGGCCTACGAGACCGGGATCGCGCTGATCTCGGTGGCCGGGCTCGTCGCAGTGATCCTCGCGCTCAAGCCCTTCCCGAATCTGCTCGGGCGCAATGTCTCGGAAGCGGCCTATCTGTTTACGCCGATGCTGCTGGTCCCGGCTTTCCGCAATCTCGTCGAGTACCATGCCGAATTGCTCTATGCGCGGGAACGCACGGGCTCGCGCATCGCGCTGCTGTGCCTGCTGACCGCGATCAAGGCCGGGCTGATCTCGCTGGTGATGACGCGCTTCCCGGAGGCCGGAAGCTGGGCTGCGGGCATGAACCTCGTCTTCGGCGTGGTCTATCTCGCCTCGGCCGGCTTCAGCTACACGCTGCTGGTCCAGGCGCGGCGCGAGCCGCTACGCTGAGGCCTGCTGCTCGAACAGGGCGCGAATGTGGTCGAGCGGCTGCCCGATGAAGGACTGGATGCCGACGGCGACCTGCCAGGGCTCCAGAACCTCCTCGAAGGAGGCGAGCTGCGCCATCCCGGCGACATCCTCGCTGAACCAGTAGACCTTGCAGAGCTCGCGCGCATCCTGCCAGTGGCCGGCGGCTTCGAGCCCGAGCACGCGTTCGACGAAATAGCCGTAGATCACGTATTCCGAGAACTGCCGCTCGCGCGCGATGGCGGAGACCCAGTCGCGCCCGCTGACGCTCTCGACATTGTCGAGCAGGGCCAGAACATGGTCGCGGCGCCAGCTCACCAGATTGTTGATGTAGTCGGGGCTCGGGAAGACCGGCGGATCGAGCCCGAGCAGGGCACAGGCATGCGTGCACCACGGAATGTGGCGCGCCATGTCGGCGGTGATCGCATCGGGCTTGCGGTAGAGCCGGATCGCACCATCGTCCGACAGGCTGGTCAGGTCGAAGGGTCGCACGAACAGCATGTCGGAATCGGCGAAGAGGATGACGTCCTCGGCGCTCGTCCGGGCCACCGCGAATTTCCTGAGCTGCTGGGCATGCCAGCCGCGCAATGGCGGAACGCCGCGCGCCAGCGCCTGCACGCCGGTCCAGAGCCGGCGCTTGCCGAAGGCGAACGGGTCGGGCCGGGGGCGCAGCCAGCCCGGCAGCAATTGCGATTCCGGCAGGATGCGGCGGCGCGGCCCTTCGAGATCACGAAAGAACGGGACGTCGCGGTCCTCGACCAGAAGATAATGGACGGCGTGGCCGCTGACGAAGCGATCGATGCTGGCGCAGAGCAGCCGGCAACGATCGATATCGCCCCTGTAGCTCGGCGTCGCCAGGGCAAAGGTCTCGCTCAATGGGTCGAACTCACCCGCTCCGTCGGCCGCCCACGGCATATTGCCGGGCCATGCGCATAAGGAAAGCGGGATTTCCGAGCACGTAGCGGCGCCAGAGCCGGCGCGGTTCGAGCCAGAGCCGATACATCCATTCGAGCCTGACCTGGCGCACCAGCTCGGGCGCACGCGGCACCTCGTCGGCGAAGAAGTCGAACAGCGCCCCAACGCCGGCCGCGACCAAGGCATGCTGCGGCCCGAGCTTGTCGGCGATGAAGCGCTCCTGCAACGGATTGCCCATGGCCACCAGCAGCAGGTCCGGGCGCTGGGCCTTGAGCTTGTCGAGAAGCGCAGGCTCTTCCTCGGCACTGAAATAGCCGTGCGAGACGACGCTGAAGCGATGCGCCGGATAGCGCTGCGCCAGATTCGCGACTGCGCGATCCGCCACGCCGGGGCGGCCGCCGAGCAGGGCGACCCGCATCGGCCGGTCGAAACGGGCGAAGAGGGTGGGGAAGAAATCCGTGCCGTTGAGATTGGCGGGGAAGGACTTGCCGTAGAGCATCCAGCTACCGAGATCGACGCCGATACCGTCGGCCAGCACGAGGAAGGTCGAAAGGCTGCGCTGCAGGGCAGCGTTGTCGGCGGCGACGTTCACCAGGTTGGCGTTGCAGAAAGCCAGCTTCATGTGGCCGCCCGTCAGCACCGCATCGGCGACCTCGGCGATCGCCGTCTCGCGCTCCATCACGGCGATACCGATGCCGCCGATATCGCGCTTGGCATAGCCCGGGCGCTTGCGGCTTCCGGCTTCGCTGGCGATCGTGAGGGAGGCGGTTGCGGGCACGGTGCTCTCGGTCGGGGCACGGCGGCCCATTGCGAATACCGTGATTGTCTTGGCCGTTCCGGGGGCGGGGTCAAGGCAAAGCCGGCTGAAAGGTGAACGGCTTCTTCCCGCGATCCGCGAGGGCGCGTTAATGGCAATCCTCTTGCAGCAACAAGGCCTTGTACCGAACCGGAACGTTAATCGGGCTCGTGCCGCCGGCTCGGCCCGGCGCCGTGCCGCGGCGGAACAGACCCCGTCCCGACCGCCCCGATCCGGCACGCGCCGGAGCCCGCCCCGTCCGGGGTTTATTCGGATCGTCCTTAACGGTTTGCATGACGGGTCTGCGCATTCCTCCGAACCCGCACTGCCCTCTGGCCGCTGCCAGGCCGCCCGGCTAGGGTGATTCGCATAAGAGTTCGGGAGGGCTTGGCATGAACCAAATCGATTTAAAGAAGCGCGTCGCCATCGTGACCGGCGGGGCGCAGGGCATCGGCCGGGCCGTCGCCGAGCGCTTCGCCCAGAGTGGGGCGACCGTCGCGATCTGGGATGTGGATGCTGCGCTCGCAGCCAGGGCCGCCGGCGAGATCGGCCAGGGCGCGATCGGCGTCGGCGTCGACGTGACCGATGCGGATGCCGTCCAGAAGGCGAGCGACGCGCTGGAGGCCCAGCATGGCAGCATCGACATCCTCGTCACCAGCGCCGGTATCGCCGGCCCGAACCACAAGACCTGGGAGTATCCGCTGGAGGATTGGGCCAAGGTCATGAAGCTCAATGTCGACGGCACGCTGCACTGCTGCCGCTCGGTGATCCCCGGCATGGTCAAGCGCAACTATGGCCGCATCGTCCTGGTCGCCTCGATCGCCGGCAAGGAGGGCAATCCCAACGCCTCCGCCTATTCCGCCTCGAAGGCGGCGGTGATCGCGCTGACGAAGTCGCTCGGCAAGGAGCTCGCCGACAAGGACATCGCGGTGAACTGCATCACGCCGGCGGCGGCGCGCACCCGCATCTTCGACCAGATGAGCGAGGAGCATATCGGCTACATGCTGGCGAAGATTCCGCGCGGGCGCTTCCTGATGCCCGACGAGGTCGCGTCCATGGTCGCGTTCCTGGCCTCGGCCGAGAACAGCTTCACCACGGCCGGCGTGTTCGATCTGTCGGGCGGGCGCGCGACGTACTGAGGACCACGGGTTTCACGCTGAACCTCGTTCCAGAACCGTCATGCTCGCCCTTGTGGCGAGCATCCACGTCTTGAACACCGCCCTCAATGAAGGACGACGTGGATGGTCGGGACAAGCCCGACCATGACGGCAAGTGTCATGCTCGCGGATTCCGGGCTCTTCGCTTCGCGAAGCCCCGGAATGACAGCGCACTTCCAGCAAACCATGAAGGGTCGGAGGTTCCCAGCGATGCCGCCCCGGAGAAGCTGCTTGGCGAAAATGCCCGTCGCGGTTTTCGAAACCCTGCTCTAGCTTGAGTGCATGAAGCAGACTCTCCCGTCCGCCGCCGTCCTCGGCGCCCGCGCCTTCGCCGCCTTGGCCGGCCTCAGTCGCTTCAGCGACGAGCCCGGCAAGCTGACGCGTCTTTACCTTTCGCCCGCGCACAAGCAGGCGGCGGAATGGGTCAAGGGGGCGATGGAGGTCGCGGGATTGACCGCCTTCATCGATGCCGCCGGCTCGGTCCAGGGCCGGCGCGACGGCACCGTGCCAGGGGCGCCGGCCGTGCTGATCGGGTCGCATATCGACACGGTGAAGGATGGCGGGCGCTTCGACGGCAATCTCGGCGTCGTCGCCGGCATCCTGGCGGCGCAGGCACTGCGCGATGCCGGGATCAGCCTGCCCTTCCCGCTCGAAGTCATTGGATTCGGCGACGAGGAGAATGTCCGCTTTCCCACCCATCTCTCGACCTCCGAGGCCTTGGCCGGCGCCTATGACCCGGCCTGGCTGGAGGCGCGCGACAGCGAGGGCGTCAAGCTCGGCGATGCGCTCCTTGCCTTCGGCGGCAACCCGGGGGGGATCGCGGCGCTGGCCCGCAAGCCGGGTTCGATCCAGGCCTATCTCGAAGCCCATATCGAGCAGGGACCGGTGCTGGAGGCTGAGAACGAGCCGGTCGGTATCGTCACGACCATCAATGCCCAGAGCCGGGCGCGGGTGCGCGTTACCGGCGAGGCCGGCCATGCCGGCACCGTGCCGATGGCGCTGCGCAAGGACGCGCTGACCGCCGTGGCCGAGATGGCGCTGGCGCTGGAGCAGATCGCGGGCGCGCACGAACTCGCCGTCGGCACGGTCGGCGTGCTGCGCCCCGAGCCAGGCGCGACCAATGTCGTCCCCGGCGCCGTCGCGTTCACCATCGATTTCCGTGCCCCGAAGGATGCGACCCTTGCGGCGATGGATACGGAGATCCGCGAACGCTTCGCCGAGATCGCGGCGCGGCGCGGCGTCGGGCTGGAGATCATCCCCTATGCCCGGGCCGCAGCCGTGCCGATGGCGCCGAGGCTGCAGGAGGCCCTCGCCGCAGGCATCGCCCGCAGCGGCAGTAATCTCGCCGGCCGGCGCCTGCCTTCCGGCGCCGGGCACGACGCCATGGCGATCGCGCGGATTGCCCCCGTCGCCATGCTCTTCGTGCGCAACGAGAAAGGCATCAGCCACTCCCCGCTGGAGAATATGACCGAGGCCGATGCCGGCATCGCCATACGCGTCCTCATCGAAACGATTCTGGAGCTGGCCGGGCACTCAAAGTAGAACGATTTCAGCCGCGACACCGCGCGCCATTCCGCAAGCGGCCCGAAAGGCCTAGAGCAATCCTGAATTGCGGGATTGCTCCAGGCTTTTGGTCGATCGCATTTTCTTCACGCGAACCGGTACCACTTCGCTCGAAAATGCTCCGGGAGACGCGCGCCGCAGGAGGCTGGGATGGACTTCGAGAACTTCTTCCGCCGGGAACTCGACGGATTGCGCAGCGAAGGCCGCTATCGCGTCTTCGCCGACCTGGAGCGCCAGGCCGGCCGCTTCCCGCTCGCGACCTATCATGGTGAGAGCGGCCCGCGCGACGTCACCGTCTGGTGCTCGAACGACTATCTCGGCATGGGCCAGCATCCGAAGGTGCTCGCCGCGATGCATCAGGCGCTCGACGGCAGCGGCGCCGGCGCCGGCGGCACCCGCAATATCGGCGGCACCAACCATTACCATGTCCTGCTGGAGCGCGAGCTCGCCGACCTCCATGGCAAGGAAGCCGCGCTGATCTTCAACTCCGGCTATGTCTCGAACTGGGCCTCGCTCTCGACGCTGGCCACGCGCATCCCCGGCTGCATCGTGCTGACGGACGGGCTGAACCATGCCTCGATGATCGAGGGCATCCGGCATTCGCGCGCCGAAAAGCATATCTTCGCCCATAACGACCCGGCCGACCTGCGCCGGAAGCTCGCAGCGCTCGACCCCAGCCGGCCGAAGCTGATCGCCTTCGAGTCGGTCTATTCGATGGATGGCGACATCGCGCCGGTCCGCGAATTCTTAGATATCGCCGAGGAATTCGGCGCGATGACCTATATCGACGAGGTCCATGCCGTCGGGCTCTATGGCGCGCGCGGCGGCGGCATCTCGGAGCGCGAGGGGCTGACCGACCGGCTGACCCTGATCCAGGGCACGCTGGCGAAATCCTATGGCGTGATCGGCGGCTATATCACCGGCTCGGCCGCGCTCTGCGACTTCATCCGCAGCTTCGCCTCCGGCTTCATCTTCTCCAGCTCCCTGCCGCCGGCCGTGGCGGCGGGTGCGATCGCAGCGATCCGGCATCTCAAGGAGAGCTCCACCGAGCGCGAGCGCCAGCAGGACCGCGTCGCGGCTTTGCGGGCCAGGCTCGACAAGGCCGGCATCCCGCATCTCGCCAATCCCAGCCATATCGTGCCGGTGATGGTCGGGGACGCGCAGGCCTGCAAGGCGATCAGCGACGAGTTGCTCGATCGCTTCGACATCTATGTCCAGCCGATCAACTACCCGACCGTGCCGCGCGGCACGGAACGCCTGCGGATCACGCCCTCGCCTTTCCATTCCGACGCCGATATCGACGCGCTGGTGGCGGCGCTCGGTGCGATCTGGGCGCGCGACGGGCTGAAGCGGGCAGCCTGAAGCCCGTTCGAGGCGTCATTCTCGGGCTTGACCCGAGAATCTCCGGACGAGAGAGCGCCGGGAGCCTCTTCCGGCACGAGATGCTCGGGTCAAGCCCGAGCATGACGCCCATCCGCTCTCAGAGATTGAAGACGCGGTGGGGAACGAACTCGCCGCTCTGGACCGAACCTGTCGAGACCAGCGTGCCCGCGCAGGTGGCGTAGGCTGCCTCCAACTCGACCGGCGCGTCGGCGCCGCGCAGCAGGGCGGTCTGGCCGCGCTTGAGGCGTGCGGCAGCGTCGCGATGAAGCACGATCTCGGGAATCAGCGTCAGCGCCGCCTTGACCGGCTGCAAGGCCGCCAGCGCACTCTCCGGGCTTTCGCGCAGGTCCTCGACGCTCGCGGCATCGGTGACCAGGAACGGGCCGACACGGGTGCGGCGCAGGTGCGCGACATGGCCGAGGCAGCCGAGCGCCAGGCCGAGATCGCGGGCGATGGCGCGGACATAGGTGCCCTTGCCGCATTCGGCCTCGAAGGTAGTGGTGGCGCCGTCATGGCTGACGATGCGGAGCGCGTCGATCTCGACAGGCCGCGCCTCCAGCTCGACCTCCTCGCCGTCGCGGGCGAGGTCATAGGCGCGCTCCCCAGCGATCTTGATCGCCGAGAATTTCGGCGGCGTCTGCATGATCGTGCCGGTGAAGCGCGGCAGCAGGGCCTGGATCGCCGCTTCGTCGGGGCGCTCCCCCGAGGTCGCGATGACGCTGCCCTCGGTGTCGTCGGTATTGGTCTGCGTGCCCCAGGCGACAGTGAACTGATAGGCCTTACGGCCGTCCATGACGAAGGGCACGGTCTTGGTCGCCTCGCCCAGCGCGATCGGCAGCAGGCCCGATGCCAGCGGATCGAGCGTGCCGGCATGGCCGGCCTTCTTGGCGCCGAAAGCGCGCTTGACGACGCTGACCGCATGGGTCGAGGTCATGCCGATCGGCTTGTCGAGCACGACCCAGCCATGGACATCGCGCTTCTTCGGGCGCGGCGCCGGCGTGGCGTCCTGTTCCTGGACAGGCTCGGAGGGTTTCTCAGCGGTCATCGTTACGGCGGTCTTCTTCGGGAATTTGGTCTTCGTCGCCCTGGTCGATCTTCAGGCGCGCAACCAGCGTGTCACGACGCACCGCGTCGGTGTCGAGCAGCGAATCGATGCGCTCGGCCGCGGCGAAGCTCTCGTCGGCGCGGAAGCGGATATCCGGCGCGTATTTCAGGTTCACGCGATGGGCGATCTCGCCGCGCATATAGCGCTTGTTGGCTTCGAGCGCCTTGAGCACCGGCTTCATGTCCTGCCCGCCGAGCGGCATGATGTAGGCCGTCGCGAGCTTGAGATCCGGCGAGAGGCGCACCTCAGGCACGGTGATGACGTGCTTTGCCAACACATCGTCATGGATATCGCCGCGCGCCAGCATGTCGGCGAGCGCATGACGGATCAATTCGCCGATGCGCAATTGCCGCTGGGACGGACCGGAGGGTTTTGCAGGTCTTGCCATGGTTCTCGTTTCTCCGGGATCGGACCGGACCAAACGTCCCGGCGGGCCTGGCCCGCCGTCTCAGGAAGATCAGGCGCTGGATCGCCGTGCGTCCCATCGGACGCAAAATGCGATCCATCTCTTTGTCTCAGCATCGGATCGCTCCGAAAAGCGCGTTCCACTTTTCGGGCCGATGCTCAAACGCGCTCTTCTCGTCACGAGATGGCCGGACCCCAAGGCCCGGCCATGACGCGCTGTTTCAGGAAGCGCAGCCCTTTAAAGGGTGCGCTTGATCTCCTCGACGCGATAGCACTCGATCACATCGCCGGCGCGCATGTCCTGGTAGTTCTCGAAGGACATACCGCATTCCTGACCTGCCACGACTTCCTTGGCGTCGTCCTTGAAGCGCTTGAGCTGCGAAAGCTTGCCCTCATGAACCACGACGTTGTCGCGGATCAGGCGGACATTGGCGCCGCGCTCGATCGTGCCGTCGGTGACGCGGCAGCCGGCGATCTTGCCGACCTTCGAGACGCTGAAGATCTCGAGGATCGTCGCGTTGCCGAGCATGGTCTCGCGCAGCGTCGGCGCCAGCAGGCCCGACATCGCATCCTTCACGTCATCCATGAGGTTATAGATGATGTTGTAGTAGCGAATCTCGACGCCGGCACGGTCGGCCGCCTCGCGCGCTTCCTTGTGGGCGCGCACGTTGAAGCCGAGCACGACAGCACCCGAGGCCTGCGCTAGCGTGACGTCGGACTCGGTGATGGCACCGACGCCCGAAGACAGCACGCGGGCGCGGACTTCTTCGTTGCCGACCTTCTCAAGCGCTCCGACGATGGCTTCGACCGAGCCCTGCACGTCGCCCTTGACGACGAGCGGGAACTCCTTGCGGCCGGCGCCTTCCTTGAGCTCGCGCATCATCTCGGCGAGCGAGCGGCCGGCACCAGAAGCGGCACCACGGGCGGCGAGACGATCGCGGCGCTGACGCTCGCGATAATCGGTGACCTCGCGGGCGCGGGCCTCGGACTCGACGACCGCGACGCGGTCACCGGCCTCGGGCGTGCCGTTGAAGCCGAGAACCTCGAC
>SEEM01000279.1 GCA_004144595.1 Hyphomicrobiales bacterium
GTGCTGATCTACCAGGGTCGCGCCCATTATTACGAGGGCGGCGAGCACGCCGAGGGGCACGCGCATCACCGCGGAATCGCCGCCCTCGTAATAATGGGCGCGACCCTGGTAGATCAGCACCTTGCGGCCATGCAGCGTGCCGTAGCAGAGCTGACGGGCATGGCCGGAGACCTCGCCGCGCGGAAAACCGGGCAAGTCGGCATAGGGAATGCGGATCGCGTCCTGGATATCCTCGGCGACGGCGCCGAGGCCGGTACCGAGCACAATGGCACAGTCGATCGCATCGACGCCCCGGTCGGCCAGGATGGACGCCACTTGGTCGAAGGCCGGATCGGCCGCCATCGCACGTTCCCTTCCGGCCGCCCGAAGCAGCCTCAAATCATAGCGGCAAATTGGCCGGTCCGAAGGAGGCTGGCAACAGCTCCTCCAGGGTGAAGCGGGCCCGGATACCGTCCGGCCCGGCGATGGCGACGGGCGTCTCCGATGTGGCGAACTCGCGGATGCGCTGGCGGCAGGCGCCGCATGGGGTGACCAGTTCGCTTCCCTCGCCGAAGACGAGAACGGCGCGGATCGCCTTCCCGCCGGCCCCGATCATCGCCGCGATCGCCCCGGCCTCGGCGCAGGAGCCAACGGGATAGGCGGCGTTCTCGACATTGCAGCCGGCATGGACCGCTCCGTCATCGGCGAGCAGCGCGGCGCCGACCCTGAAGCGCGAATAGGGCGCGTAGGCCCGCGGCTGGATGGCGGCAGCGGCGGCGAACAGGGCCTCGAAATCGATATCGGCCGGCAAATCAGCGTTCCTTGACATAGGGCAGGCCCGAGGCCTTGGGCGGCGCTGCCTTGCCGACGAAGCCGGCGAGCAGGACGATGGTCATCAGATAGGGCAAGGCCTGGATCGCTTCCACCGGCACGAGACCGATGCCCGGCAGCGTCACGCCCTGGAGCCGGATCGCGACGGCATCGAGCAGGCCGAAGAGCAGACAGGCGCCGAGGGCAGGCCAGGGCCGCCAGTTGGCGAAGATCACGGCGGCGAGCGCGATGAAGCCCCGCCCGGCCGTCATATGCGGCAGGAAGCCAGCCGATTGCGCCACGGCGAGATACGTGCCGCCGATGCCGCAGAGCAGGCCGCAGATCGCGACGGCACCGTAGCGAAGGCCCGCAACCGAGATGCCCGCCGTGTCGACCGCCGCCGGGTTCTCGCCGACGGCGCGAATGCGCAGGCCGAAGCGTGTACGCTTCAGCACGAGCGCGGTGACGAGCACACAGAGAAAAGCGAGATAGGCCGGGGCGGCATGACCGGAGACGACCTCGTCGTAGATCAGGCCGAACCCGGGCAGATTGGCACGCGCCCAGCCGGCGAAGGGCAGGGTGATCTCGCCGAAGCGGGCCGCTCCTTCGAGCGAAGGGGTTCGCCCGCCCTGCCCGTACCAGGCATTGCCGAGGATAACGGTAAGCCCCGCCGCCAGCATGTTGATGGCGACGCCGGAGACGATCTGGTTGCCGCGCCAGGTGATCGCGGCGAAGCCATGGACCAGCGCCAGCGCCAGCGCAGCCAGCATTCCGGCGCCGAGGCCGATCCAGGCCGAGCCGGTGACGAAGGCTGCGACCGCCGAAGCGAAGGCGGCGACCAGCATCTTGCCCTCCAATCCGATATCGACGACGCCGGCCCGCTCGGACCACAAGCCCGCCATGGCCGCGCAGATCAGCGGGATCGAGAGCCGGATCGCCGAGTCGAGGATGACGGCGATCGTCTGGAGCAGGTCCATCAGGCTGCCCCTCCACCGATCCGCAACACGCTCGCGACCAGCCGGCGGAACAGCCCGTCCAACGCGCCTGCGAAGAGGACGAGAACGCCGCCGATGACCACGACCATGTCGCGGGTGATGGCCGGCTTGTCGAAGGAGAGCTCGGCGCCACCCTGGTAGAGCACGCCGAAGAGCAGGGCGGCGAGGCCGACGCCGGCCGGATGGCCCCGCCCCATCAGCGCGACCGCGATGCCGACGAAGCCGTAACCGGCGGTGAAATCGAGCACGAGACGGTGCTGGACGCCGAGCGCCTCGTTGACCGCGAGCCCGCCGGCCAGAGCGCCCGAGATCGCCATCGCGATCATGGTGACAGCGGCGGG
>SEEM01000280.1 GCA_004144595.1 Hyphomicrobiales bacterium
GGGAGAAGCTGGTCATTGAACGAGCGTTATCCGGAATGAGTGATCGAGGCGACGGAAGGCCGGGCTCAAGCCGCTTCGAGCGTCTCGATGACGAGCGAATGGTTGGTGTAGACGCAGATGTCGCCGGCGATCTTCATCGCCTTGCGCACGATCGCCTCGGCATCGGGCTCGACATCGATCAGGGCGCGCGCCGCGGAAAGCGCGTAATTGCCGCCAGAGCCGATCGCCATCACCGCGCCGTGCTCGGTCGTTTCCGGCTCCAGCACATCGCCGGTGCCGGAGATCAGTAGCGAGACCTCCTTGTCGGCGACGAGCAGCATCGCCTCCAGCCGGCGCAGATAGCGGTCGGTGCGCCAGTCCTTGGCCAGTTCGACGCAGGCGCGCAGCAACTGGGTCGGGTATTGCTCGAGCTTCTTCTCCAGGCGCTCGAACAGGGTGAAGGCATCGGCGGTGGCGCCGGCGAAGCCCGCGATCACCTCGCCCTTGGCGAGGCGGCGGACCTTGCGGGCATTGCCCTTCATGATGGTCTGGCCGAGCGAGACCTGTCCGTCGCCGCCGATGACGACGCGCCCGCCCTTGCGCACCATCAGGATGGTGGTGGCGTGCATCACGGGGGCATTGCTGTTTTCGGACATGAGATGGCTAACCGAAGATCGAACGGGGCGGCGGGTCACGCCAAACATGTTCAGGCGAGGCCGCTCAATCAAGAGGCAAGCCGCCATGCCACCCCTGCAGGCAGGTGGTCGCCCCCGAAGACTTCCCTTGAGTCAGGCACCGCTCCGGAAGACGATCGACAGCTTTCGACAGCGTCTCAGCATCGCACCAAGCACCGATACGGCTGTTCTGCGACAGAGTCTTGTCACTGCCTCAAGGAATCGGCAACAGAGCGGCGCATCATCGACTCGTTAAGCTTTTAAGCAGTTCTTTATGATTAACGCCCAAAGGTCAGGGTTTAAATCGGCTTCCATTGTGGGGAAGCCGCCTCGGGGCGTCACTCATGAAATCCATCCGGCTGAAAATCCTTGCCATGCTGGCCATCGTCGCCGGCGGTGCCATCCTGTCGGCTGTCATCAGCCTCTACGGGCTATACCGGGCCGACGACCTGAACACACGCTCCGATATCCAGGCCAATCTGGCGCTGCTGACCCAGCGCATCAACGGCGTGGTCACGGCCGTGGTGATGGAATCGCGCGGCGTCTACATGTCGAAGACGCCACAGGAGACCGCAACCTATGCCAAGGGCATCGAGGAGCGCTTCCCGACGCTGCGCAAGTTCAGCGCCGATCTGCAGAAGGTCGCGCCGCCGGAAGAACGCCAGACGATCGGCCAGATCGCCAAGGCCGTCGACGAATTCATCGCTTTCCGGACCGAGACGGCCCGGCTCGGGCGCGAGGTTTCGCCGGCTGCCGCCAACGAGCAGGGTAACAACGATGCCAATCGCGCCAACCGCAAGGCGCTGAACGACCTCCTGATCAGTTTCAGCCAGCGCGTCGAGAAGGCCAGCGCCGAGGTCGGCGATGAGGCGACCGCCTTCACCCGGCAGATCCAGTGGCTTATGCCTCTCGTCCTGCTGGCGACGCTGCTGGTCTCGGTCGGTGTCGCGCTCGTCTTCGCACAGCGCTCGATCACTCGCCCAATCCTCGACCTCAGCCAGGTCATGGAAAAGCTGACAGCCGGCGACACGCGCATCGACGTGCCTCATGCCGAGCGCCCCGACGAGATCGGCGCCATGGCGCGCGCGGTTTCCGTGTTGCGTGAGAGCACCGAGCAGGTCGCGTTGCTGCAAGAACAGGAGCGTGCCGCCGCCGCCGCGCGCCTCGCCCGGGCGCAATCCATGGAAGCCGTGGTCTCGGATGTCGGTGAGGTCGTCGCCGCAGCTGCAGCCGGCGATTTCTCGGCGCGCCTGCAGATCAACGATGCCGACGAGCAGATGCAGCGTCTGGTGGCCGGCATCAACGAGATCAACGCGGTTGTCGACGGTGCGACGACGGAGTTCGCCGGGGCTTTGTCGGCGATTGCGGGCGGGGACCTGACGAACCGGGTCGAGACGGCCTATCGCGGCCGCTTCGCCGACCTGAAGGGCGCGATCAACGAGACGGTCGACCGCCTGTCGGACACGGT
>SEEM01000096.1 GCA_004144595.1 Hyphomicrobiales bacterium
TTCCTTGGTCTCGCGCAAGCGGCTCTCGCGCAGCTCGTTGGCGCTCTCCAGGATCGGATAGCCGATCGAGACGATATGGCCATGGATGCGCTTGAGATCGCGGATGATGTCGAGATGGATCGCGCTGGTCTCGATCGATTCAGGCCGGCCCGAGCGCAGGCGCTGGAAATGGCTGTCGGTGGCGCGCCGCTCGGCATCGCGCATCGCGGCCTTGTCGGCGAAGAGCTGGCGGGCGAGCACGAGATCGCGCGTCGCGAAGACATTCAGCGCCAAAGCCAGCGCAGACGCGACGCGGTGGTGGAAGTCGCGAATCTCGGCCAGTCCCTCTGGAGAGAACGAATAGCGCTTGCGGATCTTCTTCTCGGCGAGCTCGCGCAGGTTCTTGTCGATGATGTCGCCGATATGCTCGAGATTGGTGATCAGGGTGATGATCTCGAACAGGCGCCGGCTCTCCTCCTCGGAGAGCTCGTTGCGGGAGACCTTGACCAGATAGAGCTTGATCGACTCGTGGATGGTGTCGACGCCGTCATCGGCCTGGGCGATGGCGCGCGAGAGCTTGAGCTCGTCCTTTTCCAGCAGCGTCATGGTATCGCGCAGCATCGCTTCGACCCGGTCGCCGAGGCGCAGCGCCTCGCGCATCGCACCCGCAAGAGCCTCGGTCGGGCTGTCCAGCGCGTTCGGGTCAAGGTAGCGCGGCGTCACGGCCTCCGCCTTCTCGTCCTTGCCGGGCATGAAGCGCTCGACCATCGCCGAGATCGGCCTGACAAAGGGCAGGAAGACCAGCGCCCCGACGACGTTCAGCACGACGTGGAATTCGATCGCCAGCCGGGCCTCGGACGAGGAGAAGCCGATGAACCAGGTCGAGAGCGGGCCGACGAAGGGCAGCACCGCCAGAGCCAGGATGAGGCGCGTCAGCAGATTGCCGACGGCGGCGCGGCGCTGGGCGGCCGGCGCGCCGAACTGGTCGAGCACCGGGATCACCGCATTGCCGAGATTGGCGCCGATGACCAGCGTCAGCGCCGTCGCGGGCGGGAACAGGCCGGAGGCCGCGAAAGTGGCGACGAGCAGGATGATCGCAATGCTGGAATGGACGAGCCATGTCGCAGCGATCGCGGCGAGGATGCCGAGCAGCGGCTCGGAACCCATGGCGGCAAGGACGACGCGGAAGGTCGGCGATTGTGCCAGCGGAGCGGCGGCGGCGTTGAGCTCGATCAGCGAGAGCAGGATCAGGCCGATGCCGACCAGGACACGGCCGATATTGCGCTGGCGCTCCATCGCCTCGCTGGAGAGATACATGGCGACGCCGATCGCGACGCAGAGCCCCCAGAGCCAGCCCAGATCCATCGAGATGACGAAAGCGGCGAGCGAGGTGCCGAGATTGGCGCCGAGCAGCACGGCGAGCGCCATGGCCGGCACGATCAACGCCTGACCGGCGAAGGAGGAGACGAGCAGGGTCGTCGCCGTCGAGCTCTGCAGCACCATGGTCACCGCGACGCCGCTACCGAAGGCCGCGAAGCGATTGCGTGTGAAACTCTGCAGCGCCTGCCTGAGCTGGGAGCCGAAGGCGCGCATCGCGCCGGTTCGCACCAGCCTGACCGCCCAGATCAGCAGCGCGACGCCGCCGGCAAGGTGGATCAGGATGGTGGTTGCGCTCTCGCCCGTGGCCATTTTCGTGCGGTCTTCCCCGATTCAGGCGTTCATCTTCGGCCAAATCTACCAATTTTTGATTAGCCAACTCAACAGAAATACGCGCTGAAAGTGCTGATATTTAGGCAGCGCCGTCATTGCGAGGAGCGAAGCGACGAAGCAATCCAGGGGGACTGGGTTAAGCGTTCGACCCGGTCCCGCTGGATTGCTTCGCTACGCTCGCAATGACAGGACACGGCTTGATCAGGTCGGCGGAATCAGCGTCACACCGGATTTCGCGAAGGAAACCGAGACCGGATTGCCCGGCTCCAGCATCTCGCGCCCGCCATATTGCACGACGAAGAGCTCGCCGACCTCGGTTTCGACCATGACGTCGAGGTGATTGCCGAGATAGGCGCATTTGCGGATCGTGCCCGGCAACGAACCCGCCTGGCCGGGATCACCCAGCAACAGCGCTTCCGGGCGGATCGCCACCTTGGCCGGACCGGCGCCCAGGCCGCGCGCCGGCAGGCTGACCGTCGCCGTGCCGATCGCGACATCCGCGCGGCCGTCAGACACAGCCTTCACGGTCACGTCGATCAGATTGGCGTCGCCGATGAAGTCGGCGACGAAGGCGTTGGAGGGCTGCTCGTAGAGGTCGCGCGGCGCGCCTTCCTGCGCGATGCGGGCATTGGACATCACGATGATGCGGTCGGAGACGGCGAGCGCCTCTTCCTGGTCATGCGTGACATAGGCCACGGTCAGGTTGAGGTCCTGTTGCAATTCGCGGATTTCCTCGCGGACGCGACGGCGGAGTTTCGCATCGAGATTGGAGAGCGGCTCGTCGAAGAGCAGCACCTGCGGCTCCAGCACGAGCGCACGCGCCACGGCGACGCGCTGCTGCTGGCCGCCCGAGAGCTCGGACGGGTAGCGGTTCTCGAAGCCCTTGAGGCCGACCAGCGCCAGCTTCTCCAGCGCCATCTGCTTTGCCACGTCCTTGCCGAGGCCCTTCACGGTCGGGCCGTAGGCGGCGTTGTCGAGCACGCTCATATGGGGGAAGAGCGCATAGGACTGAAACACCATCGAGACGTCGCGGTCGGCGGCCGAGAGCTTGGTGACGTCCTTTCCGCCGATCAGGATCTGGCCGTCGCTGGCGATCTCGAGGCCCGCGATCATGCGCAGGGTCGTGGTCTTGCCGCAGCCGGAGGGGCCGAGCAGCGTCACCAGTTTGCCGGCCTCGATGGTGAAGTTGATGTTGTCGACCGCCGTCACCGCGCCGTAGCGCATCGAGACGTTGCGGAATTCGACAGATGCGGGCCCGGCCTTCGTCAACTTGCTGCTCCCTGGCTGATGGGGTTGGACACCGAGCTGGACAGCGCGACGACCTTGCGCCGGCCGAGCTTGCGCTCGCCGACGAGGAACTGGATGAGCACGATACCGAACGCCATGAAGACGATCAGCACGGAGGAATAGGCGATGGCGAGGCCGAACTCACCGGCCTCGACGCGCCCGACGATATAGGCCGTCGAGAGATTGTATTCGGCCGAGACCAGGAAGATCACGGCGCTGACCGCCGTCATCGAGCGCACGAAGGAATAGACCAGCGCCGAGACCAGAGCTGGCTTCAGCAGCGGCAGCACCACGCGCCAGAGCGTGGTGAAGCTGCGGGCTCGCAAGGTCGTCGAGGCCTCGTCCAGGCTCTTGTCGATCTGCGACAGGCCGGCGATGCCGGAGCGGACGCCGACCGGCATGTTGCGGAAGACGAAGGCGATGATGAGGATCAGGCCCGTGCCGGTGATCTCGACCGGCGGAACGTTGAAGGCGAGGATATAGGCGACGCCGAGCACCGTGCCGGGAATGGCGAAGGAGAGCATCGTCGCGAATTCGAGCCCCGCCCGGCCGCTGAAGCGCTGCCGCGTCAGCAGATAGGCGGTCAGCAGGCCGATCACCGCCGTCAGCGGAGCCGAGATCGCCGCGACCTTGATCGTCGTGAAGAAGGACGACCAGGCCGAGCCCTGGAAATAGATGCCGTTGCTGAAATCGATCGAGAAGCCGGTCGTGTAGTGCTGCAGGGTGGGCGTGAAATCGCGGCCCATGTTGCGGACGAAGCCACCGACCAGAATGACGATGTAGATGACGAGGGTCAGCGCGACCCAGGGTACGATCACCGCGACCGAGAGCCAGGTGATGCGACGCGGCAGCGGCGTCGGCAGGCCGGCGTCGCCCTTGCCGGTCACCGTCGTGTAGGACTTGTCGCCGAGCCAGCGCTGCTGCACCCAGAAGGCGCCGAGCGTGAAAGCGAGCAGCACGATGGCGAGCACCGCCGCCTGCCCCTGATTGTAGGAAGCACCGACCACCGCGAAGAAGATCTTGGTCGAGAGCACCTCGAAATTGCCGCCAAGCACCAGCGGATTGCCGAAATCAGCCATGCTCTCGACGAAGCCGAGCAGAAAGGCATTGGCGATGCCGGGCCTGAGCAGCGGCCAGGTCACGGTGCGGAAGGTCTGCCAGCGTTTGGCGCCCAGCGTCTGTGAGGCTTCCTCGAGGCTCGGCGAAATGCCCTGCACGACGCCGATCAGCACCAGGAAGGCGATCGGCGCGAACGCCAGCACCTGCGCCAGCAGCACGCCCGGCAGGCCGTAGAGCCAGCGCGAGCGCGGGATGTCGAACCACTCGTAGAGCAGCGTCGAGACCGCACCGGCGCGGCCGAAGAGCAGGATCAGCGCGAGGCCGATGACGAAGGGCGGGGTGATGATCGGCAGCACGGTCAGCGCCCGCATGACGCGCTTGCCCGGCATGCCGGTGCGCAGGATGAGCAGTGCGCAGGCGAGGCCGAGCAAGGTGGTGATGACGCCGCAGAGCACGGCGAGGACCAGCGTGTTCCAGGCGACGCCGCAATTGACGTTGGCGCTGAGGCAGCCCAGCCCCCAGATCGAGGAATCGAGGAAGCGCTCGATGAAGGCCGCGGGCGCGAAGGCGCCGTTCTGATCGACCAGCGCGCTCTTCAGGATGATCGCGACCGGGAAGAAGATGAAGATGCCGATCAGCAGGACGACCAAGCCGATCGTCGAGGTCGTGAACAGGTCGCCGCGACAGACACCGCGATAAGCCAGCCCGTGGCAGAGCAGGAAGAGCAGCGACAGCAGCGTCAGGAAGGCGCCGCCGCCGATGCCGCGCTGCGCAGCGCCGGCGCCGCCGAGCAGGGCGGCGAGCCAGGAAATGCCCTGGTCCTTCAGCACGATGGAAAAGGCCTGCGCGAAGAACAGGGCAATGCCGAGGAGACCGGCCCAGACCAGCACGGCTGCCGTGCGCTGACGGTCGGCACTGCGCCAGAACAGCGTCGCGGCTGCCAGCGCGATGCCGACCGGCAGGAGCCAGGGCGTCTGGCCGGAAAGGGAGAGCGCCAGCGCGCTGCCGGCCTTGCCGAATGGGTATTCCGCGAGCCAGGCCCAGTTCGTCAGGCTCATGCCCTCGACGAGATACCAGGGCATCAGCGCATAGCCGAGCCAGCCGATCAGCAGCACGAGTCTCGTCGCTGGCGCCATGGTTGCCCCGTTCCCTGCCTTGATGCGGCCGACCGGTTGTCTCGGTTCTGAAGGCCGCCAAACGTGTTTGGTGATGAAACCGCCAGGTCATCCCGGGCTCAGCCCGGGATGACGGTGTTTGCTGAGGAGAAAAGCCGGAAGCCGCTTACTTCGGCAGCGCCTTGACTTCCTTGTCCCACTTGGCGAGCAGGCGGGTGCGCTCGGCCGAGGAGCCGTATTTCACGAAGTCGTAGTTAATCAGCTTCATCTGATCCATCTTCGGCGACTGCGCCGGCACCGGCGAGGCCTTGTTCGACGGCACCTGATAGGACTTCGCGGGAGCGGCGAGCGCCTGCGCGGCCGGGGTCAGGGCCCAGTCGTAGAACTTCTTGGCGTTGTCGAGATTGCGCGCGCCCTTGACGATCGACATCGAGCCGATCTCGTAGCCCGTGCCCTCGCAAGGCGCGACCGGCTTGATCGGGTCGCCCTGCACGGCGAAGACCACCGCGTCATGGATGAAGACGATGCCGACGGCCGTCTCGCCGAGGCTTGCGGCCTTCGCCGGGGCCGCGCCCGACTTGGTGTACTGGCTGATGTTCTTGTGCAGGGCCTTGAGGTATTCGAAGCCCTTGTCCTCGCCCATCAGCTGGATCACCGTCGCCAGCAGGTTATAGGCCGTGCCCGAAGAATTGGGATCGGCGACCTGGACGTCGTCCTTCAGCTTGGCATTGAGCAGGTCGGCCCAGCATTTCGGCTCGGGGATGCCCTTCGCCTTGATCTGTTCGGTGTTGAAGCCGAAGCCGAGCGCGCCGGCATAGATGCCGACCGAACGCTGCTTGGCGGCCTTCCACTGGTCGAGCGCCCAGGGATGCAGCTCCTTGTTCTTCGGCGATTCATATTCCTGGGTCAGCCCTTCCTCGGCCGCCTGCAGATGCGGATCGCCGGTGCCGCCCCACCAGATATCGCCGCGCGGGTTGGAGGATTCAGCCTTGAGCTGCGCGTAGATCTCGCCCGCCGACTTGCGGGTCATCGCCACCTTGATGCCGGTCTCCTTCTCGAAGGCGTTCGACATGGCGCGGCACCACTCTTCCTGGACGCCGCAATACATGACGAGCGACCCTTGAGCGCGGGCCGGGGTTGCGGCAATGGCCGCAGTGGCGAGCGCGGCGAAGAGCCCCGCCTTGAGCCAGGATTTCGACTGCATGTGAACCTCCCTGTTCGGATTTTTCGTTTCTTGTCGCTTGAGACGAAGCTGAGATGAATTTTTGCGAAAGATCAATGAATAAGACGCTGGCTAAAGGATTCCGGTGATCTCCCGGAGCGGCGCCGCCAATGCAGGCGTGCAGCACAGGATCGGGTTGCCTTTGGCGATCCCTTCGCCGGCGAAGAAATCGTTGATGGAAGCCCCCGCTTCGCCGGCTATGACGATGCCGGCCGCGACGTCCCAGGCATTGATATGCAGCTCGGCATAGGCATCGCTCGCGCCATTGGCGACATGGCAGAGGCCGAGCGTGCCCGAGCCGCCGCGCTTCATCGCGGCACCGGCCGTGTAGCCGCGCTCGATCACCTTCAGGTAGTTCTGCGCGGGGATGCGGGTCGACCAGCCAAGCTCGACGGAAGAGCGGGCAATGTCCGTCGCACCGGAGACCTTGATCGGATCGCCGTTCAGGGTCGCACCGGCACCGCGCCTGGCGGCATAGACCTCTCCCAGCGCCGGGGCCGCCACGACGCCGATCTCCGGCTTGTGGCCCGCCAGGAACCCGATCGAGATGCACCAGTTGCGGTCGCCATGGGCGAAATTCGCGGTGCCGTCGATCGGATCGAGGATCCAGACCGAATCCGAGGCCGTGCCGCCCCCCTCCTCGCCGATCACCGTATCGTCCGGGAACAGTTCCGAAAGACGTTGGCGCAGGAAATCCTCGACCTTGCCGTCGGCGACGGTCAACCAGTCCTGCGCACCCTTCATCGTGATGCCCAACGACTCGCGCTTGTTGAAATAGCCGAGCGCCAGATGGCTCGCCTCGGCCGCGAGGCCCAGCGCCGCGTAATAGCGCAGATCGCGTTCAGCCGGGGTCATCAGTTCGCTCCCAGATCGACGCGGACGGGCTTGCCGGTCTGCGCGGATTGCGTCGCCGCATCGGCCAGGATCTGCGCCTTCAGGCCGTCGAGCCCGGTCGGCGAGGCCGCGGCCTTGCCGTTGCAGGCGGCGATGAAGGCGTCGAGCTCGGCGCGATAGGCCGCGGCATAACGCTCCAGGAAGAAGTTCTGCACCGGGTCGGCCCGGAAGCCCGAGGCGGTGGCACTTTCGACCGTCGTCTCGTGGATGTTCCCGGCCCGCAGCATGCCCTTGGAGCCGTGGACCTCGATGCGCTGGTCGTAGCCATAGGTCGCGCGACGCGAGTTCGAGATCTGGGCGATCCGGCCCGAGGCCGTCTTCATGACCACGGCGGCGGTGTCGACATCGCCGGCCTCGCCGATCGCCTTGTCGACGAGGGCGGAACCGAGCGCGAAGACCTCGACCGGCTCCTCGGCCAGGAGGAAGCGGGCCATGTCGAAATCGTGGATCATCATGTCGCGGAAGAGCCCGCCCGAGCGCTTGACGTAATCGACCGGCGGCGGCGAAGGATCGCGCGAGATGACCGTCACGATCTCGATCGCGCCGGCCTCGCCCGCGCGCAGGCGCTTCTCCAGCGCGGCGAAACTCGGGTCGAAGCGCCGGTTGAAGCCGATCATCAGCGGCTTGCCGGACTTCTCCACCGTCGCAAGGCAGCGGCGGATGCGGGCGGCGTCCAGATCGACCGGCTTCTCGCAGAACACGGCCTTTCCGGCCGAGACCGCCTGCTCGATCAGGTCGGCATGGGTGTCGGTCGGCGTGCAGATCAGCACGGCGTCGATCGCGGCGTCAGAGAGGATCGCCGCGGCGCTCACGGCCTTCGCGCCGGAGGCGGCGGCGAGCGAGGCTGCGGCCTCCGGCATCGCGTCGGTGACGGCGACGAGCTCGGCATCGCCGCGCGCGGCGACGTTCAGCCCATGGATGCGCCCGATGCGGCCGGCGCCCAGCAATCCGATCTTCATGGCTTCGTCATTCCCGTCGTCGCGTCTCGTCAAGGCAGTCTTGCGGCGCCGGCGCCGCGGTGAAATCCGGGGTTGGAGCCATTCCGCGATTCTCAAAATTGCGGAATGGCTCCAACCTTTTGCTTTGCCGCATTTTCTTCACGCGAACCGGTGCCCACTTCGCTTGAAAATGCTTCAGTCGTGTGCGCCGAGAATGGTCTGGTCGAAATCGATATTTGAACCGGTCATCAACCCGGACTCGGCCGAGGCGAGATAGGCGACGGCCTTGGCGACCTCGCGCGGATCGATCAGGCGGCCGAAGGGCTGGGAGGCATTCGCCTCATCCAGCCAGCCGTCCTGCGCGTCGTGGCGAAGCTTCATGATCGCATCCTCGCCCGGCGTCGCCATCCAGCCGATATTGAGGCCGTTGACCCGGATGCGGTGCTTCAGCAGCCCATACGCCGCATTTTTGGTCAGCGCGGCCAAGGCCGCCTTCGAGACGCTGTAGGCGGAGAGAAAGGGCTGGCCGCCATGGGCCGACATCGACTGGATGTTCACGACGGCGCCGGGGACATCCTGCCGGCGCATCAGATCGGCCGCATCCTGGATCAGGAAGAAGGGCGCGCGCAGGTTGACCGCCATGATGCGCTCGTAGAGCACGGGCGATGTGTCGAAGATCGTGCCGCGATCGGTGTCGCCGGCGGCGTTGACCAGGATGTCGAGATGGCCGAAGGCCTGTTCCGCCGCAGGCACGACCTGCCGGACGGCTTCGAGATCGGCGAGGTCGACCTGATGAAAACGGGCGTCGCAGCCGCCCGCCCGCAGGCTCTCTGCCACGGCCTCGCCGCGCGCCACGTTGCGGCCGGTCAAGAGGAGGCCGCGCGCACCGCGCTCGGCGAATTCGCGGGCGATCGCCTCGCCCAAGCCCTGGCTGCCGCCGGTGACGATGGCGACCTTGCCGTGAAGATCACGGCCGAACGAACCCGCCTGCGACAAGAACCCGCCTCCCAAAGCGAATGGCAGGAATTTTTTAGACCTCCCGCTAGTTGGAATAAACATTCCATTTTCGGCACGGGTGAGTCAATACGACGCGGCCGATCGCGCCTATAAAAACCGCACGGATGGCACCCTCGGCGCGGTCGGATCAGCCAGCGCCAAAGCGGAACCGATGCATCGCCCCCAACCGGCCACGTGCATCACCCGCCCAGGCCTTAGCCGACAGACCATTCTCAACGGAAAGAAAACTGTCGTCTTCAAGGGATCATCGGCATAATATTGCGAGACCTGAGAATAATGCGACGCATTCATGCAATGATGGCGGTTTCGAAACCGTGACCTAGCGGCAGACGCACGTCTGCCCTGCGCTGCACAGTTGACGCTTTCGTTGGCACATGGCTTGCTGAGCCCATCAACGAGAACACGGTGCGAAGG
>SEEM01000281.1 GCA_004144595.1 Hyphomicrobiales bacterium
GCCTCGATCGCATTGGCCGCCGTCTGGCGGAACGACTCGATGACACCGGGAATCTCGTCCAGTTCCAGGGCGCGCGGCTCCGAGACATCGGCGAAGCCGTTGTTCACGAAGGTTTTGGCCTCGGCGCGGATCGCTGACGGCGCGACGGGGGGCTTTCCCCCATGAAGGTCGACATGGCTGATGCGGCCGACATGCCAGAGCTGGACGAAAATGCGGCCGCCCTTCGCATGAACCGCGTCGGTCACCCGGCGCCAGCCGGCGATCTGATCGGGCGTGTAGAGACCGGGCGTGTCCTGATAGCCCTGGGCCTGCTTCGAGACCTGCGTCGCCTCGGTGATGATCAGCCCGGCGCTGGCACGCTGCGCATAATACTCGGCCGCGAACGGGCTCGGCACGAGGCCGGCGCCGGCTCGGTTGCGCGTCAGCGGCGCCATGACGATGCGGTTCGCAAGGGTCAGCGAACCCAGAGCATAGGGCTCGAACAGGGTTTGGTCGGTCATAAGGTCACTACCTTGTTTGTCCCCGCCAGAGCGGGGTGGTTTACGTCGGCGGCGTCTTTGAGGCTCAGGCCGCCGTGCGGTACCGCTGAGCGGGATGCCCGTTCCCGTAGTTCGGCAGCATGGCCTGGCGCGCGGCCTCGAGCGCGTCCCACTGGCCGGCGTCGGGAAGCGGCGGAATGGTCACCGGCTCGCGGCGGTCGAAACCGACCAGCGCGGCATCGACCAGATCGCCCACCTCCATCACGCCGGAGAGCGTGTTGACGTCGGCGCCGGTGTGCCCCCAGATCTCCGTCCGCGTCGTGGCGGGAAGCACGGCCTGGACGTAAACACCCTTCGGCGCGAGCTCGAGACTGAGCCCCTGCGACAGAAACAGCACGAAGGCTTTGGTCGCCCCGTAGGCCGTCATGCCGAACTCCGGCGCCAGGCCGACAACGGAGCCGATGTTGACGATCGCCCCTTCACCGGCCGCCGCAAGTCGCGGCGCGATCGCGCTGGCGAGCCGCAGAGGGGCCGTCGTGTTGAGTGCCACGAGGCGCGCCACGTCATCGGTGCTCTGCTCGATGAAGCTTCGGCCAATGGCCGTTCCGGCGTTGTTGACCAGAATACCGATACGGGCATCGTCGCGCAGCCTGGTCTCGACCGCCGCCAAGTCCGCCGGTTGCGTCAGGTCGGCCTGAATGATGTCGATCGCCACGCCATGCTCCTGATGCAGGCGAGCCTTGAGAGCCTCCATCCGGGCGGTGTTGCGCGCGACCAGCACCAGATCGTGACCGCGCCGCGCGAAGCGCTCGGCATAGGCCGCGCCGATGCCGGCAGAGGCGCCGGTGATCAGGACGGATGGCTTGGACGTCATGGCATTGCCCTTTCGCGGCATCGAAACTATATTCATGATGAATGTCATCATTGAATGTGAATATGATGGCTATCATCAAAATGTCAATGCCACGCGGAGGCCAAGCGAAATGAAAGTGAGCCAGGAGCAGAAGGCGCAGAACCGCGGCCGCATCCTGACCGAGGCTGGACGCCTGTTTCGTGAAAAGGGCTTCGATGCGGTGAGTGTCGCCGAAGTGATGAAGGCCGCCGGCATGACCCATGGCGGCTTCTACGGTCATTTCCAGTCCAAGGACGATCTGGTCGCCCAGACCATCGCACACGCCGTCGACAGCCAATCAGTGAGCGATGATCTCGGCGCCTGGATCGACACCTATCTCTCGGGACCCCACCGTGAACATCCGGATCAGGGTTGCCCGATGGCGGCTCTCGCGGGGTTCATGCGGCACCAGGCACCCGAGGCACGCGCATCCATGACGCAGGTTCTCGCCGCGCAGATCGCCGCTCTCACCAAGGTCATGCCGGGTGAAAATCTTGCCGAGCGCCGCCGGGCAGCGATCGGTCGTTGGTCGGCGATGGTCGGCGCGCTCATCCTCGCGCGGTCGGTCGATGACGCCGCGCTGTCTGATGAAGTCTTGTCCGAGACCCGTGCCTGGATCGACGAAAGAGAGATCCTCGGCCACCCAGCCCCGGTGCGGGAGGGTCGCTCTGCATGAAACTGCGGACACGGTCACCGAAGCGCTG
>SEEM01000282.1 GCA_004144595.1 Hyphomicrobiales bacterium
GCGGAGAGTTCGGCCAGCAGGCGCGAACCGATGAATCCGCTGGCGCCGATCAATGCAACCTTCTTGGTGACGTTCCTGGCCGTTTCCATGACAGAGGCTCCTTGTTGTGGTATCCAGCGGATACCTGCACTCTAATGGAACCTATCTGACCCTGCCGCGCTGCCCCGTAAAGAAGGCACTTTCACGCGACATGGTCACCTCCGGGAAACCGCCATGCTCAGACGTCCCGACCCTTTCCAGGCGCTTTGCCCGACGCGGCGCGTGCTCGATCGCATCGGCGATACCTGGGCGGTGCTGATTCTGATCGCCCTCGACGGCGGCACCTTGCGCTTCAACGAGCTCAGGCGCCGGATCGAGAACATCTCGCAGAAGATGCTGTCGCAGACGCTGAAGAGCCTGGAGCGAGACGGGCTGGTACGGCGCGAGGTGTTCGCGACGGTGCCGGTGACCGTCGAATACTCGCTGACCGGGCTCGGGCGCACGCTGGCGCAGACGGTCAACCAGCTGACCCTATGGGCCGAAGCGCATATCGGCGAGGTCGAGGCGGCACAGCAGCGCTATGATCGCGGCCAGGCCGCGGCCTAGCATCCCGTCAAGAGCTTTGCGGCCAGCCGGACTCGGGAACGCTGGCGTTTCCACCGATTTCGTGTATATGCCCGGGCAACCGGCCGACAAGCCGGCGGCGCGACTCCTCCACGATGAGGCGGCTCGCGGGCTTCGGACCTTGCTGGACGACATCCCGGCCTGGCCCGCCAGATCAACCCAAACATGAGGATATCCCGATGTCGATCACTGCCGAGCGCAAGACTGCGCTGATCCTGGAACACGCCACCAAGCCGAACGATACCGGCTCGCCGGAAGTGCAGATCGCGATCCTCACGGAGCGCATCACCAACCTCACCGGCCACTTCAAGTCCCACAACAAGGACAACCATTCGCGCCGCGGCCTGCTCAAGCTGGTCTCGCAGCGCCGGTCCCTGCTGGACTACCTGAAGGGCAAGGAAGAGGCCCGCTACAAGACGCTGATCGAGAAGCTCGGCATCCGCCGCTGATCGAAAGCCGACGGTTTCCGCCCGGTGCGACCTGCTCCGGGCGGCTCCTTCTCAGGTGAGGCCGCCAGATCATCACGCGTCCTTCCGGACGCGATAACGATGATCTACCTTGTCATTGCAACATCGGATAAATCCGATGTTGCAGGGGCGAGCCGCCTGACTGCCGCGGCGGCCGCATGGGGCGGCCTTCCCGCGTGACCCGCCGGGCGCCCAAGACGTCCATGGCAGGATCGCCGAGCGCCCGGACGCGCAATCTCGCATGATCCGGGCTCTCCGCCGTCTTGCCCATGGGCCTGAAGGCACCGGACGGGTCGAAACCCGACCGAAAGAAAAAATCCATGTTCGATATCCAAACCGAAGAACTGATCTGGGGCGGCCGCAAGCTGGTCCTCGAAACCGGCAAGGTCGCCCGCCAGGCCGACGGCGCCGTGCTCGCCACCTATGGCGAAACTGTCCTGCTCGCGACCATCGTCTCGGCCAAGGAGCCGAAGCCGGGCTTCGACTTCTTCCCGCTGACCGTCAACTACCAGGAAAAGACCTTCGCAGCCGGCCGTATCCCCGGTGGCTACTTCAAGCGCGAAGGGCGCCCGAGCGAGAAGGAGACGCTAGTCTCCCGCCTGATCGACCGTCCGATCCGCCCGCTCTTCGTCGAAGGCTACAAGAACGACACGCAGGTCGTCGTCACGGTGCTCCAGCATGACCTGGAGAACGATCCCGACATCCTGGCGATGGTCGCCACCTCGGCTGCGCTGACCCTCTCCGGCGTGCCCTTCATGGGCCCTATCGGCGGCGCCCGCGTCGGCTATATCGACGGTGCCTACAAGCTCAACCCGACGATCGAGGAGATGAAGGAATCGACCCTCGACCTCATCGTCGCCGGCACGCAGGACGCCGTGCTGATGGTCGAGTCGGAAGCCAAGGAGCTTCCCGAGGACGTGATGCTCGGCGCCGTGATGTTCGGCCACAAGCATTTCCAGCCGGTGATCGATGCCATCATCCGCCTGGCCGAGAA
>SEEM01000031.1 GCA_004144595.1 Hyphomicrobiales bacterium
TGACCGTGCCGCCGGTGGCGCCCGCGCCATAGAGGCTGGAGGCGCCGGCGACGAGTTCGATCCGCTCCACCGTGTTGAGGTCGATCAGGGAGAGGATGCGCGAGACGTCGCGCAGCGGCGTGTTCATCGGCACGCCGTCGATCATCACCAGGAGGTCGCGGCCCCGGTAGTTCTCGGAGGCGCTGGAGACCGTCTGCGTCGACATCGAATAGCCCGGCACCAGCTTGCCGAGCGCGGCAGCGGCGTTGGGGCTGAATTTCATCTGCTGCTCGATCTCCACCCGGTCGATGACCTGCACCGATTGCGGCGTCTCGGCCGTGCTGCGCTCGGCGCGGGCGGCGGTCACCGTGATCGTGTCGAGATCGATCGTGGTCGGAGCGGGCGCGGCAGGTCTGGTTCCGGACTGTGGCGAAACCTGCGCGACCACCATCGAGGAGGCGAGGAGAGCAACGAGGCTGGTGGCGAGGCTGATCGGTCTGGTCATGGTTCTATCCGGCGGCGCCGGCCGCGGCAGCCCCTGTTTTGGAGCGGGGTGCCGATGCCGGACGAGTGATGATTTACTTGGCGTTCCCGAGCATTCGTTCTTTAGAATTATAGTAAAGTAGTTGTATTCCATTGTGGATTTGATCTTTCGGAAGCTCCGCGATCGATTTCAGTTGTTGCTGTAATGATCTTTCTGCGGTGTAAGCTTGGACATCTGCGAACGCGCTATAGGACTGAGACGAATCCAGTGTCGAAAACGGGAGATGTGGCTGTCGCGACACGCCCCGGCAGGGAGGCCGCGCCGGACGCGCGAAATTTCGTGCCGTTCTGGCTGGTCTCCGCCGATGTCGGCCGCGATGAGGCGAGCACGCTGTCGCGGCGCATCCTCGGCCGCAACGTGGCCCGCGAAGCCGCCGCGCCGGACTTGCCATTGCCCTTTGCCGCCCGCTGCGTGCTGACCACGCGTCCCGATATCGGACTGCGCTCCTGCTTCGCCCCGGCATCGCACTGGATCTGGCCGCCGGAGGGGGCCGGGGAGGGCACGCGCCATGGTCTCGTCCGCCCGGCCGAGGGGCGGATCGTGGTCGGCCAGGGCGACAGGCGCATTGCGCTGCGCGCCCGCGAGGCGGCGGTGTTCGCTCTCGATCGACCGACCGAATTCGTCCTGGCCCAGCCCGGCCGCATCGACGTGATCGAGCTGGATTCGGCCTTGCTGCCTTCGCTGAGGGGCGATGCCGGGCTGATGCAGGTCATCCCGCGCTCGAATCCGGGGTTGCAGGCGCTGGCGCATTACGGCGCGCTTCTGCTGCGCGGCTTGCTGCCCTTGAACTCTGCCGAGCTTCAGGCCCTCGCCAAGGCCCATGTCCATGATCTCATCGCCGCCGCCCTTGCTGACCGCGAGCCCGCGGCGCCGGCCGCGATGGCAGACAGGCGCGCCGGCCGCCTCGCCGCGATCAAGGCCGATATCGAGGCGCGGCTGGAGCGGCGCGAACTCGGTGTCGAGATGATCGCGACCCTGCACGGCGTCAGCGCCCGCGCCGTCCAGAAGCTCTTCGAGGCTGAGGAGCGGACCTTCTCCGACTATGTGCTGGAGCGGCGGCTCGATCGCGCCTGGCATCGGCTCGTCACGGCGGAAGGTGCTGCCCTGACCATCAGCGCCGTCGCCTACGAGGTCGGATTCGGCGATCTCTCCTATTTCAACCGCTGCTTTCGCAAGCGCTTCGGCCGTTCGCCCTCGCAGGTGAAGGCCCAGGCCGTGAATGGCGAGACCTGAGCGCCCGTTTTGAAAACTGGGCCGTCGTCCTGGATGTCTGACCAGGGCTTCCAGCCCTCATCCTGAGGAAGCCTGCGGGGCCGTCTCGAAAGATGATCCAGGTGGTTCGGGAGCCTCCCGGAGCATCCTTCCAAGACACGGACTTCAAGTCCGCTCCTCATGATGAGGGCTCCTTGGAATGTCCGAGCCGACCAGTGTCCGCGTCACCCTCTGACAGGGGCATGGGGACGGCCGGAAGACTCGACTCGCCTTCCGGCAGGGAGCGTTCTATAAAAGAACAAAGAGAGAACAGTTAGCTTGTGCATGCCAGAAACCGCTCCGACCCTGTCCGATCTGCGCCGCAGCCTTGCCGAGGCCGCTCTACGGAGCGGCCCGGCAGCGGTCGGCCGGATCGGACTGGGCGTGCCGGGCCTGGATGAGGTCCTGAACGGCGGGCTCGCGCGCGCGGCGCTGCATGAGATCTATGCTGCCGAAGTCGCCGACCTCGCTGCCGCGACCGGCTTCGCTCTCGGTCTCGCGTTGCGGGCGGGGCAAACGGAGGAGAAGCCCGCTGAGCGGCCGATCCTCTGGGCGCGGCAGGATTTCGTCGATGCCGAGGCCGGGCGGCTCCATGCCCCGGGGTTGAACGAGCTTGGGCTCGATCCGGCGCGCCTGCTCTTGGTGCGGGCGCGCGACGGCGAAGGCGTGCTGCGGGCCGGAGCCGAAGCGGCGCGCTGTTCGGCGCTGGGCGCCGTGCTGATCGAGCCCTGGGGCGAGGCGCGCCCCTTCGATTTGACCGCGAGCCGCCGCCTCGCCCTGGCAGCCGAAGGCTCGGGCGTGCCGGTCCTGCTGCTGCGGGTCGCGGCGCTCGAGGCGCCCAGCGCGGCGCGCACGCGCTGGCAGGTGAGGGCGCTCGCCTCGCGGGCGCTGGAGGCGAATGCGCCGGGCGCTCCGGCCTTCGCTCTGAGATTGCTGCGCCAGCGCGGCGGCGCGGCCGAGCGTGAGTGGCGTGTGGAGTGGGACCGTGACCGACATTGCTTTGCGGAACGCAGCCTTTTCGATCGATCTTCCCGGACGGACCATGTCGCGCCGCTATCTCGCCCTCTGGTTCCCCTTTCTGGCGACGGACAGGCTGCGGCGGGCGGGCGTGATTCCGGCCTCCGGCGCACCGGCTGAGAAGCCGCATGTCCTGACCGAGATGCAGGGCAACGCCTTGCGCCTCGTCGCGTGCGACCGGCGCGCCCTCGATCTCGGCCTGACGCGCGGGATGACGCTGGCCGATGCCCGCGCCCGCATTCCCGATCTCGTCGCACTGGAGACGCAAGCTCAGGCCGACCATGAATTCCTCGAAGCGCTCGCCGGTTTCTGCGACCGCTTCACGCCCCTGGTCGCGCTCGATGAGCCTGATGGACTGATGCTCGACATCACCGGCTGCGCCCATCTCTTCGGCGGCGAGGCGGGGCTCGGCAATCTGGCCGGGCGCGCCATGCAGCGCATCGGCCTCACGCTGAAAGCTGCCATCGCCGGCACGCCTGATGCCGCCCGCGCCTGCGCCCGTCATGGCCGCGGCGGCATCGTCCCGCCCGGCCAGGAGGAGGCGTGGCTCCGCCCGCTGCCGACCGCGGCGCTCGATGCCGACACCGAAACCGTGATCGCGCTCTCGCGTGCCGGTCTCAAGACGCTGGCCCATCTCGCGGAGCGCCCCTCGGAAACGCTCTCCGCCCGTTTCGGCGAAAAACTGTCAACGAAGCTCCGGCGCATCCTCGGCCACGAGGATCGCCGGATCACGCCGCTGCGGGCACCGCCCGATTGCGTGGTCGAGCGCCATTTCGCCGAGCCCTTCGCCGATACCGCGAGCCTCGAGGCGGTGGTCGTCAGGTTGATCGGGGAGGCGGCGCGGGTGCTGGAAGCCCGCGGCGAGGGCGGGCGCGTCTTCGAACTCGGCTTCTTCCGCAGCGACGGCGCGGTGCGCCGCCTCGCCATCGAGACCGGCCGGCCGTCGCGCGATGCGAAAGCGCTGCTCCGGCTCTATCGTGAGCGCATCGAGACTCTGGCCGATCCGCTCGATCCCGGCTTCGGTTTCGATGCGATCAAGCTTGCCGTGCCGCTTTGCGAGCCGCTCGATATGCCCCAGCACAGCCTCGACGGCCGGGCGGTCGAGGAGGATGCGGTGGCCGATCTGGTCGACCGGCTCGTCACCCGCTTCGGCCGCGACCGGGTGCTGCGCTTCGCGGCACGCGATACGCACCATCCCGTTCGCGCCGCGAAGGCGCTTTCAGCGGCCGCGCCGCTGCCGGACGCAGCTTGGTCCGCACCGGAGCCGCAGGAGCCGCCGGCCCGCCCGCTCCAGCTTTTCGAGCCGCCGCAGCCGGTCGAGGCCATCGCCGAGGTGCCGGACGGTCCGCCGATCCGCTTTCGTTGGCGCCGCCTCATCCATGACGTCGCCCGCGCCGAAGGGCCGGAGCGCATCGCGCCCGAATGGTGGCGCGACGGCTCGGACGAGCCGATGCGCGACTATTACCGCGTCGAGGATGCGCAAGGCCGCCGCTTCTGGCTCTACCGCACCGGCTTTTACGAGGCCGAGAGCACTCCGCCGCGCTGGTTCCTGCACGGGCTCTTCGCATGAATCAGATTGCGAATGTCTTCTCCGAACCTGTTGCCGCCACGCATTTTTCCTTCCTGCGCGGCGCCTCGCCGGGGCCGCATATGGTGCTGACGGCGCTAATGCTGGGTTATTCCGGCATCGGCATCGCCGATCGCAATACGGTGGCGGGAGTCGTGCGCGCCTGGGCGGCGCTGCGGGAACTGCGGGAGACGGGCATGCCGGCCCCCGAAAAGGTGAGGGAGGGCGGCAGTCCCGGCGAATATCTCTGGATAGAAAACCCTGCTTTTTCCGATCTGCCGTTCAAGCCGGACGAATTGCTGGCGATGGCGAAGGACTTCAAGCTTGCCACCGGCACCCGCCTCGTCTTTGCCGACGGTACCCCTGACATCGTCGTCTATCCCGCCAATCGCGCCGGCTGGGGGCGGCTCTGCCGCCTGCTCAGCCATGGCAACCTGAAGGAGGGCGTGAAGAAGGGCGAATGCCACCTCGTCCTCGAAGACCTCCTGAACGATGCCCGCGACCTGTTGCTGATCCTGATGCCGGCGCGCCGCCTCGAGGGCCTGCCCGCATTGCTTGCCCGGCTTGACGATGCCGCTCCCGGCGCGGTCTGGCTCGCCGCCAGCATGCACCGGCGCGGCGACGACCGCCGCCGCCTTGCGCGGCTCAAGGCGATCGCCGCGGCGACCCGCACGCCGCTGATCGCGACCAATGACGCGCTCTACGATTCGATCGCGCAGCGCGACCTGCAGGACGTGCTGACCTGCATCCGCGAGGGCACCACCATCGAGCGGGCCGGGCGCCTGCTCGAATCCAATGCCGAGCGTCATCTCAAGCTGCCGCAGGAAATGGCCCGGCTTTTTCGGGATGCGCCCGAAGCCATCGCCGAGACGCAAGCTCTCTTCTCCCGCATCGAGTTCGATCTCGGCCAGCTCAAATACGAATACCCCGACGAGCCGATCCCGCCAGGCTGGAAGGATCAGGACTGGCTGGTGGAACTGGTCCGCCGCTGCTGCCTAATCCGCTACCCCGATGGCGTTTCGGACAAGGTTCAGCACTTGCTGGCGAAGGAGCTCGAGTTGATCGGAAAGCTCGATTACGCCCGCTATTTCCTGACGATCCGCCAGATCGTCGAGGTCGCCGAAAGCAAGGGCATCCTCTGCCAGGGCCGCGGTTCGGCCGCCAATTCCGCCGTCTGCTACGTGCTAGGCATCACCGCTGTCGACCCGGCCGAGAACGACGTGCTGTTCGAGCGCTTCATCTCGACCCAGCGCAAGGAACCGCCCGACATCGACGTCGATTTCGAGCATGAGCGGCGCGAGGAGGTGATCCAGTGGATCTATGAATTCTATGGCCGCCACCGCGCCGGCATCGCCGCGACCGTGATCCATTACCGGCCGCGCAGCGCCATCCGCGAGGCCGGCAAGGTGCTGGGCCTGACCGAGGACGTCACCGCTCGCATCGCCGATACCAATTGGGGAAGCTGGGGCAGCGAGATCGGCGATGCCCGCGTTCGCCAGGCCGGGCTTGAACCGACGAACCCGACGATCCGCCGTGCCGTCGATTTCGCCACCCGGTTATTGGGTTATCCGCGCCATCTTTCGCAGCATGTCGGCGGCTTCGTCCTGTCGCGCGGGCGCCTCGACGAGACCGTGCCGATCGGCAACGCCGCGATGGACAAGCGCACCTTCATCGAATGGGATCGCGACGATATCGACGAACTCGGGCTGATGAAGGTCGATATTCTGGCGTTGGGCATGCTGACCTGCATCCGCAAGGCGTTCGATCTGCTGCGCGAGCACGAGGGCATCGACTGGGGGCTCGCCGACGTGCCGAATAACGACGAGGCGACCTACGACATGCTCTGCGAGGGCAAGTCGCTCGGCGTCTTCCAGGTCGAGAGCCGCGCCCAGATGAACATGCTCCCTCGGCTCAAGCCCCGGGAGTTCTACGATCTCGTCATCCAGGTCGCGATCGTCCGCCCCGGCCCGATCCAGGGCAATATGGTGCATCCTTACCTTAAGCGTCGGGCAGGGATCGAGGAGGTGACCTATCCCTCGCCAGCGCCGAAACATGGCCGTGCCGATGAACTCTACGAGGTGTTGAGGAAGACCTTCGGTGTGCCGCTCTTCCAGGAACAGGCGATGAGGCTCGCCATGGTGGCCGCGAAGTTCGACGACATCGAAGCCAACGGCCTGCGCAAGGCGATGGCGACCTTCCGCAACGACGGCACCATCGGCCACTACGAAGAGAAGATGGTCGAGCGCATGGTCACGCGCGGCTATGAGCGCGATTTCGCCCAGCGCTGCTTCGATCAGATCAAGGGCTTCGGCAGCTACGGCTTTCCGGAAAGCCATGCGGCTTCCTTCGCCAAGCTGGTCTACATCTCCTCCTATCTCAAGAAGCACCATCCGGCAGCCTTCGCCTGTGCGCTGCTGAATTCCCAGCCCATGGGCTTCTATGCCCCGGCCCAGATCGTCCGGGAGGCGGAGGAGAATGGCGGCGTCGAGCCGCGGCCGGTCGATGTGAATCTGAGCGCCTGGGATAATCGGCTGGAGGCGGTCGAGGCCCCCACGACGAGGGTCGGGTTCGATGACTGGCCCCAAAAATGCGCGGGGAACCCTCTCCCGGAGGGAGAGGGCAGGGTGAGGGGTAGGCCGTTGAAAAATTGGCCGAAAGCCCACCGCGGCTCTGTCGATGCATGGCGACCAACTGGTCCAGGGGCCGACACCTCACCCCTACCCCTCTCCTTACAGGAGAGGGGATCCCCCGGTTCTCGCACTCGAAGTTCAGCAGGATCGCATGCGAAAAAACACCCCTTCGCCCTGCGTCTCGGCTTCCGACAGATCGATAGCTTCAAGGAAGATTGGGGTAAGGCGATTGCCGGGGAACGCGAAGCGTGCGGCCCTTACCGTGATGTCGAGGAACTGATGCGCCGAGCCTGCCTTCCCGCCCGCGCCATGCGCCTGCTCGCCGATGCCGATGCCTTCCGCTCGTTGGGTCTCGACCGGCGCGAGGCGCTATGGGCGGTGCGGCGCCTGCCGGACGATTCCGCGCTGCCGCTCTTCCAGGTCGCGCAGGCCCGCGAGCTGGGTTCGGAGCGGGCCATGGCGCTGCCGGTCATGCCGCTGGCCGAGCATATCGTCGCCGATTACCAGACCGTGCGGCTCTCGCTGAAGGGGCACCCGATGCAGCTCCTGCGCCCGCGCTTCCGCCGTGAGGGCATTCTGAGCTGCGCCGAGACCGAGGCGAGGCCCGATGCCGCCTTCGTCCGCACGGCGGGGATCGTGCTGGTGCGCCAGCGGCCGGGCAATGGCAACGCCATCTTCGTCACGCTGGAGGACGAGACCGGCGTCACCAATGTCGTGATCTGGGCGCGATTGTTCGAGCGCTTCCGCCGCGAAGTCATGGGCGCACGATTGATGCTGGTCGAGGGCCGGGTGCAGAAGAGCGTCGAGGGCGTCACCCATCTCATGGCTCAGCGCATCTTCGACCGCTCGGTCGACCTGCTCTCGCTTTCGGATACCCACCGCGCCGAGGTTCCGATGCACATCGACGAACTGAAGAACCCGCCTTTGCCGCGCCATCGCCACCCGCGCAATGTCCGCATCCTCCCGAAATCGCGGGATTTCCATTGAGCTTTCGCAGTTAAGGGGTGCGCAGAGCGTCCGCCAAAACAAACTTCTCCAATAGAAGTTAAATAAGAAAAAACACGCTACCTGTTGTAAATTGAACCTTCGCCGCCATGGGTCTAAGTGGTTCGTTCGATTTACCGAACGAGCGGCGTGGCAGGACAATGGCTACAGACCCGGGCCTGGGCGGTGCGATGGCAACCGCGGACGAAGCGGTTGCCGAGGCTCTCTCGCGCCGTGCCGAAGTGCTGAACAACGCTTTCGCCATGGCCGATCTTCAGGGCCGCCTCGCGGGAATCGTTGCGGAAGCGACCGGCCAGGTTGTCTTCACCACCTCATTCGGCCTCGAAGATCAGGTGCTGACCCATGTCATCGCGACGGCGAAGCTGCCCGTCACCTTTGCCACGCTCGATACCGGACGGCTCTTTCCGGAAGTCTATGCGCTCTGGCAGCAGACCGAGGAGCGCTACGGCATCCTGATCCGCCCCTATTATCCGCGCTACGACACCCTCGAGCTTCATGTCCGCCAAAACGGCATCAACGGCTTCTATGCCTCGCGGGAGGCCCGCAAATCCTGCTGCGACATCCGCAAGATCGAGCCGCTCGGCCGGGCGCTCGCCGGTGCCTCGATCTGGTTGACCGGCTTGCGCGCGGACCAGTCGTCTGCGCGCGGTGGCGTAAAGCTGGCGGAGGCCGATGCGGCCCGCGGCCTCGTCAAGGCGAGCCCGCTGATCGACTGGACCCGTGAGCGCGCGCTCGCCTTTGCGCACGAAAACGCCGTGCCGATCAACCCGCTGCATGCGCGAGGCTTCGTCTCGATCGGCTGCCAGCCCTGCACCCGCGCCATCGTTCGGGGCGAGCCCGAGCGGGCCGGGCGCTGGTGGTGGGAGGATGACGCGGCCAAGGAATGCGGGCTGCATGTCGGCCAGGACGGCAAGCTGGCACGCGCCAAAGCCGGGACCGTGGAGACGCGCGCATGATCCAGCTCAGCCATCTCCAGAAGCTCGAGGCGGAGGCGATCTTCATCATCCGCGAGGTCGCGGCGACCAGCGACAAGCCGGTGCTGCTCTATTCGGTCGGCAAGGATTCGGCTGTCCTGCTGCATCTGGTGATGAAGGCGTTCTACCCGGCCAAGCCGCCGTTCCCGCTGCTCCATGTCGATACGACCTGGAAGTTCCGCGAGATGATCGCGTTCCGCGACGAGACGGCGCAGCGCCTCGGGCTCGATCTCATCGTCCATATCAACCGCGAGGGCGTCGAGGCCGGGATCAATCCTTTCACCTCCGGCTCGCGCGTCCATACCGACGTGATGAAGACGCAGGGGCTGAAACAGGCGCTCGATCTCCACAGGTTCGATGCGGCCTTCGGCGGCGCGCGTCGCGACGAGGAGAAGAGCCGGGCCAAGGAGCGGGTTTTCTCGCTGCGCAGCCCCGAGCACCGCTGGGACCCGAAGAACCAGCGCCCCGAGCCCTGGCAGCTGTTCAACACCCGCAAGCATCGCGGCGAGAGCTTTCGCGTCTTTCCGCTCTCCAACTGGACCGAGCGCGACGTCTGGGACTACATCGCGCTCGAGAACATCCCGGTCGTGCCGCTCTATTTTGCAGCGCCGCGCCCGGTCGTCCGCCGGGACGGCGCCTGGATCATGCGCGACGACGAGCGCATGGACCTGCGCCCCGGCGAGACCGTGGAGACGCGGACCGTCCGCTTCCGCACGCTGGGCTGCTATCCGCTGACCGGTGCCGTCGAGAGCGAGGCGGCGAGCCTCACAGACATCATCGCCGAAATGCGCTCCTCGCGATCCTCCGAGCGGCAGGGCCGCGTCATCGATCATGACGGCTCGGGCTCGATGGAGCAGAAGAAACAGGAAGGCTATTTCTGATGGGCTTCGCCGTCGCCAGAAACAAGGCGCTGAGGCCGGCGCAGGACCTTCGCCCGGCCAACGACACGCCAGCCGCCTCCGAAACCGGCCAGCACTCGCTGCTCCGCTTCATCACCTGCGGCTCGGTCGATGACGGCAAGTCGACCCTGATCGGCCGCATGCTCTACGAGGCCGGCGCGGTCCTCGACGACCAGCTCAGCGCGCTCGACACCGACTCCCGCAAATTCGGCACGCAAGGCGAGGCGCCCGATTTCGCGCTGCTGGTCGACGGCCTCTCGGCCGAGCGCGAGCAGGGCATCACCATCGATGTCGCGTATCGTTATTTCGCGACGCAGGCACGCAGCTTCATCGTCGCCGATACGCCGGGCCACGAGCAGTACACCCGCAACATGGCGACCGGCGCCTCCACCGCCGATCTCGCCATCATCCTCGTCGATGCACGCAAAGGGCTATTGCCGCAGACGCGCCGCCACTCCTTCATCGTCTCGCTGGTCGGCGTCCGCCATGTCGTGGTCGCCATCAACAAGATGGACCTCGTCGGCTATGACGCCGCCGTCTTCGAGCGCATCGCGAACGACTACCGCGAAGCGGTGCAGAGCCTCGGCTTCGCTTCGATCCGCTTCATCCCGGTCTCGGCCCGCGATGGCGAGAACGTCATGCGGCCATCCGCGCTGATGCCCTGGTATGACGGCCCGGCGCTGCTGCCCTATCTCGAAAGCGTTGCGGTCGCGCCCGCCGCGCCGGCCGACGAGGGCTTCGTCCTGCCGGTGCAGTGGGTCAACCGCCCTGATCTCGACTTCCGCGGCTATGCCGGCACGCCCGTCGCCGGCCGGGCCCGCGTCGGCGATCCAGTCGTGGCGCTGCCGTCCGGCCGCACCAGCCGCATCGCGCGGCTGATCGGCGCGGCCGGAGATGCCAGCCAGATCGGCACCGGGCAGGCCGCGACGGTGACGCTGGAGGACGATATCGACATCTCGCGCGGCGACGTCATCGCCGCCGCCGGAACAGCGCTTCCGGTGAGCCGCGGCTTGAGGGCGCGGCTGCTCTGGACCGGCGAGCGCGCCATGCTCGAAGGCGGACAGTTCCTGCTGAAGCTTGCGACGCAGAGCGCCAACGCCACCGTCGAGACGCTGCATCACAGCATCGATATCGAGGGCTTCCAGCCTCTGCCGGCGCAGAGCCTGGGCATGAACGGAATCGGCCTCGTGACCTTGCGCCTCGACCGGCCCTTGGTCTCGCTGCCCTATGCGCGCAGCCACGAGCTCGGCGGCTTCATCCTGATCGATCGCATCAGCAACGAAACGGTGGCCTTCGGTTTCGTCGAGCCGGGTGACGGCGAGGCTCGGCAGGCCGTGGGCGAAGGCGGGGCGCTGGCCCGGGCGCGGCGCGGCGTTCTGCGCATCGTCGGGCGGGGAGGCACGCCCGATCGCCGGGCCTGGCTTGCCGGCGTGAGCTGGCGTGTGTTGAGCACGGCGGGGCTGTTCGCGGCCGCCTTTGCGCTGACAGCCAATGCGGTGGCATCCTTGGCGCTCGCGCTCGGCGACATCCTGCTACGGCCCGGCTTAAGGGCGCTGCATATGCGCCTCTGGCGCAAGGCGCCGGCCGGGGTCCTGCAGGATGGCGCGGGGATCTAGGCTTCAGCTCCCGCCTGCTTGTCATTCCGGGTTCGCGCCTGCAGCGCGCCCCGGAATGACAACCGAGGCTCCGGTTTCATCTCGGCAACTGAGACCTAGCCCACGACCACAGCTGTCGCCTCGATCTCCAGCAGGGCCTCCGGCTCGACCAGTGCGGTCACCGCGACCACAGCCATCGCCGGGAAATGCCGGCCGAAGACCTCGCGATAGGCCGGCCCGATCTCCTTGAGGCCCGTGCGATAGGCTGCGATATCCGTGACGTACCAGGTCAGCCGCACGATATCCTCGACGCGCCCGCCGCCGGCCTCGACGACAGCCTTGATGTTGAGGAAGGTCTGGCGCAGCTGGCCGACGAAACCCTGCGCGAAGACGCCCTCGGCATCCCAGCCGACGAGCCCGCCGGTGACCAGCACGCGGCCTTCCGCCACCATGCCGTTGGCATAGCCGCGCGGCAGCGGCCAGCCTTCGGGCAGGATGGCGCGGGATCGGGAGTGTTCGGACATGGCGTGTCGCCTCGGTTTCGGCCGTTCAGGCTCTGTCGACAGATAGGTCAGCTCTCGCCCTGAGCCATCTGGCGCAGGGCGAAGCGTTGCAGCTTGCCGGTCGCGGTCTTCGGCAGGACCGAGACGAATTCGACGGCGCGGGGATATTTGTAGGGCGCAATGACGGCCTTCACATGCTCCTGCAGCGCTTTGGCCAGCGCGGCGTCGCCGATGGTGCCCTCGCGCAGCACGACATAGGCCTTCACGATCTGCCCGCGCTCCGGGCAGGGCGCGCCGACAACGCCGCATTCGACAACGGCTTCATGCGTCAGCAGGCAGGCTTCGACCTCGGGGCCGGCGATGTTGTAGCCGGCCGAGACGATCATGTCGTCGGAGCGGGCCTGGTACCAGAAATAGCCGTCGGCATCGCGCAGATAGGTGTCGCCGGTGATGTTCCAGCCGTTCAGGACATAGACCGCCTGACGCGGGTCGGCGAGGTAGCGGCAGCCGGTCGGGCCGCGCACGGCGAGGCGCCCGGGCGTGCCGTCCGGCACGTCCTTGCCGTTCTCGTCGACGATCTTGGCTTCGTAGCCGGGCACGGGAATCCCGGTCGCGCCTGGGCGGATCGCCTCGCGCGGCGCTCCGATGAAGATATGCAGCATCTCCGTGGCGCCGATGCCGTCGAGCAGCTTCATGCCGGTCCGCGCCTGCCAGGCGTCGAAGGTCGCCTTGGGCAGCGCCTCGCCGGCCGAGACGCAGATCCTGAGCGAGGCGATGTCGCGCCCGTCGAGCTTATCGAGGATGGCGCGATAGGCGGTCGGCGCGGTGAAGACGACGCTGACCTTGTGGCGCTCGATCGCATCGATCAGATCGGCCGGGCCAGCCTTCTCGGGCAGAACCATCGCCGCGCCGATCCGCATCGGAAAGAGCACGAGCCCGCCGAGCCCGAAGGTGAAGGCCAGCGGCGGCGAGCCGGTGAATCGGTCGTCGGGCGAGGCCTTCAGCACGCGTGCGCCGTAGCAATCGCAGATCGCCAGCATATCCTGGTGGAAATGCATCGTGCCCTTGGGCTCGCCGGTCGTGCCGGAGGTGAAGGCGATCAGGCAGACATCGTCGCGCGCGGTGTCGACAGCCTCGAAATGCTCATAGCGGGACTGTGCCATCAGCGCCTCCAGCTCGCTGCCGCCGCTGCCGAAGGCGACGATGCGGGCAAGCTCCGGCACCTGTGCCTTTGCCGTCTCCATCTCGGCGGTGAGGCGATGGTCGCAGAGCGCCAGCGTGATCTTCGCCTTGCGCAGGGGATAGGCGAGCTCGCCTGCCCGCAGCATCGGCATGGTCGCGACCGCGACGCCGCCGGCCTTGATCACGGCTAGATAGGCGGCGACCATCATCGGCGTATTGCCCGCTCGCAGCAGCACGCGGTTGCCGCTGACCATCCCGAGATCGCGGGTCAGCACATTGGCGATGCGGTTCACCTTGTCGGTGAGATCGGCATAGCTCCAGTGCAGATCATTCGCGATCACGGCCGCCCGCCCGCCGCGACCTTCGGCAATGTGCCGGTCGAGCAGTTCCGCAACGCAGTTCAGCCGTTCGGGATAGGCCAGTCCTGCTTCTTCCAGTTTGAGATCGGGCCAGCTTTGGCGCGGCGGCAGATTATCCCGCGCGAAGCTGTCCTGATGCCCCGATCTCGCGAACCCGGTTGCTGTCATTGCGTTCCCCTGCGCGAGCAAGCATGCGATCAGGTCTTCCGGCCCGATCCCAAGCTGTTCTGACGATCTGCTCTTCCGGCATGTGCTTTGAGGAGGTCGCGCGCGATCACGACCTTCTGGACTTCCGAGGCGCCCTCGTAGATGCGCAGGGCCCGGATCTCCCGGTACAATTCCTCGACTTTCACGCCCCTGGTGACGCCGAGCCCGCCATGAATCTGCACGGCCCGGTCGATGACCGTCTGGGCATTCTCGGTTGCGACAAGCTTGGCCAATGCCGCTTCGCGGGTGACGCGGGCGGCGCCGCGATCCTTGGTCCAGGCGGCGCGATAGACGAGGAGGGCGGCAGCATCGACTTCGGCTGCGCTGTCGGCGATGGCCGCCTGCGAGAGCTGGAGATCGCCAAGCGTCCCGCCGAAGAGTTTGCGGCCACTGGCGTGGGCAAGCGTCTCGTGCAGCGCCCGCCTTGCGAAGCCCAGCGCGGCAGCGCCGACCGTCGAGCGGAAGATGTCGAGCGTCGCCATCGCGACCTTGAAGCCGTCGCCCGGTCCGCCGATGCGGTTCTCGAGCGGGATGCGGCAGCCTTCGAAGCGCAGCGTCGCCAGCGGATGCGGCGCGATCACTTCGATCCGTTCCGCGATGGTCAGGCCGGGCGTATCGGCCTCGACCAGAAAGGCGGAGAGCCCGCGGGCGCCCGGCGCCTCGCCCGTGCGGGCGAAGACGACATAGTGGTCGGCGATGCCGCCATTCGAGATCCAGCTCTTCTCGCCGTCGATCCGGACATGGGCATGGCCGTCCGGCGTCGCGGTCGTCGCCATGGCGGCGACGTCGGAGCCCGCTTCCTTCTCTGAAAGCGCAAAGGCCGCGATACGCTTGCCCGCCGCGACATCGGGCAGGATGCGCCGCTTCATTGCCTCTGAGCCTGCGATCGAGATCGAGCCTGTGCCGAGCCCCTGCATGGCGAAGGCGAAATCGGCGAGCCCGTCATGGGCCGCGAGGATCTCGCGGGCGAGGCAGAGCGTGCGCACGTCGAGTTTGTCGGAGAGCCCGCCATAGGCCGCCGGCACGGTCGCCTTCAGGAAGCCGGCCGCCCCAAGGGCTGCGACGCGCGCCCGGCAGGCCTCGTCGACATCGTCATGCGGCAGGTCGGCGAGATAGGAATCGGCCCAGCCGCTGAGCTCGGCGGCGAAGGCGCGGTGCTTCTCCTCGAAGAACGGCCAGTCGAGCGTGTCGCCGAGGATGTCGAGGCCGAGACGAGGGGCGCGCTCCATCTCAATTGCCCTCGAAGACCGGCTTCTGCTTGTTGGCAAACGCGTGATAGGCGCGGGAAAAGTCCTCGGTCTGCATGCACAGCGCCTGAGCCACGGCCTCGGCCTCGATCGCGCTCTCGACCGACATCGCCCACTCCATTTCGAGCATGCGCTTGGTCATGGCGTTGGCGAAGGTCGGGCCGTCCGCCAACTCGGCGGCGAGCGCCTGTGCGTCGAACAGAACGGCCTCGGGCGCGCAGATGCGGTTGAGGAAACCCCAGCGCTCGGCTTCCTCGCCCTTGAGCACCCGGCCGGTATAGAGCAGCTCGGCGGCTCGCCCCTGGCCGATGATGCGCGGCAGCATCGCGCAGGCGCCCATGTCGCAGCCGGCAAGCCCGACGCGGTTGAACAGGAACGCGATCTTGGCTCCGGCAGTGCCGAGGCGCAGGTCGGACGCCATGGCGACGATCGCCCCGGCCCCGGCGCAAACGCCGTCGATCGCGGCGACGATCGGCTGCGGACAGGCCCGCATCGCCTTGACCAACTCGCCGGTCATCCGGGTGAACTTGAGCAAGTCCTTGGTCTCCATCGCGACCAGCGGCCCGATGATCTCGAAGACGTCGCCGCCCGAGGAGAAATTGCCGCCGGCACCGGTCACGATGATCGCCTTGACCGCCTCCTCCTTTTGCGTGGCGAGGAAGAAGTCCGTGAGTTCGCGGTAGCTTGCAAAGGTCAGCGGATTCTTTTTCTCAGGCCGGTTCAGCGTCACCGTCGCGACCTTGCCCGAGACCGAGAGGCTGAAATGCTCCGGCGTGAACCCCGCGACAGGCAGGGTCGTGGCATTGGCGATCTCGGCCATCAGGCGTCTCCCTTCGCGGCTTCGCCGGCGCGCCCCGCGATGGCGCGATGCAGCGAGGTCTTGGTCAGTCCGAGCAGCCTGAAAAGCTGCGCGATGGCGGGCTGGTCGAGCCCGGCAAAAAGCTCGGCGATCCAGTCCTCATGGCGCTCGGCCATGGCGCGGAAGACCTTGCGGCCCTGTGCCGTCAAGGTGAGGATCTGCACCCGCCGGTCCTGCGGGGCAGAGCGCTTGTCGACCAGTCCGTCCGTCACCAGCCCGGCGACGACGGCGGTGACATTGCCGTTCGAGACCATCAGGCGCTGCGAGACCTCGCCCACGGTCATGCCCACAGCGGTCTTGTCGAGTTGCGCCATCAGGTCGAAGCGCGGCAGCGTCGTCTTGAACTCCTCGCGCAATCGGTTGCGGATTTCGGTCTCGATCAGAGTCGAGCAGGTCAGCATCCGCAGCCAGAGGCGCAGTTCGTCCTTGTGGTCGCCGGGGCGCTCGCTGGCCTTGGTCTCGCGGTCCAGCATGAGCGCGGAGGAGGGCGTTTCCATCTCAGAACTCCCCGCCATTGACGAGCAGCGACTGGCCGGTGACGGCATCGCTGCCCGGTCCGCAGAGATAGAGCACGGCGGCTGCGACCTCTTCCGGCGCGATCAGGCGGCCCTGCGGATTGTCCTTGATCATCGCGGCAAGGGCCTCCTCGCGGCTCTTGCCGGTCTTGGCGGCGACCGTTTCGATGCCGGCGGTCGCCATGTCGGTATCAGCATAGCCCGGACAGACGGCATTGACGGTGACGCCGGAGCGCGCCGTCTCGAGCGCCAGCGACTTCACCAGCCCGACCACGGCATGTTTCGCCGCCGTATAGGCGCTCACATAAGGGTAGCCGCGATGCCCGGCCGTCGAGGCGATGGCGATCAAGCGACCGCGACGGCGTTCCAGCATCGCCGGCAGCGCCGCATGGAACAGGTTCACCGTGCCGATGAGGTTGATGTCGAGCATCCGGCGAAAGCGCTCGTTGTCGCTGCGCATGAACGGTCCGGTCTCGACCGCGCCGGCATTGGCGATGGCAATGTCGAAGGCCGGTTCGCGGCCGAGCTGGCCGAGCGCCGCCGATACCGAGGCGTCGTCGCGCACGTCGCATGTCGCCCACTCGGCTGCCGCGCCGGCGGCGACGGCCTCCCGCAGGGTCGCCTCGTCGCGCCCGAGGATGCTGACCCTGGCTCCGGCTGCCGTCAGCGCGGCGGCGATGGCCCGGCCGATGCCGCGTCCGCCGCCCGTCACCAGTGCACGCTGTCCCTGCAGTGTCATGGCCGCTCGACCTCCGGACGCAAATATATTTTAAGTCTGAAGGAATTTGCAAGCGCCTGATCGCCGCGCGGCGCCTGGGGTCTCTGGCAACGCAAAATGGCTCTTAGCCAAACGATTTGGCCCGTTCCTTAGGCGCCGCGCCCCGCGAAAACATCGCAAAAGCCTCTTGAGACCAAAAACATTTTAGGCTTAAAATAATTTCTCAAACCGGATCGGCCGGTTCCCGGATGGAGGCGTCGATGCGTATCGCGGTCGTGGGCGGAGGGCCGGCGGGGCTCTATTTCGCGCTCCTGATGAAGCGGGATTGGCCGGAGCTGACGGTCGATGTCTTCGAGCGCAACCAGCCCGACGACACCTTCGGTTTCGGCGTCGTCTTCTCGGACCAGACGCTCGACACCTTCAAGGCGGCGGATGCGCAGAGCTATGCCGCGATCCGCGACAATTTCGCCTACTGGGACGATATCGAAATCCACTTCAAGGGCGATACCTTCCGCGTGCCGGGCAACGGTTTCTGCGGTTGTTCGCGCCGCTCGCTCCTGATGCTGGTGCAGGCGAGGGCGCGGGAGCTCGGCGTCAACCTGCGTTTCGGCAGCGAGATCGCCGATGTCGAGGCGTTGAAGCGCGACTACGATCTCGTCGTCGGCGCCGACGGCATCAACAGCCGCATCCGCGAGAGCTGGCGCGAGCGCTTCCAGCCGCAGACCGACCTGCGCCCGAACCATTTCACCTGGATGGGCTCGACCCGACCCTTCGACGCCTTCACCTTCTTCTTCAGGCAGACCGAGCACGGGGTCTTCATCGCCCATTGCTACCAGTACGAGGCCGGCCGCTCGACCTGGGTCCTGGAGACCGATCCCGAGACCTTCGAGAAGGCGGGCTTGAGCGCCATGGACGAGGCGCAATCGGCCGGCTTCCTCGAAGGCGTCTTCGCCGAGGAGCTGGAGGGCCACAAGCTCATCACCAACCGTTCGCTCTGGCGCAATTTCCCGATGATCCGCTGCCGCAACTGGGTGGTCGAGAACGTCGTGCTGATCGGCGACGCCAAGGCGACCGCGCATTTTTCGATCGGCTCCGGCACCAAGCTCGCGATGGAGGACGCCATTGCCCTGCACAAGGCGATGGGGCAGGCGAAGCTCGACGTCGCGGCGGGCCTCAAGCTGTTCGAGACGCAGCGCCGCGAGGAGGTCGAGAAGACCCAGCACGCGGCCGACGTCTCGCTGGTCTGGTTCGAAGAGCTGAAGCGCTTCTGGGATTTCGAGCCGCTGCGCTTCGCCTTCGGCCTGATGACCCGCTCCAAGGCGATCACCTACGACAATCTGGCGCTGCGCGCGCCGGAGATGGTCGCGGCCGTCGACCGGCTCGTTGCCGATGGTCTCGAGGATCTCGCCAGGCGCCGCAAGGACGGCTCGCTCGTTCCGCCGGCCTTCCAGCCCTTCAAGCTGCGCGAGATGCGGGTCGAGAACCGCATGACGCTCTCGCCGATGTGCCAGTATTCCGCGCAGGACGGCCTGCCCGGCGACTGGCACCTGATGCATTACGGCTCGCGCGCCATCGGCGGCCCCGGCCTGGTCTTCACCGAGATGACCTGCGTTGCGCCCGATGCCCGCATCACTCCCGGCTGCACCGGCTTGTGGAACGACGAGCAGGAGGCGGCCTGGAAGCGCATCGTCGATTTCGTCCACGCCCATTCGGCCGCGAAGATCTGCCTCCAGCTCGGCCATGCCGGACGTAAAGGGGCGAGCAAGCTGATGTGGGAGGGTATGGACCGGCCGCTGCCGGAGGGCGCCTGGCCGATCGTCTCTGCGTCGCCGCTGCCCTACTATCCGGAAAGCCAGGTGCCGCGCGAGATGACGCGTATCGACATGGACCGGGTGACGGCGGAATTCGTCGCGTCAGCCGAGCGCGGCGCGCGCGTGGGTTTCGACATGCTCGAACTGCACTGCGCCCATGGCTATCTGCTGGCGAGCTTCCTCTCGCCGCTGACCAACAAGCGCACGGACGAATATGGCGGCTCGGTCGAGAACCGCCTGCGCTATCCGCTCGAGGTCTTCCGGGCGATGCGAGAGGTCTGGCCGCGCGAAAAGCCGATGTCGGTGCGCATCTCCGCGACCGATTGGGTCGAGGGCGGCCTATCGGCAGCCGATTCCGTCGCGATCGCCGAGGCCTTCGCCGGGGAGGGCTGTGATCTCGTCGATGTCTCGACCGGTCAGACCGCAAGGGAGTCGCGCCCGATCTATGGCCGCATGTTCCAGACGCCGTTCTCGGACCGCATCCGCAATGAAGCCGAGGTCGCGACCATGTGCGTCGGCAACATCACGACGGTCGATCAGGTGAACACCATCATCGCCGCCGGCCGTGCCGATCTCGTGGCGCTCGGGCGGCCGCATCTGGCGGACCCGTCCTTCGTGCTGCGTGCCGCCGCCTGGTACGGCGTCGATACCGAGCAGCCACTGCAGTACGGCCCCGGCAAGGACCAGCTCATGCGCAATACCCCGCGCGAACGTCAGGATCTGGAAGAGCTGAAGCTCAAGGCAAAGCCGAGCCGCCACGCCGTCGCGAAATAGCCGACCACTCGCCTACTTGCCTTCGCCATGGCTCCGGCGTCCGGAGGGCGAGACGTCGGGAATGGTTGGCGCCATCGGCTTGCGCTCGCCGAACGGGTTGGCCGAGGGCGGGTTGCGCCGCAGGCGGAAGGCGAGATAGGCCGCCGCAGCAGCCGAAAGCAGGCCGAGATAGGCGAGCAACCCGTTCGGCCCGACCGCCTGCATGAAGGCGGCAGCGACGAGCGGGCCGATCGCGGAGCCCACCGCCCAGAGGAAGAGCAGTTGCGCCGAGAGACCGAGCGCCCGCTCGCGGCCGAGCCGGAAATAGGCATGCGCGACCGCGACCGTGTAGATCGGCATCGCGCCGGCGCCGATCAGGGCGAAGAGCCCGAACAGCCAGAAGCGTGTATGGGGAACGGAGAACCAGAGAACCGCCCCCAGCGCCAGCGTGCAAAGCACGACCGAACCCGTGGCGCTGAGCATGATCTTGCGGCTTTCGACCCGGTCCGCCAGTAGCCCGAGCGGCCATTGCAGCACAAGCGCGCCGATCTGGATGCCGGCTGTCAGCAGGATCGCCCAGGCCTGGTCGAGGCCGATCAGGATGCCGTAGGCCGGTGCGATATTGGTCAGCGCGCCACCCATCAGCCCGACATAGAGGCAGCCGATCACCGAGGCCGGCGCGTATTGCCACATCGTGTTGAGGCGAACCGAGACCACCTCGCCCGATTCAGGCCCCTTGGCGCGGGTCATGCCGACCGGGATCAGCGCGATCGAGAAAGTCGCGCTCGCGAGCAGGAAGATGTCGTGCGATTGCAGCGAGACATAGCCGATGCCGATCTGCGAGCCGATCAGCGCCAGGCGGTTGAGGATCTGGTAGAAGCCGAACAGGCGCCCGCGCTGCCCGGCCTTGGCCTGGCCGCTGATCCAGCTCTCGATGCAGATCGCGTGGCCGGCACCGGCGAAGCCCATGCCAAGGCGCGAGATGCCCCAGAAATCGAGCGAGGTCAGCGTGAAGCTGAGCGTGAACACCGCCTGCAGCGCCGCGAAGACGCCGAATGCGCGGATATGGCCGACGCGGCGGATGAAGCTGGGGACCACGAAGCAGCCGGCGAGGAAGCCGACGGAATAGGCCGAGCCGACAAGGCCGATCAGCAGCGGTGCCTTCTGCTCCAGCGCCATCTTCAGCGGCACCACCGTGTTCACGATGGTCGAGGCGATCTGCAGGATCAGCGCGCCGCTGACGATCGCGCCCAAGGCTGCGACTGAGCTCGTCCTCGGCTCGGCTGGCTGGCTCACGGCGATCCCGGCCTCCGACGCAGCGGCAACGGAATCCTGCGATTCCGGCGGCTGCAACTCCTGCGGTTGCGATACTTGCGACATATCCGATTCGACGGCCGGTGGGGGAGAATTGGGCTGGCATTGCAGCCTTGCCGGAAAAGATGGGCCAATCGGGGCAGGCCGCGAAAAGATTTGGTCTTTCTTCCTCCACCGTCCGGTCGCGACCGTGCCGTCTTCGCATGGCCATGGAGGCGCTTGCCGCCCCCCTGTTCGGCCGCGCGTGAATCGCGAGATTTATCGATGCGGTTCACCGGCGATTAACCAAGGCAGCGCCTTATCGATACGGAACGACGTTTGGGTTCTCCCGGCATGTCCTGTCACACCGCGAAGCGCACCGCGCCTCCCTCGGCCGAGGCGCGAGCGGTTGCTCTGTGCCTGCAGCCGCCGGGCGTGGCGTAAGTGTATCGAGAGTGCGGCTGATGACCTATGCGACCTATGTACGGGAAGGCGGTGCACCCTATGTGCGGTCTCGTCGTCGCCGCAGGCCTCTGCTGAAGGGGTTCCTCGTCGCGCTGGCCTTGAGCGGCGGCGCGATGTCCGGCTTCTGGATGCTGGGGCAGGGCGCTCCGGGAGTCGATTCGGGGAATACCTCGTCCGCAACGGCCGGGAAGGCATCGAGCGCTCGCGTCGCGCGGCAGCAGGCGCCCGCCTATAGCGGCCTGCTCGATCCCGCGCTGTCGGGCGGCAAGGCAACCTCTTTCGCTCAGGGGGCTCCCGCCCGTTCCGCGTTCCAGCCTGCCGCGCAGCCGCCGCCGTCCTCGCTGGCCGCTCTCGCTCCGGCCGAGCCGGCGCTGCCGCTGCCGCCGCAGCCACCGGTCACGTTGGCGGAGAAGGCCGCGCCCATGCCCGTGCCACGCCCGCTCGACCTGCTGCCGAAGCTCGATCCCCAGCAGCCGCAGCAGATCCAGCCGCGTGTCGCGCAGCCGACGACGCCACGCCGCAACCGCACCGCGGCAGCCGCACCGACGCCCGAGGACAACCGCAATTTCTTCGAGAAGCTCTTCGGCGTGCAGAAGCAGGCCGAGCCGGCCGGCACGGCGCTCGCCTATGCCGCGCCGCAGGACGACATCGTCGACCGCGGCCGCATCACCCGTCTCAGCCCCTCGCTCGGCACGCCGCCGCGCACCGCAGAGGCCGGCACGGCGATCTACGATATCGCTGCCAAGATGGTCTACATGCCGAATGGCGAGCGCCTGGAGGCCCATTCCGGCTTCGGCGAGATGATGGACGATGTCCGTTACGCCCATGTCCGGATGAAGGGCGTCACCCCGCCGCATACCTACACGCTGACCGAGCGCGAGGCGCTGTTCCATGGCGTGCGGGCGATCCGGCTCAACCCGGTTGGCGGCAGCGGCGCGATCCATGGCCGTGCCGGTTTGCTCGCCCATACCTACCTGCTCGGGCCGCGCGGCGACTCGAACGGCTGCATCTCGTTCAAGGATTACGACAGCTTCCTGCAGGCCTTCCTCCGCGGCGAGGTCAAGCGGATCAGGGTCGTCGCGAGCCTCTGATCGGAGGCCGCGAGGCGAGACCCTTCGACACCTGATCACATTTCGGCGACGGCCGCCTTGTCATTCCGGGGCTTCGCGCAGCGAAGAACCCGGAACCCACGAGCGGGCGAGCCATTGGCATCCGAACAGTTCGCGTCTCACCCCGTCATGGGTTCCGGGTTCAAGCCTGCGGCGCGCCCCGGAATGACCGGGGGCTCAGATCAGGAACGAACCCTGTAGCAAGCCCTATGGCTGCCTCTGACGATTAGCGATCCGCAGCGCGATCCCCGTCGCGGCCAGAACGCAGCCCAGCACGAAGGGCGGGACGAAGACCATCAGCGCTTCCGTATCCTCCCAGCGAAACCGGAATCGGGAGAAGCTGCAACCGTCCGAAGCCAGGCCGCAGGCGAAGAGATTGAGCCCGACCCAGCCCGAGAAGGTGACGAAGCACAGCAATACCCCGCCTCCGATCAGGAGCCCGCTCGCAAGCCGCATTCAAGCCTCTCCGTGAAGCGCGTCGCCGTCAGCCGCGTGCGGCTTTCGGCGCTTTCTTCACGGCCGGCTCTGCCTCCGCTGCCTTCTTGGCGGGAGCCTTCTTTGCGGCAGCCTTCTTTGCGGCAGCCTTCTTTGCCGGCGCCTTGGGCTTGGCTGCGCCGGCAGCCGCCTTCGGCTTGCCCTTGCCGCCCTTTGTCTCGGCTTTGGCGTTCGCAAGCTCGATCGCCTGTTCGAGCGTGACGGTCTCGGCGGTCATCGTCTTGGGCAGGGTCGCGAAGATCTTGCCCCATGCGACATAGGGGCCGTATTTGCCGGCCTTGACCTCCAAAGCACCGCCGGCGGGATGGTCGCCGAGCGCCCGGCCCGGCGTCGCCGCCCGGCCGCCGCGCCCGCCGCCGCTCTCCTTGGCGACGATCAGGTCGATGGCGCGGTTGGCGCCGAGTTCGAGCACGTCGTCGTCCTTGTCGATATTGGCGTAGACCTTGCCGTGCTGGACGTAAGGCCCAAAGCGCCCGATGCCGACGAGGATCGCCTCGCCGCTTTCCGGATGCCGGGCGACCTCGCGCGGCAGGGAGAGCAGGGCCAGCGCCTTCTCCAGCGTCACGCTCGACGGACTCATGCCCTTGGGCAGGCTGGAGCGCTTGGGCTTCTCGCCCTCGCCGAGCTGGATATAGGGGCCGAAGCGGCCGTCGCGCAGGGTGACTTCGAGACTGGTCACCGGATCGGTGCCGAGGATGCGCACGCCCGGCGCGCCCTGGCCGCCCTCGGCGCTGGCCTCGCCATCGGCGGCAGGAACGGAGAGCGGGCGCGTATAGCGGCATTCGGGATAGTTCGAGCACCCGACGAAGGCGCCGAATTTCCCGAGCTTCAGCGAGAGCTGGCCGTTGCCGCAGGTCGGGCACACCCGCGGATCGGAGCCGTCGGCCTTCTGCGGGAAGATGTACTCGCCGAGGATGCCGTTCAGCGCTTCCAGCACGTCGCCGACGCGCAGATCCTTGGTCTCGGCGATCGAGGCCTGGAACTCGTCCCAGAACTCGCGCAGCAGCGTCTTCCAGTCGATCTCGGCGTTGGAGACGCGGTCGAGCTTCTCCTCCAGGTTCGCCGTGAAGTCGAACTCGACATAGCGCTTGAAGAAGCTCTCCAGGAACGACGTCACCAGCATGCCCTTGTCCTCGGGCACGAGGCGCTTCTTATCGATGCGCACATATTCGCGGTCGCGCAGCGTCGAGAGCGTCGCGGCATAGGTCGAGGGCCGGCCGATGCCGAGCTCTTCCATGCGCTTGACCAGGCTCGCTTCCGAGAAGCGCGGCGGCGGCTCGGTGAAGTGCTGGTCGGCGGCGATTGCGCGCTTCTCCAGCTTATCGCTCGCCTTCATCGCCGGCAGCTTCTTGGAATCCTCGTCTTCCTCGTCGTCGCGGCTCTCCTGGTAGAGCGTCAGGAAGCCGTCGAAGAGCACGACCTGCCCGGAGGCGCGCAGGTCGAGATTGCGGGCGCCGACCTTGGCCGCGATGTCCACCGTGGTGCGTTCCATCTCGGCCGATTCCATCTGGCTCGCGATGGTGCGCTTCCAGATCAGCTCGTAGAGCTTGGCCTGCTCGGGTTCGAGCTGGCGCGCGACCATCGCCGGCAGCCTTGCGAGATCGGTCGGGCGGATGGCCTCGTGGGCCTCCTGCGCGTTCTTGGCCTTGACCATGTATTTGCGCGGGGCGTTCGGCACGTATTTCGCGCCGAATTCCTTGCCGATGACGCTGCGGGCGGCGGTGATGGCCGAGGGGTCCATATCGACGCCGTCGGTACGCATATAGGTGATGAGGCCGACGGTCTCGCCGCCGATATCGACGCCTTCATAGAGCCGCTGCGCGAGCTGCATCGTCCGCGCCGGGGCAAGGCCGAGCTTGCGCGAGGCCTCTTGTTGCAGCGTCGAAGTCTGGAAGGGCGGCTGCGGATGGCGCTTGACCGGCTTGGCCTCGACCTCGCTGACGGTGAAGACGGCGGTCTCCAGAGCCGCCTTGAAGGCCTTGGCCTCCTCCTCGTTGCCGATATCGAGCCGGGTGATCTTCTTGCCGTCGGCGCCGACGAGGCGGGCGTCGAAAGTCTGGCCGGATTCGGTCGCGAGCGTCGCGACCAGAGACCAGTATTCGCGGGCCCGGAACGCCTCGATCTCGCGCTCGCGGTCGCAGACGAGGCGCAGCGCCACCGACTGCACGCGGCCTGCCGAGCGGGCGCCCGGCAGCTTTCGCCACAGCACGGGCGAGAGCGTGAAGCCGACGAGGTAGTCGAGCGCGCGGCGCGCCAGATACGCATCGACCAGCGCCTGGTCGATCTGGCGCGGGTTGGCCAGCGCCTTCTGGACGGCGTCCTTGGTGACGGCGTTGAAGGTGACGCGCTCGACCGGGATGCCCTTCAGCACCTTCTTCTGGTTGAGTGCCTCCAGCACATGCCAGGAGATGGCCTCTCCCTCGCGATCCGGGTCGGTGGCGAGGATCAGCTTCTCGGCGCCTTTTACGGCGCGCGCGATCTCGGCGACCTGCTTGGCGCCGCGGCCCTCGATCTCCCACTTCATCAGGAAGTCGTTGTCGGGCTCGACCGAGCCGTCCTTGGCCGGCAGGTCGCGGATATGCCCGAACGAGGCGATGACCTCGTAGTCGGAGCCCAGGTATTTGTTGATCGTCTTGGCCTTGGCCGGCGACTCGACGACGAGGAGCTTCATGATTTTCGTGTCTCGATGACAGCCCTGATCAGAGCGCGGAGCCAGCCCTGACGGACGGTCCCGCGACCCGCAAGACCGCTGCGGTTCGGATTTGCGCGCGAAAGTGGTTCAGCGCGCCGGCTCTGTCAAACCCCGAATGGGTAGTGACGACGATCGCCGGCCCGCTGATGCAGCGGTGAGACATGGGGGCGATCGCCGGCTTTGCAAGCGTGGCCTCAGCGCCGCGCCGCCAGAGTATGGGCTACCGTTTTCGTCATGGTCGGGCTTGTCCCGACCATCCGCGTCCTCATCGATGCCATACGGTGCTAAAGACATGGATGCTCGCCACAAGGGCGAGCATGACGGTGAGGGCGGGCTTCAGCCCCGCGCAGCCACCAGCCGGTCGATGAAGCCGTCGGTCTGGGCGCCGTTGATCCAGCGCAGCACCGCGACGACATCCTTCTCGGGATCGACCCAGATCACGTTGCTGCCGGCGCCGAGCGCCGAGAAGGACGCAGCCGGCACGCCCGGCCGTGCCGCGAGCCACCAGAGATAGCCGTAATTCGCCAGCGTCGGCGAGGGCGTCAGCATGCGCCTGACCCACTCGCGCGACAAGATCTGCCGGCCGCCCCAGTCGCCCTCGCGGCCGATCAGCAGGCCGAAGCGGGCATGGTCGCGCGCGCCGATGAACAGCCCGCCGCCCCAATGGCCGCCGCCCGGCACCGACTGGATCGAGCGCCCGTCGATCTCCGTGAAGGAGGTGCTGTAGCCCTCCCAGCGCCAATCCGGCGAGGCGCCGATCGGGTCCATCACCCGCTCGCGCAGCACCTCCGGCAGGGGCCGGCGGAAGCGCTCCAGCAGCGCGTAGCTCAGCACGTTCACGCGCACGTCGTTGTATTCGTAGAAGCTGCCCGGCGTCTTGAGATCGCGGCGCTGACCCTTGCGGCTGTTGTCGGCGCCGGGGCCGATCTGGCGGTTATGGTCGACCTGGTCGGACTTGCCGAAGATCTCGCCCTGCCATTCGCTCGACTGCTGCAGCAGGTGCCGCCAGGTGATCGCACCGTTATGCGGACCGGAGAAGACCGGGCCGGCGACCGTCGCGCCGACCGGCTCCTCGACATCCTTGATCAGGCCGTCGTCGAAGGCGATCCCGGCGAGCACCGCGAGATAGCTCTTGGCGATCGAGAAGGTCATGTCGGTGCGCGCCGTGTCGCCCCATTCGGCGACGATGCGCCCGCCCTTCAGGATCAGGCCGGCCGGGCCGCCGCGCTCGCGCACCGGGCCGACGATCTCGGTCCAGGGCCCGCTCTCGTTCCACTCGCGATTTCCGACATAGCTCCCGTCCGGGTAATACAGGCTGCGCGGCCAGGGGCTTTCCTGCCCGCGGGCGAAATCGACCGCGGGCTTCAGCCTTTCGGGGTCGAAGCCGGCCTCGGCGGGCGCGATCGTCTGCCAGAGGGCCCCATTGGGGGCGGGGACGAAGGCATCGGTCGGGCTGGACAAGGCGGCATCCTCACGCACGGCGGAAAATCCGATTGGTAGCGCCGTTCGGATAAAAGCTCCAAGACCCACAGGACATGTGCCCTCCCGGTCCGGAGCGGCTTGCGCCATCAGCGACTCGCGCCTAAACAGCCTGCTTCAAATGACATCGCCAGAACCGCTCTATCCGCACCGCCATCTCCTCGGGATCGAGGGGTTGTCCCATCTGGACATCGAAGCTCTATTGGACAGGGCGGAAAACTACGTCTCCCTCTCCCGGCAGGTCGAGAAGAAGACGGCGACGCTGCGCGGCCGCACCCAGATCAACCTGTTCTTCGAGCCCTCGACCCGCACACAGGCCTCCTTCGAGCTGGCTGGAAAGCGCCTCGGCGCCGACGTGATGAACATGTCCGTCGCCTCCTCTTCGGTGAAGAAGGGCGAGACGTTGATCGACACCGCTGCGACGCTCAGCGCGATGCGCCCGGACATCATCGTCGTGCGTCACCATGCGGCTGGCGCGGTCAACCTGCTCGCCCGCAAGGTCGGCTGCTCGGTGATCAATGCCGGGGACGGCGCCCACGAGCATCCGACACAAGCCCTGCTCGACGCGCTGACGATCCGCCGCAACAAGGGCCGCATCCAGGGCCTGACGGTCGCGATCTGCGGCGACATCCTGCATTCGCGCGTCGCCCGCTCCAACATCATCCTGCTCAATGCGCTGGGTGCGAAGGTCCGCCTGATCGCGCCGACGACGTTGCTGCCGCCCGGCATCGAGCGCATGGGCGTCGAGGTCTTCACCGACATGAACAAGGGGCTGGAGGGTGCTGATATCGTGATGATGCTGCGCCTCCAGCTCGAGCGCATGAACGGTGCCTTCGTGCCGTCGGCGAAGGAGTATTTCCGCTATCACGGGCTCGACCAGGAGAAGCTGGCGCGGGCTCAAGCTGATGCGCTGGTGATGCATCCCGGCCCGATGAACCGCGGCGTCGAGATTTCCTCTGCCGTCGCCGACGGTGCCCAGTCGCTGATCCGCGAGCAGGTCGAGATGGGCGTCGCCGTCCGCATGGCGGTGCTCGATGCGCTGGCCCAGCACCTGCCGAATGTCTGAGCGGCCAATGTCCGAGCGCAAAGAGACCCAATATGGCTGAAACGCAGGACATCGCCGTCGTCAATGCCCGCCTGATCGACCCTGCAAGCGGCCGCGAGGGCACGGGCTCCGTTCTCATCCGCAACGGCGCGATCGCCGCGGTCGATTGGCAGGGCGCTCCCGCCACGGGAGAGGGCGTGCGCCGCATCGATGCCAAGGGCCAGGTGCTGACGCCGGGCCTTGTCGATCTGCGCGCCTTCCTCGGCGAGCCCGGCGCCGAATTCCGCGAGACGCTGGGAACCGGCTCTCAAGCCGCCGCCGCCGGCGGCGTCACCACCGTGGTCTGCCGCCCGGACACCAATCCGGTGATCGACGACCCCGCGATCATCGATTTCGTCAAGCGCCGCGCCCGCGACAAGGCCGTCGTCAACGTTCTCTCCTGCGCCGCTCTGACCAAGGGGCTGGAAGGCAAGGAGATCACCGAGTTCGGGCTCCTGCTGGAGGCCGGCGCGGTGGCCTTCTGCGACGGCGCCAAGGGCCTGCGCAATCCGCAGGTCATGCGCCGCGCCATGATCTATGCGCGCAATTTCGATGCCCTGATCATGAACCATGTCGAGGACCCCGACCTGCGCGGCTCAGGCGTGATGAACGACGGCGAATTCGCCAGCCGCAAGGGCCTGCCGGGCATTCCGATCGAAGCCGAGACGGTGATGCTGGAGCGCGACATCCGCCTCGCCCGCGCAACCGGCTCCCGCTATCACGCCGCGATGATTTCCTGCGCCGAATCGGTCGAGATCGTGCGCCGCGCCAAGCAGGACGGCGTGCGCGTCACCTGCGGCGTCTCGATCAACAACCTCACCCTCAATGAGAACGACGTCGGCGAGTACCGCACCTTCTGCAAGGTCACGCCGCCGTTGCGTCATGAAGACGATCGTATCGCCATGATCGCCGGCCTTGCCGAAGGCGTGATCGACGTCGTCGTTTCCGACCACGATCCGCAGGATGTCGAGACCAAGCGCCAGCCCTTCGCCGAATGCGCGGACGGCGCGCTCGGCATCGAAACCATGCTTTCTGCCGCCCAGCGCATGGTCCAGGCCGGGCAGATCGTGCTGCCGAAGCTCCTCGCCGCGCTCTCGGCACGCCCGGCCGCTTTGCTCGGGCTCGCTGCCGGCAAGCTCTCGGTCGGCGCCCCCGCCGACCTCGTCCTGTTCGATCCCGAGGCGCCCTTCGTCGTCGACAAGCGCAAGCTCAAGTCGCGCGCCAAGAACTCGCCCTTCGACGAGGCGAGGCTCGAAGGCATCGTGGCTGCGACCGTCGTCGGCGGCCGGGTGGTCTATGAGGCCGAGGCGGGCTAGGCTGCCGGCAAAACGCGGGGAATAGGGGCGGCATGACGGATGTTCTGAACTGGGGGCTCTCCGGCCCCGCTACGCTGATCGCCCTCGTCGTCGGCTATCTCTTCGGCTCGATTCCCTTCGGCATCATTCTGACGAAGCTCGCCGGCGGTCCCGACCTGCGCAGCATCGGCTCCGGCAATATCGGCGCGACCAATGTGCTGCGCACCGGCAACAAGAAGCTCGCGGCGGCGACCCTTGTCGGCGACATGCTGAAGGGAACAGTCGCGGTCCTCGTCGGCGCGCGCTTTCTCGGCGGTCCGGAGGCCGCGCTGGCGGCCGGGGTCGGCGCCTTCCTCGGCCATGTCTTCCCGGTCTGGCTGGGCTTCAGGGGCGGCAAGGGCGTCGCGACCTATCTCGGCGTGCTGATCGGCGTGAAAGCCTCGATTGCCTTGATCTTCGCTGCGGTCTGGCTGGGGCTCGCCTACCTGTTCCGCTATTCCTCACTCTCTGCGCTGGTCGCCAGCGTTCTGGCGCCGCTGCTGCTGTGGTTCTGGGCCGGAATGCCCAAGGCGGCGCTCGTCATGGCCGGACTCACAGTCCTGCTCTGGATCATGCACCGGGAGAACATCGCCCGGTTACTGACCGGGCGCGAAGGCAAGATCGGCCAGAAGGGCTGACCGGGCATGGCTGGGATCGTCCTCTCCGATCGCCAGCGTCTCGATTGGTTGCGGCTGATCCGCAGCGAGAGCATCGGCCCGCGCACCTTCCGTTCGCTGATGAACCGTTTCGGCGGCGCGGCTGCCGCGCTCGATGCGCTGCCGGAGCTCGTCCGACAGGCCGGCCGCACCATCCGCATCTGCCCGGCGTCCGAGGCCGAGCGCGAGTTCGAGGCATTGTCACGCCTCAGTGGCCGCTTCATTGCTTTGGGCGAGGCCGACTACCCCGTGCCGCTCCAGGCGATCGATTCGGCGCCGCCCCTACTCGCAGTCCTCGGGCAGAGCGGCTTGCTGCAACGACCCGGCGTGGCTCTGGTGGGATCGCGCAATGCCTCGGCGGCGGGATTGAAATTCACCGCCCGTCTGGCGCGCGAACTCGGTGAGGCCGATTTCACGATCGTCTCCGGTCTCGCGCGCGGCATCGATACCGCCGCCCACGAGGCCAGCCTCGAAACCGGTACGGTCGCCGTCCTCGCCGGCGGGCTCGACGAGATCTATCCGCCGCAGAACATCACGCTCGCGCGCCGCATCACGGAGCGCGGCGCGATTGTCAGCGAGATGCCGCTCGGCTGGGTTGCCCGTGCCCGCGATTTCCCGCGGCGCAACCGGCTGGTCTCGGGGCTGTCGCTGGGAACGGTCGTGGTCGAGGCGGCGCGCCGCTCGGGCTCGCTGATCACCGCGCGCTTCGCAAATGAGCAGGGGCGATTGGTCTTCGGCGTGCCGGGGTCGCCGCTCGATCCGCGCGCCGAGGGCGGGAACCACCTCATCCGCGAGGGCGCGACGCTCTGCGCCGAGGCGGCCCATGTCATCGAGGCACTGGAGCCCCTCCGCCAGCGCGAGCTAGACCTGTCGCCGCCACCTCGTCTCATGCGCGAAACCGTCGGCGAGCCGGCCGCCGAAGCAATGTGGGACGAACTCGACCTGCCTGAAATCATGCCGGCGCCCGGCTATGCCCGGCAGGGCGACGGGTTCGAGCTGGAGCCCGCGTCGTCGTCGCGCTCCGCCGGCGTGGCTGACCCCGCTCGCCTTGTGCTCGATCTCCTCGGGCCGACCCCGATAGCGCTCGACGATCTCGTGCGTGCCAGCGGGCTCGCGGCCGGCGAAGTCGGCCATGTGCTCGTCGAGCTGGAACTCACGGGCGCGGTGCGGCGCCATCCCGGCGGAACCCTGTCGCGCCTCGCGCCCTGAACGGTCGCGTTTGTTCAGTGACGTTCGCGGCTGGGCGATGCCAGCCGCTCGATTTCGGCGGAGGCCTCGATCCGGACCATTTCCAGAAAATAGCTCAGCGCGCTGAGCTTGGTGCTGCGTGCCATGAGGCGCAGCTCCGCCGCCATTCCCTCGATGAAGCAGGCCGCCTCCAGCGGCGACATCGGCCGGTTGGGAACCTCGTGGTCACCGCGATGGTCCGGCTCGGGCTCAAGCGCGATGAGCTTGGACAATTTTTGCTTCATGACGGATGGATTCCCTCGCACAATCGGGGACCAACTCGTCCGCGAGGGCTTCGATTCCCTAACGGATATGCAATCATAGATTGCAATTATGAATGAATTTCAAGCGCAAGTATATTACTTCAGGAAAAACACCGCGGCCGGCAGCGTGGCCAGGGCAAGCAGCGTCTGCAATGTCGTGATCTCGGCCATGAGCGGCGCGTCCCCGCCCAGGTCGCGGGCCAGGAAATAGGCGGCTGTCGCGGTCGGGACGGCGCCTGCGATGACGGTCATCGCGAGGGCTGGGCCGGTCACGCCGAACCAGCCGGCATAGAGCCAGGCGAACAACGGCATCGCCGCGAGCTTCAGGCCGACCGCCATTGCATGGGCCAGCCGCGGCCGGGCGAGCCTGTCGAGGTCGATCGCCGAGCCGACCACGAGCAGGCCGATGCCGAGCGAGGCGCGACCAAGCACGTCGAGATAGCCGGTGAAGGCGCTCGGCAGCATCCATTGGAGTTGGTTGAGCGCGAGCCCGACAGCCGAGGACCAGATAAACGGGTTGAACAGGATCGAGCGGAGCGTCGCACCCAGGCTCATCGGCTTGCCGCCGGCGAAGCGGGCGAGCACGAACACGCACATCACGTTGAGCAGCGGGATCATGGAGGCGACGGCGATCGCCATCAGCGTCGTGCCGGTGCGGCCTTGCAATCCTGCGGCGAGCGCGAGGCCGACGAACGTGTTCCAGCGCACCGAGCCCTGGAAGATCGAGGTGAAGGCCGGTCCGTCGATTCCGGCGCGCGCCAGCAGCGGGCGGGCGAGCAGGAGCAGGGCGGCGACGCTGAGGATCGCGAGGACAAGGCTCGAACCCATGCCGAGGACCGGCATGCTGCGCAGGTCGGCCATGGCCAGCGTATGGATCACCACCGCCGGGAACAGAACCTGGTAGGTGAGGCGTTCGACGCCGACCCAGTGCGCCGCCGAAACGATGCCGCGCGTCTTCAGGAACCAGCCCGTCGCGATGACGAGAAAGACGGCGATCAGGCTATCGAGCATGGAGGGGCCGGAAACGAGAACGGACAAGGAGCCATGGCAAGAGGCCGTGGCGAACGGCTGTCGGGAACAATGGAGGTGGGAAACCGTTGTTGCACTCGAACAGACCTGTCCCTGTCACGCCCACTCGTGGCCGGCAAGGGCGCGGGAGACGGATAGCGATGTCCCTGCCGCAATACTGCCGCGATTGGTTCAGGTCCCATTCAACCGGTTTGCGCCATGCTTGCTGCAAGGTTCGATGTGATCTCGTGAAAGGAGATGCGTCATGATGTCTCTCAAGAAGAAAGCCGCTGTTGCGCTGACTGTCGCGAGCGTCGCCGCAGGCAGCTTCGCTGTTCCCGCCATGGCTGCGGAAACGCGCGGTTTCGATGCGGCGCGGCTCGACAAGGCGCCTGCTGAATACACGCAGTATCGCTACCGTCACGGCTATCGTGGCTATTCGCGCGGTCCCTCGCGCGGTGCGGCGGTGGCGGGTGCTATCGGTCTCGGCATCCTCGGCGCGGCGGCCGTTGCCGCCCATAACCGCTCCTATGCGGCGCCGAGCTATTATTACGATGACGGCTATTACGCGCCGCCGGCACCGGTCTATGTCCAACCGCGGACGGCTATGAACGCCGCGACTATGAGCGCCGCGATTCCCGGCGCTATGAGGACCGCTCGCCCCGCTTCGGCGCCGGCGAGGGCTACGGCCGTGACGACCGCCGCGGTTATGGCCGCGCGCCAAATCCGATGGCCGGCATGACCCTCGAAGAGCAGAAGCGCGCGGTGAAGAACGAGCGCGAGGCCCAGAAGAAGGCGATCAAGCGCGGCCAGATCTTCAACTAGGCTGAACCGGGCTCGAGGCCAGTTGCGAAGGCTTTCACGAAGGCCGCTTTGCCATCAGGCGGGCGGCCTTCAGTCGTATTGGCCGTCTTCGCCCTCGGCTTCCTGCGGGCCGAGCCGGCCCAGCCGGTCGAGCGCGCCTTGCAGGATATAGGCAGCCGCCATCTTGTCGACGACGGCGGCGCGCTTGGCGCGCGAGGCGTCGGCATAGAGCAGGGTCCGTGTCACCGCCAGCGTCGACATGCGCTCGTCCCAGAACACGATCGGCAGGTCGGTGAGGGGAACGAGATTGCGGACGAAGGCGCGGGTGGACTGCACGCGCGGCCCCTCCGTGCCGTCCATGTTGAGCGGCAGGCCGATGACCAGCCCGGCCACCTGGTGCTTCCCCGCGATCTTCAGCAACGCAGCCGCATCGAGCCCGAATTTGACCCGCTGGATCGTCTCCAGCGGCGTCGCGATCTGTCGCTCGACATCCGAGAGGGCGAGGCCGATCGTCTTGCTGCCGAGATCGAGTCCGAGCAGGCGGGCATGCGCGGGCAGGTCGACGAAGGCTTCGAGCGGGACGACGGCGCTGGTCATGGCATGGCGGTATCACGCGCAGGCGGGCGTCGCGAGCGATACCTTCTTCGATGAGCGCGGCGAACGGTTCTCGATGGCTGTAGCGCGGAAGTCATCGCGCATGACCGGTTATCACGCTATAGGCGCCGGCTTTGGTATGCGGCGTACCCGCTCGAGAAGGATATGTCCCGTGCCGGCGCGGATTTCGCTGCAAGTTCCCGACAAGGCCCTGCTCGGCGCCTATCAGGCGGCTTTGCGTGGCGGCTGGTCGCCCAACACGACGCGCGATGTCGCGCCCGAGCAACTCGCCGCCATCGCGGCTGATCCGGACGCCTTCCTCGCCGAGATTCGCGGCGGACCCGGCCGCATCCGCCTGCCGGACGGCCGTGAGGTCGAGCGCATTCCAGGCCCGACGCGCTGGATATTCGCCGAGGACCGTCCGGAGCGCCCCTTCATCGGCTCGATCAACCTGCGCTGGCAGGAGCAGGACGGCCGCCCGATCCTCGCCCTGCCGGAGCATGTGCTCGGCCATGTCGGCTACACCATCCTGCCCGCCTTCGAAGGCCACGGCTACGCCACCGCAGCGCTTTCAGCGATGCTCGGCGTGGCGCGCGAGGCTGGATTGCCGGAAATCAGCATCACCTGCGATGTGACAAACCACGCCTCGCGTCGCATCATCGAGAAGAACGGCGGGCGGCTGGTCGAGACCTTCGTCGCGCCGCTCTACGGCCCCGATCAACGCCTTCGCTTCATCGTCAGCACTGGCCCATGACCGACATCGTCATCACCGAATTCATGGACGACACCGCCGTCGCCAATCTCAAGTCGCGTTTTGCGGTTCATTACGACCCCGAGCTCTATGCCAACCCGGACGAGATGGCCCGGCTCTTCGCCGATGTCCCGGCCGTGATCGTGCGCAACCAGACGCAGGTGCGCGGCAAGGCTCTGGAGGCGGCGAAGCGGCTCAAGGTGATCGGCCGCCTCGGCGTCGGGCTCGACAATCTCGATATGGAGGCCTGCGCCGCCCGCGGCATCCGCGTCTTCCCCGCGACCGGCGCCAACAGCCTCTCCGTCGTCGAATACGTCATCGGCACGACCATGACCCTGCTGCGCGGCGCCTATTTCGCCAATGCCGCGATGGTCGCCGGGGAATTCCCCAAGACCAAGCTGATCGGCCGCGAGATCGCCGGCAAGCTGATGGGGCTCGTCGGCTTCGGCTCGATCGCGCGCGATGTCGCCCTTCACGCCCGCGCCATCGGCATGGAGGTCGCGGCCTACCATCCGCGCTTGGCCCTAGACGATCCCGCCTGGAGCGGTGTGAGGCGGCTGGAGTTCGACGAGTTGCTGGCCGAGGCCGACGTCATCAGCCTGCACGTTCCGTTGACCTCCGAAACCCGCGGCCTGATCGACAAGAAGGCCATCGCCCGGATGAAGCCGGACGCGATCCTGATCAACACGGCGCGCGGCGGCATCATGGACGAGGCGGCTCTGGTCAAGGCGCTCAAGGCCGGCAAGCTCGGCGGCGCGGCGATCGACGTCTATGAGCAGGAACCGCTCGGCAAGGACGCCGCGAAGGTCTTCGCCGGCGCGCCGAACCTGATCCTGACGCCGCATATCGCCGGCAATACGGTGGAGTCGAACGCGCGCGTCTCGGGACTCGTTGCCGAGAAGGTGATGGCTGCGCTGGAGAAGCGGATTTAGGGCGGAGACAGGGTAGCCGGAGGAGACTGCTTCCGATCCGTTGCGCACACAGCGCGTCAATGGTTCGATGCGCCATCATGCAGGCCCCTCGGTCGCCGCGAAAGGACGTCAAAGCTTCATGAGGCTGCTGCCAAGGTTCGCTTCCATCCTATATCTCGTGATTGTGTCGAACGGCACTGGATACGCTCGGGACATGACTCTCGCCTTTGCAAAGAACTTGCCCATTCGGGTGGCAAGCGGGATTGAAATCTCCTCGCTCAAGAGTTCCGACGAGCCAATCTCATGGCAGAAGAAAGACAAACCGTCATCGCTGAATTTGATTTGCGGCCCGTCGAAAGACAAGCATTTGGTATTGGTGACACGCCTGCCATTTCCTCGGTCGTTTGAGCACAAGGTCAGCTCCGGAAGCCGAGAGAATGCGACGCTGTTCGTCGATGGCATACACCAGATGCTTCAAATCGTTTTCGATCTGACGAGCGTGGGAAAGAAGAGCGCTACCTTGGGCAATCATCTTGGCATCACTGAAGATGAAGAGCCTGACACCGCCTTCTCGGCGCCTCTAAAATACGAACAGGTGGAAGCTTTGGCAGAGTGGTTCGGGACAACGCCGCCGAAGAGGGTCGGTGTAAGCGGCTTGGTCGAAACAGGCGTCTTTATGCATGGCCGGGTGACTGGAAAGGTGATCCGGGCATTTGCAGCTTCATGCCCATCGTAGCTGTTTGATCGGTGCGCCCTTTGCCTCGCCACCTGATCCTCACACGAAATCGAACCGATCGACATCGACCAGCCCCTTGTCGGTGATCTTGAGGTGCGGGATCACCGGCAGCGTCAGGAAGGCGACCTGCAGGAAGGGTTCGGCCAGCACCACGCCGAGCGCCTTTGCCGCGGCGCGCAAGCGCTCCAGATCGTGCCGCACCGCCTCGAAGGGCTGCTCGCTCATCAATCCGGCGACGGGCAGCGCCAGCTCCGAAGTGACCGTCCCGCCATCGGCCACGGCGAAGCCGCCGCCGATCTCGATCAGGCGGTTCGCCGCCGCCGCCATCGAGGCCTCGTCGACGCCGACGACGCAGAGATTATGGCTGTCATGCCCGACCGAGGAAGCGATGGCGCCGCGCTTCATGCCGAAGCCATGGACGAAGCCGGTGGCGATGCCGCCATTCTTGCCATGCCGCTCGATCACGGTGACCTTGATCGCATCCTGCCCCAGATCGGGCAGGGCCTCGCCATCACGCGAGGGCAGGGCCATCGACAGCCGCTCGGTGATGATCCGCCCCGGCACCACGCCGATCACCGGCGTTTCGCCATCGCGGGCCTTTACATTGAAGGATGCCGGCGTGACAGGCCGGCTCTTCACGCTGCCGAGCCCGACCGGCGCGATCATCGCCCGATCAGCGAATAGCGCTTCCTCGACCAGCCGGCCTCCCGTCAGCACTTGCTTTACCGAGCAGGCGGCAAGGTCCTCGACCAGCACGATATCGGCGCGCTTGCCTGGCCCGATGAAGCCGCGGTCGAACAGCCCGAAATTCTGCGCTGCCGAGAGCGAGGCGATGCGGTAGGTCGCCAGCACATCGGCGCCCTCCGCGATGGCGGTGCGGATCATGTAGTCGAGATGGCCTTCTTCGCCGATATCGAGCGGGTTGCGGTCATCGGTGCAGAAGGCGAGGAAGGGCGAGGCATCGCGCGAGATCAGCGGGATCAGCTGATGCAGGTCCTTCGAGACCGAGCCCTCGCGGATCAGGATCGCCATGCCCTTGGCGAGCTTCTCGCGGGCCTCGTCGGCGGTCGTCGTCTCATGGTCTGTGCGGATGCCGGCGGCGAGATAGGCGTTGAGGTCCATCCCGCGGACAAGCGGCGCATGCCCGTCGATATGGCGGTGGGAGAACGCCTCCAGCTTGGCAAGGCAACCGGGATCGCGATGGATCACGCCTGGAAAATTCATGAACTCAGCCAGGCCGATCACCTTGGGGTGATCCATCATCGGCGTCAGGTCGCCGGCCTCCAGCGAAGCACCGGCCGTCTCCAGATGCGTCGCCGGTACGCAGCTCGACAGGTTGACGCGCAGGTCCATCCGCATCGCCTCGGCACAGGCGAGGAAATAGCGGATGCCCTCGACGCCGAGCACGTTCGCTATCTCGTGCGGATCGCAGATCGCGGTGGTGACGCCATGCGGCAACACGCAACGCTCGAACTCGAGCGGCGTCACCAGCGAGGATTCGATATGCAGATGCGTATCGATGAAACCGGGCACCGCGATCAGGCCCGTGGCGTCGATGACGCGCTTGCCCTCGTAGGTCCCGTAGGTCCCGACGATGGTGTCGCCGCAGATCGCGATATCGCTCTCGACCAGCGCGCCGGTGACGAGGTCGAGGAGCTTGGCACCCTTGATGACGAGATCGGCCGGCTCGTCGCCATGCCCCTGGGCGATCCGGCGGGCCAGTTCCTGGCTGGGGACCTTGGCAGCGTCGGTCATGGGGCGATTCCGGAAGTTCGTCATGGCGCCAGCCTGCCTCTCTCTGCCTGCAATGTCGACTTGGTCGACGGCCCGGATCGGCCTAGATAGAGGCCGGCATTTCGAAAGCCCGGAGCCTTCGCATGAAACTCACCTGGTACGGCCATTCCGCTTTCCGCGTCGATATCGACGGCGCCGCCATCCTGATCGACCCGTTCTTCACCGGGAATCCCGCCTTCGAGGGCGATATCGCGGCCATCTCCAGCGGTGTTACCCATATCGTCGTCACCCACGGCCATGGCGACCATGTCGGCGACACGCTCGACATCGCCGGGAAGACCGGCGCGACCGTGATCACCAATTACGACCTCGCCATGCACCTGGCTTCGCAGGGCCTGAAGAACTTCAGCCCGATGAACACCGGCGGCACCGTCGATCTCGGCCCGTTCAGCGTCACGCTCGTTCGCGCCGATCATTCGGCCGGGATGGGCGAGGGCGGCGTCAACGTCCCCGTCGGCAATGCCAACGGCGCAATCATCAAGGCCAAGGGTCAGAAGACGCTCTGGCACATGGGCGACACCGACATCTTCTCGGACATGGCGCTGCTCAGCGAGCTCCATGGCGTCGAGGCCTGCATCTGCCCGATCGGCGACCGCTTCACCATGGGCGGCAAGGTCGCCGCGCTGGCCATGACGCGCTTCGTCAAGCCGAAACTCGCGATTCCCGCCCATTACGGCACCTTCCCGATCATCGACCAGAATGCCGATGCCTTCGTCGCCGGCATGCAGGGCAGCGGCATCGAGGTCGTGCTGCCGAAGAAGGGCGAGGCTTTCGCGTTTTGAAGGCTGGGCCTTGCAGGTAAACCGCGGGAAACTCTCTTCTTACTGGAGAAGGGCAGGGTGAGGTGAGGCAAAGCGCGGGCGTTGGTTGCGAGCGCTCGCCGCTCCGCTTATAGCCCTGACAGCGATTGGCGCTGATGCGCCGCCATTTTCTCAGGAGTCCGCCATGTCGGTCGATCTCGCCACCGTCAAACGCGTCGCGCATCTCGCGCGCATCGCCGTGCCGGAGGCCGATCTGCCCAAGCTGCAAGGGGAGCTCAACGCCATCCTCGGCTTCGTCGAGCAACTCGATGAGGTGAACGTGGACGGCGTCGAGCCGATGACCTCGGTGAGCCCGATGGCGATGACGCAGCGAGAGGACGTGGTCAATGACGGCGAGATTGCCGCCGCGATCGTCGCCAACGCGCCGGTGTCCGAAGACAATTATTTCATGGTGCCGAAGGTGATCGAGTAAGGCGCATCGCTTCGCTTGCGCTCACGTCATTGCGAGCGCAGCGAAGCAATCCAGGGGACCGGGCCGGACCGTTCTGCCCGGCGGCGCCCGGATTGCTTCGTCGCTCCGCTCCTCGCAATGACGGCTTCGATCCGCCCGCCTGTATAGATGCTGGATAGTCCCGTGACCGATCTCACCCGCCTGACGCTGACAGAGGCCCGCGACGGCCTGAAAGCCAAGACCTTCTCCGCGACCGAACTGACGAAGGCGCATATCGCCGCCGTCGAGAAGGCCCGTGCCCTCAACGCCTACGTGCTCGAGACGCCTGAGCACGCGCTCAAGCAGGCTGCTGCCTCCGACGAGAAGCTCGCCAGGGGCCAGGCCGGCCCGCTCGAGGGCCTGCCGCTCGGCATCAAGGACCTCTTCGCGACCGAAGGCGTGCGCACCACCGCCGGCTCGAAGATCCTCGGCAATTTCGTGCCGGCCTATGAATCCACCGTGACGAGCCAGCTCTGGCGCGACGGCGCGGTCATGCTCGGCAAGCTGAACAACGACGAATTCGCCATGGGCTCGTCGAACGAGACCAGCGCTTTCGGCAATGTCGTCAATCCGTGGCGCCGCAAGGGTTCGAACGTTTCGGCGGGGGAGGGCGGCGCCGTCGAGGGCAACCATCTCGTGCCGGGCGGCTCCTCGGGCGGCTCTGCCTCGGCCGTTGCAGCCGATCTCTGCTTGGCTGCGACCGCGACCGATACCGGCGGCTCGATCCGCCAGCCGGCCGCCTTCACCGGCACGGTCGGGATCAAGCCGACCTATGGCCGCTGCTCTCGCTGGGGCACCGTTGCCTTCGCCTCTTCGCTCGACCAGGCCGGGCCGATCGCCAAGACCGTGCGCGACGCCGCCGTGATGCTGCGCTCGATGTCCGGGCATGATCCCAAGGACACCACTTCGGTGAACATGGCCGTGCCGGACTACGAGGCCGCCGTCGGCCGCTCGGTGAAAGGCATGAAGATCGGCATTCCCCGCGAATACCGCCTCGATGGCCTGAATGCCGAGATCGATGCGCTCTGGCAGCAGGGCATCGCCTGGCTCAAGGCAGCCGGTGCCGAGATCGTCGATATCTCGCTGCCGCACACCAAATACGCTCTGCCGGCCTACTACATCGTCGCCCCGGCAGAGGCCTCCTCGAACCTCGCCCGCTATGACGGCGTCCGCTACGGACTGCGCGAACAGGGCAAGGATATCGTCGAGATGTACGAGAGGACGCGTGCCGCCGGCTTCGGTGCCGAGGTCAAGCGTCGCATCATGATCGGCACCTATGTGCTCTCGGCCGGCTATTACGACGCCTATTACGTCAAGGCTCAGAAGATCCGCACGCTGATCAAGCGCGATTTCGAGACGGTCTACGCGCAGGGCATCGATGCCGTGCTGACGCCCGCGACGCCCTCGGCCGCCTTCGGCATCGGCGAGAAGGGCTCGGCCGATCCGGTCGAGATGTACCTGAACGACGTCTTCACGGTGACGGTGAACATGGCGGGCCTCCCCGGCATCGCCGTTCCCGCCGGTCTCGACGCCCAGGGCCTGCCGCTGGGCCTCCAGCTCATCGGCCGCCCCTTCGACGAGGAGACGCTGTTCTCGCTCGGCGAGGTGATCGAGCAGGCTGCGGGCCGCTTCGCGGTGACGGAGCGCTGGTGGGGCTGAGCCGGCTTCGGCTCGCCTCGAAAGGTTGCCCTGCAGAAGCGCGTCGCCGTCCTGCGCGAGCGGCAGGCTCGCGTCGATCCGGGATGGCATGGGCCGTGCCAGGCCGTTAGGCTGGCTGCTTCTTCAAAGGGAGACGGCGATGATCGTCAGCCGCGCGATGGCCTATGCCTGCCTGATGGTATTCGCGGGCATGCTGGTCCTCATCGCGGCGCTGATGATCTTGCTGACGATCGTCCAGATGGCCCGCGGCGAGACGGTTCCCGATTTGGGCGCCAGAATGATCTTGACGGTCGCCGCCGCCGGCCTTGCGCCGCTGTGCCGGGCATTGGCGCGACGCCTGGTCTAGGCCTGCCGAGTCGGCTCGGGCGCCTGCCGATGATCGCCGAACGAAAAAAGGGGCCGCAGCGATGCGGCCCCTTTCTTGTCGGTCATTCCAAGTGTTGGGGGAAGGTCGGAGCGCTCCCGGATCAAGAGCGCCGCGCTTCAATGTGCCCCGGCCGCTTGCGCGGCGGCGGCCTTGCGCTTCGTCCCGCGCAGATCCGCCAGCCAGCGCACCATCACGTAGAACACCGGCGTGAAGACCAGGCCGAAGACCGTGACGCCCAGCATGCCCGAGAACACCGCGATGCCCATCGCCTGGCGCATCTCGGCGCCGGCGCCGACCGAGACGGTCAGCGGCAGCACGCCGAGGATGAAGGCCATCGAGGTCATCAGGATCGGCCGCAGACGGGTTTTGGCCGCGGCGATCGCCGCGTCGCGCCGGTTCATGCCCTCGTCCTCGGCCTGCTTGGCGAACTCCACGATCAGGATCGCGTTTTTGGCGGCCAGGCCGACGAGCACCACCAGGCCGATATCGACCAGGATGTTGCGATCCAGCCCGGCATAGTTCACCCCGAACATCGCAGCCAGAATACACATCGGCACGATCAGGATGACCGAGAGCGGCAGGAGCCAGCTCTCGTAGAGCGCTGCTAGCAGCAGGAAGACGAAGACCACCGCGAGGCCGAAGGCGACGACTGCCGTATTGCCCGCGAGCTTCTCCTGCAACGCGATTTCCGTCCACTCGAAGCCGAAGCCGGCCGGGAGCCGCTCGGCCGCGATCTTCTCGACCGCCGCGATGCCCTGTCCGGTCGAATAGCCATGCGCCATCGAGAGCTGCACTTCGGCTGCCGGATAGAGGTTGTAGCGCGGCACGCGATAGGCGCCGGTCGTGTCCTGGAAGGACGCGATCGAGCCGATCGGCACCATCTCGCCATCCGCGTTGCGGGTCTTGAGAGTGGCGACGTCGCGCGTGGTCAGGCGGAACGGGTTATCCGCCTGCGCGGTGACGCGATAGGTCCGGCCGAGCAGGTTGAAGTCGTTGATATAGGCCGAGCCCATATAGACCGACAGCGTCTCGAAGATGCGCGTCACCGGCACGCCGAGCATCTCCGCCTTGGTGCGGTCGATATCGGCATAGATCTGCGGGGTCTTGGTCGAGAACAGCGTAAACGGCTGCTGGATGCCCTGGACCTGCCCGGCCGAGCCTGCGACGATCCAGGCCGCGCCTTCCAGAGCCGCAAGCCCGCGCCCGCCGCGATCCTGCACATAGCCCTTCAGGCCGCCGCCGGTGCCGATGCCCGGGATGGCCGGCGGCTCGATCAGCAGAGTGAAGGCTTCCGAGATGCCGAACATCTGCTGCCGGAGATCGGCAAAGATGCCCTGCGTCGTCAGCCCGGCCTTCACGCGGTCGGCGAAGGGGGCGAGCGTCACGAAGGCGACGCCGGTATTCGGCGCGATGGTGAACGTCGCGCCGTCGAGACCGGCGAAGGCGACGGTATGTGCCACGCCGGGGCGGGACATCAGGATCTCGTTGGCCTTGCGCAGCACGGCATCCGTGCGCTCCAGCGAGGAGCCGGGCGGCAACTGGATCACGGCGATGAAATAGCCGCGGTCGAGCTGTGGCACGAGGCCGGTCGGCGTCTTGCGGATGTCGTAGACGGTCGCTGCGATCAGCCCGGAATAGAGGATCAGCAGAACCACGGCGAAGCGGATCAGCCGAGCGGTGAGCCGGCCGTAGCTGCGCGACAGCCAGTCGAAGCCGGCGTTGAAATAGTGGAAGAACCCGCGAACCGGCGCGCCCAGCTTGTAGAAGAAGCCATGCTGCTCGTTCTCGTCATGCTTCTTGTGCGCCTTGAGGAGCACTGCCGACATCGCCGGTGAAAGCGTCAGAGAGACGAAGCAGGAGATTGCGGTCGAGGCTGCGATCGTCACCGCGAACTGCTGGTAGAAAGTGCCCTGCAGGCCGCTGATGAAGGCGGTCGGAATGAACACCGCGCAGAGCACGAGCGCGATCGCGAGCAGCGCGCCGCCGACCTCGTCCATGGTCTTGTGGGCGGCTTCCTTTGGCGTCATGCCCTCGGCGAGATAGCGCTCGACATTCTCCACCACGACGATCGCATCGTCGACGACGATGCCGATGGCGAGAACCAGCGCCAGCAGCGAGATCGTGTTGAAGGAAATGCCGACGGCACTCATCACCAGGAAGGTACCGACCAGCGAGACCGGGATCGCGACGATCGGGATGATCGCGGCGCGCCAGGTCTGCAGGAACAGGATTACCACCACGACGACGAGGGCGACCGCCTCGAGCAGGGTATGTACCACCGCATTGACGGATTCGCCGATGAACTCGGTCGGGTTGTAGATGATGCGATGTTCGAGGCCGACCGGGAACTGCTTGGCCATGTCGGACATCGTCGAGATCAGCTTGTCCGAGGTCGCGAGCGCGTTCGAGCCCGGCCGTTGGAACACGCCGATGGCGACGGTATTCTTGTTATCGAGATAGGCGTTGGTGGTGTAGTCCTGCGAGCCGAGCTCGACGCGGGCGATGTCGCGAACGCGGATCGTGCCGCCATCGGCGTCCGAGCGCACGACGATGCTCTCGAATTCCGAGATGTCCGTCAGGCGGCCGAGCGTGTTGACCGAGAGCTGGAAAGCCTCGTCCGACTTCGCCGGCGGCTGGTTCAGCGCGCCGGCTGCGACCTGCACGTTCGCCGCTCGCAGCGCCGCGACGACATCGCCTGCCGTCAGGTTGCGGGCCGCCACCTTGGCCGGGTCGAGCCAGATGCGCATCGAGAAGTCGCGGGCGCCGAAGACCTGCACGTCGCCGACGCCGTCGACGCGGGTCAGCACGTCCTTCACGTAAAGCGAGGCGTAGTTGGAGATGTATTGCGCGTCGCGCGTTCCATCCGGCGAGATCATGTTGATCACCATCAGGAAGTCGGGCGAGGCCTTGCGCACCTGAAGGCCGAGCTGTCGCACTTCCTGGGGCAGCCGCGCTTCGGCCTGCGAGACGCGGTTCTGCACCAGAACCTGTGCCTGATCGATATCGGTGCCGCCCTTGAAGACGACATTGATCGTCACCCGCCCGTCGCCGGTCGATTGCGAGGTGATGTAGAGCATGTCGTCGACGCCGTTCACCTCCTGCTCGATCGGCGTCGCAACCGTGGCGGCGACCGTCTCGGCCGAGGCGCCGGGATAAGTTGCGGTGATCGAGACCGTAGGCGGCGCGATCTCGGGATATTCGGCGATCGGCAGCGAGCGCTGCGCGATGGCGCCGGCGATCGTCAGCAGCACCGAGAGCACGGTGGCGAAGATCGGCCGGTCGATGAAGAAATGGGCGAAGCGGAACATGGGAATGTCCTGGCCGGAATAAGGCGGGCGGGCGCCCGGTGGCGTCCGTGTTTCAGTGCCGGGCCAGGCATGGCCCGAGAGGCAGGCACCGGCTTGCGGAGAAAGCCGGTGCGGCAGGCGCTCAGTTCGTCGTCGCGATCTTGATCTCGCCCGGCTGCGGGTTAACCGCGACGCCCGGACGGACCATGGGATTGGCGGTGCCGCCGACGATCACCTTGTCTTCAGTCGTGAGGCCGGAGCGGATCACCCGCAGGCCGTCGCTGAGCGGCCCGAGCACGACCGGCTTCGGCACGACCTTGTTCTCCGGGCCGACCGTCAGCACGATCTTGCTGGCCTGATCGGAGGCGATGACCGTATCGGGCACGAGCAGCGCATCGGACTCGCCGGCGAAGAAGCGCAGCCGGCCGAACACGCCCGGCGTCAGGAACTGGTCCTTGTTGTCGAACACGGCGCGGCCGCGGATCGTCGCCGACCGGGCGTTGAGCGCGTTGTCGAGGAAGTTGACCTTGCCGCGACGGCCCCATTTCGGCTCGTCCGCGAGGCGCACCTCGACGAGCGTGCCGCTGTCCTTGGCGGCTTCCTCGCGGGGATTGCTCATCCGGGCATAGCGCAGGAAGTCGGCCTCCGAGACGTCGAAGGTGAAGTAGATCGGGGCGACCGCGACGATGGTGGTCAGCAGCGAGGCGCCGGATTGGCCGCCGGCGATCAGGTTGCCCGGGTCGACGCGGCGGTTCGAGATGCGGCCGGCGAGCGGCGCGCGGACCTCGGTCCATTCGAGATTGAGCTCGGCGTTCTTCAGGTTCGCCTCGGAGCCTTGCAGCGTGCCGATCGCGCTGTTCAGGTTGGCGCGGCGCTGGTCGACGTCGCGGGCCGTGATCGTGCGGTTCTGCGTCAGGCCTTCGGCGCGTTCGACCTCGTTCTGGGCGAGTTCGACCTGGGCCTTGGCGCGGGTGACGTCGGCGCGGGCCACGTCGGCGGCCAGTTTGTAAGGCCGCTGATCGATGGTAAAGAGCAGGTCGCCCTTCTGGACGAGCGAGCCGTCGCGGAAGTGCACCTTGTCGATGAACCCCGAGACGCGCGCACGCACGTCGACCTGTTCGCTGGCCTCGAAGCGGCCGGTATACTCGTCCCAATTGGTGATGCGCTTGGCGAGCGGATTGGCAACCTGGACCGGGGGAGCCGGCGGAGCCCCCTGCGCGGCGGCGTCGAAAGCCGTCAGGGCGGTCGACGTGAAGGCGGCGGTGAGCACCAGACCGATGAGACGGCTGCGTGACATGACGGAACTCCGGGGTAACGAGCCGGCACAACCAATGGGGGTTTCCAGCATTTTGCGCAAGAAGGGTTGGCGAGTGACGAATGTCAAGAACCATCACCCGTCAAATCGCGCAATATTGCGCCACATAAGCCACATTCCCGCCATCTGGTTGCAGGAGCGCAACGCGAGGCGGCTGGAAGGCATATAAAAATATGCGGGCCCTCATCCTGGGGAGCCGCGTCAGCGGCGCCTCGCAGGATGTTCCAGATGGCACCCGGCTTGTCGACCGGAGCATCCTTCGAAACGCGATCGTCCGGATGAGGCTCGCCGACGCGAAGGCAGACCGCGGCTCCTCTCTTGCCGCCTGTTCGCCGACAGCGTAACGCGTAGGCGGTTATTTCAGCCGGAAGAGTCCAGATGAACGCGCATGTCCGCCCCGCCGACCCGAAGAAGCTGATCAAGGGTGCGACCGGAGACTGGGAGATCGTGATCGGCATGGAGATCCATGCGCAGGTCACTTCCAATGCCAAGCTGTTCTCCGGCGCCTCGACCGGTTTCGGCGCCGAGCCGAACGCCCATGTCAGCCTCGTCGATGCCGCCATGCCCGGCATGCTGCCGGTAATCAATGCCGAATGCGTCAGGCAGGCTGTGCGCACCGGCCTCGGCCTCAACGCCCAGATCAACAACCGCTCGATCTTCGACCGCAAGAACTATTTCTACCCGGACCTGCCGCAGGGCTACCAGATCAGCCAGTACAAGAGCCCGATCGTGGGCGAGGGCGAGATCGTCGTCGATCTCTCGCCGACCGAGCAGATCACCGTCGGCATCGAGCGGCTGCATCTGGAGCAGGATGCCGGCAAGTCGATCCATGACCAGCACCCGACGATGAGTTTCGTCGACCTCAACCGCTCGGGCGTCGCGCTGATGGAGATCGTCTCCAAGCCGGATCTGCGCTCGGCGGATGAGGCGAAGGCCTATGTCTCCAAGCTGCGCACGATCCTGCGCTATCTCGGCACCTGCGACGGCGACATGGAGAAGGGCAATCTCCGCGCCGACGTGAACGTCTCTGTCCGCAAGCCCGGCGACGCGCTCGGCACGCGCTGCGAGATCAAGAACGTCAACTCGATCCGCTTCATCGGACAGGCTGTCGATACCGAGGCGCGCCGTCAGATCGGCATCATCGAGGATGGCGGCACGATCGATCAGGAAACCCGCCTCTACGATCCCGGCAAGGGCGAGACCCGCTCGATGCGCTCCAAGGAAGAGGCGCATGACTACCGCTACTTCCCCGACCCGGACCTGCTGCCGCTCGAATTCGACGACGCCTTCGTCGAGAGCCTGAAGGGCGCGCTGCCGGAACTGCCGGACGCCAAGAAGGCGCGCTTCATCGCGACCTACGGCCTCTCGCCCTACGACGCCTCGGTGCTGGTCGCCGAGCGTGATCAGGCCGATTATTTCGAAGAGGTGGCGAAGGGGCGTGACGGCAAGGCCGCCGCCAACTGGGTCATCAACGAGCTGTTCGGCCGCCTCAACAAGGAAGGCCAGGACGTCACGACCTCGCCGGTCTCGGCCGCGCAGCTCGGAGGTCTGGTCGACCTGATCGGTGAGGGCGTCATCTCCGGCCGCATCGCCAAGGACCTGTTCGAGATCCTTTGGACGGAAGGCGGCAATCCCCGAGAGATCGTCGAGGCCCGCGGCATGAAGCAGGTCACCGACACCGGCGCCATCGAAAAGGCGGTCGACGAGCTGATCGCCGCCAATCCCGACAAGGTCGAGCAGGTCAAGGCAAAGCCGACCATGCTCGGCTGGTTCGTCGGCCAGGCCATGAAGGCCTCGGGCGGCAAGGCCAACCCGCAGGCCCTGAACGAGATATTGAAGCAGAAGCTCGGCATCGAGTGATCATGTGACGCCCGCCGATCTCGTCATCCGCGACGCCGAAGCCGCCGATCTCCCGGCGGTCAGGGCGCTTTTGGTCGAGACCTGGCATGCCACCTATGACGGCATCTATGGCTGGCAGCGCGTCGCCGAGATCACCAATGCCTGGCACTCCCTGGAGAACCTGAAGGCGCAGCTCGGCCGCGACGAGGGCGTCTTCCTCGTCGCGCTGGTCGGCGAGGAGATCGTCGCGACGGCCTCCGCCCGGCAGGAGCGCGACCGCGCGGCCCTGCTGACACGGCTCTATGTCCTGCCAGCCCGGCAGGGCGTCGGCATCGGGCGCACCTTGCTGCAGGTCGCGCTCGCCTGCTTCCCGGAGGCGCCGGTGGCGCGGCTCGAGGTCGAGAGTCAGAACGAGCCGGCCATCACCTTCTACGAGCGCATGGGCTTCTTCCTGCAACGGCAGGCGCGCTTCGACGGGCGCGAAGACACGCCCAACACCCTGCTGATGGCGAAGCGGCTGTTCGTCGCCTGATCAGGCTGCCAAAGAAGAGATAAGACCATGACGAGAACCGACGCTTCCGAAATCCGCATGCGCGAGGCGGTCAGGACGGACGTGCCGCGCGTCGCCACGCTGATCATGCATGGCGCTCCCGTGCAGAAGCGCACCCCGGACGAGATCGATGCCGAGGCGCAGGACCCGGCCTACCTCGAGGCCTTCGACGTCATTGCGGCCAATCCCTACAACACGCTCTTCGTCGCGGAGCTGGAGGGCACGGTTGTCGGTACCTACCAGATCACGATCCTGCCGGGCATGGCCGAGCGCGGACGCATCCGCGCCAAGATCGAGAGCGTCCATGTCGCGCCGGAGAGCCGTAGCCGCGGCATCGGCGCGATCATGATGCGCCACGCGCTCGCCTTCGCGGCGGCGAAGGGCGTCGGCCTCGTCGAATTGACCTCGCACAAGGCCAGGCCCGATGCGCACCGCTTCTACGCCGGCCTCGGTTTCGTGCAGAGCCACGAGGGCTTCAAGATGGCGCTCTCGCCCTGAACGAGCCCGCCGTCAGGGCATGGCGCCGTCGCGCGGAAATCGCACCGCCGCCCCTTCCGGGTCCTTCGCAAGCTTCCTAGGTTCGGGATCGAGGCCTCCCGCCTGAAAAGGAAGCGACCGATGTCCGCAGCCCCCACCCAGCCGATCGACCTCTATTACTGGCCGACGCCCAATGGCACCAAGATCACCATCATGCTCGAAGAGACCGGGCTGCCCTACACGATCGTTCCGGTGAATATCGGCAAGGGCGACCAGTTCAAGCCGGACTTCCTGGCGATCTCCCCGAATAACCGCATGCCGGCGATCGTCGATCCCGATGGGCCGGACGGCAAGTCGATCTCCGTCTTCGAATCCGGCGCGATCCTGCAATATCTCGGCCGCAAGACCGGCCAGTTCTATCCGAAGGACGAGCGCGGCCGTGTCGAGGTCGATGAATGGCTGTTCTGGCAGATGGGCGGCTTCGGCCCGATGCTCGGCCAGACCCATCATTTCCGCATCTACGCGCCGGAGAAGGTGCCTTACGCGATCGACCGCTACACCAACGAGGCCAATCGCCTCTATGGCGTGCTGAACAGGCGTCTCGAAGGCCGCGATTACATCTGCGGCGACTACTCGATCGCCGACATGGCCTGTATCGGCTGGGCTCGCGGCTGGGAAAAGCAGGGCCAGGATATCCAGCAGTTCCCGAATGTCGCGCGCTGGCTGGAGACCATGCAGGCGCGCCCGGCCGTGCAGCGCGGGTTGAAGGTCGGTGAGGAGCTGCGCAACCCCGCCGGCATCAGCACGCCCGAGGAAAAGGCTGTTCTGTTCGGCCAGAAGGCGCGGTGAGCGCAGGCCGTCATGCCCGGGCTTGACCCGGGCATCTCTGGACGAGAGGTCGCCTCTTCCGGCATGAGATCCTCGGGTCTGCGCTTAGCTTCGACCGAGGATGACGTTTTCCCGCCATCGGCGGCAAAACGTCAGTTCGACCGGTTCCACTTCACCGAACGGCATATCAGCCCACCCATGACGCAGCCGGCGGTGGTCAGCGTGCTACCCGACAGCGTCATCGTGCCTGAATAGGTCTTGCCGTCCTCGGGATTGAAGGCGCTGCCGCTCCACTTGTTCGCGCCGTTCGGCTTCATGTCGTAGAAGATGCGCTGGCCGACCTTGGCCGGCCCGCTCGTGTCCTTGAGCCAGGACAGCGAGCCGCAGAGCGCCTCGCCGCATTTGCTGAAGCGCACGCGCGAGGCGCCGGTATCGCGCTCCCAGGTACCGACCACCTCCTGCGCCGCGGCAGACGCGATGCTCGCCAGCAATCCGAGTGCAGCGAAGGCCGCAAGCTTCGATCCGGTTCCGTGATGCATCCGATCCTCCCTGTTCGACCAGCTATGTCTGCATGGTTCAGATATGAACTATATCCTGGTTTTCGCCAGCCTCCAAGCTGCCGCAGCGGAAGCCGCTTCGTCTGCTTCCGTTGACCAAGGTGAATCCATTCTCAACGCAATGAGCTGTGACGTAGGATCAGCGCGTTGAAATCATTTCGATTTTCAGGATTCCGAGATGAACGCTTCGTTGATTTAACTGGCTGATTACACCTTGTTGAGACTCGATTCATCGCGAAATTTAGGACGCATTTTAAAGATCGGACCCACTCTCGCACTCATCAGCCGGGGCCTTTGGACGGGTGGCCGGCACAACGACAACAGGGTGCAAGGGACTTTCATCATGGCACGCATGGAGATGAACGCAGTTCCCGCTTCGCTGGTGATCCCGGCGGAGGTTTCGGCGGAAGCCTATTACGAGCTCGGGCTGATGCACGCCTCGGGGCGGGCCGGCGCGATCGATCTGGTCAAGGCGCAGATGTGGTTCAATGTCGCCTTTGCCCGCGGCTGTGCCCGGGCGGCGGCACATCGCCAGGAACTGGCGCTCGAGATGGATCGCGATCAGATCGCCTTGGCGCTGCGCGAGGCCCGCGCTTTCCTGACGCGGCACTGAGGGACGGGTTCGTCAGAGCTTCGGCCCTGATAGCGGCACGCGGCCTTCGGTAAAAGCCGACGCAGATCACAGGGCTGGCGTAGCGCGCCGAATAGGATGGTCAGTCCGGCGCTCTAGCCTGAGAGTGGCGCGCCGTTGCGCCGTTCAGAACGCCGCGATGCCGCCGGCGCAGAAGCCTTGTGGGGTACGAAGGTGGCGGCTATAAGCGCGCCACATTTCCCTATCCGTATCTCTTCCAAGGATCGACCGATGGCTGTCCAGCGTACCTTCTCCATTCTCAAGCCCGATGCGACCAAGCGCAACCTCACCGGCGCGGTCAACGCGGTCATCGAGAAGGCTGGCCTGCGCATCGTCGCGCAGAAGCGCATCCAGATGACCAAGGCTCAGGCCGAGACGTTCTATGCCGTGCATTCGGCCCGTCCGTTCTTCGGTGAGCTCGTCGAGTTCATGACCTCCGGCCCGGTCGTCGTGCAGGTGCTGGAAGGCGAGGACGCCATCGCCAAGTATCGCGAAGTGATGGGCGCCACCAACCCCGCCAACGCCACCGAGGGCACCGTCCGTAAGCTCTTCGCCCTCTCGGTCGGCGAGAACACCGTGCACGGCTCGGACGCGCCGGAGACCGCCGCGATCGAGATCGCGCAGTTCTTCGCCGGCAACGAGATCGTCGGCTGATTTCAGCCGCTTGCTGAAAAAGCAGAAAGGCGGGCCGGTTTTTCCGGCCCGCCTTTTCTTTTGCGCGCCCGAGCAGGGCAGGGCTGGTGGCCCTGCACGGCCCGGCGGCTCCTCAGAGCCCGAAGGAGTAATTCGTTCCCGTGTCGAACGAATAGCTCGCCGACAGGCCGAAGGTGAGCGAATCGCGCGAGCCGAACGGCCTGACGATCGGGGAACGCGTGGCGTCGCCGACCAGGCGTTTGTACTCGACATAGGCCGTGGTCTTGAGCTGGTCCGACCAGTGATAGGTCACCTGCGCCAGCGCGCCGACCGTGTGGACGCCGGCATTGTAGCGCTGCAGCAGGCCGCCGGTGCCGGGCATAGCGCCGCTTGTGCCGAAATAGGTCCGGACATAGTCGGCCGAGGTGATGCGCATGCGCGGGCCGATGCCGAGCGTCCAGGTGCCGACCGTGGAGAAGGCGTCGAGCTTGAAATCGGCGACGACGCCGTCGTGGGCTGCGATGCCACGGCGCAGGTCGACGCGTCCGCGCAGCCAGGATGTCGGGTAGAACTCTGCGAAGCCGCCGAGCTCGGCCCCGAACTTGGTGGCAGGCACCGCAATGAGGGCCGGGTTGACCTTGGCCGAGCGCTTCCAGAGCAGGTCGCCCGAGAAGCCGATGCGCCAGCCCTGGCCGGAGAAGACGCCGATGCTGAGCATCGCGTCGTCCTCGGCGCTCCACCAAGTGCTCTTCAGGCCCTTGCCGAGCGAGATGATCGGGCGCGCCCGGAAGACGTAATCGTCCGAGCCGGTATAGTCGGGCTGGTAGCGCACGCCGGCACCGAGCGTGATGTACCAATTCTGCGCCGTTTGGGGCGAGGTCAGGGTCGAATAATCTCTCGACTGAGCCTGGGCTTGGCCCGATGGCGACAGGGCGAGGCAGGCCGAGAGACCCGCCAGATACGCAACGCAACGCATGATCCAGAACTCCGACGCGACGGCGCCTCCGATAACGATGCCCGCAATCTGGCCGACGAGGTTTAATGCGCGGTTAAGGTTCCCATTTCGTTATCTTCAATATTTTCAAGTGTTTGATCTTCAACGCTTTTTGCACAATGGCCGCTTTTCGCGTTCTTGTTCTGTCTGTGTTCAGCGACTGGCCGGGCGCCGGCCAGTCTGCCGGCTCGCTGTCTCGCGTTCGAATGCCGCCGCGATATGGCCAGGCTTCGAACGCCCGCCCCGTTCGTTACGCCTCCTCATGCATGGTGGCCTTGTTGAAAAGAGGGTAGCGGCTCACTCGCACGCTCCATATTTTTGTTGCGATGCACAATGACGCTGCATCGCAACCGGGCTGTGAGGCTGACATGGCAAAAAGGAACTCCGGCTCGGTCCGGCGGCGCAAGTCCTCCGAGCACCGCAAGCAGTGGCGCGCGATCGTCGAAGCCTGGAAACAGGGTGACCTGGAGTGGCAGGGCGCCTGGGGTCCCGCGCCCGGCCAGGCAGGCTGCTTGTGCCCCCGCCCCATATTGGTCGAGCTCGGGCTGGCGGCCTCCGCGGCCGCTTGACGGGTCCAGATGCCTTCGCCGGCCTGTTGAGGGGCGCCTTGGATTGGGTCGCCTGCGCTGGTGGTGCCCAGGCTCCTGCGGTGCGGAGCAGGGAAAGCTCGATTACCGCGTGTTAATCGATGACGGGGAGAATGATCGCGAGGCCAAGCTTTCGGCCGCAATGGACTCCATGAGGGGTGGCGATCGTGGAACTGGCGATTCTCTGGCTGCTCTGCGCGGCCGTCTTCCTCGATCTGGCCGAGAACGCGCCCGAGATCGACTAGAGCATCGGTCCGAAAAGTGGCACGCGGCTTTCGGAAAAAGCCGATGCAAAATCAATGCTCTAGAGTATCGGGTTGAATACGATACTCGGTCCGATATCCTTGCCTCAGCCTAGAAGCGACCACGCCGCCCAGCCCAGGAAGATGATACAGGCTGCCATCGTTACGGTGATGGCGCTCATGAGCAACAGGCTGACAGTCTTGCTTTCTGCCTTTTTGCGGTCTCCCGGGAGATTGGAAGCCAAAGGCTGCAACGCGGGATCGTCCATCTGGCGCACCACAGATCAGGCGGCCATGGCGTTGCCGGCGCCGCAGCGGTTTGTCGGAGCTGGACCTGGTCCAGGGGCCGAGACGTCTCCGTTTTCTTGGCTTGTCGCATTGAGGGGATCGCCTGACGGTGCCGCAACTCCCAAATGGGTGCTGCGATCTGCTTGGGCCGGCTGAGGAGGCCATCGCTGGCAGAGCGCGTCGTCGGGGACGCACAGCCCATGAAATCGGCTGTCGGGCCACTGTACTCCTCTTGACCTCGGCGCCGCTCTATGGCCATGCCGGGGCATGGGGTCGGCACCGTGGTTATCGCTGCGCTCCGTTCTCGAAGGGCAGGCGGAATCATGAAGATGCGGTGGATGGGTGCGGTCGTTCTGGCCGGTGGATTGTCGATTCTGGCGAGCGTTTCGGCCTATGCCGCAAGCAGCTCGACCACGCTGCCGCCGCCTGATCCGACGGCGAAGAATCTCACCCCCTACATGATCCAGCTGCGCGCCTTCGACGCCTGCCTGATCACGCAGTCGCAATTGATGGGCACCACGCGCGAAGCGGTCCACACCCCGTGCAGTTGCTACGCCAAGGGCACGGTCGGTGCGATGAGCAAGGAAGAGATCCAGGCCTTCCGCGACACCGGCTACTTCAACGACACGGCCCGCCAGAAGGGCCTGCAGTTCATCGAGCAGTGCAAGCTGAAGCGCCCGTTCTGAGCTGACGGCTGCGCCGGACTGCCGGCGCGTACGCGCCTCGCGACGATCGCCTTGCTGCTGACACGCTCCTGACAGAGATTGTCAGCGCGGTGGAGCCATTCTGCCGCAGGTCCAGATCATCGTCCGTTCGATCGCTCGCGGTCGAACGGACGGATAGCGGACCGGAGACGAGTGGGGAGACGTCGCCGTGCAGCGCGCTGAACGATTGCTCGACATGATCCAGAGCCTGCGCCGCCGCAGGCGCCCCGTGACCGCCGAGACGCTTGCCTCCGAGCTCGACGTCTCCGTGCGCACGGTCTACCGCGATATCGGCGCATTGGTGCGCCAGGGCGTGCCCGTGCGCGGCGAGGCCGGCATCGGCTATGTGCTCGATGCGGGCTTCGATCTGCCGCCATTGATGCTATCGCCCGACGAGATCGAGGCTGTTCTTGTCGGCATGCGCTGGCTCAGCGAACGCGCCGATCCGGTGCTGGCGCGCGCCGCCGAGGATGTGGTCAGCAAGGTCGCGGCAGTGCTGCCGCCGCATCTGCGTCCGATCCTGCTCGACGGCGCCCTGTTCGCGGCCTCCCATCCCGGCGACGTGCCGGCCGATCAGGTCGATGTCGGAGCGGTGCGCGCAGCCATCCGTAACGGCCGCAAGCTCTCGATCCACTATAGCGACGAGAGCGGCCACGCGACGCAGCGCATGATCTGGCCGATCGGGATGACCTTCTACGAACGCGTGCGCATCGTCATCGCCTGGTGCGAACTGAGGCAGGCCTTCCGCCATTTCCGCACCGACCGCATGACCGGGCTCGTCGCGCTCGAGGAGCGTTACCCCGCTCGCCGCGCCGATCTCTTCCGCCGCTGGCAGAAGGAGGAGGAGGCGACGCGCGAGGAATGGGAGCGCTGCAAGCGCGAGGGGGTATCCCCGGCTCAGCCGCGGATCACGGCCCCGCCTTCCAGCCTCGCGCGGCCGGAGGCGACCTCCGCCAGCGCTGCCGGATAAAGCTTGTGCTCCTCGACGAGGACGCGTTGCGCCAGCGTCTCCTCGTCGTCGCCGGGCAGCACCGGCACCTTGGCCTGCAGGATCACCGGCCCGGCATCGAGCTCCGGCACGACGAAATGCGCCGAGCAGCCATGCTCGGAAACGCCGGCCTCCAGCGCCTGCCGATGCGTGTGCGTACCCTTGAACAAGGGCAGCAGCGAAGGATGGATGTTGATCATCCGTCCTTCCCAGCGCGTCACGAACCAGGGCGTCAGGATGCGCATGAAGCCGGCGAGCACGATGAGGTCGATCTGGTTGACGCGCAGGACTTCGTCAATCGCCCGCTCGAAGGCTTCGCGATCCCTGTTGAAGGCGCGATGATCGACGGTCGCGGTGGCGATGCCGAATTCGCGCGCGCGTTCGAGCCCGGCGACATCGGGAATGTTGGAGATGACAAGCGCGATTTCTGCCGGATAGCCCTGTGCCTGCGCCGCCTCGGCCAGCGAGACCATGTTGGAGCCGCGCCCGGAGATCAGAACCCCGACGCGCTTGCGGGGAGGGGCGATGGTCACAGCGAGAGCTTGCCGCGATAGCCGACCTGCTCTCCGCCGGCCGCGACCGGCACGATCTCGCCGAGCTTCACCGGCGCCTCGCCTGCGGCCTTCAGCGCGGCGAGCACGTCATCTGCCTTGCTGGCCTCAGCCGCGACGATCATGCCGATGCCGCAGTTAAAGGTGCGCAGCATCTCGCGCTCGGCGACACCGCCGACCTTGGCGAGCCAGCCGAACACCGCCGGAACCGGAATGGCGGGCAGGTCCAGCGCGACACCGAGCCCTTCGGGCAGGACGCGCGGAATGTTGTCGGGGAAGCCGCCGCCGGTGATATGCGCCAGCGCCTTGATGCCGTCGGTCGCCTTCAGCGCCTGCAGCAGCGGCTTCACATAGATGCGGGTCGGCTGCAGCAGCGCTTCTGCGAGGCTCTTTTCCGGCGCGAACGGCGCAGGCGCGTCCCAGCCGAGGCCGCTGAGCTGGACGATGCGGCGGACCAGCGAATAGCCGTTCGAATGCACGCCGGAGGAGGGCAGGCCGAACACGATGTCGCCGGGCTTCAAGTCCTCGCGCGGCAGCAACGTGCCGCGCTCGGCCGCGCCGACGGCGAAGCCGGCAAGATCGTAGTCCTTTTCAGCGTACATGCCGGGCATCTCGGCGGTTTCGCCGCCGATCAGCGCGCAGCCGGCCTGGCGGCAGCCATCGGCGATGCCGCGGACGATCTCCACGCCGACCTTCGGGTCGAGCTTGCCGGTGGCGTAATAGTCGAGGAAGAGCAGCGGCTCGGCGCCCTGCACGATCAGGTCGTTGACGCACATCGCCACAAGGTCGATGCCGATCGTCGAGTGCAGCCCGCTTTCGATCGCGATCTTCACCTTGGTGCCGACGCCGTCATTGGCCGCGACCAGGATCGGATCGCTGAAGCCGGCGGCCTTGAGGTCGAACAGCCCGCCGAACCCGCCGATCTCGGCGTCCGCGCCCGGCCGGCGCGTCGCGCGCACCAGCGGCTTGATCTCGTCGACCATCGCATTGCCGGCGTCGATATCGACACCTGCCTGCGCATAGGTCAGTCCGTTTGCGCCGGGCTTGCTCATTGCGTGTCGCCTTCCTTCTGCTCGCGCGAGCGATAGGCAAGCGCGCCTGCGCTGGCAAGGCATTCGCGCCCGGTTTGTCGATTTCTCACAGGGAGGAGGCTTCATTCCGGCCGGGCACAGGCCCCCTGAGCGGAGGGCATTGGTCTTTCCCGCGGTTCGCGCGACACTGCCATCATGACGATCCCAAACCTGATCACCATCGGCCGCCTGTTCCTGGTGCCTCTGGTCATCGTCATGATCGTCGGCGCGAACTGGGAAATGGCCTTCATCCTTTTCGTGGTTGCCGGCATCTCGGACGCCGTCGACGGCTTCCTCGCCAAGCGCTGCGGCATGGCGAGCGAGCTCGGCGCCTGGCTCGATCCCGTCGCCGACAAGGCGCTGATCGTCTCGATCTACATCACGCTCGCGGTCGTCGGCGCGATTCCGGTCTGGCTCGTCATCCTCGTCGTCGCGCGCGACCTGATGATCGTGGCGGCGGTGATCCTGTCCTGGCTGCTCGACAAACCTCTGACCATCGCGCCGATCGTCGTCAGCAAGCTCAACACTGCCGCCCAGATCGGCTTCGCCGCGCTGGCACTGGGCTCGCGGGCCTTCGGCGTCGAGCTCGGCGCCGCGGCGCTGGTCTGTGAACTCGTCGTCGCTGTGTTGACGGTCGCCTCGATGACGGCCTATCTCGCCCTTTGGCTGCGCCACATGGCGCGTTGACGGGGTTTATCCGCCACCGCCGCTTGGAACCTCGGTTCTCCATGCACATGTGTCTTGTCCTGCCGGCCGTGACACGCGAGAGAGGCTGATCGATGACGTTGCAGCGCCAGATCGGCTTCTGGGTCGGTTCCCTACTCGTGTTCGTGCTGTTTCTGGTGGTGCTGCGGGATGTGCTGCTGCCCTTCATCGCGGCTCTGGCGCTGGCTTACCTGCTCGATCCGCTGGCCGACCGGCTGGAGCGGATGGGGCTCAGCCGCCTCGCAGCCACGATTCTGATCCTCGTCGTCTTCCTGCTCATCTTCGTGCTGGGGCTGGTGCTGCTGGCGCCCTTGCTCGGTCAGCAACTCGCCGGCCTTGTCGCGCGGCTGCCTGCCGATGCCGCCAAGCTCCAGGCGCTGGTATTGGAGAAAGGCGCGCCCTGGCTCGAGCGCTTCGGTGGCTCCGACCTCACCAAGGAGGCGCAGAGCTCGCTGGGCAATGTCGTCGGCGACGGCATCAAATGGTTTGGCGGGCTGCTCCAATCGCTGTGGAGCGGCGGGACCGCGATCATCGGCGTGTTCTCGCTGCTGGTGCTGACGCCGGTCATCGCGTTCTACCTGCTGGTCGATTGGGACCGCATGGTCGCCACGGTCGATGGCTGGCTGCCGCTCGACCATCGCGGCACCATCCGTGGCCTGCTGCGCGAGATGGACATGGCGATCGCCGGCTTTCTGCGCGGGCAGGCGCTGGTCTGCGTACTGCTCGGCGGCTTCTATGCGATCGGCCTCAGCGTCATCGGCGTCAATTTCGGTGCGCTGATCGGCATCATCTCCGGTTTCCTCTCCTTCATCCCCTATGTCGGCTCGCTGACCGGGCTGGTGCTCTCGGTCGGCGTCGCGACCGTGCAGTTCTGGCCGGACTGGACCTGGCCCCTGGCGACGCTCGGCGTCTTCCTCGCCGGGCAGTTCCTCGAAGGGAATATCTTCCAGCCGAAGTTCGTCGGCGACTCCATCGGCGTGCACCCAGTCTGGCTGATGTTCGCGCTGCTCGCCTTCGGCTCGCTGTTCGGCTTCGTCGGGCTCTTGCTGGCAGTGCCTCTGGCTGCCGTCATTGGCGTGCTTTGCCGCTTCGCGCTCCGGCAATATCTCACCAGCAATCTCTACCACGGCGGCGATGCCACCCGCGCCGCGGCGGCGAAGGCGCGCATCGACGCCGACGACTGAGTTCGTCATGTCCGATGTTCCCCCGCGCCCGCGCCAGCTCGCCTTCGACCTGCCGGTCGACAGCCGCCACGGTGTCGAGGATTTTCTGGTCGGTGCCTCCAACGAGGCAGCCTATGGCCTGGTAGAGCGCTGGCCGGCCTGGCCGGAATCCTGGCTGCGCCTGACCGGGCCGGAAGGCGCCGGCAAGACCCATCTCGCCGCGATATGGGCCCGCGCCGCCCATGCCTGGACGATTCCCGCCAGGGAGTTGAGCGAGGCGCAGGTCCCGCATCTGGTTTCCGGCGGTGCGCTGGTCATCGAGGATTGCGATTCGGGCTCCTTCGACGAGCCCGCGCTGTTCCATCTGATGAATGCGATCAAGGCCCGCGGCGGCTTCCTGCTGCTGACGGCGCGGCGCCCGCCCGATCTCTGGGGCGTGGGCGTGCCGGACCTGCTCTCGCGGCTGAGGCTGGCGCCTGCCGCGACGATCGAGCCGCCGGATGACGGCCTGCTGCGGGCCCTGCTGGTCAAGCTCTTCATCGATCGCCAGCTCGTGGTCGATGTCGCCGTGATCGACACGCTCGCCATGCGGATGGAGCGCTCCTTCGCCGCGGCGCGGCAGGTCGTCGACCGGCTGGACCGGCTCGCGCTCGAGCGCGGACGCCGTGTGACGCGTCCGCTGGTGCAGGAGGCGCTGGCGGAACTGTTTCCGGAGGAGCTGGGTTGATCCGGGCCGTCTCTGCGCAGGCTCCATGCTGCAAATCATGTCGCTTGTCATCGAACCGTCGCACTAGAATGGCTTCAACGCTGGCATGAGCGGAAAGAAGAGCAGGACGCGAGTGAAGCGCATGAACCTCGACACCGTGATCGACGAGTCGGAGAAGCTTTCCAGCGAGGCCGATGCGGCGCCTCTGCGCCATCGGCCGGAGCGCTTCATCAATCGCGAACTATCCTGGCTGCAGTTCAACCGGCGCGTGATGGAAGAGGCTTCGAATCGCAGCCATCCGCTGCTGGAACAACTGCGCTTCCTCTCGATATCCGCGAATAATCTCGACGAGTTCTTCATGGTTCGCGTCTCCGGCCTGCGCGAGCAGCTCAAGGCAGGCGTGGTCACGCGCAGCCAGGATGGGCTCACCCCGGCCGGCCAGCTCGTCGCCATCGGGGAGGCCGTTGCGGCGCTGACCGGGGACCAGCAGGCCCGCTGGGCGGAGCTCCGTCACGACCTCAACGAGAACCGCATCCACCTGCTCCAGCCGGCCGATATCGGCTCGCAGGATCGGATCTGGCTGGAGGACTACTTCCTCAACTACGTGTTCCCGGTGCTGACGCCGCTGGCGATCGACCCGGCGCATCCCTTCCCGTTCATTCCCAATCTCGGCTTCACCATCGCGCTGGCGCTGGAGCGCAAGCATGACGGGCGCCAACTCGACGCGCTGATCCGCGTGCCCACGAAGATCGACCGCTTCATCGAGCTGCCGGACCTGGCGCGCGAGGGACTGCACCGCTTCATCGCGCTCGATGACGCGGTCTCGCTGTTCATCAGCAAGCTCTTCCCCGGCTACGAGGTGAAGGGCGCCGGCTCCTTCCGCATCATCCGCGACTCCGATCTCGACATCGAGGAAGAGGCCGAGGACCTCGTCCGCGTCTTCGAGACCATGCTGAAGCAGCGCCGCCTCGGCGTCGTCATCCGGCTCGAACTCTCGACCGGCATGCCCGATCATCTGCGCCGCCTGATCGTGCGTGAGCTCAAGGTCGACAGCGACGAGGTCGTCGAGGTCAACGGCATGATCGGCTTGACGGAGCTCTCGCAACTCGTCGGCGTCGACCGGCCGGACCTCAAGTTCAAGCCCTACAATGCCCGCTTCCCCGAGCGCATCCGCGAGCATGGCGGCGACTGCTTCGCCGCGATCCGACAGAAGGACCTTCTGGTCCATCACCCCTATGAGAGCTTCGATGTCGTCGTGCAGTTCCTGCAGCAGGCGGCGCGCGATCCCAACGTCGTCGCGATCAAGCAGACGCTCTACCGCACGTCCGCGAACTCGCCGATCGTCAAGGCGCTGACCGAAGCGGCCGAGGCCGGCAAGTCGGTCACCGCACTGGTCGAGCTCAAGGCCCGCTTCGACGAAGAGGCGAACATCCGCTGGGCCAAGGAGATGGAGCGCGCCGGCGTCCAGGTCGTCTACGGCTTCATCGAACTGAAGACCCATGCCAAGCTGTCATTGGTGGTGCGCCGCGAGGCCGGCCAGCTCATTACGTATTGCCACATCGCCACCGGCAACTATCACCCGATCACGGCGCGCATCTACACCGACGTCTCCTTCTTCACCGCCGACCCCGTGCTGTCGCAGGACGTCGCCCGCGTCTTCAATTTCATCACCGGCTATGCCGAGCCCGATGGGCTGGAGCGCATGGCGGTCTCGCCGACCGGCCTGAAGCAGCGCCTGCTCTCCGATATCGCCGAGGAGGTCGCCCATGTGAAGGCCGGCCGCAAGGGCGCGATCTGGGGCAAATGCAACTCGCTCGTCGACCCGGAGATCATCGACGCGCTCTATGATGCGAGCCAGGCCGGCGTCGAGATCGATTTCGTCGTGCGCGGCATCTGCTGCCTGAGGCCGGGCGTGCCCGGTCTTTCGGACAATATCCGCGTCAAGTCGATCATCGGCCGCTTCCTCGAGCATACCCGCATCTATGCTTTCGGTGCCGGCCACGGGATGCCGTCGCCCAAGGCCAAGATCTACATTTCCTCGGCCGATTTGATGCCGCGCAACCTCGACCGCCGCGTCGAGGCGCTGACGCCGATCCTCAATCCGACTGTGCATCAGCAGCTGATGGATCAGATCATGCTGGCCAATTGGCTCGACAACGAGCAGAGCTGGACGATATTGCCCGATGGCGGTTCGCGCCGCATTGTCCCCGCGCCGAACGAAGAGCCGTTCAATGCGCATAAATACTTCATGACCAACCCGAGTCTGTCCGGACGTGGAAAATCGCTCTCCAATTCAAGTCCCCGCTCCCTCTCGCGCCGAGGGGGACGTAAGGCCTGAGCTGAGGCATGCGCCGGGGCGGCTCGCGCTGTCCCACACGATCGCCATTGTCGATATCGGCTCGAACTCGGTCCGCCTCGTCGTCTACGAGATGCTGGCGCGCGCGCCATCGCAGGTCTTCAATGAGAAGGAGATGGCGGGTCTCGGCCGTCAGGTCGCCTCGACCGGGCGCCTCGCGGAGGACGCCGTCGCAAAGGCGATCAATGCGCTGGTGCGCTTCCGCATCCTCTGCGAAGCCATGCATGTCGGCGAGCTCCGCGTCATCGCGACCGCCGCGGCTCGCTATGCCAGCAACGGTCCCGAATTCATCGCCCGCGCCGAGCAGGCGATCGGCCAGCCGATCGAACTGATCTCCGGCGGGCGCGAGGCCGTGCTCTCCGGCCTCGGCGTGATCTCCGGCTTCGACAATCCGGACGGCGTCGTCGGCGACCTCGGCGGTGGCAGCCTGGAGCTGATCTCGGTCAAGGACGGTGCGGTCGGGCAGGGCGCCAGCGTCCCGCTCGGCGGCCTCGCCCTGCTCGATCGTTCCAAGGGTTCGCTCAAGGCGGCCGAGAAGATCGTCAAGGACGAACTCGACAAGCTGCCGCAGCTCTCGGCCATGAAGGGGCGGGACTTCTACGCGGTCGGCGGCACCTGGCGCGCGCTGGCCACGCTGCACCAGCACCGTGCGGCGTATCCGCTTAACGTTATGCACGGTTATTCAGTGCCGACGCGCGACGTCGCCGATTTCGTCAAGCTGGTCGAGCGGGCCGATATCTCGGTGCTGAACGCGATCGATGCGGTCTCCTCGGCGCGCCGCCCGCTCCTGGCCTATGGCGCGCTGGTGCTGGACGAACTGATCAAGCGCGGCAAACCGCGCGAGATCATCATCTCGGCACAGGGCGTACGCGAAGGCCTGCTGCACGAGCAGCTCTCGCCCGAGGAACAGAACGCCGACCCGCTGATGCAGGCCGCGCGCGACTACAATCTGCTGCGGGCCCGCGATCCGCGCCATGCGGCCGAGCTGATCAATTGGACCCGCGGCATTCTCGAGACGGCCGGCCTGCCTCAGGACGAGCCCTCGGGCCGTATGATCGAGACCGTCTGCCTGCTCTCAGACATCGGCTGGCGCGCCCATCCCGATTATCGCGGCGAGCAGAGCATGAATGTCATCGCGCACGCCTATTTCACCGGCCTCGACCATGTCGGCCGGGCCTTCCTGGCGCTGACGATCTTCCACCGCTATGCGGGGATGAAGGCGAGCTCGCCGGCCGCTGCCGGGCTGAAAACGCTGCTGCCGCCGGCGATCCTGGCGCGGGCGCAGTTGATCGCTGCAATCTTCCGCGTCGCCTATCTGCTCTCGGCCGGCATGTCGGGCATCCTGCCGCGTATCCCGGCCGCCTGCGTCGACAACCGCCTGCTCCTGCGCTTTCCCACCGATCTCGCGGCGCTGGCGAGCGACCGCGTCGAAGGGCGGCTCAAGCAGCTTGCGAAACTGCTGGGGCGCGATTTCGAGATCGGCAGGCTCTGAGGCCTACGAACCCGCGTCATGCTCGGGCTTGACCCGAGCATCTCTCGCCGGAATGGGCTCCAGCCGTCATTGCGAGAGCGCAGCGACGAAGCAATCCAGGAGGGCTGGTTGAGCCTCTTGCCCAGTCCCTCTGGATTGCTTCGCCTTGCTCGCAATGACGGTGGAGGTTCCGGCGACTTCGTCATGAGATTCTCGGGTCGAAGCGATGCTTCGCCCGAGAATGACGGCCGGGTGCCGCTTACCCTACCGCCCGCAACCGCGCGAAGCCGGCGTCGAGATCGGCCTTGAGGTCCTCGATATCCTCGAGCCCGATATGGATGCGGATCGTCGGGCCGTCGAAGCCCGGTTTGGTCGCGGTACGGTAGTCCTTGCAGTCGAAGGGCAGGACGAGGCTCTCGTAGCCGCCCCAAGAGGCGCCGATTCCGAACAGCGTCAGCCCGTCCAGCATCGCGCTGACGGCCTTCATCGAGACAGGCTTCAACTCGAAGGTGAAGAGCGAGGAGGCGCCGGTGAAGTCGCGCTTCCAGATCTCGTGCCCCGGCGCACCCGGCAGGGCAGGGTGCAGGACGTTCGCGACCTCGGGCCGACCCTGCAGCCATTCGGCCACGGCGATGCCGGCCGGCATCTGTTCCTTCAGGCGGATCGCCATCGTGCGCATGCCGCGCAGCGTCAGGAAGGCGTCTTCCGGGGCGACGATGAGGCCGAGCTGGCTCCACGTCGCGCGCAGCGCCTTGAACAGTTCCGGCGTCCGGGCCGAGACCGTGCCGATCAGCACGTCCGAATGGGCGGCGTAGTATTTGGTGCCGGCCTGCACCGAGAGATCGACGCCGAACGCATGCGCATCGAAGAACAGCGGCGTCGCCCAGGTGTTGTCCATCGCGACCAGGATGCCGCGATCATGCGCGGCAGCGACGATCGCCGGGATGTCCTGCATTTCGAAGGTCTGCGAGCCCGGCGCTTCGGTCCAGACAGCCCTGGTATTCGGCTTGAACAGCGTGGCGATGTCTGCGCCGATCAGCGGGTCGTAATAGGTCGCCTCGACGCCCATCCGCTTCAGGAAGGTGTCGCAGAAGATGCGCGTCGGCCGGTAGACGCTGTCCGTCACCAGAACGTGATCGCCGGCCGAAAGCATCGCGAGGAAGGCAAGCGTGCAGGCCATCAGCCCTGATGGCGTCACGACGACGCCGGCGCCGCCCTCGATCGTGTTGGCCGCGGCCATCAGCGCGTCGATCGTCGGGTTGCCGTCCGTGCCGTAGGTGTAGCGCGCCTTGCGTACCAGGAAGTCTTCCGTGTTCGGATAGACCACCGTCGAGCCTCGTACGATAGGCGGATTGACAAACCCGTAGCTGTCGGCGGGGTCCCTGCCTGCGAGGACGAGGCGCGTGCGCTCGCCGAGGCGCGCAAATTCAGGCGAAGACAGCTTTTTCATCGAACGGCACGGCCAGAACAGGGAAAATCATGGTCAGGCTTGACCACTCCCCACAAACTCGCATGTGATGTATGCAGGGAACAAGGGGCGGCTCATGCGTATGGCGGTTGCTTGACGCTCATAAGTCGCTCTGGCAATCGACAATGGGATATGGGGACGCCGCGCGAAAGCGGACCGAATCGAGCGGCGAATGCCGCCGGCGGCGGGACCAGAAATATCTTCCGGCATCAGCCGGATAATGGGGTCTAACGGGAGATTACCGATGAAAAAGTTTGTTGCAGCCGCCTTTGCGGCCGGGATCGGCATGGCGCTGTCGGCGACCGGGGCCTCGGCCCAGGCCACGCTGGCGCAGGTCAAGCAGCGCGGAATCCTGAATTGCGGTTCGAACACCGGTCTCGCCGGCTTCGGCGTGCCGGATGCGCAGGGTAATTGGAAGGGGCTCGACGTCGACGTTTGTCGCGCGCTCTCCGCAGCCATTTTCAATGACCCGAACAAGGTCAAGTTTATCCCGCTCTCGGCCAAGGATCGCTTCACGGCGCTTCAGTCGGGCGAAGTCGACGTGCTCGTGCGCAACTCGACCTGGACCATGACGCGCGATGCGTCGCTCGGCCTGCTCTTCACGGGCGTGAACTACTATGACGGCCAGGGCTTCCTGGTCCGCAAGAAGCTCGGCGTGAATTCGGCGCTGCAGCTCAACGGCGCCTCGGTCTGCACCCAGCAGGGCACCACCACCGAACTCAACCTCGCCGACTACTTCCGCGCCAACAACCTGAAATACGAAGTCGTCGCTTTCGCCAGCGCCGACGAGACGATCAAGGCTTACGACGCGGGCCGCTGCGACGCCTTCACCACCGACGCCTCGGGCCTCTATGCCGAGCGCCTGAAGCTGACGAACCCCGACGAGCATCTCGTCCTGCCCGAGATCATCTCGAAGGAGCCGCTCGGCCCGTCCGTCCGCAATAATGACCCGCAGTGGTTCAATCTGGTGAAATGGACCCATTTCGCCATGCTGAATGCCGAAGAGCTCGGCGTCACCCAGGCGAACGTCGACCAGCAGCTGAAGTCCGAGAACCCGGAGATCAAGCGTCTGCTCGGTACCGAAGGCAAGTTCGGCGAGCAGATCGGCCTGACGCCGGACTGGATCGTCCGCATCGTCAAGCATGTCGGCAATTACGGCGAATCCTTCGAGCGCAACGTCGGCCAGGGCTCGCTGCTCAAGATCGCGCGTGGCCAGAACGGTCTCTGGACCAAGGGCGGCCTGCAATACGCCCCGCCGGTTCGCTAAGAAGCACGCGGGGCGCCGGTTCGGCCGGCGCCCCGTTTCCGTCTCGCATGCGCGCTCCGTGATGGCTTTTACCGACGGCGCGCGGGGTTTGAGTGTTCGATTGCCGCACGCCGCCGTCGCTGCTGTCGTCCAGGGCCGGTTCAGCCATGGGAGAAGCAAGGATGCCGCCCCTTCTCGTGATGGCACTCGCCGCCGCGGCGATCCTCGCCCCGGTTGGCGCCCAGGCTGCCCCGGAGGGCGGCTTGCTGGAGCAGGTCAGGCATCGCGGCGCCGTCATCTGCGGCGTGGCGCCTTCGCTGGCCGGGTTTTCAATTCCTGACAGGCAGGGGCGCTGGATCGGCTTCGATGTCGATCTCTGCCGGGCCGTCGCCGCCGCCATCTTCGACGATCCCGAGAAGGTGACCTTCGTTCCGCTCCTGTCGAAGGATCGGTTCACGGCGCTGCAGACGGGCGAGGTCGATCTGCTGTCGCGGACCTCGACCTGGTCGATGTCGCGCGACACCGCGCTTGGCCTCAACTTCACCGGCATCAATTTCTATGGCGGCGAAGGCTTCATGGTCCGCGCCAAGCTCGGCCTCGACTCGGCACTTCGACTCGACGGCGCTTCGGTCTGTGTGGAGCAGGGCACCACGACGGAACTCAATGTCGCCGATTTCTTCCGCAGCCACGGCCTGAAATACGAGATCGTCACGTTCAAGGGCAGCGAGGAGACCGTCGACGCCTATGCCAGCGGCCGTTGCGACGCTTATGCCTATGACCGTGCCGGCCTCGCGATCCAGCGCATGAAGCTCTCGGTGCCGCAGGAGCACGTCATCCTGCCGGAGACGATCTCGAAGGAGCCGCTCGGCCCCGCCGTGCGCCACGGGGACGATCAATGGTTCGATCTGGTCAAATGGACGCTCTTCGCCATGCTGAACGCCGAGGAAATGGGCGTCGGCCAGGGCAATGTCGCGGCGATGCGGACGTCGGAGCGTCCGGATATCCGCCGGTTGCTCGGGATCGAGGGCGATTTCGGCGAGGCGCTCGGCCTCGATCGCGATTGGGCCTATCGCATTCTGCGTCATGTCGGCAATTATGGTGAATCTTTCGAGAGAAACCTCGGTCGGGACTCGCCTCTGAGGATCGAACGTGGCCAGAATGCGCTGTGGACTCGGGGGGGCCTGCAATACGCTCCGCCGATCCGCTGAACAGGGCCGGGTCAGGCCCGGTTCGCAAAGATGAAATGGAGCCGGAAGGCTCTGCACGAGACGAAGCAGTTGGGGCAGGGTCCGGATCGTCTGGCCCGGGACTTGCTGGCTAGCCGAGAGCGGGACGAACCTGCTCCGAACAGGGGAATGGCATGAAAGACGTCATCGCGTCGGCGGTTGCCGGCGCCGGATACCTGTCGCAGCGCATGGCGCGGGCCGGGACCGGGGGCTGGGAGAAGCGCGCGACCTGACGGTCGGGCGCGATCAGACAATCAGAAAAGTGGCACAGGCAACAAGACGACCACGGCGCAATCGCACCGCCGCAGGATCGCCGGCCACGACAAGCGAAGCAAGAAGGGCGTGACAGGTGTCGAGCATTCCGACCGAACAGGTATCACCCGGCAAGGCGTCGTTATTCTACGACCCGAAGATCCGGGGCTATGTCTATCAGATCGCTCTGGTGGCGATCGTCGTCTTCCTGGTCTGGTCGGCGGCATCGAACGCGATCGAGAACCTGCGCGCGCAGAAGATCGCCTCCGGTTTCGGCTTCTGGCACAACGCCGCAGGCTTCGACATCAACCAGAAGCTGATCCCGTTCTCGGCCTCGGGCGGCTCGACCTATGGCGATGCGTTCATCGTCGGCCTGCTCAACACGTTGCTGGTCGCTGGGCTGGGTATTATCTTCGCGACATTCCTCGGCTTCTTCGTCGGCGTCGCCCGGCTGTCGAACAACTGGGTCATCTCGAAGCTCGCGATGATCTATGTCGAGATCATCCGCAACATCCCGCTGCTGCTCCAGCTCTTCTTCTGGTACAATGCGGTGCTGAAGCCGCTGCCGAACCCGCGGGATTCGATCAAGCTGCCGACCGGCGCGCTGCTCAACAATCGCGGCCTCTACCTTCCCGATCCGCATCTTGGCCCCGGCGGCAGCCTGATCGTCTGGGCTTTCGTGCTCGGCATCGTCGCCACGCTCGTCTTCCGCTTCTGGGCGCTCAAGCAGCAGGCGGCAACCGGCCGGCAGTATCCGACCGGCTGGATCGCTCTCGCTTTGATCGTGGTCGTGCCCGCGCTGATCTATTTCGTCTTGGGTCGGCCGGTGTCCTTCGTCTATCCCGAGCTCGCCGGCTTCAACCTGCGCGGCGGCATCCAGATCTTCCCCGAATTCGTCGCGCTGCTGATCGGCCTCACCACCTACACGGCCGGCTTCATCGCCGAGGTCGTGCGCGCCGGCATCCTCGCGGTGTCGAGAGGGCAGAGCGAGGCGGCCCATGCGCTGGGCCTGCGCAACGGACCGACGCTGAAGCTCGTCGTCATCCCGCAGGCGATGCGCGTCATTATCCCGCCGCTGACCTCGAACTACCTCAACCTGACCAAGAACTCGTCGCTGGCGGTCGCGATCGGATATCCCGATCTCGTCCAGGTCTTCACCGGCACGGTGCTGAACCAGACCGGCCAGGCGGTCGAGGTCGTGGCGATCACGATGGCGGTCTACCTGACGATCTCGCTGGTGACATCGCTCTTCATGAACATCTACAACAAGCGCATGGCGCTGGTGGAACGGTGAGGGCTGCGCGATGACCGACGCAACAACCGAAAACGCACCCTTCGCCTTCGTCCGCAAGGAGACGCTCCCGCAGGAGCCGGCACCGCTCTCCGTCGCCGGCCCGCTGGCCTGGATCAGGGCGAACCTGTTCTCGAGCCCGCTCAATATCATCCTGACGCTGCTCTGCGTCTGGCTGGTGGTCGATACCGTTCCGGGAATGGTCCGGTTCTACCTTCTCGACGCGGTCTGGACCGGCACGAACCGTGACGCCTGCCTTGCCGACAAGGTCGGGCGCCCGGTCGGCGCCTGCTGGGCCTATATCGCCGATCGTACCCAGTATTTCATCTATGGCTCCTACCCCGTGGCGGAGCGTTGGCGCGTCAACATCGTCTTCGCGATGTTCGCGCTCGGCGTCGTCTGGCTGCTCTGGAACAGGATGCCGTTGAAAAAGGTCGGCTTCTTCTTCTTCTTCGTCATCATGCCGGCGAGCGCCTTCATCCTGCTGCTCGGTGGCTCACGTGCCGAAGGCTTCCTGCGCTTCCTGATCATCGTCACCTTCGCGCTGGCCGTGCTCTATCTGGTGCTCTCCTTCGTGCCGGGGCTGCTGAAATTCTGGATCGGCGAGGGCCAGCTTGCGGTCGAGGAGGCCATGCCGCCGTGGCAGCGCTTCTACCGGCCGAAGCGCCTGATCCTGATGTCGCTCGTCGTCTTCGGAGTGCTGGCGGTGCTCGCCGACAAGGTCGGGCTGCCACGCGTCGATACCGGCCTCTGGGGCGGCGTGACCGTCACCTTCCTGATCTCGGCGGTCGGCATCGTCTTCTCGCTGCCGCTCGGCGTGCTGCTGGCGCTCGGCCGCCGCTCGAAGCTGCCGGCGATCCAGCTGCTCTCGGTGATCTTCATCGAGTTCGTGCGTGGCGTGCCGCTGATCACCGTGCTGTTCATGGCCAACACCATGCTGCCGCTGTTCGTGCCGCAGGAATATTCGCCGGACCGGCTGCTGCGGCCGCTGATCGGCGTCGCGCTCTTTGCCGCCGCCTATATGGCGGAGGTGGTGCGTGGCGGCCTGCAGGCGATGCCGAAGGGCCAGTACGAGGGCGCGATGTCGCTCGGCCTCGGCTACTGGCAGATGATGCGCCTGATCATCCTGCCGCAGGCGCTGCGGATCGTGATCCCGGGCATCGTCAACACCTTCATCGGGCTGTTCAAGGATACGACGCTGGTCACCATCGTCGGCATCTTCGACTTCCTGCGCACCATCGAGGCGACGCTGATCGATCCGACATGGGCGACGCCCACGACGCGGTCGACAGGTTACGCCTTCGCCGCCATCTTCTATTTCCTGTGCTGCTGGGGAATGTCGCGCTATTCGATCGCGGTCGAGAAGCGCCTCGCAGCCGGCCAAAAACGTTGAGAGGGACGACAACCATGGCAATGGCAGAAACTAAGACGACCGATTCCCGCCCCGCGGCGCTGAAGCAGACCTCGCTGAACACCGAGACGGCGGTCGAGATGATCGGCGTGAACAAGTGGTACGGCGAGTTCCACGTGCTGCGCGACATCAATCTGAAGGTCTCTCGCGGCGAGAAGTTGGTCATCTGCGGCCCGTCCGGCTCGGGCAAGTCGACGATGATCCGCTGCATCAACCGGCTTGAGGAGCACCAGAAGGGCCAGATCATCGTCGACGGCACGGAACTGACCAACGACCTC
>SEEM01000283.1 GCA_004144595.1 Hyphomicrobiales bacterium
CCCTGCACGACGTAGAGATTGACCCCGACCGGCGGCGTGATCATCGCGGTCTCGCAGAGCAGGACGACCATGATCCCGAACCAGACCGGGTCGAAACCGGCCTGAACCACGACGGGAACGATGATCGGGATCGTCACGATCATCATCGGCAACGGCTCCATGAAGCAGCCGAGGATCAGGTAGAAGATGATGATCGCGACAAGCGTGCCGGTCGGCCCCAGCCCGAGGCCGGCGATGAAGCTGTTCAGCGCGCCGACGAGGCCGATCGCCGAGAGCACGAAATTCAGGAAGAAGGCCGAGGCGACGATCAGCATGATCATCGCCGATGTCCGCATCGTGCCGTCCAGAGCTTCGAGGATCATCCGGACGGAGAGCTTGCGGTTGATCACGGCCAGTCCGATCGCCACGACGACGCCGAGTGCGGCCGATTCCGTCGGCGTCGCGAGCCCCGCATAGATGCTGCCGATCACGATCAGGAAGATGATTCCTGGCGGGACGAGCCCGCCCAGGCTTTCGACACGCTCCTTCCAGGAGGTTTCGATCGCGCGTCCGCGCCATTCCGGCCGGATGAGGCAGCAGATGAGGATCGTCGCCATGAAGATCAGGCCGAGCACGATGCCGGGCACGAAGCCAGCGAGATAAAGTTGCGGCACTGAGGTCTGCGTCAGCCAGCCATAGATGATCAGGTTGATCGAGGGCGGGATCAAGATGCCGAGCGTCCCGCCCGCCGCGATGGTGCCGAGGAAGAGCCTCTCGCCATAGCCATAGGTTTTAATCACAGGAGTCGCGACCGTGCCGATCGTGGCAGCGGTCGCGACGCTTGAGCCGGAGGTCGCCGCGAACACCATCGAGGCGCCTATATTGGCATGCATCAGACCGCCCGGCAGCCAGGCGAGCCAATGGCTCATTGAGCTGTAGAGCCGGTCGGCCATGCCTGAGCGCAGCAGGATCTCGCCAAGCAGCACGAAGAGCGGCACGCTGACCAGAATGGCATTGGTCGAGGCCGACCAGATGACCTCGCCCATCGCGAGGTAGATCGGCATCGGCGAGAACGCCGCGCCCAGCGACAACGCCAGCAGTAGAAGCGCTGCACCGACGGGAATGCTGAGGCCGAGCAGCAGGATCAGGAGGCCAAGCGAGGTCGGGACCATGGCGGCTACCTCGCGATCACGGGCTGGGCGTCGACGGCCTCGAGGGCCTCGTCGATCTCGTCGGCGACATCGGGCGTCGTCACGATCGCGGTTGCGGCAGCCTGGTCGCCCCGCATGAGGGCGAGCGCGACCAGCGCGAGTTGCTCCACGCAGACGAAGGCGAACCAGGTCAGCCCGATGAACCAGAGCCCCTGCGGGATCACGAGCAGCGTGCCGAGCGAGGTGTTCTCACGGGCGCTCAGCGTCCACGAGGTGTCGACCGTGTCCCAGGCGAACCAGGCCAGGATGATGGCGACGCCGCCGAGCGAGCCGAGCGCCAAGACATCCAGGCAAAACCTGATGGTCGGCGGCGTCCAGTTCCTGATCACATCGATCCGCACATGCGCGCGGTGCAACAGGGCATAGCTGAACGACCAGCTGGCGGAGATGGCGAGCGCATAGCTCGACAGCTCCGTTCCGACGCTGAAGGGGATGTGGATCACCTTGCGCGCCAGGATTTCCATGGTGATCACCACCGAGGAGCCGACGAGCATCAGGCCGCCGATGCGGGCCATCCAGAGCGAGATGGCCGCAACGATCACGTGGAATCTGTTCATGACGAAAGCGCCTTGCCGAAGCCGATAGCCTACTGCGCGCTTGCTTCGACGCCGGCGACCTTGCCGACGGTTGCGTTCCACTCGGTGACGCATTCAGGCCCGCAACGCTTGGCCCAATCGGGCAGGACGCGCTCGCGCAGGATTTTTTGCGCGATGGCTTTGTCGGCGTCGGACACTGTCACGAACTTCATCTTGGGGTTGGCCTCGATGCCGTCCTTGCAGGGGCCCAGACCGGTGTTGCAGTTCACACCGTCCTGGATGTCGCTGCCGGCCTGCGCCCACATGCGGCCTTCCATCT
>SEEM01000284.1 GCA_004144595.1 Hyphomicrobiales bacterium
GTCAAGGAAGGGCTGCTGAACAAGTACACGGCCAATGTCGAGACGGCCAAGCTCGCCACCGGCGACGCCGCCAAGAACGCGCTCGGCACCGATGTGAGCGGCTTCGTCATCCCGATGTTCCAGTCGCAGACCGCGCTCGCCTACAATGCCGACATGGTCAAGACGCCGCCGGCGACCTTCGCCGAGCTCGCCGAATGGGTCAGGAAGAACCCCAAGCAGTTCGGCTATAACGGCATCAAGGGCGGCATGTCCGGCGTCTCCTTTGTCGCCGGCTGGGTCTATGCCTTCGGCGGCGATGCCGACAAGCTGATGAAAGGCCCCTATGACGCGGCGACCAAGACGAGCTGGGACAAGGCTTTCGCCGAGCTCAAGGAGTTCAACAAGAACGCCGTGATCACCCCCGGCAATGCCGGTACGCTCGACATGCTGAACCGCGGCGAAATCGCGATCGGCCCGGTCTGGGTCGATATGTTTTATTCCTGGCAGGCCGACGGCAAGTTGCCGCCGAACATGAAGCTCAAGCTCGTCTCGCCCGGCATGCCCGGCCAGCCGATGTACTACGCGGTTCCCGACAAGTCGGCCCAGAAGAAGTTGGCCGAGGCCTTCATCGCGCTCGCGACCAGCCCCCAGGTCCAGGCCGACGGCATCGTCAAGAAGTTCAACTGGTATCCGGGCATCGACGCCAAGAACCTCGAAGGCAAGCTCGACAAGGCCGCCTGGGACAAACTCTTCACCGATGTCACCCCGGCCGAACTCGCCCAGAACGGCAAGCCCTTCCCGATCGCGCCCTATTTCAACGATATCCTCGAGGGTTACGAGAAGAAGGTCGCGAACTGAAGTTCGCCTGACGGGAGGGCGTGGGAACACCGCGTCATCCCGGCTTCATCCTCCGTCATACTCGGGCTTGACCCGAGGATCTCATGACCAGCTCGCTCTGGTTTCCGAGAGGGTCGGGTCAAGCCCGACCATGACGGTTTTTTCCGCTGCCGCGGATGGGTTTGCCGGAACCAGAGAATGTCCCTGTCCCAACGCAATCTCGCCCTGGTGCTGGTCGCGCCCGGCCTAGCGCTCGTCGCGGCGCTGTTCCTGTATCCGCTCTGCTTCTCGCTGATCTCGGCCTTCACCGGCCCCGAGGGCGGCTTCTCGCTGCAGGCCTTCGGCAAGGCCTGGGAGCTATATTCCGGCGACGTTGTCTTCACCGTCGTCATCGTGCTCGCCTCCTGCTTCTTCACCGGGCTCGCAGCCATCATCATCGCCGGCACGCTGACGCTGGGGGAGAATCGCTGGATCGTCGGCACGCTGAAGGCGCTCTATCGCTGGCCGCTCTTCATCCCCTTCATCGTCGCGGCGCAGTGCATGCGCACCTTCCTCGCCAAGAACGGGTTGATGAACAACAGCTTCGTCTCGCTCGGCCTGATGGAGCCGCTGCAGGCGGTGAGCTTCCTCGACTGGCGCGGCATCATCGCGACCTTCGTCTGGAAGCAGACGCCCTTCGTCGCGCTCCTGCTCGCCGGCGCGCTCGCCTCGCTCGATCGCGCCACGCTGGAGGCCGGCCGCAATCTCGGAGCATCGCGGATGCGCGTGATGGTCGAGCTCGCCCTGCCGCAAGTGATGCCGCAGCTTCTCGTCGCGCTCGTCCTGTCCTTCGTAACGATGCTCTCGGTGCTGTCGGTGCCGATGATGGTGGCGGGCTCGCAGCCGACCATGCTGACCGTCGACATGGCCTTCCGCATCAACGCCTATGGCGACTACGCCACGGCCAATGCACTCGGCGTCATCACCTATCTGATCTCGGCAGGCGCTGCGATCATCTACCTCAAGCGCGGCATGGCGAAGGAGAACACGCCATGATCCGCGTCGCCTCCGGCCTGCGCATGGTCCTTGCGGCCTTCGCGCTCGCGGCCTTCGCCTTCTTCCTGCTCGGGCCGCTGGTCAACCTGGCGCTCTGGTCGGTCGCCGAGCGCTGGTACACGCCCTACAAGCTGCCCGTCGTCTACGGCACGCGCTACTGGGAGCAGGTCTTCCGCCCGACCGGCGAC
>SEEM01000032.1 GCA_004144595.1 Hyphomicrobiales bacterium
CCCATTCATGGATACGGATCTGGCCGGTGGGCGAGGTGATCGAGGCGATGGCATGGGCGAGCTGGATCGCGGGATCTGAGAGGATGCCGCCCCAGTTGCCGGAATGGTGGCCGCCGTCGCGGGCGGTGATCTGCAGGTCGAAGGTGATGACGCCGCGGGCGCCCAAAAACACGGTCGGGCGCTCGGCATTGAGGCGCGGGCCGTCGGAGGCGATCAGGATGTCGGCCTTCAGCAGTTCGGCCTCGTCCTGGCAGAGCTCGCGCAGGCCGGGAGAACCTGATTCCTCGCCCATCTCGATCAGGTATTTGGCGTTGAAGCCGAGCTGGCCGCGCGTCTCCAGCACGGCACGCAGCCCGTTGATGTTGATGAGGTGCTGGCCCTTGTTGTCGACGACGCCCCGCCCGTACCAGCGGCCGTCTCGCTCGACGAGCTTCCAGGGCGAGAGGCCCTCGCTCCATTGCGCGTCGAGGCCGCGGATGACGTCGCCATGGCCATAGCCGATGATCGTCGGCAGGGCGGGGTCCTCGATGCGCTCGGCATAGAGGAAGGGGCCGCGCGCCTTGGCATGGGTCAGGATGCGGCAGGTAAAGCCGAGCGATTCGAGCAGGGGCTGCATTTCCTTGTCGAGATATTCGCCAAGCACCGGGGCGCGATCCGGATTCTGGCTTTCGGTGGGGATCGCGACGAGCCGGCCGAGATCGGTCTTCATCCGGCCTGAATCGAAATAATCCTGGGCTTTCGCGATCGCCTGCGCGCGGGTCATGGTCTTGTCGTCTCCCCAATAGGTGGCCGGCACAGTGCCGGTGGACGCGAGCCGGCGCCAGTGCCAAGAGAGCCGGGCGCGCCATGCCCGCCGGGCAGGGCAGGCGTCCTACCGGTCGACAGGGCTTCTCCTTCCCCATGACGATGATTCCGCATCCGCACCAGCTCGTCGCGCGTGACGCCATCCTGGCGGCGCGGGAGAAGGGCGCGGCCGGCTTCCTGCTGGGGGATCTGACCGGGCTCGGCAAAACGCTTTCGGCCTGGCTCGCACTCTCGGCGATGCCGGAGGAGGAGGTTCTGGTGATCTGCCCGAAAGGCGCGATCCCGCAATGGCGGCGGACCATGGCGCTGTCCGGGCTGCCGGCGAAGCGCGTGACGCTGATGAATTTCGAGAAGACGAAATCGCTGCTTGCGCCCGTCGCCGATAGCAAGAAGCGCTCGACCCGGGCGAAGAACAACGAGATCGCCAAGCATGGCCGGCCGAAGCGCGTCTGGCCGCTCGTCGTGATCGACGAGGCGCATCGCATCCGCAACCCGAATTCGCAGCAGGGGCTGGTCTGCCGGCAGATGGCGGAGGCCGCCGATTTTGCGATCTATATGAGCGCGACGGCCGGCCAGTCGCCGCATGAACTCTCCTATCTCGCGGGTCTGCTGGCGAAGGCTGCGGGCATGCCCACGGCCGATCTCGACGGGTTTCGCCTGCTGATGAAGCGGTTGAAGATCGGCCGCGCCAAGGGGCGCTGGAAGAACTGGAGCTGGGAGCCGAACGCGGCCGATCGCAAGGTGATGGCCGATCTGCTTTATCGCGGCGCTAATGCCATCGGTCTGCGCCGCCGGCCAGAGGAGATCGCCGGCTGGCCGGAGGTGCAGCGCGAGCTGGCGCCGGTCGCGCTCGATACGGCCGCACGCAAGCTCTACGACGCGACCTGGCGGGAGTTTCGCAAGGAGCTGGGTCTGGCAGGAGGCTCGACGCGCAAGCCGCAGGGCTGGGCCGCCGATCTGCGCTTCCGCCAGAAGGCGAGCCTGCTGCGCATTCCCGGAACGGCGGATTTCTGCGAGGATCTGCTCGGCAATGACGAGCAGGTCGCAATCTCCGTCGCCTTCCTCGAGACCAGCGCGATGCTGGCCGAGACGTTGCGCGGGCGTGGCTGGCGCACGGCTGAGATCAACGGCGAGCGCTCCGGCATGCCGAACGAGGAGACACGCATCGCCTTCCAGACCGGGGAGCTCGATGCCGTTATCTTCACCGTCACCGAGTCAATCTCATTGCATCGCAGCGAAATGCCGGGCGGAGAGCGCGAGCGGGCCCTCGTTATCCACGACATGCGCCACAGTGCGATCCAGCTCCAGCAGATCGAGGGGCGCTGCCACCGCGACGGCCAGCACGCGACGATCTTCTACGCCTATGCCGAGGATACGGTCGAAGAGGCGATCGCCGGAACGGTGATCCAGCGCATGGCGGCGATGGAAGGCCTCGCGGGAGACGATACGCGGATGCTGGAGGCGATCGCCGGGATCGTCGAGGGGCGGGCGGCGTAGGGCGCCTCAGTTACGGGCGCGCTCGCCGAGTTCCTTGGCGCCCTCGACCGATGAGCCGGTCAGGCGGACGATGCTGTTCCAGGCATCGCGGGTATAGGCGCCCTGATGCACAATAGCGTCGTACCCGACGACCAGCACGATGATGATCAAAAGCAGGCGGAACACGAGGTCACTCCTTGTGGGCCGACATCAACGTCGCTGGCTTGGCATGGTTCCGTCTCCGCCTCCTGCATTGATAGTGCAGCTTGCCAAGCCGTCATCTCTTGTAAAAGCGCACTATCCTGAGATGATAACCAAGGGGAATAAACGCTCTGGAGATCAGAATGAAGATCATCGCCTCCGTGATTGCTGCTTTTCTCGGTTTCAGTTCGCTGGCTGGCTCCGCATCGGCGATGGAACTCAAGGGTACCACCGTCATCCTCATCCACGGCAAGGGCGGCGGACAGGGGCCGTTGCAGCCGCTTGCGGCCGCGCTCAAGGCGGAAGGGGCAAGCGTCGTGCTGCCACGCATGTCATGGGTATCGGGCTACCGGACCTATGAGCAGACTTTGGGTGAGGTGCAGGCTGCCGTGCAGCGGGCGCGCGGCGGGCGGGTCGTGCTGATGGGCCACAGCCTCGGAGCCAACATCTCCATGGGTTATGCGGCACGTGTCGGCGGCGTCGCCGCGGTGGTCGCTCTCGCGCCGGGGCATCGGCCGGATTTCATCGCGTCGCAGACGCAGGACAGTCTCGCACAGGCCAAGGCGTTGGTCGCCGCCGGCCGGGGACAGGAGAAGGCGCAGTTCCTCGACTTCAACCAGGGCCGCACTTTTCCCGTGACGACCACGGCCGCGGCCTATGTCAGCTTCTTCGATCCCTCCGGCCCGGCGGCCAGCGCCGCACAGGGCAGCGGTGTGGGCGGGCCTGTGCTTTGGGTGATCGGGACGGGAGACCGGGCGGCGATGAACGATCGCGCGCCCTATTTGCGCGGGACGCGCATCGAAGTGCCAGCCGGCCACCAGGATACGCCGCGCGTCGCCGTGCGCCAGGTCATCGACTGGCTCAGGGCGCAATAGCGGCGCGTCGTCCGGCAGGCTTCAGCCCGCCGGTAGCAACTCCTTCAAGCGGAACAGGGCGATCTTCTCGACCTCGGCCAACGCCGTCGCGTGTTCCTGCTCGGGCGTGTTCTTCAAGCGTGCCTCGAAGCCAGCGAGGATCTGGGCCTTGGTCGCCCCTTTCACGGCCATGATGAAGGGGATGCCGAAGCGGGCCTTGTAGGCCTCGTTCAACGCCGTGAAGCGCATGCGCTCGTCGCTGGTGAGACGGTCGAGCCCGGCGCCGGCCTGCTCCTGCGACGATTCCGGCGTGAGCTCTCCTGCCGCCGCGAGCTTGCCCGCGAGGTCGGGATGGGCGGTCAGCAGGGATTTCTGCTGCTCGGCTGAACCCTTTCGCATGCTTGAGAGAATCGCCGCGTGCAGGCTTTCCGCGGTGTCGTGGCCCGCGCCGATGCCGGCATCATGGGCGGCCTCAGCGATCCAGGGCGAATGCTCCCAGACGCGCCCGAAGACCTCGGTGAACAGAGCCTTCGGCAGCTTCGAGGGCACGTAGCCGCCCTTCGGCGGCTGCGTCCTGATCCAGTGGCGGGCGATGTCGAGCCTTGTCGCGACCCAGACCCGATCATGGCTCCGCACATAGTCGAGGAAGCGAGCGAGCGCGGCGGCCCGGCCCGGCCGGCCGACCAGGCGGCAGTGCAGGCCGATCGACATCATCTTCGGCGCGGTTTCCCCCTCGGAATAGAGGGTATCGAACGAGTCCTTGAGATAGGTGAAGAACTGCTCGCCGGTGTTGAAGCCCTGCGGCGTTGCGAAGCGCATGTCGTTGGCGTCAAGCGTATAGGGCACGGCGAGCTGCGGCCCCTTCGGTCCGGCGAGCCAATAGGGCAGTTCGTCGGCATAGACGTCTGCCGTGTAGAGGAAGCCGCCTTCCTCCATCGTCAGGGGAATCGTGTTCTCGGAGGTCCGGCCCTGGTAGCAGCCGAGCGGGCGTGTCCCCGTAAGCTCGGTCTGGATGCGGATGGCTTCCAGGATATCGGCCCGCTCGCGCTCCTTCGGCGTATCGCGATAGTCGATCCATTTCAGGCCGTGGGTCGCGATCTCCCACCCGGCCTCCTGCATCGAGCCGACGATCTCGGGATAGCGCGCCAGCGCACTGGCAACGGCGAACACCGTCACGGGCATGTTCCGTTCGGTGAACATCCGCCATAGCCGCCAGTAGCCGGCGCGGGAGCCGTATTCGTAGATCGACTCCATGTTCATGTGGCGCTGACCCGGCCAGGGCGCGGCGCCGACGATCTCGGAGAGGAAGGCCTCGGAGGCGGCATCGCCATGGAGGATGCAGTTCTCGCCGCCCTCCTCGTAGTTGATCACGAACTGGACGGCGATGCGGGCCTCGCCCGGCCAATGGGGATGCGGAGCCGCGCGGCCATAGCCCTTCATGTCGCGGGGATAGAGAGGCTGGGTCATGAGCGGGGCTCGCAGTTTGATTCAGACAGTGATGGCAAGGCGCGGAAACAGCGAGGAAAACTCCACCGACAATCCGGGATCGCCGCGACGCGGCGTCCCCGAATGACGGCGCGGGTCTTTTGAAACGGACTCAGCTCCCGCGATAGGTCGTGTACCCATAGGGCGAGCAGTTGAGCGGCACATGCCAGTGGCGGGTGGTGTCGGCGAGGCCGAAGCGTACCGTCACCACCTCAAGGAAAGCGGGATCGGGCAGGGGCACGCCGCGCCTGCGGAAATAGGGGCCGATCGCGAAATCGATCTCGTAAATGCCGGGCACGGTTGCCTCCGCCGTCAGCAGCGGGGTGTCGGTGCGCCCATCGGCGTTGCTCACCGTTTCGACCAGCGTCTGTGCGCTGCCCTTGCCGAGGCGTCGCAGCGTGATCGCCACGCCGGCGGCCGGCACGCCGCCATGGGTGTCGAGGATATGCGTCGTCAGCCCGGCCATGGTCCGCCCTTCATTGCTTCGCGGTAAGGCCAGCGACTTGCATGCCGGCTCCGGCCAACCGTAATTTGCCGATCGGTGAAGTCCACCGGCGTGTCGCGCCGGTTAGCCTGGAGAGGACCGCGACCGCCATGCTTGCAGCCTATCTGATGGAATGGGGCGGCATGATGCTGCGCTGGCTCCATGTCATCACGGCGATGGCCTGGATCGGCGCCTCGTTCTTCTTCATCCATCTCGACGCCTCGTTGAAGCCCGCGGAGGATATTCAGCCGGGCACCGACGCAGCTCCCGGTCAGTTTCTTGCCTGGCAGGTCCATGGCGGCGGTTTCTACGAGATGCGGAAGTACACGGTCGCGCCGGCCGTGATGCCGGCTGAGCTGACCTGGCACAAGTGGCAGAGCTACTGGACCTGGATCTCCGGCTTCTTTCTGCTGGTCTGGGTCTATTACGCCCAGTCGGAACTCTATCTGATCGACCCGGCGGTCATGCAGCTCTCGCCTTTCGCGGCGGGCGCGATCGGCATCGCGGCGCTGGTGATCGGCTGGCTGATCTACGATCTGCTATGCAAGTCGCCGCTCGGCAAGCATGACGTGCTGCTGGGGCTGGTCGGCTTCGGCTATGTCGTGGCAGTGAGCTGGGCTTTCGCCAACGTGTTTTCCGGACGCGGCGCGCTGATCCATACCGGCGCGCTGATGGCGACGATCATGACCGCCAACGTGTTCTTCAACATCATGCCCGGCCAGCGGAAAGTGATCGCGGCCCTCGTTGCCGGTGAGAAGCCGGACCCGAAATACGGCAAGGCGGCCAAGCAGCGCTCGACGCACAACAACTACATCACCCTGCCGGTGCTGTTCCTGATGCTGTCGAACCATTATCCGGTGACCTATGCCAACTCGAGCGTGATCCCGCTGCTGGTGGCGCTGGTGATCGTGGCCGGCGCGCTGATCCGGCATTTCTTCAACATCCGGCACGGCGACCACGCCAAGTCGCCCTGGTGGTGCTGGGCGGTGGCGATCCTGGCGCTGTGGCTCGCCTTCTGGGTGGCGATGTCGTCCTCGCCCGGCGGGCGCGAGCAGCTCGGCCTCAAGCCGGGCGAGGCGGGCAAGCCCGTGCTGCTGGCCGGCATGACGCTGCCACCGACCGCGGTCTCGAACATCGTGACCGGGCGCTGCGCCATGTGCCACGCGCCGGAACCGACATGGCCCGGCATCCAGATCGCGCCGAAGGGCGTGATGCTGCACGAGCCCGAACAGATCGCCCTGCATGCCCGCGCCATCCGAACGCAGGCTGTGATGACGCATGCCATGCCGCCGAATAACCTCTCCGGGATGACGCCCTCCGAGCGGCAGGTGCTCGCGGGCTGGCTTACAGCGGCGGCCCGCTGAGGCGCGGTGCCGTCATGCTCGCCCTTGTGGCGAGCATCCACGTCTTGAACACCGCCTTCGATCAGCGAAGACGTGGATGGTCGGGACAAGCCCGACCATGACGGAGGGAGTATTTTAAAGCGCCGCGACCCCGCCATGCGCACTATCGATTTCCGCTTTCTTCAGCCTGTCCTCAGCCTCGTTCACGGCTGCGTGATCATGTTCAGATTCGGTTCAGGTACGCAGCGTCATGGTCCGGCCACTGACAGGGCTGGAGACAGGATCCCAGAACGGGACCGTTCGTGCCGAGGACCGTGGGGGTCCAGTTGAGACGCTTGGATGCAAGGGGCGCCGGCTACCTGCTGGCAGCCATCGGTTTCGTCGTGGCATGGGGCATCCTGTGCTGGCCCTGGCTTTCGGGGGCCGTGACGATTCCGTTCGACGCCAAGGCGCATTTCCAGGCGCAGGTGCAGTTCCTCGCCAACGCGATCCACACCGGCCAGTCGCCCTTCTGGAACCACAACGTCTTTGCCGGCTCGCCGCAGATCGCAGACCCGCAATCGCTGATCTTCTCGCCTGCGATCCTGCTCGCGCTGATCTCGCCGGAGCCGAGCTTCCGCGAGGTCGACGCCTATGTGCTGGCGCATCTGCTCGCCGGCGGGTTGGCACTCCTGATGTTCTTCCGCGATCGCAACTGGCATCCTGTTGGCGGCCTGATGGCGGCGCTGGTCTTCGCCTTCGGCGCATCGGCGGCCTGGCGCGTCCAGCATGTCGGGCAGATCGCGAGCTATGCCTTCTTCGCGATTGCGTTCTGGCTGACGGCGCGCATGCTGCAACGTTCATCCATTCTGTCGGGCGTGTTCGCCGGCCTCGCCGCCGGCATGATGGTGCTGGAGCCGGACCAGGTCGCGCTGCTCGCGGGCTATGTGTTGGTCGCCATGGTCGTGGCGCATTGGATTTCGGGTGGCTGGCCGGCCTTCAAGGCGAGCCTGCCGTCGATCGCCTCAGCCAGCGCGGTCGGCCTCGCGGTCATCGCCATGCCGCTGATCTGGACCTGGCTCTTCGCCGAGGCGACGACGCGGCCGGAGATCGATTTCGGCATCGCGGGGCGCGGTTCGCTGCACCCGATGTCGCTGCTCTCCGCCTTTGTCGGCGACCTGTTCGGCGCCAAGGATCCGGCCGTCGAATTCTGGGGGCCTTATGGCGATGCGCGGGTGCTCTATCTCTCGCAGAATATGGCGCAGGTCTATTTCGGCGCGCTGCCGCTTTTGCTGCTGCTCACGCCCGGCCTGACGCGCGGCTGGCTCTGGGACAAGTCGGTGCGCCCGCTGACGCTGATGCTCGTCTTCATGGTGCTGTTCGCGCTCGGGCGGTACACGCCGCTGTTCCATCTTGCCTATGAGTATCTGCCGGGCGTGAAGCAGTTCCGCCGGCCGGCCGACGCGACGTTCCTGATCGGCGGCATCGCGGCGATCCTCTCCGGCTATGTGCTGCATCGCATCCTGACGGCCGAGGCTGGGACCTCTTTCCGCCGCGACATGCTGATCGGGGCGGCGCTGGTGCTCGGCACGTTGGTCCTGGCGCTCGCGGTCTCGCGCGACTGGGGCCATCTTACTGACGCCTGGAAGCCGGTCGCTGTGGCGCTGGGCTGGTTCGCGCTCGCAGGCGGGGCGTTGTTCATCCTCCAGCGCTGGCGCGGTGCGCTCGGCACTGCGGCTGCGGCCGTGCTGGTCACCGGCGTGGTCTCTGCCGATCTCGGCGTCAATAACGGTCCCAACGAGTCCACCGCGCTCTCGCCGCAGATGTACGACGTGCTGGATTATCGCACCAAGAACGACACCATCGCCCTCCTGAAGCAGTTGACGGCCCAGCCTGAGGGCTCGCCACGGCGTGATCGCGTCGAATTGCTCGGCATGGGCTTCGAATGGCCAAATGCCGGCATGGTCCACGGCTTCGACCACACGCTGGGGTACAACCCGCTGCGGCTGGAGGACTTCTCCGAGGCCGTCGGCACCGGCGACGGCATCGCGAAGCCCGCTGACCGCAAGTTCACGCCGCTCTTCCCGTCCTACCGCTGCCGGCTCGCGAACCTGCTGGGGCTGCGTTACATCGCCTCGCCGGTTCCGATCGAGCAGGTCGACCACGCCCTGAACGAGGGCGATCTCCACCTGATCGCACGGACCAAGCAGGGCTATGTCTACGAGAACCCGCGTGCGCTGCCGCGCGTACAATTCGTCGGCGGTTGGCAGTTCGCCGATTTCGAGAGCATGAAGCTGTCGGGCCGCTGGCCGGAAACCGACCCGACCCAAGCCGTGCTGCTTGATACCGAACCGCCGGTCGCGACGCCGGAAGGCCCACTCGCCACCCAGGCCGAGGTCAAGCTGACGCGCTATCGCAATGCCCAGATCGAGATCGAGGTCACGACTCCGGTCGCCGGCTTCGTCGTGCTCAACGACATCTGGCATCCCTGGTGGAAGGCCGAGGTCGACGGCGTCGAGGCTGAGATCCTGCGGGCCAATGTGCTGTTCCGCGCCGTGCAGGTGCCGGCCGGCACGCACAAGGTGCGCTTCAGCTTTCAGCCGATCTGGGGGGCGCTGGCCGAGCTCAGGGCGCGGATCGAGCCGCACGAGCCGGACGATATCCTGCCGCCGGCGCCACGGCATGCCGAGCCGCAGATCGTGACCGCGCCGGGCGAGATGCCGAAGCTGGCCGGACCGTCAGAAAGCGTGCGCAACTCGCTTGGTCTGGGTACCGTCCAGGGCCCGGCGACGCGCAACGGCACCGCCGCGGCGCATATCCCCGGCGACGCGATCGCGCATTGAAAAAGCCGCGGCGGGTGCCGCGGCTTCAAGCAAGCGGTGTCATCCGGTGCGCGCTGCGACATGCAATGCCGCGGCGCAGACACGGACCGTTGCCCGAAAAGGCGCCTTCGTGGAGGACGTGGGTCGGAGTGCCATACTCGTCACGCGGTCCCGTGTCTGCGCAGCAGCGTTTCACGCTGCGGCGCGCACGGGATGACAGGTGCTGCCCCGGCTCAGGCGACGCCGAGCTTCTTCTGCAGGCTCGTCGAGGAGGTCGTGTACTGGAAGGTCAGCCGCTTGTCCGGATAGACGTAGCGGTGAACCTTCTGGGCACAGAGCGCGGCCTCGTGGAAGCCCGAGAGGATGAGCTTGAGCTTGCCGGGATAGGTGTTGATGTCGCCGACGGCGAAGATGCCGGGCACGCTCGTCTCGAACTTCTCGGTGTCGACCGGGACGAGGTTCTCGTTCAGGTTCAGGCCCCAGGCGGCGATCGGGCCGAGCTTCATCGTCAGGCCGAAGAAGGGCAGCAGCGTATCGCAGGCGATCTCGAACGGCTCGTTGTCGGTGCCGCGGCAGACGACCGCCTCGAGCTTGCCGTTCTCGCCCTTCAGGCCGGTGACCTGGCCGAGCTTCATGTCCATCTTGCCGGCAGCGACGAGGCTGCGCATCTGCTCGACCGAATGCGGCGCGGCGCGGAAATCGTCGCGGCGGTGCATCAGCGTGACGCGGTTGGCGATCGGCTGGAGATTCAGCGTCCAGTCGAGAGCGGAATCGCCGCCGCCGACGATCAGGATGTTGCGGCCGCGGAAAGCCTCCATCTTGCGCACGGCATAGAAGACCGAGCCGTTCTCATAGCCGTCGATACCGGGAATCGGCGGCTTCTTAGGCTGGAAGGAGCCGCCGCCGGCGGCGATGATCACGGTCTTGGTGTCGAAGACGGTGCCGCCATCGGTGGTGACCCGGAAGCGCGGGGCCTCGCTCGTGCCGGTCGGCTCGACCGCCTCGATCATCTGGTTGAGATGGAAGGTCGGGCCGAACGGCTTGATCTGCTCCAGGAGGTTGTCGACCAGCGCCTGGCCGGTCACCATCGGGAAGCCCGGGATGTCGTAGATCGGCTTCTCCGGATAGAGCTCGGCACATTGCCCGCCGACCTTCGGCAGGATGTCGACGAGATGGGCGCGGATATCGAGCAGGCCGAGCTCGAAGACGGCGAAGAGGCCGCAGGGGCCGGCACCGACGATGACAACGTCGGTGGTGATGACTTCGTTTTCGTTGGCGGCAGCCGCGTCGCTCATGTTTCTACCTTCGAGCCGGTCCAAACTGTCCGATTTAACGAACCCGCGCGGAGGACATGAGGCTTCGAAGGCTGGTTTGCAAGTGTAAAATGCGGGAGTGGCAGAGCGACCGGGGGCAGGGGAAGAGCCTTCTCTTTCCCCTGGTCGCCGGAGCGGAATCAGGCTCCGGTATCGGCCTTGAGTCCGGCGGCGGCGATGCCGGCGCAGGCGGCGGCCTCGTCATTGTCGGAGGTGTCGCCGGAGATGCCGACCGCGCCGAGCAGCGCACCTTCGGGCGAGCGGATCAGCACGCCGCCGGGGACCGGCACCAACGAGCCGCCAACGGCGTGGGTCGCCGCCTCCACGAAATAGGGCCGGTCCAGCGCCATCTTGTGGATCGCGCGCGAACCAATCCCGAGAGCGACCGCGCCATGCGCCTTGCCGAGCGCGATCTCGCCGCGCTTCAGGCTGGTGCCGTCCTGCGCGGCGAAGGTCTTCTGCGCTCCGCGCGCGTCGAGAACGGCGATGGCGAGCGGCTTGAAGCCGTTCGATCCGGCATGACTGAGCGCGTTTTGGAGAATGGTCTGGGCCTGGGCGAGGGTCAGCATGGGGAACTCCGGTTTGTCTGCGTCGTTCTTGCCAGCCGCGGGCCGCGCGGGAAAGGCCGTTTGGGCTCGCGCCGCGCAAAGGACTGCGTCTGCCGAGCAAAACACCTTTTCCGCTGCGACTTGCATAGGGCGGCCCGACAGGGCTTGATAGCGCAGCGACACGAGGAGGATTGTTCATGGGTCTGTTCAGTTTCATCAAGGAAGCCGGTGCCAAGATCTTCGGCGGCTCGGCCAAGGCGGCGACCGCCGACGAGCTGCAGAAGGAACTCGCGGGCCACGGCCTGCCGTCCGACGTCAATATCCAGATCGACGGCGACAAGGTGAAGGTGTCCGGCAAGGCGGTTTCGACCGAAGAGGCCGAGAAGATCATTCTCGCGCTCGGCAACACCACGGGCGTGGCACAGGTCGAATCCGATCTCGCCGTGACCAAGGAGGCCGCAGCTGCGGTGTTCTATACGGTGAAGAAGGGCGACACGCTCTGGAAGATCGCCGAGGAGCATTACGGCAAGGGCCAGGGCGCCAAGTACACCGATATCGTCAAGGCCAACACGCCGCCGGTCAAGAATCCCGACCTGATCCAGCCCGGCTGGGTCCTGCGTATTCCGCCGAAGGCCTGAGGGCTTTCAGCGAGCGAGCAGCCGCGCGCCTGTGGCTCGCGGCTGTTTTCGTTTCCGCCACCCGCGGCGCGCCATCGACCGGTGGCGTTTGCCCGTGTGCCGTCCTATCTCAACGGCTCGCCTGACCGAGCTGGAGCTTGCCTGCCCATGATCGTGAACGACCTCGATATCGACGCCGTCAAGGCGGGGTTGGGCGACGGCTCCATCCTGCTGGTCGACGTGCGCGAGCCGCATGAATTCGCCGCCGGGCATATCCCGGGATCGGTCTCGCGCCCGCTCTCGCAATTTGATCCCGCCGACCTACCGAACGAACCGGGCAAGCGCATCGTGCTCTCCTGCGCGGCCGGCGTGCGCTCGCGGCGCGCGCTGGAGTTCGCGCAGTCGGCCGGGCTCGATATCGACAGCCATTATGCGGGCGGCTTCAAGGACTGGCTGATGCATGGCGAGCCGGTGACGCAGGATTGAGGCTCAAAGCCCGATCCGCGCTCCAGCCGCCTGCAAGACCAAGGACAAAGACCATGCTGACCCGAGCTTTCTTCTACGGCGCCGCCTGCGCCACCGCGCTTCTTCTGGCGGCTCCCGGAGCCGGCTGGGCGCAGGGCGCGGCGACGATGCCTTCCGGTAGCGCCAGCAAGGCCGCGGATGACGATCTCCAGGCCGCGATATCCAAGTCGAACGCCTATACCGGGCTGATGAACCGCACGCTGCGCGCGATCCAGTCATGGGAACGCTATGGCAGTTGGGTCGACATGAAGAAGGGCCCGACCGGCAAGGAGCGCTACATCACCTACGGGCTCTACAGCCTTTACGACGTCGCCGGCGAGATCAGGAAGGCCGAGGAGGCGATGGCGAAGGAGCCGAAGCTGCCGGCAATCGACGAGACCATGGGCCGCTATATCAAGGCCTATCAGGAGCTCGCGCCGCTGATCACCAAGGCCGAGCGCTATTACGACCGCAAGGATTATCGCGACGACAATCTCGCGGAGGGCCAGAAGCTGCACGCGCTGATGGTGCCGGCGGCGAAGACCTTCCTGGAGGAGCGCGCCAAGCTCGACGCGCTGATGCGCGTCTACAAGCGCGGGCTCGACCAGCGCGAGCTTGCCTCGGTCGAGCAGCGCGAGGGCAAGTCTGCCCGCTGGCAGGTGCGCAACATCATGATCAATGCGCGCGCCGTCATGGACCTGATGCCGAGCAACGAAAGCCCGATCGTCGATCTCAAGTCCTTCAACGCCGCGATCGCCGATTATGCCGGCGCGGTCCGCGAGATGGATGCGTTCAAGGACAAGGAGCCGAAGGGCGTGCCCTTCATCGAGAGCCAGGCCAGCTCGTGGCTCGGCAAGCTGCGCGATTTCAGTGAGAAGCTCGCCAAGAGCAAGGGCGACGTCCGGCGCGGCGCGGCGAACGACGCCAACTGGATCGTCAACAACTACAACACCATGGTCTCGCTCTCCGAGACCGCCGTCCGCATGTCGCGTTGAGTTCGATGCGCGTGGCGCAGCCCCGGCGCGTGGTGCATCGGGGCTGACGTGGCGCGTTTTATGCTCCAGTCTTTCATCAGACCAATCTGAGGATATGCCTCATGCGTCCCATGAAATTTGGTTTCGGCCAGCCTGTCCGGCGAGTCGAGGATCAACGCCTGACCACCGGGACCGGCCGCTATACGGACGACATAGCCGCTGAAGGCGCCCTGCACGCCTTCGTGCTGCGCTCGCCTTACGCCCATGCCCGCTTCGCCATCTCCGATGTCGAGGCCGCCCGCAAGATGAAGGGCGTCAAGCTCATCCTTACCGGCGCGGATGTCTCGGGGTATGGCGATCTGCCCTGCAAGGGGCATGTGAAGACAAGCTCCGGCGAGATGTCGACATCGCTCCCCGTGCCGGTGCTGCCGACCGACACGGTTCGGCATGTCGGCGAGGCCGTCGCCTTCATCGTCGCCGAGACGCTGGCGCAGGCGCGCGATGCGGCCGAAGCGATCGCCATCGACTGGGACCCGCTGCCGGCCATAACCGGCATCGCCGAGGCGCTGGAAGAGGGCGCACCGCAGGTCTGGCCCGATCGGGCCGGCAATGTCGCCTTCGAGGCCGAGCAGGGCGATCGCGAGAGGACCGAAAAGGCCTTCGCCAAGGCGGCGCGGACGGTGTCGCTGACCGTCGTCAACAACCGCCTTGCCTCCGCTTACATGGAGACGCGCGCCTGCATCGCCGAATACGACAAGGCCGACAAGCGCTGGACCCTGACTTTGGGCAGCCAGGGCAGCCATGGCATGCGCGACCTGATCGCGACCTATGTTCTCAAGGTCGATCCCAAGCGCATCCGCGTGGTGACGCCGGATGTCGGCGGCGGCTTCGGCACCAAGATCTTCCTCTACCGCGAATATCCGCTGGCGATGATCGCGGCGGAAAAGCTGAAGCGCCCGGTGCGCTGGGTCGCCGATCGCAACGAGCATTTCCTGGCCGACACGCATGGCCGCGCCAATCTCGCGACGGCCACGATGGCGCTCGACGCCAAGGGCAAGTTCATCGGTCTCAAGGTCGATCTCTCGGCCGAGATGGGCGCCTGGCTCTCGCAATACGGACCCTTCATCCCCTGGGTCGGTACCACGATGACGCCGGGCTGCTACAGCATTCCGGCCGTGCATGTCGTCTTCAGGGGCGTGCTGACGCATACGACGCCGGTCGATGCCTATCGCGGCGCGGGGCGTCCCGAGGCGGCCTATCTGATCGAGCGCCTGGTCGATGCGATCGCGCGCGAGACCGGCAAGACCCCCGATGCGGTGCGCGCCCAGAATTTCGTCAAGCCGACGGAGATGCCGCACAAGACGCAGACCGGCCCGGTCTACGATTCCGGCGAGTTCGAGGGCCATATGCGCCACGCCATGGAGGTTGCCGACTGGAAGGGCTTCAAGGCGCGCCAGAAGGCTTCGGCCAAGGCCGGCAAGATCCGCGGCATCGGCATGGCCAGCTATATCGAGGCCTGCGGCGGCGGCGGGCCGGAAAGTTCGACCGTGATTCTCGAGAAGGACGGCACCGTCACCGTGCTGATCGGCACGCAGTCGAACGGGCAGGGGCACGAAACCGCCTATTCGCAGCTCGTCTCGCAGCATCTCGATATCCCGATGGACCGCATCCGCGTCGTGCAGGGCGATACCGACCGGGTCGAGACCGGCTCCGGCACCGGCGGCTCGCGCTCGATTCCGGTGGGCGGCGCTGCTCTCGACAAGGCGACGGGCATTCTCTCCGACAATCTCAAGCAGCTGGCCTCCGAGAAGCTCGAGGCGGCGGTCGGCGATCTCGAGATCGTCGACGGCGCGGTCCGGATCGTCGGCACCGATAAGGCACTCGACCTTGCCGCGATCGCGGCGCTGCCTGGCGCCACGCCGGCCATGCTCAAGGTTCACCAGAGCTGGCAGCCGCCGGAGGCGACCTATCCGAACGGCACCCATGTCTGCGAGCTGGAGATCGATCCAGGCACGGGCGGCACGGAAATCCTGAACTATGTCGTCGTCGACGATTTCGGCGTGACGCTGAACCCGCTGATGTTGCAGGGGCAGGTCCATGGCGGCGCCGTTCAGGGCATCGGCCAGGCGTTGATGGAGGAAATCCGCTTCGATCCGGAGGGGCAGATGCTGACCGCGACCTTCATGGACTATGCGCTGCCCCGGGCGATCGACGTGCCTAACTTCCATTTCGAGACGCGCAATGTCCGCTGCCTGACCAACGCCATCGGCGTGAAGGGCGCGGGAGAGGCCGGCGCAATCGGGGCCTGCCCGGCGGTGATGAACGCGGTGGTCGACGCGCTCGACCGCGCCGCGGGCATCAAGGCCATGGACATGCCGGCGACGCCGCTCAAGGTCTTCACGGCGCTGAGGGAGACCGGGTATCCGCTTTGATGCAAGGATGGTCTTGCGACACCGCAAGCCCATTCACGCAAAAGCGACTGGCTAACGTCGCGATCATCGTTTGATCTGGACAGGGTCAAAACAGCGCCGGATGGCGCGGACTTGTCCATGAGGGGAACTGAATGATCCGCACTGCTCTCGTTCTTGCCGGCCTCGGGCTTGGCCTCACCGCCGTGATGGCGCAGTCGAACCCGATCACTGAGCGCCAGCAGGTGATGAAGGCCGTCGGCGGAGCGACACGCGAGGGCGCCGCGATCGCGAAGGGCGAAGCCGCTTTCGACGCGGCCAAGGCACAGGCGATCTTCAAGACCTATGCCGACGCGGCCAAGAAGATGCCGGCGTTGTTCCCCGATACGTCGAAGACGGGCGGCGATACCACGGCCAGCCCGAAGATCTGGGAGGACCAGGCCGGGTTCAAGGCGGCCTTCGCCAAGTTCGAGGCCGATGCGGCCGCCGGCGCGACCGTTGCGAATCTCGACGGTTTCCGCACCGCCTTCGGCGCGGCGACGAAGAATTGCGGAACCTGTCACGAGGCCTATCGCATCAAGAAATGATCGGCTTCACGCCGATCGCGGAAGCGGGCGCCAGCGATGGCCGCCCGCTTTTTTGTGAGCAGAGGAGCCTTCGCCACCCACAGGCGTTGGAAAAGCGCAGTTTGGAATTGCTGTGTTTTCAGGGTTGCCGATGCGATGCCGGCCCGTCCAATCTGTCGACCTGCTGACGGGAGACCTTCGATGCTGTTGCTGCGCCGCCTTTTCGTGACCCTCGTCCTGCTGGCGATCGTGGGTTTCGCGGGCTTTTATGTATTCACCGACCCGCGCGTGGTTTCGCCCTCGCCGGAGATCGGCGCGCTGCCGGCCGCGGATATCGAGAACGGCAAGCTCCTGTTCTCGGCCGGCGGCTGCACCTCCTGCCACGCGACGCCCGGGCAGGACGACAAGCTCCGGCTCGGGGGCGGGCTCGCGCTGGAATCGCCGTTCGGCACCTTCCATGCACCGAACATCTCGCCGCATACGCGTGACGGCATCGGCAATTGGGGCGTGCAGGATTTCGTCGATGCGATGGCGGCAGGCGTCTCGCCCTCCGGGCAGCATCTCTATCCGTCCTTCCCCTATACCTCCTACCGGCTGATGCCGCCGAAGGCGCTGGCCGATCTCTTCGCCTATATCCGCACGCTGCCGCCGGTCGAGGGCAAGGCGGCGGCTCATGACCTGCGCTTCCCCTTTAATATCCGCCGGGTCGTCGGCGGCTGGAAGCTGCTGTTCTTCGAGCGTGAACCGTTCCGGCCCGACACGAGCAAGAGCGAGGCCTGGAACCGTGGCGCCTATCTGGTCAATGGCCCCGGCCATTGCGCCGAGTGCCATTCCAACCGCAACGCGCTCGGCGCCATCGTTCCGGCGACCCGGTTTGCCGGCGGGCCGGACCCGGAGGGCAAGGGCTGGGTGCCGAACATCACCCAGTCCGAGAAGGGGCTGGCGAAATGGTCGAAGGAGGAGATCGCCGAGCTCTTGAAGACCGGTTTCACGCCGAGCTTCGACAGCGTCGGTGGCTCGATGGCCTCGGTGGTGCGCAATATCGCGCAGCTGCCGGAGGCCGACCGCATGGCGATGGCGGAATACCTGAAGTCGCTGCCTGCGGTCGAGGGGCCGGCGCGGCCGCAGAGTGGCGGGTGAGGCGCAGAACGGTGTCAGCTACGGGTCGGGAGCGGACCTACTGCAAAAGCTCGAATAAGCGTCGAGGCTGGTATCTGGCGGCACCCATGGGTTGGAGACAATATGAGCAACGAAGACAGGCGCGCGAATCCCGAGCCCCGACAGCTTGCGGTGTTGCGCGGTCTCGGGGTTGTTTCCGGCGCTCTTGCGGGTTTCGTCACCCTCATTTTCTTGGCTTGTTGGGCGATTGGTTTCGAAACTGTGCTCGGATTCTTGTTCACCCTTCGACGCAGCTAACCTCTGTAGCCACGCCGACAGTGGGCATGGAATGAACGTCAACAGTGGGTCGGGAGCGGACCATTGCTCTGCTCACCGTTTCGTCGGCTTCGGCGTAATGTCGGCAGTTTTCAGCCCGGCCGAGCGAAGCTTCTTCCGGCAGGATGAGGTTTCGGTGCTGCAGGATCTCTGCCCGGCCTTGCAGCCTGCGCCTACTCCATCACCGCGGCCTTGAGGATGCAGACCATCAGGGCGGTTCCGGGTTCGTTGCCGACGCAGCGGACGACATGGCGGCGGTCGCAGCGATAGCGCAGGGTCTCGCCCGCCTTGGCGCGCTGGACGATGTCGCCGACCTCGACCTCGAACTCGCCCGAGGTCACCGAGAGCGATTCGATCGAGCCGCGCTGGTGGCCCTCGGAATCGAGCTCGCCGCCGGGCTCGGCGCTGACCTCGTACCACTGCAGCCACTCGACCGTCTTGATCCAGCCGACGATGGCGAGGCGCAGCTTGCCGTCCTCTGAGACGAGGATCGGGGTGTCGGCGCGGGTGGTCTTGTCGATGAAGGGCTCTTCCTCGCCGCTGGAGAGGACGCGCTCGATCGAGATGTCGAGCGCCTGCGACAGCCGCCAGATCGTTGCCAGCGTCGGGTTGGTCTCGTTGCGCTCGATCTGGCTGATGATCGACTTGGCGACGCCGGATTGCTCGGCGAGGTCGGAGAGCGAGAAGTTATAGGCCTTGCGCAGCCGCTGGATGGTCTTGCCGAGCTGGCCCGAGATGACCTGAGCCCCGGATTCAAGCTCCCGCCCGCCGCGCTCTTTCGTCTCGATTCCCATGCAACCGGCCCCTTTTCGACTGTGACGTCGTTTGTACCGGCGGACGATCGTTTGAACAAGCGAACTGTGTCTCACGCGGGGCGCGCGGTACCCTTGTGGTCAGGTCATGCGGCTGGGGCCGACCTCACGCTGCTCGCGGCGGGCAAGGCCGAGCTGTCGCTCGCGCAGGATCACGTAGATGCCCGAGGCGATGACGATGGTCGCGCCGATCAGGATCGCCAGTGCCGGCCACTCGCCGAACCAGAACCAGCCGATCGCGACCGCCCAGAGCATGGTCGAGTATTCGAAGGGCGCGATGAGCGAGGCGTCGCCATAGCGATAGGCCTGGACGATCAGGATCTGGCCGAGCCCGCCGAGGATGCCGATCAGGACCATCAGCGCCGCATCCGTGAGGTCGGGCATGTTCCAGCCGAGCAGAATTGTCGAGAGGCCGAGCAGGCTGGTCAGCAGCATGAAGTAGAAGACGATGGCGCCGGTGCGCTCGGTCGATGTCAGGAGGCGCACCTCGACCGAGGCGAAGGCCGAGCAGAAGGCGCCGGCCAGGCCCAGCATGGCTCCAAGCGCGGCATTGCTGCCGACCGGATGAGCGCCAGCGCCGAGATGCGGCGAGAGCATGATGAGCACGCCGACGAAGCCGATCGTCACTGCGCTCCAGCGATAGATTCGCACCCGCTCCTTGAGGACGAGCGCGGCCAGCACCACGACCGCGAGCGGGGCGGCATAGCCGATCGCCACGGCCTCCGAGAGCGGCAGGAACTGCAGCGCTGCGAAGCCGCAGAACATGCCGGTCGAACCCATGATGCCGCGCTTGAGATGGCCGCGCAGGTTGCTCGTCTTCAGGGCGGCAGGCAGCTCGGAGCGCCAGGCCAGCCAGATGAGCAGCGGGATCATCGCGAAGAAGGAGCGTATGAAGACGATCTCGCCGGTCGGATAGCGCGTCGAGATCGACTTGATGCCGGCCGACATCAGTGTGAAGGCCAGCGCCGAGACCAGCTTGAGAGTGATGCCGAGGAAAGGGGACAAAGCGCGCGGCCGAAGAGCAGGAACGGTTTCAAGCGGAACCGTCGCTCCTTAGATCATGTCGAAGCCGGGAAGCGAAGCGAGAACTCTGCAACCCGGCTAGGTCGTTGCCGTGGGGCGTCGGGAAGCGCGGGCCTGACCAAAGGCGCGTCATTCTCGGGCTTGACCCGAGAATCTCCTGCCGGAAGAGGTGTGGGAGCCTCCATGGTGATGAGATGCTCGGGTCAAGCCCGAGCATGACGGCGCCAGGTGCTAATGCACTTGGCCTCAGAACGTGCCGCGGAAGGCGCCGCCGTCAATCAGGAAGTTCTGGCCGGTGATGTAGCCGGCATGGGCGCTGGCGATGAAGCCGCAGAGCTTGCCGAATTCGTCGGGCGTGCCGAGGCGGCCGGCGGGCACGGCGGCGAGCCGGTTCTTCGTGGCCTGCTCGATGCTGATGCCCTGCATCTCCGCGACCTTGTTGGTGGAGGTCTTGATCCGGTCGGTGTCGAACACGCCGGGCAGGATGTTGTTGATGGTGACATTGGCGTGGGCCACCTCGCGGGCGACGCCCGAAAGGAAGGCAGTGAGGCCCGCACGAGCGGCCGAGGAGACATCGAGCCCGGTCAGCGGAGTGACGACGCTCGCCGAGGTGATGTTGATGATCCGGCCGAACTTGCGCTCGACCATGCCGTCGATGACGCGCTGCACCAGCTCCAGCGGGGTCGCCATATTCTGGACGACGCCCTCCAGCAGCCCCTCGCGCGTCACCTCGCGGAAGGGCTTGGGCGGCGGGCCGCCATTGTTGTTGACGAGGATGTTCGGGTTTGGTGCGGCTGCCAGAAGCGCATCCTGCCCGGCCTTGGTCGAGACGTCGGCGACCACGGCGATCACGGTCGCGCCCGTCGCAGCGCGAATCGCGGCGGCGGTGGCTTCCAGCGTGGCGGCGTCGCGGCCGTTGATCACGACGGTGCAGCCGGCCTGCGCGAGCGCTTCGGCGCAGCCGCGGCCGAGGCCCTTGCTGGAGGCGCAGATGATGGCCGTGCGGCCGGCAATTCCCAGATCCATGATGGTCTCCGATCAGCGGGGAGGCGTTCGAGGTCCCCACCCTGAACACGGATTGGCCGCGCCGTCATCAAAGCGCAACGCAAATCAGACACACGGCCCTCGCATCGCAGCAGCAGGGGCTTTCCGGCATGAGCGACGAGGACGATACCAAGCGGGTCCGCAGCATCTTCATCTCGGATCTGCACCTGGGCACCCGTGGGGCGCAGGCCGATCTCGTGCTGGAGTTTCTGCGCGCCTACGACGCGCCGCAGATCTATCTCGTCGGCGACATCATCGACGGCTGGCGCCTGAAGAGCGGCTGGTATTTCCCGCAGGCCCATAACGACGTGATCCAGAAGCTGCTGCGCAAGGTGCGCAAAGGCTCGAAGCTGATCTACGTCACCGGCAACCACGACGATTTCCTGCGCGACTTCACCGGCCTGCAGTTCGGCGGCATCACGCTGGTCGACGAGATCGTCCATGAGACGGCCGACGGCAAGCGCCTGCTCGTCATCCATGGCGACCTGTTCGACCTCGTGGTGCGCAATGCCAAATGGCTGGCGCTGCTGGGCGACTGGGCCTACACGCTCGCGCTCGGCCTCAACATGGCGCTGAACAAGGTGCGACGCTGGCTGCACCTGCCGCATTGGTCGCTCTCGGCCTGGGCCAAGCACAAGGTCAAGAATGCCGTGAACTATATCGGCGAGTTCGAGACCTGCCTTGCCGCCGAGGCCCGACGGCACGATGCCGACGGCGTGATCTGCGGCCACATCCACCATGCCGCCCACCGGGAGATCGATGGGCTGACTTACATCAACACCGGCGACTGGGTCGAAAGCTGCACGGCTTTCGTCGAGCACGAGGACGGTCGCTTCGAGCTGATCCATTGGCCGCAAGGCCGGCTGAAGGAGATGCCTGCCGTGCCGCTCGCGGCGCCGGCGCGGCCGGCTCCGGTCCGGGACCTGATCGAGGCGGCGTGATGCGCGTGCTGGTCGCGACCGATGCCTGGCGCCCCCAGGTCAATGGCGTCGTGCGCTCGCTGGAGCAGATGATCGCGGCGGCACCGGGCCATGGCGCGACGGCGCAGGCGCTGACGCCGGAGGGCTTTCACCAGATCGGCCTGCCGAGCTACCCCGATATCCGCCTCGCGCTGGCGACGCGCCGGGCGCTCGCGGCCCGCGTCGCCGCGTTCGCGCCGGATCACATCCATATCGCGACCGAGGGGCCGATCGGCTGGCTGACGCGTGCGGTCTGCCTTGCCCAGAAGCGGCCATTCACCACGAGCTATCATACGCGCTTTCCGCAATATATCGCGGCGCGCTGGCCGGTCCCCGAGAGCTGGAGCTACGGGCTGCTGCGCCGCTTCCATGGCGCGGCCGCGGCCGTGATGGTCTCGACCGCGACGGTGGAGGAGGAATTGCGCCAGCACGGTTTCGACAAGCTGGTGCGTTGGGGCCGCGGAGTCGACCTTAGCCTGTTCCATCCGCGGCCGCAGAGCCTGCTCGATTTGCCGCGCCCGATTTTCCTCTATGTCGGGCGGGTCGCGGTCGAGAAGAATGTCGAGGCCTTCCTGTCGCTCAAGCTGCCGGGCAGCAAGGTCGTGGTCGGCGACGGCCCGGCGCGGGCCGATCTCGAACGCGCTTTTCCCGAGACCCGCTTCCTCGGCTTGAAGGAAGGCGAGGAACTCGCCGGAATCTACGCCTCGTCGGACGTTTTCGTCTTCCCGAGCCTGACCGATACCTTCGGGATCGTGCTGCTGGAAGCGGCGGCGAGCGGTCTGCCGGTCGCCGCCTTTCCGGTGCAGGGGCCGCGCGATGTCTTCGCCGGCAGCGGAGCGGCGGTGCTGGACGAGGATCTGCGTGCCGCCGCGATGCGGGCCCTCAGGGTGCCGCGTGAGGCTTGCCTCGAATTCGCGGCGCGCCATAGCTGGGCCGCAAGCGCCGCGCAGTTCTACGGTCATATCCGGCGCGTGGCGCGCGAGGCCGGCTATTTTCCGCGCGAACCGGAGACGGCGCCAAACAATGCGCTCACAGCCTTCGCGAGCGGGCGTGGCGGGGAAGGGCGCGGGCTGCCGCGGCGCCTGCCGGCTTGAGCTGGGCGCGGAAGCCGTCCCGCCGCTCATGGACGGAGGCGATGACGAGGCCCATCGGCACGCCGAGCCCGACGAGGGCCGCCTCCGACAATTGCAGGCTGGCCTCGATGGTCTCGGGCACCGCGTCGTTCACGCCGATCTCGTAGAGATGGCGGGCATGTGTCGCGTCGCGGGCACGGGCGACGATGACGATGTCGGGGCGCAGCGAGCGGGCCGCGAGGACGATGGCATCGACGGCCCGGGGATTGTCGATCGTTACGATCAGCGCCGTCGCCTCCTCCAGGCCGCAGAGGCGCAGGAACTCGGGCTTGGTCGCGTCGCCGTAATAGGCCGGGCGTCCGGCGCGGCGCTGTGCGGTGATCAGGGATGAATCGGCATCGATGATGATGTGCGACTTGCCGTGCTCGTCCAGCATGGAGCCGACGAGGCGTCCGACACGGCCACCGCCGACGACGATGGCGCGCTGGGCCCGGTCGTCCGGCGGCAGGACCGCAGCCTCATCCGTAAGCGTGACGGGAACGGCAAGCTTCTGCGCGAGATTGCGCGCAATCTTCGCAAGCAGCGGCAAGGCGACCATGGTGAGCGAGACGGCAGTCAGGACGATGCTGGTGGCGCCCGGTTCGATCAGCTTGGCGCCGGTCGCTGCGTTGAGGAGCACGAAGGCGAATTCGCCGCCGGGCGCGACCAGGATCGCCGTTTCGAGTGCCGTCGCCGCGGCGAGGCGGAAGCGGCGGGCCAATGCGAAGATGATGGCGCCCTTTACCAGCACGAGGCCGATCGCCCCGCCAATGATCGCGAAGGGATGAGCCGCGATATCGGCCGGGTTCACGCCCATCCCGACCGTCAGGAAGAACACGCCGATCAGGAGCGACTTGAACGGGTCGATCGTGACCTCGATCGCACGGCGGAACTCGGTCTCGGCCAGCAGGAGCCCGGCAATGAAGGCGCCGAGCCCCATCGACAGGCCGGCGGCCGCGGCGATCAACCCCGTGCCGAGCGCGGTCAGCAGCGTCGCCGCCATGAAGCTCTCGGTCGAATCGGTCGAGGCGACCAGACGGAACAGCGGGCGCAGCGCGAGCCGGCCGATCACGACGATGGTCGCGATCGCGGCGAAGGCCTGGATGAAGGCCTGCGCGAGGCCGGCGAGCAGCGAGCCCGAGCCGTTTTGCGCGTCGAGCACGCTGATCAGGAAGAGTAGCGGAATGACGGCGAGGTCCTGGCAGAGCAGGATGGCGAAGCTGGAGCGGCCGGCCGAGGTCGTCATCCGCTTCTTGGCCGCCAGCAACTCGACCACCATCGCGGTCGAGGACAAGGCGAGGCCGAAGCCGATGATGAGCGAGGCCGCCGCCGGCTGACCGAGCGCATAGGAGACAAGCCCGATCGCCGCAGCGCAGAACCCGACCTGGCCGAGCCCGAGGCCGAAGACGAGGCGCCTCATCGTCATGAGGCGCTCGAAGGACAGTTCCAGCCCGATGACGAAGAGCAGGAAGGCGACGCCGAGCTCGGCCGGGCCGGCGAGCGCCTCGGCATTCGAGACAGTGATCGTGCTCAGCAACGGAATCCTGGAGACCAGGCCGCCGAGGCCAAACGGACCGAGCAGGGCGCCGCAGGCGACGAAGGCGATGATCGAGTTGACCTTGAGGCTCTTGGCCAGCGGCACGACCACGCCCGCCGTCGCGAGCACGACGACGGCGTCCTTGTAGACGGAAGGGTCGACGGTTCCGGCCAAAGGGCTGCCTTGCGATTCGGGGCTTGCGGGATGCGCCGGCAATTCTTGCGGTTTGCGGCGGCGCAGCACAACCTTCGAATCGTCAGGGCGGGCAGAAATTAGCCTTGCGGCGCGAGCCTTTAGGCAAGGGCGCTCAGGTGCCGCGGGCGAAAAAGCGGTTTCCGCGCTAACAAGGGATGGGTTAGCGTCCCGCGATTGGCTCAGAGGACCGACCATGCGTTTTGCCGGCACCGAAAACTACGTCGCGACCGAGGATCTCACCGTCGCCGTCAATGCCGCGATCCGGCTGGAACGCCCGCTGCTGGTGAAGGGCGAGCCGGGCACCGGCAAGACCGTGCTGGCCGAGGAAATCGCCGCGGCGCTGGGCGCGCCGCTGATCACCTGGCACATCAAGTCGACGACGAAGGCGCAGCAGGGCCTCTACGAATACGATGCCGTGAGCCGCCTGCGCGACAGCCAGCTCGGCGATCCCCGCGTCTCGGAGATCGGCAACTACATCAAGCCCGGCAAGCTCTGGGAGGCCTTCGTCGCCCCGGTGCGCCCGGTGCTGCTGATCGACGAGATCGACAAGGCCGATATCGAGTTCCCCAACGACCTGCTGCTCGAGCTAGACCGCATGGAATTCCATGTCTACGAGACCAGTGAGACGATCAAGGCGGCGCAGCGGCCGGTGATGATCATCACCTCCAACAACGAGAAGGAACTGCCGGACGCGTTCCTGCGCCGCTGCTTCTTCCATTACATCCGCTTCCCCGATGCCGAGACGATGCAACAGATCGTCGAGGTCCATTTCCCGGGCATCAAGAAGCGCCTGATGGAAGAGGCGCTGCGCCTGTTCTTCGAGGTGCGCGAGGTGCCCGGCATCAAGAAGAAGCCCTCGACCTCGGAGCTGCTCGACTGGCTGAAGCTCCTCGTCGCCGAGGATATCGGGCCGGAGGTGCTGCGCGAGCGCGACCCGCGCAAGCTGATCCCGCCGCTGCACGGGGCGCTGCTCAAGAACGAGCAGGATGTCTCGCTGTTCGAGAAGCTCGCCTTCATGGCGCGGCGCGAGAGCCGCTGACCACCCCCTCGCAAAATCGCCTCATCGTCGCTAGGTTCTGTTCATGCGACGCCTCATGCTTCTGCGCCACGCCAAGTCCCACTGGCCTACTGGCGTGGCCGACCGAGACCGACCGCTCGCGGCGCGCGGGCGCGAGGCTGCCCCTGTGATGGGGCGCTATCTCGCCGATGAATTGCTGCTGCCCGATCTCGTGTTGATCTCGCCGGCCAAGCGCACGGTCGAGACCTGGGAGATGGTCGCGCCGATGCTGCCCGAGAAGCCGGCGACGCAATACGAGCCGCGCATCTACGAGGCCAAGACCGAACGCCTGCTCGATGTGGTGCAGGAGGTCGAGGGCGACGTCCGCACGCTGCTGCTCATCGGCCATAATCCCGGCTTCGAGGAACTGGCGCATCTGCTGACCGGCCATGGCGATCGCTATGCGGCGGCGCGGATGAGCCAGAAATACCCGACCTGCGGGCTTGCCGTGATCGATTTCGCTAGCGAGCACTGGCATGCGGTTGCGGCGCGCGAAGGCCGGCTCGATCGCTTTGTCACCCCCGGCTCACTCGGCGAAGGCCCTGACGAATGATCGTCCCGGCGTCGTGAGCGATCCTTCCTATCTCGACAGCGCCCGCAATGCGGCTCTCGCCTTCGGCGACAGCCTGCTCGGGCTTGCGCGTCCGCGGCTGCGGATCGGCGTCACCGGGTTGTCGCGCTCTGGGAAGACGGTCTTCACCACCGCGCTGATCCAGAACCTCATTGAAGGCGCCAGGCTGCCGGTGCTGAAGGCCGCTTCGGAGGGCCGCATCGCCCGCGTGCGCCTGGTGCCGCAGCCCGATCCGGACGTGCCGCGCTTTCCCTATGAGGCGCATCGCGCGGCGATGAACGGACCGGACCGACGCTGGCCCGAATCGACGCGGCGCATCTCCGAGCTCAGGGTCGAGATCGACTACGAGCGGGCGGCCGGCTGGTTCAAGGGGCCGGCGACGCTGACGCTCGACATCGTCGACTATCCCGGCGAATGGCTGCTCGACCTCGCGCTGATCGGCCAGGACTACAAGGCCTGGTCGGCGCAGGCCGTCGCGGATGCGCGCAAGGCGCACCGGCGCGATTCCGCTGCCTCATGGCTTGCCGATCTGCCGGGGCGCGATCCGGACGGAGCGCCGGACGAACTGGTGGCGGAAGCCGCGAGCGACCTGTTCAAGGGCTATCTGGCCCGGCTGCGCGCCGATCCCGAGGCCGTCGCGGTGACGCCGCCGGGGCGCTTCCTGATGCCGGGCGAGCTCGAAGGCTCGCCGGCGCTGACCTTCGCGCCCCTCGATCTCGGCCATGACCGGGAGGTGAGGCCGGGCACGCTCGCGGCGCTGATGGCTGAGCGCTTCGAGGCCTACAAGCGCGTCGTCGTGACGCCGTTCTTCCGCGACCATTTCGCAAGGCTCGACCGGCAGATCGTGCTGGTCGACGTGCTGGCCGCGCTCGATGCCGGGGCGCCCGCCCTGGCGGATCTCGAAACGGCGTTGGGGCAGGCGCTCACGGCGTTTTCTGTCGGGCGCAATTCCTGGCTTTCAAGCCTGTTCGCGCCGCGGATCGAGCGTGTGCTCTTCGCTGCGACCAAGGCGGACCATATCCACCATTCCAGCCATGACCGGCTGGCGTCGGTGATGTCGCACCTCGTCGGACGCGCGCTGTCGCGGGCGCAAGGGGCAGGCGCCAGGGTCGAGGCGATGGCGCTCGCCGCCGTGCGGGCGACGCACGAGGTTCGCATCAAGGAAGGCCGCGAGGAACTGCCTGCGATCGCCGGCGTGCCGGAGGCCGGCGAGACGATCGACGGACAGGTCTTCGACGGTATCGCGGAGGCGGCCGTCTTTCCCGGCGACTTGCCCGAGCGACCCGAAGCGATCTTCGATCCCAGGGCGCATTGGCAGGTGAGGGCGCCTCGCTTCCGGCCCCCACTGGTCGAACCGGATGCGGGCGGGCGCCTGAAGCCGCCGCCGCAGATCCGCCTCGACCGTGCGCTGGAATTCCTCATCGGCGACAAACTGGCATGAACGGAGGTTCGCGATGAGCAAGGCACCGCGCGCGATCCGCTTCGACAGCCAGCAGCCGGGCGAACCGGCCGGCGACGTCCCGATCCGGCAGGGCGATCTCGCGATCCTGCCAGAGAGCGAGCCGATCGACGCAGCCATTCCGGTCGTGCCGGTGAGGTCCAGACGCCGCTTCTCCTGGGGCTCTCTGTTCGTGGCGGGGCTGTCCGGCTTCCTGGCGCTGGCGGCCGGCGTCTGGGTCGAGAACACCATCCGCTCGCTGATGAGCCAGAACCCGGCGCTCGGCTATGCCGCGCTGGTCTGCGCGGCTGTCGCGACAATGGCGCTGGTGGTCATGCTGGCGCGGGTGCTTCGCGACATCCTGCGCGAGCGCAAGGTCGAGGCTCTGCGCGAGCGGGCCGTCGCGGCGCTGGTGGGCGGAACGCCCGATGAGGGTCGGGCGATCGCCGACGAACTCGTCTCGCTCTACAAGCGACGGGCACAGACGGCGCAGGGCCGCGCCGCGCTGCAGGAGGCGCTGCCGCAGCTCTTCGCGGCGCGCGACATCCTGACGGTGGCGGAGCGCAGCCTGCTGGCGCCGCTCGATGCGCTGGCCACCGCCCAGATCGCGCAGGCGGCGCGGCGCGTCTCGCTGGTCACCGCGGTCAGCCCGCGGGCGCTGGTCGACGTCGTGTTCGTGCTGGTCGCCTGCGCGCGGCTGCTGCGCTCCATCGCCGGAATCTACGCGGGGCGGCCCGGCACGCTCGGCCTGCTCCGGCTGACGCGGCAGGTGTTGAACCATCTCGTGCTCACCGGCGGCATGGCGGCCGGCGATGCCGTGATCCAGCAGGTTGTCGGGCAGGGGCTCGCGGCCCGGCTTTCGGCCAAGCTCGGCGAAGGCGTGATCAACGGGATGCTGACGGCCCGGATCGGCCTTGCGGCGCTCGCGGTCTGCCGGCCGCTGCCCTTCGTCGAGGCTGTGGCGCCCACGCTGTCGGACGTCGCGGGCGATTTCGGCGGGTGGCGCGGCGCGAAGGAGGCGGAAGCCTGAACCCGGCAGAATCTGCCGGTGAGGGCGATTCTGCCCGGCTCCGACTGCCGTTTAACTTTCCGTAAACGATCCAACTCCTTGAAATAGCACGATACGGCGCGTGGCACGCGCCGTGCAGAACCTGACCTCGAAGTTGAGGGCCGCCCTTTGGGGGCTGCCGGTCGAGGTGAGGGTTCCATGGGTGTTTTCAGTGCGCTGACCACGGCGGTTTCGGGGATGACGGCGCAGTCCTATGCGCTCGAGAACATCTCCGGAAATATCGCCAACTCGCGGACGGCGGGCTACAAGCGCGTCGACACCGCCTTCGCCGACCTCGTGCCGGACGCGGCGCTGCGGCGCCAGGTCGCCGGTTCGGTCCAGGCCTTCAGCCAGGCGACGAACTCGATCCAGGGCGATCTCAACCCGACCCGCATCGACACCAATATCGCGATCAACGGCGATGGCTTCTTCGTGGTCGACCAGCGCCAGAGCGGCGTCGGCGCCAATACCCAGTTCTCGAATTCAAACCTCTACACCCGGCGCGGCGATTTCGACTTCGACGCCAACGGCTATCTGGTCAATGGCGCGGGCTACTATCTCAAAGGCCTGAAGATCGACCAGGTGACCGGCCAACTCGTCGGCACGCAGCCGGACGTGCTGCGCATCACCAAGGAGCAGTTCCCGGCCAAGGCGACGACCTCGATCGAGTATCGCGCGAATATCCCGGCCGTGCCGGCGACGACGCAGAAGACGCAGGGCGGCACCGAGTTTCTCAATGCCGCATCGGTCACGGCGGCGGGAGCGGCGCCGAACCCCTATGCCGGCAACGCCGCGGTCATGGGCAACAACATCAGCAGCTTCCTGGCGACCTCGATCCCGGGCGGCTCGGTCACCGTCTACGATACGCTCGGGAAGGCTACCAGCGTCGAGATGCGCTGGGCCAAGCTCGACAACGGCAACCCGGCTGGCAACCCCGTAACGACCGGTACCTGGGGCCTGTTCGTCGCTCAGGACACCAGTGCGACGGGTGCGAACCAGGTCGCCTATGTCCAGGCCGGCCAGAACGTCACCTTCGGTACCACCGGGCAGATGGTGACCCCGGCGACCGGCGACATCACGCTGCCGACGATGACGATCAACGGGACGACCATCACGGGCATCAACCTGACGACCGGCGGCAACGGCGTGACCCAGAACGGCGACGTCAGCGGCCAGATCGACGCACGCAGCATCCGCCAGGACGGCTACACCGCCGGTACGCTCGACCGCGTCTCGGTCTCGGCCGAGGGGGCGGTGATCGGCACCTTCAGCAACGGCCAGGTCGTGGCGCTCGCCCAGGTCTCCGTCGCCCGCTTCAACGCCGACAACTCGCTGAAGCGCCTCGATGGCGGTGCCTTCGAGGAGACGATCGAATCCGGGCCCCCGATCATCGGCCTGGGCACCTCGCAGATGGTCGGTGGCAGCGTCGAGCAGTCGAACACCGACATCGCCGACGAATTCTCCAAGATGATCGTCACCCAGCAGGCCTACTCGGCCAACACCAAGGTCATCACCACCGCCCAGGAGATGCTGAGCGCGGTGTTCAACATCATTCGCTGAGCGACGCATCCGCCTAAGCGGCAGCCCAGAAGGGCTGCCTCTCGCAACAGGAGTTGACGATGGGCCTGAGCACTTCCCTCAACACGGCGATCGGTGGCCTCAACGCCGCCCAGGTCGGCATCGGCGTCGTCTCGCAGAACGTCGCCAATGCAGGGACGACGGGCTATGTCCGGCGAACGGTCTCGACCGCCGACAGCCTGACCGGGCTGTCCGTCGGCGTGCAGAGCACGCAGGTCCAGCGCATGCTCGACAAGATCGTCCAGCATCAGCTCTGGCAGGAGGCTTCGGGCGCGGCCTATACGTCGACCCGCGCGAGTTCGCTGTCCAATCTCGACAAGCTCTATGGCGCTCCGGGCAGCGCCACGGCGCTGGATACGATTTTCAACAAGTTCACCGGCGCGCTCCAGTCGCTCCAGAACGATCCGTCGTCCTACAGCCTGCGCTCGCAGGTGCTCGACAATGCCACGCAGCTCGCGCGCCAGCTCAACACGCTCTCGAACGGCGTCCAGGCCCTGCGCAGCCAGGCCGAGACCGGCATCGCCAGCGCCGTGGGCAAGGTCAACGACCTGCTCGGCGCGCTGTCCAAGGTCAATACCCGCATCGTCGGCAGCCCGAACGACAGCGCGACGGCCGCTCTGAAGGACCAGCGCGACCTGATCCTCTCCGAGCTGTCGCAGTATGTCGACATCAAGGCCACGGAGGATGCGCGCGGCTCGGTCAGCATCGTCACCGGCTCGGGGACGCAGCTCTTCGACGGGACGGCGGCGGTCACGTTCAAGTTCGACGAGCATCCGGGCCTGGGGCCGGACGACCAGTGGAACATCGACCCGGCCAAGCGCGGCGTCGGCACGATCAAGATCGTCGATGCCTCAGGCAATGCCTCGGACGCGATCGCGAACAAGCTCTTCCGCTCCGGCGAGATCGCCGCGAATATCGAACTGCGTGACAAGACGCTGGTTCAGGCTCAGGCGCAGCTCGACGAGATCGCCGCGCAGATGTCGAAGGCGCTCTCGGAGAATTCGCTGCAAAGCGTCGCCTATCCTCCTTCGCCGGCCGCGCAGACCGGTCTGGATCTCGACCTCGGCTTTGATCCGACCAAGCAGCGCCTGAACACGCTGACCTTGGACTACACGCCGACCCCCCCAGGCCCGACGCGGCACTTCAGCTTCGTCAATGCGCCGACGGGAACCACCTTGCCGGCCAGCGCCGATCCGAACACGACGGTGATCGCGATCGACTTCTCGGCCGGCCCGGCCGCGGTCGCCGCGCAGATCCAGAACGCGCTCGACAGCAATGGCGCGCCCGGCTTCACTGTCGCCAATCCCACCGGATCGCTGCTGCGGATTACCGAGCCCGGCGGCCGCGTCACCGGCCTCGGCGCCAAGACCAGCGTGCTCGCGGCCGATGCCGCGACGCCGGGGGTGCCGCTCTTCGTCGATGCGGACAACAAGGCCTTCATCGCCTCCTATGACGAGGCCACCCGCAAGACGGGCCTGGCTGGACGCATCGCGGTCAATGCCGACGTCATCAAGGACAGGTCTCTGCTGGTCGGTCCGACTGGGACGGCGGCCGGCGATACGACGCGTCCCACGGCGCTCCTTGCCAGCTTGACGAGCAGCGTCCGCGGTTTCGACAACAATTCCTCGCCGGACGGGGCTACCGCGCCCTTCTCCGGCACGATCACCAATTTCGTCCAGCGCGTCGTGTCCTCGCAGGGCCAGGCGGTCGAGGCCGCCAAGCGCCTCGACGAGGGCCAGCAGGTCGCGCTCGCCTCGATCCAGAGCCGCTTCCAGACGACGTCCCAGGTCAATGTCGACCAGGAGATGTCCATGCTGATCGAACTCCAGACCGCCTATGCCGCCAACGCCCGCATCATTTCCACGATGAAGGAGATGATGGACGTGCTGATGAGAGTGTGAGGCCGCGATGACCATCACCAGCTACGGAACCGGCGCCTATCGCGCGGCCAAGCCCAACGAATTCGTCTCCACCCGGGCCCAGTTCGACGATCTCCAGCGCCAGCTCGATACCAAGCAGCGCAGCACCAGCTATGGCGATCTCGGCATCGACCGGCGCGTCAGCCTCGATATCAACGGCAAGATGGCGCAGATCGATTCCTGGCTGAGCGGCATCGACTTGACCAGCGTCAACCTCAAGCTCCAGACGGCGTCGGTCGAGAATTTCACCAAGCTCACCAACGAGACCCGCAACGACACGCGCTCCAACAGCTATGTGCCGAGCGCCAGCGGCCGCTCGTCGCCGCAGGTTCTGGCGGAGGAAAAGTTCAAGCAGACGCTCGACCTGCTGAATATCGCGGTCAACGGGCGCTATCTCTTCTCCGGCAAGACCTCCGACACCCAGCCCACGCTCGGGTACAACGAGATCATCAATGGCGACGGCGCCGGCAAGGATGGCCTGAGGCAGATGATCGACGAGCGCCGGCAGGCCGATCTCGGCTCCGGGCTCGGCCGGCTGACCACCGGGGGCGCCGGCACCACGGCAACGCTCGCGGAGGAGGTTCCGGCCCAGCCCTATGGTTTCAAGATCGCGGGCATCACCGGCAGTTCGGCCGCACTGGCGACGACGTTCAACCCCGGTCCGCCTGCGGATGCGTCGGCCAATGTCGCATCGCAGCCCGCGGCCGGCGACACCGTGCGCATCCAGCTCAAGCTCCCGGATGGAACGCAGGAAGAGGTGGTGCTGACTGCGCGCGCAGCCGGCACCTCCGGTTCCAGCAGCGACAGCTTCGAGATCGGCGCCGACGTCAATGCGACCGCGGCCAATCTCCGGGCCTCGATCGCGGCGGGACTAGGCAAGCAGGCCAACACGACGCTTTCGGCCGCTTCCTCCCAGGTCGCGGCGCAGGATTTCTTCGCCGGCAGCCCGAACAATCCGCCCAAGCGGGTGCCGGGGCCTCCCTTCGCCACGGCGACCCTGCCGCCGAGCAATACGGGCGCCGCTGCGACCAAAACGGTGATCTGGTATCGCGGGGACGACGGAGCGGACCCGGCGCGCAACACGGCGACCGTGCAGGTCGACCAGGGCCAGACGGTCGGTACGGGCGCACGGGCGAACGAGGAAGCCTTCCGCGTCGGCCTGGCCCAGTTCGCGATCATGGCCGTAGAGAACTTCCCGGCCGGCGACGCGAATTCGCAGCCACGCTACGAGGCGATGGCTGCGCGGGTCGGCGAGAAGCTCGGCTTCGGCGGCACCACGCAGAAGCCGGCCGAGCTCATCACCGAGTTCGGTTCTGCCCAGTCGGCGCTGTCCAGTGCGAAAGAGCGCCACCAGAGCACCCAGAGCTACCTCAACACGACGCTGGCCGGCGTCGAGAACGTCACCACCGAGGAGGTCGCGACCCAGATCCTCTCGCTGCAGACGCAGTTGCAGGCGAGCTACCAGGTAACGTCGATGCTCTCCAAGCTCTCGCTGACGAACTATCTCTGAGGGGGCGGTCCTTGCCCACGACGCTGCAACGAAAACGCCGCCCCGAAAGGGCGGCGTTTTCGTTCGTCCGGCGATGTGGTGTACGCAGGCGGCTCAGCGCCCGCGCAACCCGGCCGCAATATCGCGGTTGATGTTGACCAGGATACCCAGTGATTGCGGCTGCGGGTCAGACGCGATCTTGAAGGTCTGGTTGAAGATGAAATTGGCGAGGCCGAGAATGTTGGTCTTGATGCCGATCGGGAGCGGATTGTCCTCGGCGATGACGGCGGAGACCAGCAGGGTCCAGAGCCGACGGTTATAGGTCAGCGCCTCGTCGAGCTCACGCTCGCGCTGATTCCAGTCATCGGCGACGGCCTGGAGCCGCGTTGCGGCCTTGATCAGGAGGGAGGCTTCGAGTTCGCGAGGCGAAACGACGGATTGGGTAGTCTTGGCCGCGGCAGCGTAGGCGTTAAACCCGTTTTGCATTCTCGATCAATTCCGCTTCATAGGCGATCAGCTTTCTGGCCGCCTTCAGAGCTTTATAGAGGTCGTCGCTTAAGATGCGGTTATTGATCTCGTGAACATGCGGCAGGGCGCTGGGCGCGGCATTGATGAAATCGCGCACGAGCTGGAAATATGTCTCGTGCTCATGCGTCGGGTCCTGCGCCAGATACATGAGCTGGATTGCGAGATAGATCTTCTTGGCCGGGCTGTCGGCAGTCGCGGCCGTGAGGATGTCCTTCTCGCGCAGAATGGGCGCGTCGCCCTCGATGAAGAAGCGCGTGCGCTGCTCGTCGTTGCGGATCACCACCTGGCCGATGATGATGCGCTCGCGCGGCTTGAGTTCGACCTTGAGGGCCATGGCGGTCCTGCCTTCTGGCTGGAGGGGAGGGCGGGTGGCGTCGGCGGCGTCAGCCGAAGAGCCGCAGCACGCCCTGGTCGGCCTGGTTCGCCAGCGACAGCGCCGTCTGCGAAAGCTGCTGGCGGGTGTTGAGGGCCAGCAGGCTCGCGCCTTCCTCATTGGGATCGGCCAGCACGAGGTTGCCCGCGCCGGTGGTGAGGACGTTGGCCAGTTCCTTGGTGAAGTCCTGGCGCGTCTGGGCGACCGAGAGGTTGGAACCCAGCGTCGAGGAGAGCGATTTCAGCGAGGTCAGCGCGCCGGTGAGGGCTGCGGAAGCCTTGTCCAGGTCGAGATCGTTCTGGAAATTGAAGAGACTGTCGAGCTGAGTGTTGCCGGCCTTCGAGATGCCCAGGTTGTCCGAGCTGAGGGTCGACCCCTGGATGTCGAGCTTGGTCTGGTTCTTGCCGGTCTTCTCGTTGAACTGGATCGAGAGACGGTCACCCTGCAGCAGGTTGATGCCGTTAAAGCTCGAATCCTTGGCGAGTTGGTCGATCTGGTCGCGCAGGTCGTTGAACTGCTGGATGAGGTTCGAGCGCACAGCCGAGGTGACGTTCGAGGAGTCAACACCGGTTTCGCGTGCGGTTGCGGCGAGATTGAATGCGGCGTTGGATGAGGCGGCATCGGTTTCCGAAGCTGTCTCTGCGTCGGTCGTCGTTGCGCCGACGCCGATGCCGACGCCAAGCGTTTCCGAGCCAGTGCCCTTGATGTTGAGCTGGCCCTTCTCGTCGACGAAGGCCGTAGCGACACCTGATGTATTGATCGCATTGACGACGTCACGCATCGTGGTGTTCGCGGTCAGGGCGATGCCCACATTGGTGGTCGAACTGGGAGCCGCCGGGTCCCCGGTCGTGATCTGGATGTTGAGCGCGGTGTTGCCTGAGAGTTCGACAGCCAGGTTGCCCGAACTGCCCGAGGTCGCCTCCGCTGCGACGCCACCGGCGATGGCGACCTTCTTGTCGAGCGCGATATCCTTCAGGCTCTTGTTGGTCGCGATCTTCTCGGCCGTGCTGGCAAGTGCCGTGCCGGCGAGAGTGGGGCGGTTTTGGGCGGCGTCAGCCTGCGCCTGCTTGATCGTAGACTGCAGCGAGCCCACCAGCTTGGTGATGGCGTCGATGCCCTTGGAGGCGGTCTGGATGGTCTGGATGCCGTTCGAGATGCCGTCTAGCAGACCCGTCAGCTGGCTGGAACGGTCGTTCAGCGAGAGCGCGGTGAAGTAGTTCACCGGATTGTCGATCGCGGAATTGACCTTCTTTCCGGTAGCGAGCCGGTTTTGGATCACGCTTTGCTGCGCCGTGGTCTGCTGAAGCGTCAGCAGGTTGTTGCGAACGCCGCTGGAAAGGATCGTGCTGGCCATCTTCGGTCCCCTGAACGCGCGAACGCGGCGCGATGCAACCTGATTTCAAGGGAGATCATCACTCGTTAAGGATAATAAAAGGTTAATCGCGGCGCGCGGTCCCGGTTTAAGGCGTGCAAACGAAAAGCGGCGGAGCCGAAGCTCCACCGCTCTTTTGACTTCGACCCGCTTCTGCAGGCTGTTCCGCGTTCTGCGGAGCGAAGATCAGAACAAGCGCAGGACCGCCTGTTCGCTCTGGTTGGAGAGCGACAGGGCCGTCTGCGACAGCTGCTGACGGGTCTGCAGCGCGAGCAGGTTGGCGGCTTCCGAGTTGGCGTCGACATTGACCAGGTTCGAAGCGCCGGTGCTCAACGTATCCGCCAGATCCCGGGTGAAGTCCTGACGGGTTTGGGCGACCGAGAGGTTCGCGCCAAAGGTTGAGGAGAGGGACTTCAGCGAGGTCAGCGCGCCGGTCAGGGCCTGAGTGGCCTTATCCAGATCGGTATCGTTCTGGAAGTTTATCTGGGTGGCATCCTGGGTGTTGCCGGCCTTCGTGATGCCGAGGTTGTCGGCAGTGACGTCGGAACCCTGGATGTCGAGCTTGGTCTGGTTCTTGCCGGTCTTCTCGTTGAACTGGATCGAGAGACGGTCACCCTTCAGCAGGTTGATGCCGTTGAAGCTCGAGTCCTTGGCGAGTTCGTCGATCTGATTGCGCAGGTCGTTGTACTGCTGGATCAGGTTCGAGCGCACGGCCGAGGTGACGTTAGAGGAGTCGACGCCGGTTTCGCGAGCGTCGGCTGCCAGATTGAACGCGGCATTGGACGAGTCGGCGTCGGTTTCCGACGCGGTCTCGGCGTCGGTCGTTGTAGCGCCGACGCCGATGCCGACGCCAAGCGTTTCTGAGCCGGTGCCCTTGATGTTGAGCTGGCCTTTCTCGTCGACGAAGGCGGTGGCGACACCCGAGCCGTTGATGGCATTGACCACGTCGCGCACGGTCGTGTTCGCCGTGAGAGTGATGCCGACATTCGTGGTCGAGGTGGGCGTCGCCGGGTCTCCGGTCGTGATCTGGACGTTGAGCGCGGTGTTGCCCGTGATGTCCACGGCGAGGTTGCCGGCGTCGCTCGAGGTCGCCGCAGCAGCTGTGCCGCCCGCAACGCCGACCTTCTTGTCGAGCGCGATATCTTTCAGGCTCTTGTTGGTCGCGACTTTTTCAGCGGCTGTGGAGAGAGCCGTGCCGGCGAGGGTCGGGCGGTTCTGGGCGGCGTCCGACTGAGCCTGCTTCAGGGTCGACTGCAGCGAGCCCACCAGCTTGGTGATGCCGTCGATGCCCTTGGAGGCGGTCTGGATGGTCTGGATGCCGTTCGAGATGCCATCGAGCAGGCCCGTGAGCTGGCTGGAGCGGTCATTCAGTGAGGCGGCGGTGAAATAGTTGACGGGG
>SEEM01000285.1 GCA_004144595.1 Hyphomicrobiales bacterium
GGCGTGATCGCGAGCGAAGCCGTCGCGGCGATGGCGCGGATCGAGGGCGCTTCGAAGAAGATCTCCGAGATCGTCTCGGTGATCGACGGCATCGCCTTCCAGACCAACCTGCTCGCGCTCAACGCCGCGGTCGAAGCGGCCCGCGCCGGCGATGCCGGCAAGGGCTTTGCCGTCGTCGCCTCCGAGGTGCGCACCCTGGCGCAGCGCTCGGGCGAAGCCGCCAAGGACATCTCCGGCCTGATCTCCTCCTCGAACACTGAGGTCGAGGCCGGCGTGAAGCTGGTCAAGCAGGCCGGCGACGCGCTGACCCGCATCGTCGAGGCCTCGCGCGGCGTCCAGACCACCATCTCCGAGGTCGCGACCGCCTCGAGCGAACAGGCCAACGGCATCGAGGAGATGAGCCAGACCGTCGCGCATATGGACGAGATGACCCAGGCCAATGCCGCCCTCGCCGAACAGAGCGCCGCCAGCGCCAACGCTCTCGCCGGCAAGATCGCCGAGCTCAATGCGCTGGTCGCGACGTTCAGGACCGGCGACGAGCTCGCGCCGGTCGCCCGCGCGCCGCTCCCGGCCGCCGCGCATGCACGGGCGCCGCTGCGCACCACGGAGCTGGCGGCGATCGCCACTGGTCCGGGCGCAGAGCCGCAGCGGCTGCGCAAGCTCGCCGCGGCGCTCGCCGACCAGCAGAAGGCGCCGCGCCAGGCTCCCGCCCGCAAGCACGCCAATGCCCGTTCGGACGAGTCCGGCTGGGAAGAGTTCTAGGACGTACGCACTGTCACAAGAAAACGGGCACGGCCTTGAGCTGTGCCCGTTCTGCATTTAGCGGAAGATTAAGCATGACTTGCCATGCTTTCGCCCGATCTCGACAGGTGTGAGGGCCATGGCGTTGTCTACCGCACAATCACGCTCGCCCGCATCGCGCCTGACGATCCAGATCAGGATGGCGCTGGTCAGCGTCGTCTTCGTCCTCGGCCTCATGTTGATCGGCATCGCGTCCTGGTCCGGCAGCGGCCGCCTCACGGCCGCCTTCGAGGATTACAAGGCCTATTCCGCCCTCGCCGCCCGTTCGCGCGAGGTCCGCGCCGCGAGTTTCGCATTGAAGGCCTTGAGCCGCGATGTTCGTTTTCGCCAGGAATCCACCGATCTCAAGGATTTCGGCACTGGTCTTGAATCACTGAAGGAGGCAATCGCGCGCCTCGGCAATGCCAATGGCGCCGAGCGCGTGCGCGACAGCATCGCCGCACTCGATACGCCGATGAAGGCGATCGAAGCCGACTTCAAGGCGATCAGCACGATGCAGCTCGCGCTGCGATCGGCAGCTCCCGAAGGTCTCGCTGCCAGGCTGGAAGACGCCGCCGAGGCGCTGGAGACCAAGGTGCGCTCCAACAGCATGGGCTCTGATTCGCCAGACCTTGCGCGCCTCCCCGGCATCCTCGCGGCCCTGCGCCGGATCGACGCCGCCTATCGCCTCTCCCTCGACGAGAGCCTGCTCGGCCAATGGGAGGTCGAGCAGGGCCGCTTTGAGCGCGCGCTTGGCCGCCAGGGCGTTCCGGCCGAGGCCAAGGCCGAGATCGAGCCGGCTTTCAAGGCCTATGCCGAGGTCGTCCCTGGCTGGAGCAAGGCGGAGAAGGACTTCATGCTCGCCGGCGAGAAACTCTCCGGCGAATTCGACCTGATCGCTCCGCCGTTGCAGGAGCTCGAAATCCGGCTTTCAACGGAGGAGGCCCAGGCCGGCGCCCGCCTCGCCGAAGCGCAGAGCTGGACTCAAGGAGTCATCCTGGGGACGATCGCGGCCGCGCTGGTGCTCGGCCTGATCGCCGCCTTCATCGTCGGCCGTACCACCGCCCTGCCGCTCCGCCGCCTGCGCGATGCCATGCTCAGGCTCGCCGCCGGCGACTACGAGGTCGCCATTGCCGGCCTCACCCGCCGCGACGAGATCGGCCAGATGGCGCAGGCCGTGCAGATCTTCAAGGAAAACGGGCTCGCCGTGCAGCGGCTGGAGGCCGAAACCAGCGAGGGGCGCGCCGAGGC
>SEEM01000286.1 GCA_004144595.1 Hyphomicrobiales bacterium
TTCTACAACTACAAGCTGGCGCCGCCTGCGGCAAGGCGACGCCATGGCTGGCGCAAACCGCCTCGATGCGGGCGACGCGGGCCAGCACCTCGGGCGGCGCCAGCTTGTAGTTGTAGAAGGCGCCTGGCTTTGCGCCGGTGGCGAGGATGCCGGAATTGAAGACCCCGGCCAGCATCACCGCGATCTTCTTCTCCAGAGCCAGCGGCAGGAATTCCGGCAAGGCGCCCTGCTCCAGCAGCGAGTAGCGGCCGGCCAGCATCATCACGTCGAAATCGCCGGCGCGAGCGAAGCGCGCGCACATCTCGGCTTCGTTGACGCCAACGCCGATCGCTTTGACCGCGCCGGACGAGCGCAATTTTTCCAGCGCGCGATAGGCGCCGTCCATGGCCTCGGTGAAGCGCTGTTCCATCCGGTCGCCATGGGTCCAGACATCGACATCGTGGATCAGCAGGATATCGATATGGTCGGTACCAAGCCGGAGCAGCGACTGCTCGAAGGAGCGCATCGCGCCGTCATAGGAATAGTCGATCACTGCCGGATGCGGCAGGCCGCCAGCATAGCCCGAGCCGTCGCGCTTCGGCGCTCCGGCCTGCATCCAGCGACCAACCTTGGTCGAGATGATGACGCGCTCGCGCGGCACGCTGCGGAGCGCGGCGCCGATGCGGTGCTCGGAGAGGCCATGGCCGTAAAGCGGCGAGGTATCGACGAGATTGATACCGGCCGAGAACGCGGCGCGGACCGTGTCCTGCGCCGTCACCTCGTCGAGATGCCCATAGAGATCGCCGAGTGGCGCGCCCCCAAAACCGATCAAGCTGGGCGAGAGCCCCACGAAAGGACGGCCCGACGGAATGGGAGAAGGCGGAGCGGCCGCGTTCGCCATGGAAGACTCACTGGGACAAGGGCCGGCAGAGTTGCGGATCGGCGGCGGGCAGGCAAGCCCGCCGCCGATCCGGGGGACAGATCAGCCGCGCTGGGTCAGGTCGGCCGGCAGGTCGCGGTTGTGGAACTTCTTGAAGACGGTGTTGAGCTCGCCATCGGCGACCTTCTTCTTGATCCAGCCGTCGAGCCAGGACTTCAGTTCCGTCTCGCCCTGCGGCAGCGCAATGCCGAGATTGAGCTCCTGCTGCACGAACTTGGTCGCGAGCTTGGCACCGCTGCGCTTATCGTTCATGGCGGAGAGCACGGCGGTCTGGGTCGAGACGATGTCGACCTGGCCGGAGACGACGGCGGTGATCAGGGTCGCGTCGTCCTCGAAGCGGACGATCTCGGCGCCCTTGGAATTCTGCGTCACCATCTGGTCGTTGACCGTGGCGCGGGTCACCGCGATGCGCTTGCCGGCGAGGTCCTTGTAGTCCTTGATCTCGACGTTGTCGGGGCCGGCGACGATGATGTTCAGCGTCGCATATGGCACGGAAAAATCGACCGCCTTCTTGCGCTCAGGCGTGATGCCGAGATTGGCGACGAGGATGTCCGCCTTGCGGGTCTGGATCGTCGGAACGCGCGCCGCATTGGTGATCTCGACCAGTTCGAGCTGGACGCCGAGATCCTTGGCGATCATCGCGGCGGTCTCGACATCGGAACCGGTCGGCTTGAGCTGCGCGTCGACGAAGGCGAAGAGCGGCACGCCCATCGCGACCGCGACGCGGATCTTGCCGGCCTTCTTGATGTCGGCGAGCTGGTCGGCGTGGGCTGCCCCACCCAAAGCGAGGAAAGCGCCGGCGGTCGCGGCGAGGCCAAAGGTGGTGCGGCGGGTGATCATGGTCATGGTCGTTTCCCTTCTCGTTGTCGTTATGATTGTCGGGCGGCCGGATAAGCCGCGGGATCGTCAGAGCCCGTTGGCGAGGAACTCCCTGAGCTCGGGGGTCTGAGGATGGCTGAGCATCTCGCCGGTGCCGGTCTCCCAGACCTTGCCGGTGTGCATGAAGATGACGCGGTCGGCGACGCGCCGGGCGAAGGCCATTTCATGGGTGACGACGAGCATGGTCATGCCGCCCTTCGCCAGTGCCTCCATGACCTTCAGGAC
>SEEM01000287.1 GCA_004144595.1 Hyphomicrobiales bacterium
CGCTGGAGACGCCGGGCGGCCTCAAGATCGAGACGATCCACGCCTTCTGCACCCGCGTGCTGCAAGCTGCGCCCTTCGAGGCCAATGTCCCGCCGCGCTTCGAGGTCGCCGACGACCTCGCCCAGGACGAATTGATGCGCGATGCCAGGCGCGACCTGCTCGCCGCGGCCGAAGCCGATCCTGACGGCCCGCAGGCCCGAGCGCTGCGCTTCATGGCCGAGCATGCGGCGCAGGACACCTTCGACCAGATCATGCGCGAGGCGCTGCACCAGCGCGCCGTGTTCAGCGATGCGGAAGGGCGGGCGCGCCAGCCGGAGGAGATCGTTTCAGGGCTCAGCGCCTTCCTCGGCATCGCGCCGGAGCTGACGGCCGAGACGGTGCGCGGGCATTTCAATCAGGAACTCGCTGCTGTTCCGGACCTGGAGCGGCTCATCGCCGCCTTCGAGGCCGGCAGCGCGACCCGCGCCAAGGCGGCGGCTGCGATCAGGCTTGCCCTGTCGGAGGCGCCCGGCATCGATCCGGTCGCGGCCTGCCGCACTGGATTGCTCACGGCCGACGGCAATGTCGCCCAGCATGTCCGCGGCAAGGGCAACAGCGCTTTGCCGGCCGACCTCGACGCGGCGCTCGATGCGCTCGCCGCCTGCCTGATCGCCGCGATCGACCAGCTCAACGCCATCGCCGTGCGCGAGCGCAGCGCCGCGCTCGCCGTGCTGGTGACGCATATCCTCGCCGCCTATCGCAAGCTGAAGGCGCAGCGCTCGCTGCTCGACTATGACGACCTGATCGCCAAGGCCCGCTCGCTGCTCGACCGGGTCGATCCGGCCTGGGCGCTCTACAAGCTCGACGCCGGCATCGACCACATCCTGCTCGACGAAGCCCAGGACACCAGCGAGGCGCAATGGGCGATTCTGCGCCGCCTCGCCGAGGAGTTCTCTTCCGGAGAGGGCGCGCGCGAACTGGTCCGGCCGCGCACCGTCTTCGTCGTCGGCGACGAGAAACAGTCGATCTACGGCTTCCAGGGCGCGGCGCCCGCCCATTTCAGCGAGGAAAGGCGCCTCCTCGGCCGGCGCCTCTCAGAGGCTGGCCAGCGTTTCGAGCCGATCAGCCTCACCACCTCCTTCCGTTCGGCGCCCGACATCATGCGCGCCGTCGATGCGGTGTTTGCGCCGAAGGAACATTGGCGCGGCCTCGTCTTCGACGGCGGCGCCGGGCCCGAGCGGCACGATACGGTCAGGCGCGCCTCGATCGGATCAGTCGATCTCTGGCCGGTCTCGGCCGACGATGCCGGCGACAAGCCCGATGCCTGGACGGCGCCGGTCGATGCGCCCGAGCGGCGCTCCGGTCTGGTCAAGCTCGCGGCCCGCATCGCGGATGTGCTGAAGCGCTGGAGCGAGGCCGGCCGCGACGATATCGGCCGGCCGTTCAAGCCCGGCGACGTCATGATCCTGCTGCGACAGCGCGGCGCGCTGTTCGAGGCGATCGTCAAGGCGCTGAAGGATCGCGAAGTGCCTGTCGCCGGCCGCGACCGTCTCACGCTGGCCGACCATCCGGCGGTCGAGGACCTCGTCGCGCTCGGGCGCACGATCCTCTTGCCGCAGGACGACCTCTCGCTGGCGATCACGCTGAAGACACCGCTCTTCGGCCTCGACGACGACGACCTGATGCGCCTTGCGCCGGAACGGAAGGGCTCGTTGCGCGAGGCTTTCCGCCAGGCCGCCGAGAGCGAGCCGCGCTATGCGGCGATCGAGACGCGTTTGATCGAGCTCGCCGAGGAAGCCGGGCGCTGCGGTCCGTTCCGCTTCTACGCCGGCCTGCTCGGCCCGGGCGGCGGCCGCAACCTCGCGCTTGCCCGGCTCGGACCGGAAGCGGGCGATGCGCTCGACGCCTTCCTCAGCGCCGCGCTCGACCATGAGCGGCGCTATGGCCCCTCGCTCGCCGGCTTCCTGCACCATGTCGGCGCGGTGGCGACGCAGGTGAAGCGCGATCTCTCGGCCAGCGCCGGCGAGGTCCGGGTCATGAC
>SEEM01000288.1 GCA_004144595.1 Hyphomicrobiales bacterium
GCCTTGATCTCCATGAACTCGGGCGAGGTCTTGATCGTGTAGTGGCGCGGGTGCGGAAAGTCGACCGCGATCTCGGTCTTGATGCGGCCCGGCCGCGCGCTGAACACGGCCACGCGGTTCGCCATGAAGATCGCCTCGTCGATGTCGTGCGTGACGAAGAGCACCGTCTTTTGCGCCGACTCCCAGATGCCGAGCAGGAGCTCCTGCATGAGAACGCGCGTCTGGTTGTCGAGCGCACCGAAAGGCTCGTCGAGCAGCAGCATCTTGGGGTCGTTGGCGAGCGCGCGCGCGATGGCGGTGCGCTGCTGCATGCCGCCCGAGAGCTGCTTGGGAAAGTGGTTCTCGAAGCCACGCAGGCCGACCTTCGCGATGAAGAAGTCGCTGCGCTCCTTTTGCATCGCCTCGCTCATGCCGCGTTCGCGCAGGCCGAAGCGGATGTTCTGCGCGATCGTGAGCCATGGGAACAGCGTGTAGCTCTGGAACACCACGCCGCGGTCGGCGCCCGGGCCGTCGATGTGCTGGCCGTCGAGCAGCACCTGCCCGGTCGTCGGAAAGTCGAGGCCCGCGACGATGCGCAACAGCGTCGACTTGCCGCAGCCCGAGGGGCCGAGGATGGTGACGAAGTCGTTTTCTTTCACCTCGAAATCGATCGGCTGCAAGGCCTGCGTGCGCTGGCCCTTGGCGCCTTCGAAAACGCGCGACACGCCCTGGATGGAGAGTTGATTCATGCTCACAGCGACGCCCATCCGAAGAGACGTTTGTTCAGTGCCTTGAACGCGAAATCAGACACCAATCCGATGATCCCGATCACGATGATCCCGAAGATGATCTGGCCCGTGTTCAGGAGCGCCTGGCTGTCGGTGATCATGTGGCCGATGCCCGACGACGAGCCGATCAGCTCGGCCACGATCACGTAGGTCCAGGCCCAGCCGAGCACCAGGCGCAGTGTTTCGGCGATGCCCGGCGCGGCACCTGGAATCAGCACGCGCTTGACGATGCCGCCGCTGTTGGCGCCCAGCGTGTACGCGGCTTCGACCAGATCCTTGCGCGCACCACCCACGATGACCGCGACCATCAGGATGATCTGGAACACCGAGCCGATGAAAATGACCAGCAGCTTCTGCGTTTCGCCGATGCCGGCCCACAGGATCAGCAACGGGATGAACGCCGACGCAGGCAGGTACCGGCAGAACGATACGAAGGGCTCGAAGAAAGCCTCCACGGGCTTCCATGCCCCCATCGCAATGCCCAGTGGCACGGCCACCAGCGACGCGAGGATGAAACCGCCGAACACCCGCCACACCGTCATGCCGATGTCGTGGATGAAGTTGAACTCGGTGAAGAGCAGGTAGCCCTCTTTCACCATCGTGGGCGGGCTGGCCAGGAAGGTGGGCGAGACGAAGCCGCCCAGCGTGAAGAAGGCCCACACGCACACGAACAGGATGAAGAAGCCGACGCCCAGCATCCACTTGGCGCGGGCGCTCACCGGCTCCAGCGGCGCGATCGGGCGGCGGCGGCGCTGCACGGCAGCCGGCGTCGGCAGGGCCGTCGATGCCGCTGCCGGCATCGACACGGTTGGCGAATCGGCCATCGCGATTACTTGATGTAGCTGGCGTCGAAGGTCGCGGCGAGGTTGTCCGGCGCCTTGCGGATCACGCCGGCCTCCAGCAGGATCTTCTCGGCGTCCTTCATGAAGCTCGTGAGTTCACCGGCGAAGAACTTCTGGTTGGCCGCCTTGTCCTGCCAGCGCAGGTAGGCCGACGACTTGGCGAACGCCTCTCCGGTCTGCTTGACCGCCGCACCCATGATCTCGTTCGACTTGACGGGGTCGTTCTTGATCATTTCGAGCGCCTCGAAGTACGAGTTGGTCAGCGCCTGCGCGGCCTTGCCATTGGCGGCGAGCCACTTGGGCGCGCAGCCGACCGTGTCCATCACCATCGGATAGTCGAGCGTGGTCGCGAGGATCTTGCCGGCGGCCGGGTTGGCGCGCACGGTCGAGAGGTAGGGCTCGTAGGTCAT
>SEEM01000097.1 GCA_004144595.1 Hyphomicrobiales bacterium
CCGTAACCGGCGGTGAAATCGAGCACGAGACGGTGCTGGACGCCGAGCGCCTCGTTGACCGCGAGCCCGCCGGCCAGAGCGCCCGAGATCGCCATCGCGATCATGGTGACAGCGGCGGGAGAGATGCCGGCATAGGCAGCGGCGCGCGGATTGGCGCCGACGGTGCGGATCGCATAGCCCAATCGCGTGCGCCAGATCAGCAGCCAGACGGCGAAAAGAGCCATCAGGGCCAGAAAGAAGGCACTGTTCAGCGGTGTCCACGGCACATCGATACCGAAAGGCGCAAGCAGCCGATGCATCGGCGTCAGGATGGCCTGCGCCGGGAAATCAGGCGTCTCGGGCTGCATCGAGCCGGGTTTGCCGATCACCTCGCGCAGCAGATAGACGACCAGCGTCGCCGCGACGAAGTTCAGCATGATCGTGGTGATGACGACATGGCTGCCGCGCCTGGCCTGGAGCCAGCCGGGAATGAAGGCCCAGAGCGCGCCGCCCGCAGCGGCCGCCAGGATCGCGAAAGGCGCGGCGAGGAAACCGGGCAGGACGGGCAAAGCGAGGCAGGCGATCGCCATGGCGATACCGGCGACCGTCGCCTGCCCCTCGCCGCCGATATTGAACAGGCCGGCATGGAAGGCGACGGCGACCGCGAGCCCGGTGAAGATGAAGTTCGTCGCGTAATAGAGCGTGAAGCCGATGCCCTCAGCGCTGCCGAGCGCGCCGCGCAGGAGCAGCGCCGTCGCTTCCAGCGGGTTCTCGCCGATGCCGACGACCACGAGACCGGCGACGAGCAAAGCCGCGATCACCGAGACCAGCGGCACCAGTGCGACATCGGCCCAGCGCGGGAGGTCGACGGGCGCGGCGCTCATGGAAAACCCGTCATGCTCGCCTTTGTGGCGAGCATCCACGTCTTGAACACGGCGTTCGACCGGCGAAGACGTGGATGGTCGGGACAAGCCCGACCATGACGGGAAGCGGATGGCCGCAGGCCCCGCATCACGCCGCCTCGTCCGTCACGCCGGCCATCAACAGCCCGAGATCGCGTTCGTTGGCCGCCTCGGCAACGCGTTCGCCGGTGATCCGGCCGCCGCACATGGCGACGATCCGGTCGGAAAGTGCCATCACCTCCTCGAGCTCGACCGAGACGAGCAGGATCGCGACGCCGGAATCGCGCAAAGCCACCAGCCGGCGATGGATGAATTCGATCGCGCCGATATCGACGCCCCGCGTCGGCTGGCCGACGAGCAGGACCTTCGGGCCGCGCTCGATCTCGCGCGCGAGCACGATCTTCTGCTGGTTGCCGCCGGAGAATTTCGCCGTCCTTAGCGCCGGATCGGGCGGGCGGACGTCGTAAGCCGCGAAGGCCTCGCGGGCATGGGCCTCGATGCGATCAGGCGAAAGCAGGGGGCCGGAGCCGAAGGCCGGATCGTGCTGATAGCCGAGAATGGCGTTCTCGGCGGCGGAAAAGGCTGTGACAAGGCCGCTGCGGTGGCGATCCTCGGGGATATGCATCAGGCCGCGCTGGCGCAGCCGCGCCGGATGGCGATCCGCCGCCGCGAGGATCTGCCCGCCCAGCCGAATCACGCCACGGCTCGGCTGGATCAGGCCCGCCAGCACCTCCAGCAATTCGCTCTGGCCATTGCCGGCGACACCGGCGATGCCGACGATCTCGCCTTCATGAAGCGTGAAATTCACATCCTTCAAGGTCTCGGTGCCGCGCCCGTCGCGGCAGGACAGGCCGACCGCCTCCAGCACCGGCGCGCCGCGCTCGCGCTGCCCTTTCTCGACGCGCAGCAGCACGCGTCGTCCGACCATCGCCTCGGCCAGGGCCGGCGGCGAGGTCTCGGCAGTCGCGACATGGGCGACCATCTCGCCGCGACGCATCACCGAGACCCGGTCTGTGACATCCATGATCTCGCGCAGCTTGTGGGTGATCAGGATCACCGTCTTGCCCTGCGCTTTCAGCGCCCGGAGCAGAGCGAAGAGCTGGTCGGCCTCGGCCGGGGTCAGGACCGCGGTGGGCTCGTCGAGGATCAGGATACCGGCACCGCGATAGAGCGCCTTCAGGATTTCCACCCGCTGCTGCAGGCCGACGGAGAGCTCGCCGACGATGGCATCGGGGTCGATCGCGAGACCATAGTCCTGCGAGAGCTTGGCGAGCGCCGCCCGCACCTTGCCGATGCCGCCCCTGAGCAGCACGCCGCCCTCGGCGCCCAACACGATGTTCTCGACGACGCTCAAGGTCTCCACCAGCATGAAATGCTGGTGGACCATGCCGATGCCGGCCGCGATCGCATCGGCCGAGGAGCGGATGCGGCGTGGCTCGCCGGCGATCCTGATCTCGCCTGAATCGGCCTCGTAGAAGCCGTACAGGATCGACATCAGCGTCGATTTGCCGGCACCGTTCTCGCCGACGATGCCGTGGATCGAGCCGGCCTCGACCGAAAGGGACACGTCCCTGTTGGCCGCGACCGGGCCGAAGCGCTTGGTGATGCCGCTGAGCTCGATGGCGGGGGCAGAACTCAAGGGAACGGCCTGCGCCTCACATCGTGCATTTCTGGTCGGACATGTAGTCGTGGACCTTGACCGTGCCGGCGATGATATCGGCCTTGGCCTTGTCGGCGGCGGTCTTCATCTCCGGGGTGATCAGGGCCTTGTTGGAATCGTCCAGCGCCCAGTCGATACCCTCTTCCTTCAGGCCGAGCACGGAGACGCCGGGCTTCCAGGTGCCGTCCTGCGCCGCCTTGAAGGAGTTGTAGGCGGCGATGTCGACGCGCTTCAGCATCGAGGTCAGCACCTTGCCGGGATGGAGGGCGTTCTGGTTGGAATCGACGCCGATGCCGAGCTTGCCGGCGTCGGCCACCGCCCGGAGCACGCCGATGCCGGTGCCGCCGGCGGCGTGATAGACTACGTCGGCACCGCGATCGATCTGCGACTTGGCGAGCTCGCCGCCCTTGACCGGGTCGTTCCAGGCCGCCGGTGTCGAGCCGGTCATGTTCTGGAAGATCTCGGCATCGGCCTTGCCGGCCTTGACGCCCTGGACATAGCCGCAGGCGAACTTGCGGATCAGCGGGATATCCATGCCGCCGACGAAACCGACCTTGCCGGATTTCGAGGCCATCGCCGCGAGCAGGCCGACGAGATAGGAGCCCTCATGCTCCTTGAAGACGACGGACTGCACGTTCGGCAATTCGACGACCATGTCGATGATCGTGAATTTCAGGTTCGGGAACTCGGTCGCGACCTTCTGAAGAGCGGTGGCCTGGGAGAACCCGACCGCGATGATCGGCGAATGGCCGTCGCGGGCGAAGCGGCGCAAGGCCTGCTCGATCTGGGCGTCGTTGGTCGGCTCGAAATCGCGGAAGTCGACATTCGTCTCCTTCTTGAACTTCTCGGCGCCGATGAAGACGCCCTCGTTGAAGGATTTGTCGAACTTCCCGCCCTTGTCATAGACGATCGCCGGCTTGATCGGCTGCGGTTGCGCCAAGGCCGCGACGGTCGAAAGCGCCACGCCGGCGAGCGCCGCCGCGAAAGAACCCAAACGCATGGAAACGATCCCCTGTTGCAGCCGGGCGCCGTTGTCCGGCCCTCGATCCCGGCACGATGACATGGCCCGAGCGCGCGGCCAAGCTGGCGAAAGGTCATGCTCGTCGCGAGGCACGGCCGAGCAGGGTCGGCGATTGCCCAAGGACGGCTCCCGGCCTTAGGCTGCCGCCCATGATGCTGAACGAAGACGAGATCGAGCGCTATGCGCGCCATATCGTCCTGCCGGAGATCGGCGGGCCGGGCCAGCAGCGGCTGAAGAACGCGCGCGTGCTGGTGGTCGGGGCCGGCGGGCTGGGCGCGCCGCTGCTTCAGTATCTGGCGGCCGCCGGCATCGGCAAGATCGGCATCGTCGACGACGACATCGTCTCGCTCTCGAACCTGCAGCGCCAGACCATCTTCACGACCGAGGATATCGGCGCGCACAAGGCCGTGGTTGCGGCCCGCTTCGTGCGCAGCCTCAACCCGAACGTCGTGGTCGAGGAGCATGTCACGCGGCTCGATCCGCATAATGCCCGCGCGCTGATCGCCTTTTACGATGTCGTCGCCGAAGGCTCGGACAATTTCGCCACGCGTTACGCCGTATCCGACGCCTGTTTCCACGAGCGCAAGCCGGTGGTGATGGGCGCGCTCGGCCGTTTCGACGGTTCGCTCACCACGATCCGCGCCCATGAGGCGGGGCCTGACGGAGAGCCGAACCCGACCTGGCGCTGCCTCTTTCCGGAAGCGCCGCCGCCCGGCGCGATCCCGACCTGCGCGGAGGCCGGCGTGCTCGGCGCCCTGCCAGGCGTGATCGGTTCGCTGATGGCATTGGAGGTGGTACGCGCCATCACCGGCTTCGGCGAGCCGCTGGTCGGCAAGCTCCTGCTGCTTGATTCGCTCGCAATGCGCTTCGAAACGCTGCGCTACGGCTGGGACGAGGCCAATCCGCTCAACGGAACCGGCGTGAGCGAAGGCCGATCTTAACCGATCTCTGCTAGCAAGCCCCATCACGAGCGATGGGGAAGGGCTCATGCAGGCCGGCGGCACGATCGGGACACGGGTTTCGACGCGAACAAGCTGGCTCCCTAACCTGCCGCTAGCACTGCTCGGCAGCGCCATCCTCGCATGCGCGCTCCTGCTGACGCTGCCCCTGACCTTGCCGCTCGGGCCGATGTACTGGGACCTCGTCCTGTATCTCGACGCCGCCAACCGGATCGGCGACGGCCAGGTCCCGCTGATTGATTTCATCGCGCCGGTCGGCCCGCTCGGCTACTGGCTTTTCGCCGGGTTCGACGCGCTGTTTGCGCGCGCGCACCCGCTGCTGCTGGCGCAATGGTCCCTGTTTGCCGTAACGGCCCCCGCCATGGCTCTGATCCTGCACAAGGTCGGCCAGCAATCGCGCGCCAAGGCGCTGGCGCTGCTCCTGCCCTATCTCGCCTTCCAGATCCTGCCGATCAATGTCGAGCACTACTCCTTCTTCCCAGGCACGGACGGGTTCGGGATCTACAACCGGCATGTCAGCATCGTGCTCTATGTGCTGGTCTCAGGCCTCGTCTTCCTGCGCGGCCCCGCGCTCGGCGCCGTCATCGGCTGGACGCTGGCCGCCCTGTTCCTGATCAAGATCACAGGTTTCCTCGCCGGCGGCCTCGTCACCGCCTTCGCGCTCTCCGCCGGGCGGATCGGTTGGCGCCAGAGCCTCCTGATCGCCGCCGTGGCCGGGCTCGGCCTGATCGGGCTCGAACTCGCCAGCGGCCTCGTCAGCGCCTATCTCGACAGCATCCTCACGCTCATCGCGATCAATGCCGGCGGCATCCTGCCGCGGTTCGTCCAGGCGGCTTCGCTGCATCTCGACATCGTCGGCGCGGGAACGGCGCTTGGGCTCGCCCTGCTCTGGCTGGACCGCCGCGACATCACTGATGCCGCCCTCACCCTGCGCCGGCGACCTTACGCCGCCGGCTTCGCCCGCCTGCTCGACCGCGATGTCGCCTGGCTCGCCATCGTTCTCGCGGCGGGGCTATTCTTCGAGACCCAGAACACCGGCGGGCAGGCCTTCGTCTTCATCTGGCCGGTCCTGCTGGTGATCCTGTCGCACTGGCTGGGCAGCGGCCGGCGCGGCGCGCTCGTGGTCTGCGGGCTCGTCGCCGCCACCGCGATCCCGCCGGCCGAAACCGTGCTGCAGCGCGGCGCGCGGGCGCTGATGGCCCAGGCGGGCTATGCGGCCCTCCCAAACCGGCATCTCGGCCGGCTCGGGCTCGTTTCGCAGCATGCCGACGTGATGAACCGCGCCAGCGCCATGCTCGACATCTACGCCAACCATCCCGCGACCTTCCGGGAATTCACCGCCCGCGACATGCTGCCGAATCCGCAGCTCTATTCCGAGCTCGATTTCCAGGCGTCCTGGCTGATGGCGATCGATGAAGGTGTCTCGGCGATCCTGGCGCATGAGCAGGCGAGCGGACGGCGCTTCGAGACGATCATGAGCCTCAACTTCGTCAATCCGTTCCCCTCCCTGATGGGCCGCAGCGCGCCGCGCGGCATCGCTATCGGCGCCGACCCGTTCCGCGCAGTCCCGAAGCCGGATTCCGAGGAAATCGCGCTCGCCCGCGAAGCGGACCTCGTGCTCTATCCGCTCTGCCCGGTCACGGTGGCGAACGAGGCCCTGCGCAGGATCTACGCGCCGGTCCTGACGGGCCGGCGGGAGGTCGCGCTCGGGCGCTGCTGGAAGGGCTACGTGAGGGCGGGTTAGAACTGGGTCCGGTGTGACGGAGCCGTCATGGCGAGCGAAGCGAAGCAATCCAGGGGGAACATAGAGCTCTGCCGCCCTGGATTGCTTCGTCGCTAGCGCTCCTCGCAATGACGGCCGAGGTTTCGGTCAGATCGATATGGTCTAGCGGCCGCGCTTCGCCTCGATCACGTCGAAGAGCTGGGCCGCGAGGTCCGGGCCGCCGAGCTTCTTGATCGCGCGCACGCCGGTCGGCGCGGTGACGTTGATTTCGGTCAGCTTGCCGTGGATCACGTCGATGCCGACCAGCAGCAGGCCGCGCTCGCGCAAGGTCGGGCCGATCGCCTCGCAGATCGCGAGCTCCTGCTTCGAGAGATCGGTCGGGCGGGCCGCGCCGCCGCGCACCATGTTGGCGCGCAGGTCACCGGCCGCCGGGACGCGGTTGACGGCGCCGGCCGCCTTGCCGTCGATCAGGATGATCCGCTTGTCGCCCTCGCTGACCTCCTTGATGAAGCCCTGCACCACCCAGGGCTCGCGGAAGAGGTTGCTGAACAGGTCGAAGAGCGAGCCGAAATTCGGATCGGTCTTGCTGGTCTTGAATACGGTCGCGCCGCCATGGCCGTAGAGCGGCTTCATGACGATCTCGCCGTGCTCGTCGCGGAAGGCCTCGATTTCCGCCCTGTCACGGGTGATCAGGGTCGGCGGCATCAATTCCGGGAAATGGGTGACGAGAATCTTCTCGGGCGCATTGCGCACCGAGGTCGGATCATTGACCACCAGCGTCTTGGGGTGGATGCGCTCGAGCATGTGCGTCGTGGTGACATAAGCCATGTCGAAGGGCGGGTCCTGCCGGAGCAGGACGACGTCGAGCCCGGACAGATCGATCTTCTCCTCGGCGCCGGCCGTGAAATAGTCGCCTTCGGCGTCGCGCACCTTCACCGGGCGCATCGGCGCGGTGACCTTGCCGTCGCGCATCGAGAGCTTGTCGGGCGTGTAGGTGTAGAGCGTGTGGCCGCGTGCCTGCGCTTCCAGCATCAGCGCGAAGCCGGTATCCCCGGCGATCCGGATGCGCTCGATCGGGTCCATCTGGATGGCGACGTTGAGGCTCATGACAGGCTTCCTGTTGCAGGCCGCTCTTATCGGGCCGCGGGCGGGGTTCCTGCAAGTGGGTGACATCGACCACGTCGCCTTCTGACGAAATCGTCAGAAGGCTAAAAACGTGATCGATTCTAGAAGCTTGAGCATTGTTTCAGCAAAAAACCGGTACCCACTTTTTTGCACAATGCTCTTGCATCAGAGGACAAGCGCGAAGGCGGCGGGCACATGGCGCGGCCGGCGCCAGGGAGCCAGGAACACCGCATCGGCCCGCAGATAGTGATCAGCTGCCCAGGGATTGCGCGAGACCCAATGCCGGATGCGCCGCTCGACCAGGCGCTGCTTTTCCGCGGTGATGGCGATCATGGCGTCGTCGAGCCGGTTTCGCGCCTTGACCTCGACGAAGGCGATGGTGCGGCCGCGCTTCATCACGAGGTCGATCTCGCCGCCCTTGCCGCCGAAGCGGCGCTCGAGCAGGCGATAACCTTTGGCGGTGAGCCAGAGGATGGCGAGCCATTCGGCGCGGCTTCCGGTCAGGCCGGAGCGCCGCGCCCTGCGACTGCGCCCGCCCGGATCGGTGCCCGCCCCGCTCACGGACCGTCGCGGGTGAGTTCGAGAGCGCGGGCATAGACCTTGCGGCGCGGCTGGCCGGTCTCGGCTGCGACCTGCGCCACGGCCTCCTTCAGCGAGACCTTGGTCAAGGCCGCGCGCAGTCGCTCGTCGATCGCCTCGTCGGTGGGGACGAGATCGGTGGCGCCGGGCGGGCCGATGATCACGACGATCTCGCCACGCGCCTCTTCCTCGCCATCGTAATGGGCGGCCAATTCGGGAAGGGTGCCGCGCCTGACCGTCTCGTAGAACTTGGTGAGCTCGCGCGCGACGGCGCCCGGACGCGCGCCGAGCACGGCAGCGGCGTCAGCCAGCATCTCGGCGAGGCGGCGCGGTGATTCGAAGAAGACCAGCGTGCCGGGAATCGCGGCAAGCTCGGTCAGACGGGTGCGACGGCCGCCCGATTTCGGCGGCAGGAAGCCCTCGAAAAAGAAGCGGTCGGTCGGAAGACCGGCGAGCACCAGGGCAGCCAGCACGGCGGAGGGGCCGGGGATGCCGGTGACGGGCAGGCCTTCCGCCACCAGCTCCGCGACGAGCTTGTAGCCGGGGTCGGAAACCAAGGGCGTGCCGGCATCCGAGATCAGGGCGAGCTTGCCGCCCTCGCGCAGCTTCGCCAGCACCTTCGGGCGCATCTGCGCGGCGTTGTGCTCGTGATAGGGCAGGAGCGGCGTCGAAATGCCGTAATGAGCCAGCAGCGTCTTGGAGGTGCGGGTATCCTCGGCCAGGATCGCATCGGCGGCAGCAAGCGTCGCCAGCGCCCTAAACGAGATGTCGCGAAGGTTACCGATCGGCGTCGCGACGATGTGGAGGCCCGGCGCCAGCGGCTCGGCCTCGGCTTTCAGGCCGAAGGCGGTATAGCTCGGAGGGCGGGCGGGCGTATGGGTCGACATCCGATCACGCTGCCACAGCCGCCCGGCCCGCGCCATGGCAAGGCGCGCCCGCGCCTGTGCAACCCATAGTTAACAACTTGAAAATAGGCTTCCACACTGGCACGAGAGGTCCGGGGGAATATCGGTTCCACAGGACCCATCGCCGGGCAGCGTTTCGCCGGCCCTGTCACGACTGGAGATCGCCCGTGTTTTTTCATCGGCACCTCGCACCGATCCTGCGGTTCAAGGCACGGACCTTGGCCGTCATGCTGCCGCTGGCGCTCGCGGCTTGCGGCGGCGGCACCTCCGGCATGCCGGGCTTCGATTCGGGCGCGCCTGCCGCCGGCGGTGCCGCGGCGCCGACCGGGCAGACCATCGGCACCGGCAAGGTCAAGGTCGGCCTCATCCTGCCGCTCACGGCCGAGGGCCAGGGCGCGGTCGTCGGCAACTCCCTGAAGAACGCCGCCGAGATGGCGCTGGCCGAATTCCCCAATGCCGACCT
>SEEM01000289.1 GCA_004144595.1 Hyphomicrobiales bacterium
GCTGATTCATTGATAATGAAATCTCGTCGTATTAGCTTCACGGCATGAAGCTCGACGTCTGGCTCCGGCAGAACAAGATCGCACGCAGCGCCTTCGCCAGGCAGGTCGGCCTGTCGCCGGCCAGCGTGACCGCGCTCTGCAACGACCCGGCCGCCTGGATCTCCCGCGAAAGCGCCGAGCGCATCACCGCCGCCACCGGCGGCACCGTCACCCCCAATGATTTCCTCGGCCTGTCAGGGCCGCGCGAGGCTGCCATGTCCCAGAATGTCGCCGAGACCATCGATGCCTTCGCCCGCGGCGAGATCGTCATCGTCACCGATGACGACGATCGCGAGAACGAGGGCGATCTCATCGTCGCAGCCTCGCTCTGCACGCCTGAGAAGATGGCCTTCATCATCCGCAACACCTGCGGCATCGTCTGCGCCCCGCTGACGACGGGCGAGGCCCGGCGCCTGCGCCTCGATCCGATGGTCTCGTCGAACGACGCCCCGCTCGGCACGGCCTTCACCATCACGGTCGACGTCAAGCATGGGCTGACCACAGGCATCTCGGCCGAGCAGCGCACCAACACGGTCCGCGCGCTCGCCAACGGCAACATGGGCGCCGCCGATTTCGTCCGCCCCGGCCATGTCTTCCCGCTCATCGCCAAGGACGGTGGCGTGCTGATGCGCTCCGGCCATACCGAGGCTGCGGTCGACCTGTGCAAGCTCGCCGACCTCCCGCAGGTCGGCGTCATCTGCGAGCTGGCCAATGACGACGGCACGGTGATGAAGGGCGCGCAGATCACCGCCTTCGCCGAAAAGCACGGCCTCAAGCAGATCACCGTCGCGGACCTGATCGCCTATCGCCAGTCGCGCGAGAAGCTGGTCGAGCGCGTGCATTCCTTCCCGGTCAAGACCGCGTTCGGCGACGTCACCGGCCATGTCTATGTCACGCCCTTCGACGACACCCAGCACTTCGCCTTCGTGATGGGCAAGCTCGGCGACGGCGAGAAGGTTCCGGCTCGCCTGCATCGCGCCGACGTGGTCGCCGACGTGCTCGGCGGCGCCAGCTCGATCCAATGCGCGCTGCGCCGCTTCCAGCAGGAGGGCAAGGGCGTGCTGATCTATCTGCGCGACGGCAGCGCCGGCGTGCCGATCAAGCCCGTCGACGACGAAAATTCGGACGCTCTGCGCAGCCAGCAATGGCGCGAGGTCGGCCTGGGCGCGCAGATCCTGCGCGATCTCGGCGTGCGCTCGATCATCAATCTCGCCTCCTCGCCGCGCTCCTTCGTCGGCCTGTCCGGCTTCGGCATCGAGATCGCCGAGACCTCGCCGCTGGAATAAATGCAGCGCTTCGCGGCGCTCACCCCTCCATCAGCGCCGAGACATGGGCGGCCGTCGATTTCGCGAGCGCGTCGAGGTCGTAGCCGCCCTCCAGCACCGAGACGATCCGGCCGCCGGCATGGCGGTCGGCGGCCTCCATCAGCCTCGAGGTCGCCCAGGCGAAATCCGCCTCGCGCAGGTTGAGGCTGGCAAGCGGGTCGCGCCAATGTGCGTCGAACCCGGCTGAAATTACCACGAGATCGGGGCGGAACGCATCGAGCCGCGGCAGGATCGCGGTCTCGAAAGCATCTCGGAACTCGTCGGAGCCGTCTCCGGCCCGCAAGGGGGCGTTCACGATCGTGCCCTGCGTGCCCCGTTCCGAGGCCGCGCCGGTGCCGGGATAGAGCGGCATCTCGTGGACGGAGGCGTAGAGCACGCTGGCATCGTCCCAGAAGATGTCCTGCGTGCCGTTGCCGTGATGCACATCCCAGTCGACGATGGCGACGCGCGCGGCGCCATGGGTCGTTTGCGCGTGGCGCGCCGCGATCGCAGCATGGTTGAAGAAGCAGAAGCCCATGGCGCGTTCCCGCTCGGCATGGTGCCCGGGCGGGCGCATCGCCACGAACGCGTTGCGCGCCTTGCCGGCCATCACCTCGTCCACGGCCGCTGCGGCGCCGCCGACGCCACGCAAAGCCGCTTCGAGACCTGGGCGAGCGTCCCGAGCGGGGTTTCCAGCCTAATCAGTGCCGCGAAGCGCTCGGCTTCCAGCGCATGCTCGACCGCTTTCAGGCGGTCTGCGCATTCGGGATGGCCGGGCGGCATCGCATGCGCGAGGCCCGCCGGATGGGTGAAGAGCAGTGTCGTCAAGAGCCGTTATCCGCGCGGTGGTGCTGGCTGGAGCCCGAGGCGTGGCTGGTTTGCCACGCCCGTAAGCCTTCCGAATGCCATAAAGGGAACCAGATTGCGCCATGGCCGTTTGAGGCCTAGTGCTTCGCCGACCCGCCGCTGTCGGGCAGGGACGCTGGCGATACGAAACGTTAACGTTGGATTCATCATAAAGGCTGCCTTAGGGTCGGCTGGGTGGGGGCTATGAAGAAGACCGTTTTCGTTGCACTGGCGCTGTCCGCCCTGCTGGGCGCGTGCCAGTACAAGAGCGTCAGCGCGCCGGAGCTGTCAGCCCGCGATGCCGAGTATATCGCGCTCGTCCCCAAGTTCGACACCTACCTGCCGTATCTCCCCTATGAGATCAGCGATCCGACCGGGCAGCCGCCCGGAACGGTCTATGTCGATACGAAGGAGAAGTTTCTCTACCTCGTCCTCCCCAACAAGAAGGCGATCCGCTACGGCGTCGCCACCGGTGACGAGGCCTTTGGCTGGACCGGTGAGGCCGTGGTGCAGCGCAAGGCCGAATGGCCGCGCTGGACGCCGCCGGCCGAGATGGTCAAGCGCTGGCCGCATCTGAAGCCGGTTGCCGGCGGGATGAACGGCGGGCCGGAAAACCCGCTCGGCGCCCGCGCGCTCTATCTCTACCAGAACGGCAACGACACGCTCTACCGCATCCACGGCACCAACGAGCCGGAGACGATCGGCCGCTCGGCCTCGTCCGGCTGCATCCGGATGCGCAATATCGACGCGATCGACCTGTTCAACCGCGTGCCGGT